>NZ_JAUDRY010000020.1:0-7575 GCF_030382195.1 Rhizobium sp. S96
GCGGGATCAGCCGCTCAGATCGGGGCTGGTCGCTGTACAGTGTAGCGACCAGTCGGACATTTCTACTTTGCAAACCGCCGGACATTCCAACTTCTCCGCCACAGCACTTCCGCGGTACATTCTATTTCCAAGTGCGACATGCCAATGATTTCAATGGCTTCACTTTGGAGATTTTGGCATGTCCCGATGATATACGCAGCTTTCTCTCGCCGATCGTCGTCGCCTCCACCGTCTGGTTGAACGGAAGGTGCCGGTCAATGAGATGGCGCGCCAACTCGGTCGTCACCGGTCGACGATCTATCGCGAGATAAGGCGCAATACGTTTCGCGATCATGAGCTTCCGGACTACGACGGCTATTACAGTACCGTTGCCGATGACATCGCCAAGGAGCGCCGCAGGCGGTTGAGGAAACTCAGGCGCCATCCGCATCTTCGTGGCATGGTGATCGAGAGGTTGAAGGCCTACTGGTCGCCGGAACAGATCGCTGGCCGTCTGCTGGCCGACGGCGTCAGCCTGGTTCGCATCTGTGCTGAGACGATCTACCGCTTCATCTACGGCAAGGAAGATTACGGGCTTGGCCTTTACCGCTATCTGCCTGAGGCGCGCCGCAAACGCCGCCCGCGTGGAGCGAGGAAGCCGCGAAACAGCGTGTTTCCGGCCAGTCACCGGATATCGCAACGTCCTGATTTTATTGGCGATCGATCCGAATTTGGCCACTGGGAGGGCGACCTTTTGATCTTCGCGCGCGACCTCGGTCATGCCAACGTCACCTCCCTCGTTGAACGCAAGAGTCGCTACACGGTGATGATCAAGAACCAAAGCCGGCATTCTCGTCCAATTATGGATAAGATCATCGAAACGTTCTCTGCCCTGCCATCCTGTGCACGTCAGAGCTTTACCTTCGACCGCGGCACGGAGTTTGCCGGCTTCAGGGCTTTGGAAGATGGCATCTGTGCGCGCAGCTGGTTCTGCGATCCCAGTGCGCCGTGGCAGAAAGGCGCGGTGGAAAACGCCAACAAACGCATTCGCCGCTTCACGCCAGGCAATACCGATATTGCCGCCGTGTCTCAGCGCGATCTGATCGATCTCGGCCGCCACCTCAATGACCAACCACGCAAATGCCTGGGCTACAAAACGCCAGCCGAGGTCTTCATCGCTCATTTGCGCGAAAGCGGCTGATCCCCTACCCTGCAAAACAGGCGTTATGCACTTGGGTTAGGTTCTCCATGAGGTGAATGTGAGAACTGGCGCCCCTTCGGCTTGCTGCTGGATGCACCAACCAAGCCACGCTCACTTCAGATTGGCTGAGCCGCCGGCCGATCTCGGTGCTGACAAGGAAAAGAAGATCGGGCGAAGGCAGCGGCCCATGGTGTCTCTAGCGATCGGTAGCCTGACCGCGTCTGGCGCCATCTCTTCCGGCACCAGTAAGCAACCTTGCATGCAAGGCAGCGCCGCAACTTCGCGCGCATCGCTTCCGACCCCAGATCGCGGCCCGGCTATGTCGAACTGTGCAGAGTTGCCGCGGCACCGATTGTTCACGCCTGGTGCCGTTTCCCAGATCAGATAGCGAAGACGCTTGATGTGGCCGCCGATGCAAGGCGCTCGATCAACGCTTGCGAACGAACTCTGTACGCAGAACGAGCCCCTTGATCGCATCGTGCCGGCAATCGATCTCCTCGGGATTGTCGGTCAATCGGATGGACCGGATGACGGTGCCTTGCTTCAAGGTCTGGCCCGCACCCTTGACTTTGAGATCTTTGACCAGAACGACGGAATCCCCATCGGCAAGGACATTGCCCGACGCGTCGCGGACCTCCGCGGCCCTGGCTTTCTCGGCGGCGATTTCGGATGCCGGGCGCCACTCGCCAGTCGCTTCGTCGTAGATGTAGTCGTCGTTCTGGTCACTCATTTTGGTCTTCCTTCATGTATCGATAATGCACGATCCAGCCCAGGTTGGTTGAGCATAATGTGCCTGTATAGGGTGGCGCCGTCTGCGTAAACCTCGGCGCTCATACGGTCCGATCTTCACCGTAACCGGTGCAGCGACCTCCGGCATATTTGCCATCGCGCGGTTTCAAACGAGACAATGCTTGGGCGTGCCCCTTTTCCTACGCGTCGGCAGCCCTACAATTCTGCTAGATAGCTGGAGTTATTCCGATGCGCGCTTTTTTCGCAGTGCTTGTTTTATGCGTTGCGTCCCTCGTATCGGTCGCCGCCCTCCGCGCCGAAGATCCGACCGAGGCAACGCGCACGATGATCGAGGAGCAGATCAGGGCATTTCTGCGTGACGACGCTGAGGCGGCCTACTCTTATGCGACCCCTGGGCTGAAGCAGCTTTATCCCGACAAGAACGTCTTCTTCGCCATGGTCAAGAAGAGTTATGAGCCTGTCTATCACCCCGGAAACTATGCGTTCGGGCGCAGCCGGTCGATCGACAACGGCGCGGTGATCTACCAGGAAGTCCTCATCACCGGCCGCGACGGCAAGGACTGGACCGCAGTCTACCAGGTGTCTCGCCAGCCCAATGGAGACTACAAGATCAATGCCGTCCAGATCGTGCCGAGCACCGATAGCGAAGGCATTTGAGACCTAAGCCAGCGGAGGCTGCCTGTGCTGATAGAGCGCGTTCTGATGTGCCTGGCGCGAAGCCAGGCGGGCCCCGTCACACCGGATCGAGATCGCCCCTCGCCCATTCCGCTTCCGTCTCCGCCATGAAGTCGGCGAAGCGACCTTCGGCGATCGCCTTACGGATCCCCTGCATCAGTTGCTGATAGTAAGAGAGGTTGTTCCACGAGAGCAGCATCCCGCCGAGCGCCTCGTTGGAGCGCACGAGGTGGTGCAGATAGGCGCGCGAGTAATCGCGCGTCGCCGGGCAATTCGACTGCTCGTCGAGCGGACGCATGTCCTCGGCATGGCGCGCGTTGCGGATGTTGACCTTGCCACGGCGGGTAAACGCCAGGCCGTGTCGGCCCGAGCGGGTCGGCATCACGCAATCGAACATGTCGATACCGCGCGCCACCGAGCGCAGGATGTCTTCAGGCGTGCCGACACCCATGAGATAGCGAGGCTTCTCGGTCGGCAGAACCGGAAGAGTCTCCTCCAGCATCTTCAGCATGACGGCCTGCGGTTCACCAACGGCAAGCCCGCCGACCGCATAGCCCTTGAGGTCGAGTTGTGCCAGCGCCTCGGCCGAACGCACACGCAGCGCCGGAATATCGCCGCCCTGCACGATGCCGAACATCGCCTTGCCCGGCTGGTTGCCGAAGGCCACCTTGCAGCGCTCGGCCCAGCGCAGCGACAGTTCCATGGCGCGCTCGATCTCACGCGGCTCTGCCGGAAGCGCCACGCATTCATCGAGCTGCATCTGGATATCGCTGCCCAGCAACCCCTGTATTTCGATCGACCGTTCCGGCGACATGTGGTGCAGGCTGCCGTCGACATGGCTCTTGAAGGTCACGCCCTGCTCGTCGAGCTTGCGCAGACCGGAAAGCGACATGACCTGGAAGCCGCCCGAGTCCGTCAGGATCGGTCCATCCCACCGGATGAGCTTGTGCAGGCCACCAAGCCGTGCGACGCGTTCCGCCGTCGGGCGCAGCATCAGGTGGTAGGTGTTGCCGAGAATGATATCGGCGCCGCCTTCGCGCACCTGGTCGAGATACATCGCCTTGACGGTGCCAACGGTGCCAACGGGCATGAAGGCGGGGGTACGGATCGTCCCGCGCGGCATGGATACCTCGCCCAGACGGGCGCCGGCATCGGTCTTCTTGAGGGTGAACTGGAAGTTCTCGGTCATCTAGTCTTTCCGGAAAAGAAGGCTGGAATCGCCATAGGAGTAGAAGCGATAGCCTGTGGAAATGGCGTGGTCATAGGCCGCGTGCATGGTCTCAAGGCCGGCAAAGGCCGAGACCAGCATGAATAGCGTCGAGCGCGGCAGGTGGAAGTTGGTCATCAACACGTCGACTGCCTTGAAGCGGTAGCCCGGCGTGATGAAGATGCCGGTGGCGCCTGCCCAGCCGCGGATCTCGCCGCTATCCTGCGCGGCACTCTCGATCAGCCGCAGCGAGGTGGTGCCGACGCAGATAATCCGCCCGCCCCTCGCCTTCACGGCATTGAGCTTGGCGGCCGTCTCGCCGCTGACATAGCCGCTTTCGAGATGCATCTTGTGATCGTCGGTATCGTCGACCTTCATCGGCAGGAAAGTGCCGGCGCCGACATGCAGCGTCACGAAATGGCGCTCGATGCCGGCCTTGTCGAGCGCTTCGAAGAGCTCGGGCGTGAAATGCAGCCCGGCGGTGGGTGCGGCGACAGCGCCGTCCTCGCGGGCGTAGATGGTCTGGTAATCGGCGCGGTCGCGCTCGTCCTCGGCGCGCTTGGCGGCGATATAGGGCGGCAGCGGAATATGGCCGACGGAATGGATGACTTCATCGAGCGCCGGGCCCGACAGATCGAAGGCCAGCGTCACCTCGCCGCCCTCGCCTTTTTCCTCCACGGTGCAGTCGAGCGCCCCGAGGAGGCAGCTTTCGCCATCATGGCCGAAGGCAATCCTATCGCCAACCTTGATGCGCTTGCCTGGCTTGGCAAACGCCTTCCAGCGGTTGGCGCCGACCCGCATGTGCAGCGTCGCCGAAACCTGCTGGCCGCCCGCGCCCTCACGGTGGCGAATGCCTTCAAGCTGGGCGGGAATGACCTTCGTATCATTGAAAACGAGCGCATCCCCCGCCCTCAGGAACGACGGCAGGTCACTGACGCGGTGATCGGAAAGCTGCGTCTCGCCATTGGGTTCGACGACGAGCAGGCGCGCGCTGTCGCGCGGCTCCGAGGGCCGCAGCGCAATCCGCTCCTCAGGCAGCTCGAAATCGAAAAGGTCTACACGCATCGGGGCAATTCCGGGAAGGCTGGTCCAGGCAAAGCGAAACCCGCCCCGCGCTTTCGCGCAAGGGCGGGTTCCAGCAAACATCACAATCAGACGTCGGCGGCAACCCGCATCGAGACGATCGAGTCCGGATCGACGACCGGTTCGCCCTTTTTGATCTTGTCGATGTTGTCCATGCCTTCGATGACCTGGCCCCAGACGGAGTACTGCTTGTTCAGCCAAGGAGCATCGGTAAAGCAGATGAAGAACTGCGAGTTGGCCGAGTTTGGATTCTGCGAACGCGCCATCGAGCAGGTGCCGCGAATGTGGCTGATTGCCGAGAATTCGGCCTTCAGGTCCGGCTTCTCGGAGCCGCCCATGCCGGCACGGCCCGGGTTGAAGCTCTCGCCGCCCTTCTTGCCGAACTTCACGTCGCCCGTCTGGGCCATGAAGTCGTTGATGACGCGGTGGAAGACGACGCCATCGTAAGCACCCTCGCGCGCGAGTTCCTTGATGCGGGCGACGTGACCAGGCGCCACTTCCGGCAGCAGCTGGATCACAACCTTGCCCTTGGTGGTTTCCAGGATGATGGTGTTTTCGGGATCCTTGATCTCGGCCATTTCTTTTTCTCCTACTTCTCTTGAAACTTACTTCTTGCCGACGGTGACCTTGATCATCCTGTCGGGATCGCTGACTTCACCGTTCTGGCCTTCGCCACGCTTGATCTTGTCGACGTTCTCCATGCCCGAGACGACCTTGCCGACGACCGTGTACTGGCCGTTCAGGAAGGAGCCGTCAGCGAACATGATGAAGAACTGCGAATTTGCAGAATCTGGATCCTGCGAGCGCGCCATGCCGACCGTGCCACGCACGAATGGCTTCTTGGAGAACTCGGCCGGAATGTTCGGCAGGTCGGAACCGCCGGTGCCAACCTGGTTCTTGTCGAAGCCCTTTTCCATGTTGCCGTACTGCACGTCACCGGTCTGGGCCATGAAACCTTCGATGACGCGGTGGAAGGCGACGTTGTCATAGGCGCCCTTCTTGGCCAGCGCTTCGATCTGGGCAACGTGCTTCGGTGCAACGTCCGGCGCGAGTTCGATCACAACCGGGCCACTCTTGAGCTGGATCGTCAGGGTGTCGGCCGCAAAGGCGTCCCCGGCAAAGGAAGCGAGATAAAGCACGCCGGCAAATGCGAGATAAAAGAGTTTCATGTTGGCTCCGTTGCGGCGAAAAATGTCGCCTAGGATTTGCGCTTGGATTGTAGGGCTTTCAAGACTGCCGTCGGCACAAATGCGCTGACATCGCCTCCCATGCCTGCGATTTGACGGACCAATGTGGCCGTTATGGGCCGCGAGGCGGTTCCTGCCGGCAGAAAGACGGTCTGAATATCGGGCGCCATCTGCCTGTTCATGCCTGCCATCTGCATTTCATAGTCGAGATCGGTGCCATCACGCAGGCCGCGGATCAACAGGCTCGCGCCGTGCGCGCGTGCGGCGTCGACCACCAGATTGTCGAAGGCAACGACGGAAATGTCGTCGGCCTTGCTCGGTAGCGCTTCAGCCAGCGAACTGCGGATCAACTCGGCCTTCTCGTCATAGGAAAAGAGCGGCGTCTTGCCCGGATGAATGCCGATTGCGACGATAACCTTCGAGGCAACGCTCAGCGCCTGAACGAGCACATCCAGATGTCCGTTTGTGATCGGGTCGAAGGACCCCGGATAAAAAGCTGTCGTCATGTGCCCGGCCGTTTCTTTCGACGCCTTTTGTCACGGATAATGGCTTCCCGCAAGTCATTTGCCCGCAACTGAACGATGGATGAATGCACCGTTCAAGGCGGCTTCAGATGCCTATCCTTATAACAGGCAGCGTCATCAACCGTTGCCTTCCGGCAGCGGCCCTACCCGGAAAAGTCTCATGTTGGTCATTCTTGTCGTGGTTGCCGTCTTCCTCTCGCTCATTGCGGAATCTCTCTATTCCTACGTGCAGAGCCGCAACGATGCCGATTGGGTGCGTTCCGACGTCCGCGAGCATCGAGCCATCATCAGAACGATGGGTAAGGTGACATTTAAACCGATTAAGCTTTCTGAACGCCAGATGAACGAGGCATTCAAAGTCGCTTCAGATCGGGCTTGGTAAACGACCAGTCAATATCCGACGGAACCATTTCCAGACGGATGCGTTCATTCAACCGAAGCGTAACGCGATACGCCGCACAAGGAAGATAATATGCCCAATAAGGTTACCATGATTAATGCAGTTTGGATGGTAATGATGACAGGTATGGTTGCTGCAACTATCGCGCTTTACGATCAGAAAGTTGATGCGTCCAAGGTATATGGCCCCTATGCGTCGGCACGCGCCGCCGTCATGAGCCAGTACTGAGGGACGTGAGCGCAACGGCCAGGAGGCTTGCCCATGTTCACGATCTTAACTGTGCTTACCGCCCTTATCAGCATCATGTTTGTCGTGTCCGTGGCGTCAACAGTCACTGCCCTGCGCCGCGAAAGCGAAGACCTCAAGAAGATGAACAGCAAGCATAGCGTCTTCTAGACGCGCTGTTCGATCAAAGAGCGATTATGAGATTTGACGTGCCATGACCGGACGAATTCTTCGTCCGGTTTTTCGTTGTAAGCAAAATAAACCTCCACCTTCGGTGGAGGACTGGACGTGTTCTACATTGTGATTGAGAGACCTCCGTGCTTGGACCGTTATGCTGGCCGAGA
>NZ_JAUDRY010000021.1:0-1481 GCF_030382195.1 Rhizobium sp. S96
GGCTGCTCGATAAGTGCATCGCCTACGCCAAGGCGCACCGCCATCCCGAGCAGACCGAGCGGATGATCTGGCAAATGTTCGAAGAGGAGCGCGGCAGCCTCGTCCATTACGTCGGGCCGTTCGACGAATTCCACTGCGTTCCGGCCTCGGTGTCGAAGACCTGCACCGTCCGCTTCGACAACAACAAATACTCCGTCCTCTCAACTGCGGTCGGCCGGCCGGTCGAGGTTCACGCTTATGCCGAGCAGATCGTCATCAGGCAGGACGGTGTGACCGTCGGTGACCATCCTCGTTGCTTTGGCCGTGGCGAGACGATCTACGATCCCTGGCATTATGTCCCTGTTCTGGCACGCAAACCCGGTGCTTTACGCAATGGTGCGCCGTTCCGTGAATGGGTCTTACCCACAGCGATGGAGAAAGTGCGCCGACGGCTGAAGAGCGTCCATGATGGTGATCGGCAGATGGTCACTATCCTTGGCTGTGTTCCCACCGACGGTCTGGCGGCCGTCGATGCTGCCTGCCAGGAGGCTTTGGATCACGGCGTCTGCTCGGCCTCGGTGATCATCAACATTCTCGCCCGCAGCCGTGATCCGGCTCCGGCCGCAACCCTGCAAACCCCGGATGCGTTGCGGCTTACCCATGAACCGGTCGCCGACTGCGCACGCTATGACAGCCTTAGGAGGGCAAGCTGATGGAACGCACACAGGTTCTCGAACTCATGAGCACGTTGAAGCTCTATGGAATGCGCAGCGCCTACGACGAGGTCATGGGCAACGGCATCAAACGGCAGCACGAACCGCCGCGCATCGTTGGCGATCTGTTGCAGTCGGAGATCGCCGAGAAGCAGGCCCGCTCCATTCGTTACCAGCTCAGCATCGCCAAGCTGCCGCTCGCAAAGGATATCGATGACTTCGACTTCGCCGATACGCCCGTCAATGAACCCTTGGTGCGGGAACTGGCTACCGGTACCTTCGTCGCCGACCAGCGCAATGTCGTTCTCGTCGGCGGCACGGGAACGGGAAAGAGTCACCTTGCCATCGCGATTGCCCGCGCGCTGATCCGCAACGGAACACGCGGGGGCTTCTTCAACGTCGTCGATCTGGTCAATCGGCTAGAGACGGAAACGCGCAGCGGCAAGCAAGGGCGGACGGCCGACTATCTCAACCGTCTCGACTTCATCATCCTCGACGAACTTGGCTATCTGCCATTTGCCCAGGCAGGCGGTCAGCTCCTGTTCCATCTGATCAGCAGGCTCTACGAGCGGACTTCGATCATCGTCACCACGAACCTGGCGTTCGGCGAATGGCCGACAGTGTTCGGCGACGCAAAGATGACGACGGCGCTGCTCGACCGTCTGACCCATCATTGCGAGATCGTCGAAACCGGAAACGAGTCCTGGCGCTTCAAGAACCGCTCTCAAAGCTAAAGCCGAAAGTCCCTTTCACCCGCACTTGGCCTACCCTCTGCAACCCCGGCCAGCG
>NZ_JAUDRY010000022.1:0-21669 GCF_030382195.1 Rhizobium sp. S96
GCGCGCAGGGCGCCGCCGTCGAAGATCGGCAGGGTCAGCGTCGGACCGAACGACCAGCTGGCGATGCTGCCGCCAGCGCCGCCGCCGGCGAGCTTGGTGTAGGACGGCGAGATCGAGCCGGACAGCGAGATCGTCGGATAAAGCTGCGAGATGGCAACGCCGATATTGGCGGTGGAGGCAGCGAGATTGCGCTCGGCCACCCGGATGTCGGGGCGGTTGCGGATCAGGTCGGCCGGAATGCCGGACTTGATGCCGCCGCGGAAGACCGGCTGCGACGAGCCCTTCTGCAGTTCGGCGACCATGTCACCCGCCGGCTTGCCGAGCAGGGTGGCGATGTGGTGGGCGGCGGTGCGGAAGCTGATCTCGAGGTTCGGGATTTCGGCCTGCGTCGACTGCACCAGACCTTCGGCCTGCACGACGTCGAGGCGCGAGGCGGCGCCGGCCTCGAGCTGGAACTTGGTCAACTCGTAGGTTTCCTGGCGCGACTTCAGGTTCGCCTTGGAGAGCGCGATGCGCTCCTGGAAGTAGCGGGCGTTGACGTAGGAGGTCACCAGATCCTGGAGATAGGTGAGCTTGGCGACGTCGGCGCTGGAGTAGGCGGCATCGAGCGAGGCCTGGGCGCTTTCCTTCGAACGGCGATACTGGCCGAACAGGTCGAGCAGCCAGGAGATGCTGGCGGTGCCTTCCTGGACGTTGGTGGCGGCATGCGTGGTGGCAAGGTTGCCGAGGTTGCCGCTGGTCGTCTGCGAGGCGCCGACCACCAGACCCGGCAGCGAACCGGCCCCGGCTACCGTCACGTTCGAGGCGGCGGAGTTGATGCGTTCCAGCGCCTGCTGGATCGACAGGTTCTCGCTGAGGCCTTCCATGACCAGCGCATTCAGGCGCGGATCGTTATAGGCCGTCCACCAGGCAACCGTCGACACATCGCCAAGCTCCTTGGCGCCGCCTTCGTTGAATTTCGCCGGGAGAGGCATCTCCGGGGGAACATGATCCGGGCCGCTGACGCAGCCCGCGAGAACGGACGCTGCCGCAAGGATTGCATACAGGCGCATAGGATCCCCCCACAAACAAACGGCGCTACGCATTCACTAATGAACCATTACCGTTTGTGGTTAATTTTTCATTTCCCCACACCCATTGTGCACGAGAAAACGACTTTGGCCAAGAACCTCTAGTGATGAAAGGTTTTGGTAACGAAAAGTAGAGGCTTCCATAATAAGAATTGAATTCTAATCGATAGGATGTTATCTAATTGCATGGAAATAAATTCGAACCAAACCTGGGCAGAGTTTGCACCCATGCTGATGATTTGTGGGCGCGGGTGGCGTCGTGCTTTGAACAATGCTCTTACCGAGCACAATCTCTCCGATGCCAGCGCGGCACCGCTGATCGCGCTGCTTCGGCAAGGCGACCGCATACCGCAGGGCGTGCTGGCTGAACGGGTAGGCGTGGAAGGGCCAACCCTCGTTCGCATCCTCGACAGTTTGGAAAATGACGGATTGATCTGCCGGGTCCCTGACGAAACGGACCGGCGGATAAAATTGGTACAGCTCACCGAAGGGGGCACAGCGGTCGCCAAGCGCGCCGAAAGCTGTGCGGCAGAGCTGCGGGAACAGATACTAGGCGATCTCGATCCTGAAAAGGTCGCGGCCGCTCTAGCGGTTCTGCGCGCTATCGCGGCCAAAACCGCGACGCTAACCGGGACACAGGACAATGAAGAATAATAATGTCGCGATGGATCCCAGCCTGGGAGACGTCGTTTTTTCCATCAAGACTTTTGCTGCAGCGATGCTCGCGCTTCTGATCGCGCTCTGCTTCGACCTGACCAATCCCTATTGGGCAGTGGGCACCGTATATATTGTCGCGCATCCGTTGTCGGGTGCGAGCACTTCCAAGGCCATTTACCGATTGATCGGCACCGCGCTGGGTGGCACCGTTACCGTCATCCTGATCCCGAACCTGGTGAATTCGCCGGAAATGCTGACGCTGGCAATCTCGTTGTGGATGGCGTTCTGCCTGGGCATCAGCCTGCTCGATCGCACGCCGCGCAGCTACAGCTTCATGCTTGCTGGCTATACGACTGCGCTGACCGGGTTTCCGATCGTTGCCAATCCCGACACCGCCTTTACCTATGCCACCGCTCGCGTCGAGGAGATTGCGCTCGGTATCATCTGCGCGGCTGTCGTCAGCCGTCTGTTCTTTCCCCGACATGCCGGACCTGTGCTTGCCGCGCGTATCGACGCGTGGCTGAAGGATGGCGCGGAGCTTGCCATCGGCACGTTGAGCGGCAGGGGCCGCGACGCCTCGCTCCAGGCCGCGACACGTCGTCTGGCCGCTGACGCGGTCGACCTGCACAGCTTCACGACACACGTTGCCTACGACACATCAGGCCTGCGCGACATGGTCGGCCGGACGCGGCTGCTGCAGCAGCGGATGGTCGCCATGTTGCCGATCGTCTCCGGTCTTGTGGATGTGCTGCACGCCTTCAGCAAGGCTACCGATGGCAAGTTGACGCCGGCCGCCAACGAGCTGGTTGCGAGGGTCACCAGCCTGCTATCGAGCCGCTCCCCCCTCAGCGAAGACGAACGCCAGGAGATGCTGGCGCTCATGGATAAGACCGAGACGGAGGGCCGCGAGCAGCAGGAATGGAACGGGCTCCTGGCTCACAATTTCACTGCCCGCCTGCGCGACCTCGTACAGATCTGGGGCGATTGCCTTTCGCTGCGGCAGGACATCGAGTCCGGCTCACGCCATGACTTGCGGTGGAAGCGGTTCGGTACATCGTTCGATCGTACGCCGATCCACCGGGACTATGGCATGGCCATTCACTCCGGCGTGTCGGTGATTCTCGCGACCTGTATCGCAACCGCGATCTGGATCTATACGGCCTGGCCGCAGGGAAGTGCCGCGGCGATGATGGCCGGCGTCCTGTGCTGCATCTTCGCGACAATGGACGACCCGGCTCCGGCCATGCTGAAATTCCTCAACGTTGCGATCATCACGGCCATCGTTGCCTTTGTGTTCGAGTTCGCGCTGATGCCGCTGATCCACGGCTATGTCCCGCTTGCCGCGGCCCTTGGTCTGGTGCTCATCCCCGCAGGTCTCATGATGACGCGTCCGTCTGTTGCGCTCTACGGCCTGGGCTTCTGCGTGAACTTTCCGAACATGCTGAGCCTGCAGGACCGCCTGACGCTCGACCCGGCATCCTTCATCAACTCCAACAGCGCGATGATCCTCGGATTGGTCATTGCCTGCGGAACCACGGCGCTCGTGCGTTCGGTCGGCGCGGAGTGGACGGTTCATCGTCTTCTGCGTTCGGGCTGGGCGGACATCGTTGCCGCAGCCCGCCGTCCGGAGGGCGCCGATTTCACCGGTTTGCTCTATCGCATGGTCGACCGGTTTGGTCTCGCAGCACCGAGGCTCGCCATGATCCCGGCGGAAGCCGCAGTCGCTCAGACCGATATTCTTCGAGATCTGCGCAACGGCCTCAACACCCTCGAACTGCAGCGTCACAAGCAACTGGTGACGCGCGAGAAGCGCGCCGCAATCGACAACGTCCTTGGCGGCATCGCGGCTCACTACCAGGAAAAGCAGAAGAAGCGCGATGCCGAGCCCGACGAAGAGCTTCTCAGGACACTCGACGAAACGCTGACGAGCCTTGTCGATCACGGCAAATCGTCGGCCGTTGAAAGCGCACGCCGCGCGGCGACAGCGCTCAGGTACAGCCTCTATCCGGACGCTGCCTCGCTGGTGTCGAAAATTACGAAGTCAGACGATCAACTCGTAAAGGAGCACGCGGCATGAGACCGGAAATCGATCTTTACGGCGTCTTTATACCCACTCTCGGCGCAATTGCTTTTGTCGCCTTCCTGCTCAATGCCGTTCTCAGGCGAATGCTTGCTTTCGTCGGCTTCTACCGCCTGGTCTGGCATCGGCCGCTCTTCGATACGGCCATGTATTTTTGTCTTCTCGGCGCTCTGGCGCTGTCTCTGAATAAGGTCCCCCTGCTATGAAATCGTTTCTTGCTTATTCCGGTCGTTTCCTGGTGACAGGCGTTGTCGTTGCCTTGGCCGGCGTCCTCGGATGGCATCTGTGGGACTATTACATGGATGAGCCGTGGACGCGTGACGGCAAGGTTCGGGCGGACGTGGTGCGGATCGCCTCGGATGTCTCCGGCATCGTCAGCGAGGTCGATGCAACCGACAACCAGACCGTCCACAAGGGCGACGTCATCTTCCGTATCGATCAGGCTCGGTTCGAATTGTCCCTGCGCCAGGCCGAAGCACAGATGGAAAGCAGCAAGGCTGCGCTCGATATGGCCAGAAGCGACCTGGAACTCTATCGCAAGCTGGGTGAAAGCTCGGTGACGCGGCAGAAGATACAGCAGGCCGAAACCGCCGTTCAACAGGACGAGGCAGCCTATAACCAGGCGGTCATCAGCCGCGACACGGCGCAACTCAATCTGGATCGATCCGTCGTACGCGCACCCGTCAATGGCGTGCTCACCAACTTCTCTATGCGCCCAGGCAACTACGTGACGGCGGGCACCGCCGTGACCGCCCTCATCGACAGCGACTCCTATTACATCTCGGGTTACTTCGAAGAGAACAAGCTGGATCGCATCAAGGTCGGCGACGAGGCGCTGGTCTACCTCATGGGCAGCAAGGATCCTCTCAAGGGTCATGTCAGCGGGGTTGCCGGCGGTATCGAGGATCGCGAACGCAGCGATACCAGCGCCCAGCTCGCCAATGTCACGCCGACATTCACTTGGGTACGGCTGGCCCAGCGCGTGCCGGTGCGCGTGTCGCTGGACCACTTGCCGGACGGAACCGCGCTTGTCGCGGGCCGCACCGCCAGCGTAACCATCATCAACTGATTTCCCGATGGCGGTCCGTAAGGATCGCCTCGCATTTCGCGAAGTTCACGGTCAAGCGTCCTTCAGGGCCTGTGAACGAAGGCGCGCGACCAACGGTCTGCGCAAGCCTGAACAATAAAGCGGACGCGCATGTCTAGGAGACCGTCGTGGACGATTCCCACGTCATCGAAATCACCGCTTGGCTGATGCAAAGCGGGCTGAAGGGTTTGGCGGAAGCCGATCTGCTCGCGGGCTTCTGTGAGCGTTGCGGGCAATACGGCTTGCCTATCGAACGTTCGGTCGCGGTCATGGACACGTTGCATCCCATCTACGAGCGCCGTGCCTTTCGCTGGGATAGCCGCCAGCTCGTTGAAAGGGTGTCGGAATATGGCTTCTCAACGCCTGATAATATCGCCGACAGCTGGCTTCGATCCGCTTTTCACTATCTTGAGACGGAAGGCGTAAACGAGGTGCGGCAGCATCTCGACGATGCCGATCCCGCCAATGATTTCTATCTCCTGAAGGAGCTCAGGGCCGATGGCTTCACCGATTTCGTGGCCATGGCCCATCGCTTCGGCGACCAGGGCACGATCGGCGAGATCGACTGTTTCTTCTCGCATTTTGCGACCCGCAAGGCCGAGGGCTTTTCGGAATGCGACCTCAAGGCTCTGCGCGACTTGCTGCCTTGCCTCGCGCTCGCTGTGAAATGCGTGACGGTCAGTGGCGTTGCCGGCACTATCGCCAAGGTCTATCTTGGACAAGATGCAGCCAACCAAGTGCTGCATGGGAAGATCACCAGGGGGCGGAGCGACCGCATCTCGGCTGCCCTGTGGTTCTCCGATCTCGCCAATTTCACCCACATCTCGGACACGGTTGATCCGGAAGAGATCATTCCGATGCTCAACGACTATGCCGATGCAGTCATCTCCTCCATCCAGGAGGCAGGCGGCGAGGTGTTGAAGCTGATGGGTGACGGTACGCTTGCGATTTTCCGGGGCCGAAAGCCGAGCGAAGCCTGTGCGGCAGCTCTGACGGCCCGGGCATTGTTGGATAAGCGTCTCGCCGATCTCAGCGCGCAGCGCCGCATCGAAGGGCGCCCGGTCACCGACGTCTATCTTGGCCTGCATCTGGGCGACGTTTTCTATGGAAACATCGGCAGCAAGGACCGGCTGGATTTCACCGTCATCGGTCCCGCGGTCAACGAAGTCAGCCGGATCGTGTCGCTCTGTCGGTCGTTGCAGCGCAAGGTGCTCATGTCGGCAAGCTTTGCGGCCATCGTGCCGCCGACGCAGATCGACAACCTGCTATCGATCGGCCAGCATGTTCTCCGCGGCGTCAACCGCGCACAGGAACTCTTCACGCTGATGCCGGGCCTGTAGAAGACATCAATAGATATCTGGGATCCTGTCGCTCACGCGTCTCGCCGCGTTGACGCATTCCTGTTGCGCACATCTCCTAAAAGTGATCCCGACGTCGGTTTGGGTCATGGATGGCGCGTCAAAACACGTCTATCTTGCACCCGGACAATTATTCTCTACCAAGTTTCGATTTGGCGCTTGACGCTTTTAAAACTCAGGAAATGTTTCAACTGTTACTCCAGTAATCGCAGATACGGAGATATGAATGAACTATCTTCAGTCCATCCTGCATCAATCCCCTGAAATCGCGCTTTTTCTTTCGCTTGCCGGCGGTTACTGGATCGGAAAGTTCCAGTTCGGCAAATTTCAGCTCGGCGGCGTCGCCGGTTCGCTGCTGGTTGCCGTCATTATCAGCCAGGTCGGCGTTACCATCGACAACGGCATCAAGGCCGTATTGTTTGCCTTGTTCATCTATGCCGTCGGTTTTGAAAGCGGCCCGCAATTCTTCCGTTCGCTTGGGCGGCAATCGCTGCGCGAGATCGTCATGGCAGCGGTTCTGGCGATCAGCGGCCTTATCACCGTTATCGTGCTCGCTCGCATGTTCGGGCTCGACAAGGGCCTGGCGGCAGGCATCGCGGCAGGTGGATTGACGCAGTCGGCCATCATCGGCACCGCGAGTTCCGCCATCGGCAAGCTTGGCCTGGCTGCGGACGAAGTGCAGCGCCTGCAGGCGAACGTCGCGATCGGATACGCGGTCACCTATATTTTCGGCTCGTTCGGCGCGATCATCGTCTGCGTGAACATTCTCCCGTGGTTCATGAAACGCGGCATCAGGGACGACGCCATCAAGGCCGAAGCGGAAATGCTTGCTGGCGGGCATAGTTACGGACCCGGCGAAACCGCGGCACTTCCCGAGCTTGTCGGCCGACTCTTTCGCGTTCAACAGGCCGCCGGCCGGACGTTGTCCGAGGTGGAGGGCTTCTCGAAGAGTACGGCCATTTCGGTCGAGCGGGTAAAGCGCGACAATGCGCTTCTCGGCGTTGAACCTGATCTGACGTTGGAGGCGGGCGATATCGTGCTCGTCGTCGGGCGCCGGGCAGGGGTTGTGGACGCAAGCACGCAGATCGGCCCCGAACTGCAATCTTCCGAGGGAATGGATGTCATCATCGTCACCCGCGATGTCGCCATATCCAATCCTGGTATCGCAGGTCACACCGTTGCCGAGATACGCGCGGCAACGAATGACGGCGTGCGTCACGGCGTCTACGTGATCGAGGTCAAGCGGGGCGGGCAGAAGCTGGCGCTGAACGACCAGACACATATCGCCGCGGGTGACGTCGTCAGCCTCTACGGGACGTCCGAAGATGTGCAACGGGTTGCCAGAAAGGTCGGGTCCGTCATTGTCCCAAGCGACAAGACCGACTTCGTCTTCCATGGGCTGGGGATCGTGCTCGGTCTGCTGGTCGGTCTGCTTGTGCTCAGGATAGACTCGATCCCGCTGACGCTCGGCAGCGGTGGAGGCGCGCTCCTGGCGGGTCTTGCTTTCGGCTGGTATCGGAGCCGCAACATGACAGTCGGGAATATGCCGACCGCCGCTTCGACGCTCCTGCGCGACCTTGGTTTGGCTGGTTTCGTTGCTGTCGTGGGTCTGCAATCCGGCCTGCAGGCCGTCTCCACGATCGTCAGTAGCGGTCTCTCGATCTTCCTCATCGGTGTCGCCGTCACGATCATCCCGTTGCTAATTACGATGGTGGTCGGCCGCTACATCCTGAAATACGACAACGTCGCTGTTTTCGCTGGCGCCTTGTCGGGTTCACGCAGTGCGAACCCGGCGTTCGGTGAAATCCTCGACAAAGCCGGCAACTCGGTTCCGACCGTGCCTTTTGCCATCACCTATGCTCTCGCCAACGTGTTCCTTACCCTTCTGGGCCCTCTCGTCGTCGCATTTGTCTAAACCATATACGGAGTAACCTGGCATGACCGACTACAGCCAATATGCAAAGCTGAGCCCTTTCGAACTCAAGGATGAGCTGATCAAGCTTGCGTCCAGCAACAAGAACCGGTCGATGCTGAACGCCGGACGCGGCAATCCGAACTTTCTCGCCACGTTGCCGCGCCGTGCGTTTTTCAGGCTCGGGCTGTTTGCCACGGCCGAGTCCGAATTGTCCTATTCCTACATGAACAAGGGCATTGGTGGGCTGCCCAACATCGACGGTATCGAGGCACGGTTCGAGCGCTTCACCAGCGAGAACCTGGAACTGGAAGGGGTGGCATTTCTTCAGCGTGCGCTGAGCTACGTCCGGGATCAGCTTGGACTGTCGGCGTCGGCGTTCCTTCATGAGATGGTCGAGGGCATCCTCGGCTGCAACTATCCGGTTCCACCGCGCATGCTTACCGTCAGCGAGGAGATCGTGCGTCACTACGTCGTCAAGGAGATGATCGGTGACACGCTGCCCGGCGCGAACATGGACATCTTCGCCGTCGAAGGCGGCACCGCGGCGATGACCTATATCTTCAACACCCTGAAGCAGAACGGCATCGTCAAGCGCGGCGACAAGGTTGCCATCGGCATGCCCGTGTTCACGCCCTATATCGAAATTCCGGAACTCGACGAATACGGTCTGGTCGAGGTCGCGATCAACGCCGATCCCGCGATGGAGTGGCAGTATCCCGACGCCGAACTGGAGAAGCTCAAGGATCCTGCCGTCAAGGTCTTCTTCTGCATCAACCCCAGCAACCCACCCTCGGTGAAGCTCGATGACCGAAGCCTGGAGAAGATAGGCGATATCATCCGCAACGAGAGGTCCGATCTCATCGTCCTGACCGACGACGTTTACGGCACCTTTGCCGACGACTTCCGATCGCTGTTTGCGACGTGCCCCAACAATACAATTCTTGTCTATTCGTTCTCCAAGTACTTTGGCGCGACGGGATGGCGTCTCGGCGTTATCGCCACGCATAGCGATAACGTGCTCGACAGGGCCTTGGCTGCGTTGCCGGAAGCGACCAAGGCGGCGCTGGACACCCGGTATGGTTCGCTTCTGCCGGACGTTCGCTCGCTGAAGTTTATCGACCGTCTGGTTGCCGACAGCCGTACCGTGGCGCTGAACCACACCGCCGGCCTTTCGACACCGCAGCAGGTTCAGATGGTCCTCTTCTCGCTATTCGCACTCATGGACGAAACGGATAGCTACAAGACTGCGCTGAAGAAGGTCATCCGCCGACGCGAGGCGGTCCTGTATCGGGAGCTCGGCGTGCCGGTGGAGCCCGATCCGAATGGCGTCGATTACTACACCCTCCTTGATCTCGAGGCGATCTCACGGAAGCTCTATGGCGACGATTTTGCCGCCTGGATCATGAAGCAGTCCGGTGCGGGCGACATGCTGTTCCGCATCGCCGACCAGACCGGCATCGTTCTTCTGCCGGGCCGTGGCTTCGGTGCCCACCAGGCATCGGGCCGTGTTTCGTTGGCAAACCTCAACGAGTTCGAATACGCCAAGATCGGTAAGGCACTAAGGGCGATGGCTGATCAGTATTATGAGGAGTTCAGCAAGTCGAAGGCGAAGTAGGCGGATAGCCCGTTACTGGTGTGGGAGTGTGCCGGTCGGTGCGCTCCCACCGCCGCGTTTGGTGAGGATCCGCGCGATCCTGGCAGCGAGCGCATCTATATCTTTCGTGCTTGCGTTTGCGATCCCGAAAAGCAGTCCGGGCCGTGGTGCGCCCAGGTAGAAGCGCGACATCGGCTGTGGTGCGATGCCGTCCTGGCGAAGGACATCCGCCGCGGCTGCATCGTCTACCGTCCTGTCGTGAAACCAGGTGGCAAGCTGCAAGCCACCGCTGCCCTCGGTGACATCGAGCAATTGGCCGCAATGATGGCGAAGGGCGCTGACGGTGGCTGCCATGCGCTCGGCATATTTCGCATTCATCTGCCTGAGATAAGCCCGCAAGCGGCCTTCCCGAATGAAGTCGGCCAAGGCGGCCTGAATGTGGGTCGATACGACGGCGCCGCGCAGCTGAAGTGCTGCCTGTGCTTCATCGATCAGCCACGACGGGACAACCGCATAGGCAACACGCAGCCCCGGCGCCAGGATCTTGGAGAAGGTGCCCAGGTAGGCAACCACCTCGTGGCGATCTATGCCCTGGAGGGCAGCGATCGGTCGCGATCCATATTGGAAATCGCTGTCGTAGTCGTCTTCGAGTACGAGCGCGCCGTTGGACCGCGCGACATCGAGCAACGCCAGGCGGCGCTGCAGGCTCATCGTCGTACCTGTCGGATATTGATGCGACGGCGTCGTGTAGATGATCCGCGGTGTTGGCAAGCCAGCCCCGCCCACATCCATCCCCGCGTCATCGCACGGCACCGGTATGATCCTGGCGCCCGCCTTGGCCAGGATTACCTTTGCCGTGGAATAGCCAGGCTCCTCCATCCAGGCGACGTCTTTGCCTCCGACGCTGAGCCTCAGGGAGGCAAGGAGGTCGATTGCAACTCTTGTGGAAGGGACGATGAGCACCTGTTCCGGCCGCGCAACGACGCCACGCGTGGTCGACAGATGCTCGATGATTTCCTCCCGGAGTTCCCGGATACCGCAGGCATCTCCATAGCCGAGGTCGTGGACGCGCGGCCAGCGGGCTCGGGCTCCGAGGCACCGCGCCCAAGCCTTGTGGGGGAAGTCGGTGAGATCGGGCACGCCCGGTTCCAGCAATCGGCGCGCTGCCGCGACGTTCGACGTCGGTTGGATCGACCTTGACGGCTCATCTCTTTCAACGAAGGCGGACATGGATAGCGGCGCGACACGGCTCGCGGAACCTGTTGTCGTGTTGAGATACCCTTCCGACTTCAGCCGCTCATAAGCGCTCACCACGGTCGACCGGGCGATGCCGAGCGACGTAGCCAGTGCTCTGGTTGACGGGAGCCGTTGACCGGTTCGCATCTGTCCGGACAGAATGCGGTCGCGCATATGTCTGTAGACCTGCTCCTCGAGGTTGCCAGAGCCACGATCGAGCGGAAGCCACGCTGGCGGCAAGGACGGCATATTCGTTCCCAAAGTGGTATGGCCAGAATGATAGAAGTGGCTATTTACGCCAGTCCTCTTGTGAGGGAAAGGGGGAGGTAGATTAACGCGGTTCGACTGTTGCCTGTCATACCGGCTGCGGAGCTGCATAACAGCGACGAGGACTTCCGATGGATCTCTCACAGTGGAAGGGCGTGGAACGCCCTGATCGCGTGGTTCTGGACGGGCGCTACACGCGCCTGGAACCGCTGGACCCTGCAAAGCATGGCGAGCAGCTGTTCGCATCGGCCCAGCAACCGGGAGCCGATGATCGCTTTCGCTATCTTTTCGAGGAGGCGCCCGCTGATCTTGCCGCGTTTACGCCGTGGCTGGAAAAGGCCGCAGCTTCGCCGGACCCGATGTTCTTTGCCGTAATCGACAAAAAGACCGGGCGCGCGGAAGGGCGGCAGGCGCTGATGCGCATCGATGCGACGCATGGGGTGATCGAGATCGGCAATATCCTCTGGGGGCCGGGAATTGCGCGCACGCGGGTCGCGACCGAAGCTCTCTATCTCTTTGCAAGCTATGCCTTCGATACGCTCGGCTATCGGCGCTTCGAGTGGAAGTGCAACGACCTCAACGAGCCGTCCAAGCGGGCAGCGCTCCGGTTCGGCTTTGCCTTCGAAGGCGTCTTTCGGCAGCATATGGTGGCCAAGGGCAGAAATCGCGATACCGCCTGGTTCGCGATGATCGATGGGGATTGGCCGCGGCTCAAGGCGGGCTATGAGGCATGGCTGGCGCCGAGCAACTTCGACGAGGCAGGCAACCAGAAGAGCAAGCTGACGTTCGGCTGATCGGTTGGGCGACGGATGCGGTTGTTTGTTCGCCGCGTCGCCTTGCTCCGCGCGGGACCGGGTCAGTGTCTTGTCAGCAGCAGGTCGGCGGTCTTCAGGATCTCGTCCGGCGAAACGCTGAACGTGCTCTCGCTTCCTTCGCCGACGACAAATCCGTAGCGCATGTCCATGGCGTCGGCATAGTCCTTCCAGATGTTGTTGAAGCGGTAGGGAGGCTGAATGGCAAGAATGGCCCCTTTCGGGGCCATCGAGAGAAAGCCGTGAGCGAGACCGCTCCCTTCGACCGAGCAGATGAGCGCCGCGCCGCAGATCTTTCTGATGATCTCGGGAGCGCTGAGGCGGCTCGGATCGACCACTTCAAACCCCTCTTTCAGCAGGCGGTCTTCAATCTCGGCTTCATTGGCCAGCAGCCGCAGGTCGCCACTTGCCCGTCTCGTGATAAAGACACGATGATCTTTGTTGTCGCCGCCCAGGGCCATGGCCCGCTCTCGCAGGGCGGCGATGCGTGCGCGCCTGCTTTCCGTCATGCCATAATCCTGGAATATCCATGCATTGCGGATGACTGCGGCATCCAAAACAGGGAAATTCAATTTGAGGATTTCGTAGTATTCCTTGGCATGCGGCCACGTCGCGGAAAACGTACCTCGTGCGAAGAAGGTGGGTGCGAACGTCTCGGCGAGTATCGCGGTTGCGGCAACGTCCCGGAGAAAGTGTCCAAAATACTTGTCGCTGAGTGAGGTCGATGGCAGCGCGCATTCGTCCAAATGAATGGAACGCGCCCATATTGCCCTGGATTCGGGCCGGATCACTTGCCGCCAACGCAGGCCGCCGGCGTAAAGATTACCATCAAAATAGTGCGCATTCGGGATGCGGTACGCCAGCGTGGCAACATGATGAACAGGGCCGCCGGAAATGCGGCCCTGTTCATGTTCTTTTGTCGTTTCGGGCTGTATGCCGCGAACGCGCTCTGGCTGTCCGGGCAGATGGGTTGCCGGTTCGCGCACGCCAAACTCGTCTTGAGAGACAACGATCGTCTGAGCTACAACATCTCCAAGCGTAGGGGCGCCAAACGTCCTTCGACGCAGCTGATACAGATAATTTCTATAATGCAGCACTAGGTTCTCCACTTCGGTGACAATGCCCTTGTGTCACCTACCAAGGCCGCCAGCAAGGCTTCGACCCGGATGCTAGCTTAAATGAACCCAAACAGCGAGTTGCCCGTTGGTTCAATACTGCAACTTGATTATATGCGGCTAATTGTCGCGCCTAAATTGGTATTGCTGATCTATCCATCAGGCCGTTTGTCGCTCGAGATATACAGACGGCGCGGCTAGAGTCGATCGGGTAGCGACTATTCCGGATCTCTGGTCCAGATAAAGATGATAGCACTCGATTTTGCTAACGTCATCACAGCCAAGAGAAGGTGGTTATCGCTTTGTCGGCTGTGCCGAGCGTGTCTGAGTGGGTGAGACGAGCCAGTCGTGAGCCGCAGGCTACGTGTCTCGTGGTCGCGGCGAGAGGGTACGATTTATGTCGACGCGGTAATAGTCCGGCATCCATTAACCGATGTGTGGGTATTTTGCGCGTCTATACTCATTTCCTTCAATCGCTTGCATGTCCTGCGCAGCGGTCTAGCCGAACGTCCACAAAGGTCTCCTCAGCCATGAGTGTAACTGAAACAACGCCCACGTCCTGGTTCGGGCGGCTCAAGAACGCGCTGATCGGGTCTCTCGTCGGAATTGTTCTGCTGGTCGCATGCGCCTGGCTGCTCATCTGGAATGAGGGTCGCGCTATCGACACCTACCGTGCGTTGGCTGAAGGAGCGGCGCAGGTCGAGTCGATTTCCAGCGAGGCGGTCGACCCAGCGAATGACGGCAAGCTCGTCCACATCAGCGGACCGGTGAAACCGCATGGTTCGCCGCGGGACAGCGAACTGGGTGTTTCGGCCAACGATGCCGTGGCGCTTTCCCGGCAGGTCGAAATGTACCAGTGGGTGGAGAAGTCGGAGAGCAAGTCGGAAAAGAAGCTGGGTGGCGGGGAGGAAACGACGACAACCTATTCCTATTCGAAGGAATGGCGCTCAGACGTGGTGCAATCCGGCGATTTCAAGCAAGCCGAGGGCCATCAGAATCCCGAGAGCATGCCCGCGAACTCGACATTTGCCGTTGAGCGCGCCAGTGTCGGAGCGTTTTCGGTATCGGGCCAAACCATTGCGGACATCGGCAGCTACTCCGACCTCACGCTCACGGACGACGATCTCGCGCATGTCACGCAGGCGCTAGCCAGTGACAAGCCGTTGAAGCGCACCGCTCGCGGCCTTTATGTGGGACAGAGCGCCTCATCGCCCGAGGTAGGGGATCTCCGTCTTTCCTATCAGCGGGTCGATGCGAGGGAAGCAAGCGTCGTCGGCAAGCAGAGCAAAGACACGCTGGTGCCTTACGAGACGACAAACCACCGCGACATCCTGCTCAGCGCAGCGGGCGACACCGATGCCGCCCAGATGTTCAAATCCGCAGAGGCAGAGAATGCGTTCATCACGTGGCTTGTCAGGGCAGGCGGCCTTGTCGGCCTGTTCGTCGGCTTTGTCTGCATCTTCTCGATACTAAGCGTGATCGGCGATGTCGTTCCGTTCATCGGATCGATCGTTGCCTTCGGCACAACGCTTCTGGCATTCGTGCTGACACTGGTCGTGGGCCCGCTGCTAATTGCCATCGGCTGGCTGGCATATCGTCCGGTGCTGTCCATCTCCATCATCGCTGGCGGTGTCGCGCTGGCGATGCTGGTGCTGCGCTATCGCAAGGGGAACGCCGCGCAATCGTCGGCATGACGGCGGCAGCTGCCCTAGGCTTATCGCAAGGAGCCATATGGGCAGGGTAAGCCAATTACAGTGATCGCTGCAATGTTATAGAGCTTTCAATCTTTTCGATTGCTTTCAATGTTGGGTATTCCATCAGTGTCTATTGACCAAACCGAGATCATCGACTTCGTCTCGATTGAAAAATCGAACGGCGAAGTGGTGCTTACGATAAGCGATCATCTGCCTTGGGAAGAGGACGAGGAGGAGCACCTGCTTCTTCTGCAGGAGAAAATCAATGCATACCTGCGGTTCATCGAAAGCGGCGAAATGTTCAGAAAAGTTCCTCGGTCCGAGGGGCGTAACATAGTCATCGATGTGGTCATGAAATTCCCGCTGAGCCCGAATGCTCAAATTTTTTTAGAAAGAGCAAAGGCGGCAGTAGAAGAGGCCGATTTCGGATTGCGCTGGCGCAACTTTCAGCCGAACTGAACGTACATGTGTCCAGTTCGCG
Organism: Rhizobium sp. S96; assembly: GCF_030382195.1. NCBI lineage: Bacteria > Pseudomonadati > Pseudomonadota > Alphaproteobacteria > Hyphomicrobiales > Rhizobiaceae > Rhizobium > Rhizobium sp. S96. Next base: position 15,367 of record NZ_JAUDRY010000022.1, read on the forward strand.
CCGAGAGCAGACGGGTAAAAGTGGGACCAGTAACCATGAATGATAGTGTGCCCGAACGCCTCGCTCATCAGCGCGCTAGAAATAGGATAATGGATGCGCTGAGCTGGTTGTCGAAAGGTGCCGAGGCCGTTCGAAGAATGGGCCCTCAGGAATTCTTCGAGATGTTCTACGATTGGGTGGACGACGAAAACCCATCGTGGCCATGGCCAAAAGGCGCGCCTGATACGATGACGGCGGCTGAGGTGGATGCCGTTACCGGTGTGCTGGCCGTCGTCAACGCCGCGGTTGTCGAGATAGACGACTACGACGACGTGGATCCCGGCTGGCTTGAACGCATCTCTCAAGTTGCCGGTGCTGCACTCGACTTGATGCTTCTTCGCGGGTGTTTTGATGAAGAGCGCGAAGAACGCGAACCAAGCAACAGGGCTCTTGAGGCTGCCTTGCGTGATGATGCCGGCTAGGGGCTGATAGCTGTGACCGCCAATTGACTGCTCTCTCGGTACCAGACCTTCGCACCTATTCTGCTAGGCGCATCAAGGAATGTCGCGATCTGCGCCTCCAGTTTATCGCGTCATGGTGGCATTTTCTCTAAGTTCCCGTTAGATGGTTGTTATGGCGACAACAACTGGCGCTGGAATAGACATATCGGGGTGGTCACGGAAATGATGAAGATCATTAGAAACGTTGCGACCGCTGAAAATGCGCCATATTTGCTCGCCTTGACCATACTGATCGGTTTGGTGCCGAGGGCTCTGATTGTCGCTGATGTGCAGAGCTTTGCAGTGGGGACGGCCTGCTTCATCCTAAGCTTGGCTATCTGTGCGGTTGGATTTCTGTCTGGCCGATTTCGCTTGCTCTGGGCGTTATGGTGCGCTTGCTTCGGGGCTATCGTTTGGTCTTTTCGGGATGGCCAGTCCTCTGGGATTGATTTTGGTTTTGCCATCCATTTTGGCTCGATAGCGTGCCCGTCCTTCACCGTTGCGAAGCGTTAACTGCAGTGGCCAAAAATCTCTCAGGGGTAACGGGCATGAAAGTGCTTCCGCGTTACGGTCGGCCGACCTAGCCATCAGGACGCCTCCGTGACAGCGCGCTTCACCCAATTTAAGCTGGTAGGACCAGCGATAATCCTCATTGCGATCCTGCTTACAGGGCTCGCGGCCGTTCCTTACTATGGGGTGGCGCGCCTCGACGCGAAGATCCGCGAGCGGCAGGAAACGCTGGTCAAGCGGAACATCTCGATATGGATCTCGGACGTGGAGTTCGCGCTCACGGCGTGGACGATCTGGGACGAGTCCATCGCCAAGCTTGACAACAGTTACGATCCTGAATGGGCCGATCGCAACATCGGCAGTTCGCTGATCGGGACGTCTAGAACCCGCTTCGCCGCCATTCTGGATGCCGGCGATTATATGATCTACTCGAAGACCGCGGATGAGGTGCTGAACCGCCCGTTCTTCCTTCGCGGAGCGGAGGTGATCACAAAAGACGCGGGGTCACTCGTCGCACACGTTCGCGAGCGCGAAGCCGGCGTGAGGGCGACGGGTATTCCGAACCCTGTCGCCTTCAGCAAGATCGAGGTTATCGGGAGCGATGCGGTGCTCCTGACGGCCAGCCTGTTCCAACCAGATTTCAGGACGGCAACGCCGCGCGGTGCGCGTGCGCCCGTCCTCGTCTCAGCGGTTCCGATTGCTGGCAGTTTGCAGGAGTTCCTTGGGAATCGCTTCCTTCTCGATGATGCGGCCATCGGCCCGCTCAATGCCGTCTCACCCGATCGCGCGCGCGCCGAGATCGCGGTCGGACAAGACGGGCAGCCGGAGGTTCTGTCTTGGCGGCCTCTGACGCCCGCTCGCGACCTTCTCATGCAGTCGCTTCCTCTCGTGGCGTCGGTTGCGATCGTGCTTGTCGCTGGCGGCCTGTTCGTCGCGCGGCTATCGCGGCGTGCGGTGGTGTCGCTGGTCGAGGCGGAGCAGCGTATGCGTCACGCTGCGACGCACGACTTTCTCACCGGTCTTGCCAATCGTTCGATGATCGCCACGGAGTTTGCAAGGCTCTCCAGTGCGGGCAGCCTCACGGTCGCTTGCCTTGATCTCGACGGGTTCAAGAGCGTCAATGACAGGTATGGACACGCCGCGGGCGACGAACTGCTGAAACAGGTGGCCGCGCGTCTCCGGGCCGGAACGCGGCAGGACGACATGGTCTTTCGCCTTGGTGGCGACGAGTTTGCAATCCTCATGCCCTCCGTTCCACTCGGCGAGGCCGAGTGGCGTTGCCGGCAGCTCTCTTCGCTCCTGTCTCAGCCATATGTGCTTGATGGTATCGAAGCATCGGTCGGGGCCTCCTTCGGACTTGGCGAGGTTCCTCCTGGCGCCGGCGAGTCTTGCGATGATGCGCTGAAAAGGGCGGATGGGGCACTTTATGCGGCCAAGGCAAAGGGACGTGGCACGGTTGTGGCCTCTTCTGGCGCCGGGTTCGCTTCAAACGCGGCCAATTCGCGATCCCGTCTTCGCTGAGAGCGGGCTGTCGCGCCACAGATGATCGTGGCGAACATGCCAACGGCCGGCCCGCCTATGCCTCAGGCGGCCTTTGTCTCGCCCCTGGCCGTCGGCTTGCGTAGGACGATCAGTAGCAAACCAGCGACAATCAGCGCCGCGCCTTCCAGATGATAGAATTGTAGCTGTTCGCCGAGGATCAGGTAGGCGAGGATCGCGATGAAGATCGTCTGGATATAGAGGAGGACGCCGGCGCGGCTCGCCCCCAAGGTCTCGATGCTCCGGTTGAAGAGATAATACATGAGTGCGCCGCCGGGAATGGCCACATAGGCAAGCGCGAGGAGCCCGCTACTGTTCAGCGTGGTGCGATCGTCCGATGCAAGCTCGATCAGGTAGAGGGGAAGCGCTGTGATCATGGCCGCGCCGAGAAGCAGCACTAGGAGCGAGAGCCGATCGATATCGAACTTCGCGCGTCTGAGAAGAACAGTATAGAGGCTGAAACAAAAGGCTCCGGCGATGATCCAGAGCTCTCCCGGGTTGAAATCCAAGCGCATGAGCGCGGCCGGGCTGCCTTTCACGATGATGACGACGATGCCAACGAAGGCGAGGGCGGAACCGATGACCTGCCAGCGCCCCATTGGCTCCGCCAGAACGAAACGGGCGAGGATCATCGTGATGATCGGAATGAGGGCGATGATGATGCCGGCCGTGGTGGCGTCCGCATGTTCCAATCCGACGAAAATCATTCCCTGACAGATCGCGAGCCCCATGCCGCCGATCACGATCAGCTCCAGCGCCCGCTTTTTCAAAAGCGCGACCATGTCGGCAAAATGCCTCCGGACCATCGGCATCAGGATTGCCCAGGCTATCAGGACGCGCCAGAAACAGAGCGCCCAGGGCGGCATCTCGGGAGAAACCCATTTGGCGGCGATATAGACGCCGGCCGACAACAGCCAGCACAGGACACCAACGGAATAGGCGAGCGAAAGCGAATTGCTTGTCGTCTGTTCCGCCCTGACCTCATCGCGATGGACTGCCAGGAGATGCATAGCCATGGCTGCATGTTATGCCACAGTTTACAACCGCCGCCCATAGGGCGGGCGTCCGCCTCACAGTTCTATGCCACCGCAGGCGTCATTATCCCCGTGCAATTACCGTTTCACCTAACGTGTCGGGAGGCGGCGCGTTTCATAACTTTGGGGTAGTCTTCAGAATAATGGCGCACCCAACAGGAAGCGCTATCACTCCCCGCAAAGCTTTGATTCAACGAGCAAAAACCGGAAGCGACCGACGCTGTGTGGACCACTGATTTCGCCATCGCGCCAGGCCAAGTGGTCGCCTTGTGTTAGGTTATTCGCAGCCAGCCTGCCAACCAGGTTTGCCCCAGCGACAAAACGGAACCGACGCCCATCGTTCCAAACAGGAAGTACAGCGTCCTCATGCGTCGGTGATAAGATTTCAACCCGGCTCCGAATGCAAAGCTCAGGGAAGGGAAGAAATAGGTTTGCAGCAACATGGCCGCCGAAGCGATGACCATTGGCAGTACCGGACTATATGCCGGAATGTTCTTCATCATCCATTCTTGCCAGTGAAACGCAGCAACGAACATCAGGCCTAGGAGGAGGCAGACAATTGGCATCACTATATTGAGATTATGAAGCGGCCACCGACTTGGATTGAGCCAGGAGAACCATAGCTTAGCCGAGTTGAATTCGTTCATGATGTCTTGCTCTAGCGCCAAGACCCATTTTCGGTCGCCCCGTAGTGTATATTGCATTGCCTCAGGGCTGTTCGACAGCGTGATATCTGCCCATGCACCATCGCCGCCCTCTGTTCGCAACCGGATCGCTTCAATCTCGGTTCCGCTAACGAGGCTGTCCGACAGAGCATCTTCGATCTTGTCACTCGAGATCCTTCGCTCACCCTTGAAGCATATCACGATGTCTACTGCGCGGTCGGTTGCCAGGTGTTTTACCATGCGTCGAAGCAGCTGCTCGGTAACTAGGAAGCTGCCTCTTACGGTCTTTTGCGCCTGATACATGGTTCCCCGACTCACTTGCAGTACAGGTTGTTTCCACAATTCATAGCACAACCGTGTGGGCCTATCAGCCGTCCTTGCGAACATGCCAGTTAGTGACTTTAGGGTCAGATCTGCGACAGCGGCTCGGCATAGCCTCCCGTCTAAGAGCGCCTGCTGCCTGCGCGTACGAGTTCATGACCTAGAGCTTGGCATGGGCTTGCTCGCCAATCGTCTAGGCCTCGTGTGGCCATCCGTCGCGTGCCTGTCGTGTAACAGATGGCTTGCGCCGAAGGTCTTGGGACCGCGGATGTTTTTGCTCTTCAATGCATCAGGAGGATAATGGCGCACCCGACAGGAAACTCTCTACCCGTGCTTTCGTACTTCCATAACAAACTGAAAACACTTCGCTATCTCCAAAGATAAAGCGCAGTGCTGTGACGCAATGTGAAGGAGAGAAGGGCAGCTGGCAAGTGTTTTAGTGCACGGATCACAAGGTTCTGCCGGATGGAGCCAACACATCGGTTTCCGTTCGCGCTGGGTGCGGCTCGTCAAGTATCCGTATCGCGTGATCCACAACGCTGCGGTATCGCATCGCGTCCTCAAAGGAAAAGACTGCATTTGTATCATGCGCGGCCACATTGCCGAGCGTAAGGACCTCATCTAGAAGAGAGGCAGCAGTTGAGTTGATGTCATCTCGTTCGCGGAGACGTCGGAGGATTGCGCGGGGCGAAGTCATCCAATTCGTCTTGTAGCCTTGCGCTTCGGCGTGTTTCTTCAAAACATCCTCAATTTCTCTGCGCATTTCCAAGAGAGCCGACCGTGGGGATGCACGGGCGATCCGCTCAAAGTTACTAATTTCTTCGGGTGTTGCCGGGGCGCTTTCGGTGATAGCTGGAAGGCTCTCAACCACCTTTTCAACCTCATCAAGGCGGAATGAGAACTCCGTATCTTTGTGCCGGAAGCGCATTCTCGGCAACAACGGGCGAAGGTCATTTCTAAAAATCCATACGCTGACTACAACCGCAACGGGCCAAGCCAACGAGGTGATGGATTTGATCACCGACGCAAAGAAATCGAGATAGTTCATAAGAATGTCCCCTGTCCCTGCCGCCTCCCGGCCTAAGCGATTTAGTCGTGCGAGCCCGGCTAGGCTAAATCTCTTTTGGGTTTAACCAAGCAGGTGAAGCAAGCCCGTAGAATGTTCAAGCGTATACCGCACGACGCCCGCAAACGTGGCAACCGCCGGAGCCGCAATGAAAAACGCGGCGAGGTCAAACAGTATGAGGCAAAGCCAGCGAGACCTTGGGAACCGCTCGCCTTCCAAGCTCCACATTGCTGCACTCATGGCAACCACGTCCTCGGGGCTGATATATTCCGTAGCTTCGTTGGACGCGAGCTTAACCAATCGCTGACCGAGATAGGCATCACGTCTCCCCATGTCGTACGCTGACCCCTTCCCGAGCGCGATCAACAATGTCCGGTAACCATGAGGAGTATTAAGGTATTCCTTTGTGTGATTGTAGAATTCGTACGCGGTCGGATATCGAGCCATGTTCGACGACCGTGCAGTGAAGATGAGGGCCGAAAGGCCGAGGAAGACCGTGCCGTAATACAGCGAGAGAAGTCGCCACGGGCTGTGCGAGAGCATTACCTTGAACTGAGGTGCGATGTCCGCGAACCGCTGCACGTTTGTTGATTCCCATTGAGAGCTGACCCGGCGTTTCCACCGAGAAGTGACCCGCTTTTAGGTATCGTTTGTGTTAGTCGTAGTGGTCAAGTTCCTGCGTTTCTCCT
>NZ_JAUDRY010000023.1:0-12010 GCF_030382195.1 Rhizobium sp. S96
GCGCGCAGGGCGCCGCCGTCGAAGATCGGCAGGGTCAGCGTCGGACCGAACGACCAGCTGGCGATGCTGCCGCCAGCGCCGCCGCCGGCGAGCTTGGTGTAGGATGGCGAGATCGAGCCGGACAGCGAGATCGTCGGATAGAGCTGCGAGATGGCAACGCCGATATTGGCGGTCGAGGCAGCGAGATTGCGCTCGGCCACGCGAATGTCGGGACGGTTGCGGATCAGGTCGGCCGGAATGCCGGACTTGATGCCGCCACGGAAGACCGGCTGCGACGAGCCCTTCTGCAGTTCGGCGACCATGTCACCCGCCGGCTTGCCGAGCAGGGTGGCGATGTGGTGGGCGGCGGTGCGGAAGCTGATCTCGAGGTTCGGGATTTCAGCCTGCGTCGACTGCACCAGACCTTCGGCCTGCACGACGTCGAGGCGCGAGGCGGCGCCGGCCTCGAGCTGGAACTTGGTCAGCTCGTAGGTTTCCTGGCGCGACTTCAGGTTCGCCTTGGAGAGCGCGATGCGCTCCTGGAAGTAGCGGGCGTTGACGTAGGAGGTCACCAGATCCTGCAGATAGGTGAGCTTGGCGACGTCGGCGCTGGAGTAGGCGGCATCGAGCGAGGCCTGGGCGCTTTCCTTCGAACGGCGATACTGGCCGAACAGGTCAAGCAGCCAGGAGATGCTGGCGGTGCCTTCCTGGACGTTGGTGGCGGCGTGCGTGGTAGCAAGGTTGCCGAGGTTGCCGCTGGTCGTCTGCGAGGCGCCGACCACCAGACCGGGCAGCGAACCGGCACCTGCTACCGTCACGTTCGAGGCGGCGGAGTTGATGCGTTCCAGCGCCTGCTGGATCGACAGGTTCTCGCTCAGGCCTTCCATGACCAGCGCATTCAGGCGCGGATCGTTATAGGCCGTCCACCAGGCAACCGTCGACACATCACCAAGCTCCTTGGCGCCGCCTTCGTTGAACTTCGCCGGGAGGGGCATCTCTGGTGGAACATGATCCGGGCCGCTGACGCAGCCCGCGAGAAGCAGCAGAAGTGCCGGAGACGCAAAGCGAAACGATACCATTAAAAATCTTCCTGTAACTCGACCAAATTCATTTCATGTCTGAAGCTATTACACTTCGCTCTCGGCCGCGCTTCGCTCATACGAGAAACACCATCCCGAAGCAGTCGTGCGCAATGTATCAATGAGTCCCGGTTTCTTACAGTGCATTTATATCACACTCACGCTTCATTTTTCGTGCGGCGGGCGAAGACTCGCCGGATCACAACGAAGAAGGACGGGACGAAGAAGATGCCGAGAGCCGTCGCCGAGAGCATGCCGCCGAGGACGCCGATGCCGATTGCGTTCTGTGCAGCGGAACCAGCACCGGTGGCGATCGCAAGCGGCACGACGCCGAGGATGAAGGCAAGCGACGTCATGATGATCGGACGCAGGCGCAGCCGCGCGGCTTCAAGCGTCGCCTCCAGAAGCCCCATCCCGGTCTCCATTCGGTCCTTGGCGAACTCGACGATCAGGATCGCGTTCTTCGCCGCCAGTCCTATGGTCGTCAGCAGACCGACCTTGAAGTAGACGTCGTTGGCCTGGCCGAAGAGGCTCGCCGCTGCCAGCGCCCCGAGAACGCCGACCGGAACGGCCATGATGACCGAGAACGGGATCGACCAGCTTTCGTAGAGCGCCGCAAGGCAGAGGAAGACGACGAGGACCGAGATCGCATAGAGCATCGGCGCCTGCGAGCCGGAGAGGCGTTCCTGATAGGAAATGCCTTGCCATGCCACGGTGTAGCCGCCGCCGAGCTGTTCGGTCAGGACTTCCATTTCGTCCATCGCATCACCGGAGCTGACGCCCGGCGCGGAGGCGCCGTCGAGCGGGATTGCGCTTACGGCGTTGAAGCGGGCAAGCGTCGGAGCGCCCTTGACCCACTCGGTGCGAGTGAAGGCCGAGAACGGAACCATCTCGCCGCTCGAATTGCGAGCATACCAGTGATCGAGATCGTCCGGCTGCATGCGGAACGGTGCGTCGCCCTGCACATAGACCGGCTTGATTTCGCCGTTCAGGGTGAAGTCATTGACGTCGCGACCGGTGAAGATCACCGAGAGCATCGAATTGACCGCGGCGATATCGACACCCATGGCGCCGATCTTCTCCTGGTCGATGATGATCTTCATCTGCGGTTCGACTTCCTTGTTGTTGCTGCGCAACGCCACGACCTTGCCGCTGGCATTGGCCGCCTGGATCAGGCGCTTGGAGGCCGCATCGAGCGCGTCCGTGCCATGGCCGCCGGTATCGACGAGGTACATGGAGAAGCCGCTCGATACGCCCATGCCCTGAATTGCGGGCGGCAGCAGTGCGAAGACCTGCGCCTCGCGGAAGGTGAAGAACGTCTTCAATGCGCGCGTCACGACGGCCTGCGCATGCAGGTTGGCGTCGGTACGCTTGGAGAAGTCCTTCAACTTGGTGAAGACGATAGCGCTGTTCTGGCCGGAGCCGTTGAAGCCGAAGCCCAGGGCGCCGAAGACGGATTCGACAGCGTCCTTTTCATTTTCGCGATAGTATTTTTCGACCTTTTCGACGACCGCCTGCGTTTGCTGGGTCGTGGAACCGGGAGGCGTGGTCACGATGGTGAGCAGAACGCCCTGGTCTTCCTGCGGCAAGAACGAGCTTGGCAGGCGGTTGAAGAGGTAGGCACAGCCGACGCCGATCAGCAGGAAGACGACCATGACGCGGAACGGCCGCTTCAACAGGTAGGCGATGGTGCTGACGTAGCCGTTGGTCGAGTGCGTGAAGTTGCGGTTGAACCAGTCCCCGAGGCGGTTCTTCTTATGCTCGGCCACCGGCTTCAGCATGGTGGCGCAAAGCGCCGGCGTCAGCACGATCGCGACCAGTGCAGAAAGAAGCATGGCCGAAACGATGGTTACGGAGAACTGGCGGTAGATGATGCCGGTGGAGCCTCCGAAGAAGGCCATCGGAATGAAAACCGCGGTGAGGACGAGCGCGATACCGACGATGGCGCCGGTGATTTCGCCCATGGACTTCTCCGTCGCTTCGAGCGGCGAGAGCTTCTCTTCGGTCATGATGCGTTCGACGTTTTCGACGACAACGATAGCGTCGTCGACGAGCAAACCGATCGCGAGGACCATCGCGAACATCGTCAGCGTATTGATCGAATATCCGGTGGCTGCAAGGATGCCGAAGGTTCCGAGCAACACGACCGGGACCGCGATGGTCGGGATCAGCGTCGCACGAATGTTCTGTAGGAAGACGAGAAGAACGACGAAGACGAGAACGATCGCTTCGATCAGGGTGTGAACGACCTTTTCGATCGACAGTTCAACGAACGGTGTCGTGTCGTACGGATAGGTGATTTCGACGCCTTCCGGCAGGCCGCGGCTGATCGTATCGAGCGCGGCGCGAACGCGGCCGGCGGTGTCGATGGCGTTGGCGCCGATGGCCAAGTTGACCGCGAAACCGCTGGAGGGCAGCGTGTTGTAGCGCGAAGAACCACCGTAGCTTTCCTGGCCGATCTCAATGCGGGCCACGTCGCTCAGGCGGACCGTCGAGCCGTCCTTCTCCACCTTGAGGATGACGTGCTCGAAGTCGGAAACAGTCGTCAGCTGGCTCTGCGCGGTGATCGTCACGTTGAGCTGCTGGCCATCCACTGCCGGCTGGGCGCCCAGCGAACCGACGGAAACCTGGGTGTTCTGTGCTTCAATGGCCGAGGTGATATCGCCCGTCGTCAGCTGATACTTTAGGAGCTTGTAGGGATCGAGCCAGACGCGCATAGCGTAGCCGGAACCGAAGATGTTGATGCTACCGACACCTTCGAGGCGCTGAATCTGATCTTCGATCGAGCTCGACATGATGTTGCCGAGATCGACGGAGGAGCGCTTACCATCGGTCGAGACCAAGGCGCCGACGAGCAGGATACTCGACGTCGAGCGGGTGACACTGATGCCGGCGTCGATGACGTCACTCGGCAGTTTCGACTGCACGAGCTGAAGCTTGTTCTGCACCTGGACCTGCGCGATATCCGGGTCGGCGCTGGTGCCGAAGGTCAGGGAGATGCTGGCCGAGCCGGTCGACGAAGTCGAGGTCATGTAGGTCAGGTCGTCGAGGCCGGTCATGCCGTCTTCGATGATCGTCGTGACCGACTTCTCAACAGTTTCCGCACTGGCGCCGCGATAGGTGGCGTTGATGCGCACGGTGGTCGGCGCGATGTCGGGATACTGCGAGATCGACAGGGTGAAGATCGCCAGCACGCCCGCAAGCATGATCGTGATCGCAATGACCCACGCAAAGATCGGGCGTCGAATGAAAAAAGTTGCCATTGGCTTGTTATTCCTGTGCGGCTCGGATCAGTGATCGTCGCATTACTTTGCGGCGGGCTTCTGCGCGTCACCGGACGAGGGTTGTTCCGCGGGCACGACAATGCCCTTCTCGTTGATCTTCATCGGCATGGGCTTTACCGGCATGCCTGACGTGATCGACTGCAGGCCGGTCACGATCAGCTGATCGCCGTCCTTGATGCCGTCCGTCACCAGCCATGCGTTGTTGGAAGGCGATGCGTTTTCGAAGATACGGGTTTCGACCTTGCCTTCTGCGGAGACGAACTGCGCCGTCAGCTCACCGTTTGCATTGCGGCTGGTCGCCAGTTGGGGGAGGGCGAAGCCGCTCTCGGAGCCCAGTTCGAGCGTTGCGCGAACATACATGCCCGGCAGGATGATGCGCTCAGGGTTCGGGAAGCGCACGCGGATGATGAAGGTGCCGGTCGTCTCGCTGACGACAGACTTCGACATGTCGAGGGTGCCCTTCTGATCGTATTCCTTGCCGTTTTCCAGAATCAGACGGAACGCGGCATTGCCGGCATTGCCCTTGATCTCACCCGACTGGATCGCGTTGCGCAGGCGCAGCAGGTTCGTGCTCGATTCAGTCAGAAGGATGTAGACCGGATCGAGCTGGCGCACGGTGGTGAGGGCTGTCGTCTGGTTGGCCGAGACGACGTTGCCGACGTTGTAGGCCGTCTGGTCGATCAGGCCGTCAAAAGGCGCGGTGATCTTGGTGTGGTCGAGATCGATCTCGGCCGCTGTCAGGGCCGCCTTGGCGGACTCGACTTCGGCCTGCGCCTGCAGCAGGTTCGTCTTTGCGGTTTCGAATTCGATCTGCGTCGCACCGGAGCCAACGAGGCGCTGGTAGCGATCGAAATTGCTCTGTGCGCTCGGAACGCTGGCTTCGGCCTTGGCAATCGCTGCCCGCGCCTGTGCGACGCTCGCCAGATAGGGCGCATCCTCGATCTGATAGAGAACGTCGCCCTTCTTGACCTCGCCGCCTTCGCGGAACGGGATTTCCGTGATGATGCCGCTGACCTGCGGACGGATATCGGCAACCTGTGATGCTTCGGCGCGACCAGGCAGGATCGTCGTTACGGGGAAGGAGCCCTTCGTCAGCGTGACGACGCCTACCGGCGCTGCCTGCTGCGCCGCACCCGCAGCGCCGCCGGCGGCGCCTTGCGTCTTGCCGCTATCGCTGCAGGCTGCCAGCACGCCTCCGATCGCGAGAGCGGAGGAAACGAGAAGAATGCGCCGTATCATAATGAAATCCCCGTGCGGTGGCAGCTGAATCAATGGCTTCCGGGAAGAAGCCCGATTACCGATTCAGAATCATTAGCCACTGATCCGAATTTAAGAAAGACTTTACAAAGTGACGTATGGTAAGAATCGTCACTTAGCAAGCGCTATTTTGCAGTGCGGCATCCACGAAATTCACGATGTCACGAGCGCGCTGGACAAGTGTGTCTTTATCGTCACGGGCAATGAGGACGGGGTGCAGGACACTGGCAAGAACGTCCGAAACGGTGTCTGCCGCCCGTTCCGGGTTGGTGCAATTATAGCGTCCCCTTGCGACGCCTTCGCGAACGATGTCCCGCAGCTTGTGGACGATGCGCTCCCGATATCGGTTGCCTGCCTCGAGCTTTGCCTCGACGGTCATCAGGACCATTTCGAAGATGTAGGGGTTCTGCTGGATGTCCTGGAGGTGGCTGTCGAGCAGTCGGAGCACGAAGCGCAGTAGCTGTTCCTGCGGAGGGAGATCGTCGTCATAGGCGGCAAAGCGATCGGCCACGTCACCGAGATGGCGTTCCGCGATAGCGTCGACGAGCGCGGACTTGGTGCGGAAATGCTTGAAGACGTTGGCCGGCGACATGCCGAGCGAGGAGGCGATATCGGCAATCGACACCGCTACGAAGCCACGTTGTCGAAACAGCAATTCCGCCATCGACAGGATGTCTTCGCGTGTCTCTTCGGCCTTGCGCCTTGGCCTGCGTGCCATTCATGCCCCCGCCGGTTCGTCTCCGGCCCCAAGTCTTTCCGATGCTAATGCGAACAGCGGAAGACCTGCAAGCCTATGTTGCAGGCCATGCCGCGATCAGTTGTGCATTCAGGAAAAATAGGGCGAAAGATTCCGGCGAACACGCTCGACCGGGGTTGCCTCGCTGTCGTCGGGGACGAAGGTCTGGGCGGTGATCGCCTCATAGGCCTTTATATAGACGGCGGAGGTTTGCTCAATCAGGTCGACGGGAATCTCCGGGATCTCATCCTTATATGGATCGCACCGTTCGGCGACCCATGCGCGGACGAAGTCCTTGTCGAAGCTTGCCGGGCGTGTGCCGGCTTCGAAGCTTGCCTGATAGCTGTCAGCCAGCCAGTAGCGGCTGCTGTCAGGCGTATGAATTTCGTCGGCCAGAATGATGTTGCCGTTTTCGTCCGTGCCGAACTCGTATTTGGTGTCGACCAGGATGAGGCCGCGCTTGGCGGCGAGTTCCTGGCCGCGCGCAAAGAGCGCGAGGGCATATCGCGACAGCGTTTCCCATTGCGTCTGGGTCAGCAGTCCGCGTTCGACAATCTCCGTTGGCGTCAACGGCTCGTCGTGGCCGCCGTCGAATTCCTTGCTGGTGGGGGTGATGACCGGCTCGGGCAGTTTCTGGTTGTCGCGCATGCCGTCGGGCAGGCGCATGCCGTACATCTCGCGCTCGCCCTTCTTGTAGAGCGTGAGGATGGAGGTGCCTGTGGTTCCGGCGAGATAACCGCGCACGACGATTTCGACCGGCAGAATGTCGAGGCGCTTGCCGATGACGACATTCGGATCCGGATATTCGATGACGTGGTTGGGGCAGATGTCCTTCGTGGCCTCGAACCAGTAGCGCGCGGTTTGCGTCAGGACCTGGCCCTTGTAGGGAATGCAGGTGAGAATCCGGTCGAAGGCGCTGAGCCTGTCCGTGCTGATGATGATGCGTCGCCCGTCGGGAAGATCGTAGTTCTCACGAACCTTGCCGCGGTAATAGTTCGGCAGTTCTGGAAAATGGGCTTCGGAGAGGATGCGCACGTGGACCGTCCTTGTCGGTTAAGGGGCTTTCCCCTGCTCTAGTTCCATTGCCGGGGATGTCAAGCAAACCGGCCTTAAAGCCAGAAGACATAGACAAGAACTAGGGTCAAAAAATAGGATCCCAGTGCCAACGGGCCGCCAATCTTCAGAAAGTCACGGAAACGATAGCTGCCGACGCCCATTGCGAGCGTGTTGTTGTGGTGGCCGAAGGGCGTGAGGAAATCGAGCGAGGCACCGGCCGCGACGGCAAGAAGATAGGCGGCGGGGGAGTGATGCGCGATCGATGCGAATTCGATCGCGATCGGGCTGAGCACGATGGCGACGGTGGCGTTGTTGACGAACGGGGTGATCGCCATGGCGAGAAAGAGCAGGAGGCCGACGCCTGCAACAGGGTTGGCGATCGGGATGACGGTACGCAGGCCGCTCGCAATGACCTCCGCGGTTCCTGTGCTTGCGACGGCAGAGCCGATGGGGATCATCGCGGCAAGCATGATGATGATCGGCCAGTTCAGATCCGCCATCGCCTGGCGGATATTGAGATAGTTCAACAGGGCGAGTGCCGATACGACCGCGGCGAAGGCGATATCCGGCTGCAGCAACCCGAATGCAGTCGCTGCCACGCCGCATGCAAAGATAATGAACGGTTGCCAGGCACCGCCGCTGCCATGCGATGGTGGCTGGGAGGCAAGCGGAAGGCATTCGCATTCCTCCAGCGCTTCCGTGATGGCGGCATGTTCGCCTTCCAGCACAAGGATGTCGCCGATCGACAACTGCAGGTCCTCGAAGCGTCCCTCGATACGCGGCGAGCGCATCGACAAAGCCGCAACCACGATGCCGCGGCTGCTGAAGACCTCGAGCGAGCGCAGACGCGAGCCGACCAATGTGCTCTCCGGCATCACGACTGCTTCGATGCTGGTGAGTTCGACCTGTGGAACTGCCGGATGTCTCGCCGGAGAGAGGGCGCCGGATGCTGTCAGTTCTGCGAGGACTGTATCGTCGGTCTCCGCCAACAGGTAATCGCCTGCTACGACATGGGACTTGTCCCGAGCCCCGAAGACAAACGCGTTGTTGCGGATCAGGGCGTGCGGCTGAAGTCCGAAGCGTGATGGCATCTCCGCAAGATTTGCGCCGATGAGGGGAGAATGGTCGGGGATGTGCCGTTCGCTTACCACGCGCCGTGCGGCGGGATTGGGCGTCGCCGCATCATTGCCAGTTTCGGCGAATGTCCGGGGCGCGCGCCACGAGACGAATGCAATACCGATGATGAGCAGGGGCGCGCCGACATAGGCAAATTCGAACAGGCGAAATCCTGTGCCCGTTGCCTGTGCCATGGCATCGCTGACCAGCAAATTCGCCGGTGTCCCGATCAGCGATACGATCCCGCCGAGCAGGGCGGCGAAGGAGATCGGTATGACCAGTTGGCGTTTCGGGATCTTCATGACCGCGCTGACCCTCAGCGCGACGGGCAGGCCGATCGAGAACGCACCGATATTGTTCATGAAGATCGAGAGGAAACCCGTGGCGGACGACAGCGCAGCAATCACCCCGGTATTGGAGAGGCGCGCCTCACCGAGGAGACCCGCCAGCCGATCCAGGATCCTGGCGCGTGCCAGCACCTGTACCACAAGCAGGATCTCCACCACCGTGATCACGACCGGGCTCGCAAAACCGGCGAAAACCTGGTTGGCCGGATAAAGCCCGAGCGCATATCCCGCCAGCAGGCCGGCAATGGCAACGATCTCGATCCTGAACCGCTCAAGGGAAAACAGCGCAAGCATCGCGATCAAGAGGATCAGCAAAGATACCTGCTCAAATGTCATGGGGTGTCCCGAGCATCTTCATTCGGATCGAATGTAGCGGTTCGGTGTCGCCTGTATAGGGCTATATATTGCAGGCGCCCGACCGACGGCTGTCCAATCAGCGCGGGATCCGGCGCCATGTGCCGCTCTGCGTTTTCTCAAGAACAGGCGTGGAGAAGACGCCGATCGTTCTTTCCTGCCAATGCGACCCGGAAGCGTCGAGCGTGTCTCGCCAGCGATCCGATTGCAGCATCGCCGCGCCGATCGCGACGGGCGTGATTGCGCAGCCCGCAAGCAGGTCGAGCCCCGAGACGATCGATGTACCGCTCGATATGACGTCGTCAATCAAGGCCACGCGCCGGTTTTCGAGAAGCGGCAGCATGCGCGGGTCGATATAGAGGCGTTTCTGTTGTGTCGGCGTCGTGATCGAAGACAGCGGTACGGAAAGCTCCTCGCGGTACCAGAACTTTCTCGATGTGCCGAGCGGCACGTAGCGCCGGTGGCCGAGCTTCTGCGCGACGGCGGAGGCAAGGGTGAGCCCGAGCGTGGGCAACCCGACGATCACGTCCACATCGAAGGCCCGCAGCTTTGCCGCGAGCCGTTCGGCCAGGGCGTCGAGGACCTCGAAACTTGCCTGATTGATGATCAGCGAGGCAAGGGCATGCTGCCCGTCCGTCATCACGCGGACCGGCAGGCGAAGTTGCCGTCCGTCATCGAATTCGGCCACATAAAAAGAGGTGAATTCGTCTCTGCTGTGAAAGCTGCCTGCAGCATGGATTTCCTGCCAGAAGTCGTGCGGCGCCAATTCCGTCATGCCATTCAATTCCGTCTTGTCTTTTCCATGCCTGCGCGAACACGGAGTTCCTTCAGCTCGGCCTCCGTCAGCGTCCGCGCTGTGCCCTTTACCAATGTGCCAAGTTCGACGCTGCCGATCGCGACACGCACGAGCCGCAGGCATTCGGTGTCGAGTGCTTCCAATATCCGCCGGATCTGCCGGTTGCGGCCCTCGTCGAGTTCGACCTCGATCCAGGAGTTGCGGTCGCCGCTGCGGAGCAGGCGCGCCGAGGTCGCCTTCAGCAGTTCGCCATCGTGGCGAACGCCGTAGGTCATATCGGCCAGCCGCTCCGCATCCATGATCCTGTCGACCTGGACGTGGTAGGTCTTGGTGACATGGGTGTCGGGATCGAGCAGCGCCTGGGCAAAAACGGTGTCGTTGGTAAAAAGAAGGAGACCTTCGCTGGCCTTGTCCAGCCTTCCGACCGGCGACAGGTGCGGAATGTCGAAATCCTTCAGACAGTCGTAGACAGTCGGCCGCCCTTCGGGATCGTGACGCGTGGTCACCAGCCCGCGCGGCTTGTTCAGCATCAGATAGACGAACTCTTCGGCGGCGACATCGATACCGTCGACGGCAATCCTCGCCTGGGTGATATCGACCCAGGCGGACAGATCGGTGACGATGCGGCCGTTCACCGCCACGCGGCCGTCCGCGACAAGCCGCTCGGCTTGCGTGCGCGAACAGTACCCGAGTTTGGAAAGAGCCCGGGGCAGTGTCACGCGTTTGCCCGACGCATCGGCGGCGGGTTTCATACGCTCTCGGGGTTTTTGTGGTGCTCGGCGCGCCCTCACTCTGTCGCCTCTGTCAGATGTCGATGCCGTGTTTCTGGCATGAACCGTTTGACGATGCCAGCGATCCGCCATCAAAACGCGGGGATAAGCCCGCCGTCATGGCCTAGAAAATCGCCATGCATGAACGCCGGCGCTGACCACGCCGACGTTCATGAAAGAGGTTTCGTGAAGGGATGCTGGGTTGGAGGCTGGCCGACCTAATGGCGGGCCATGAAACCAGCGAGTTCCTGCCGGTCCATCACTATACCGGCCGCCGCTTTGGCCGGATCGGGATGCGTATAGGAAAAGCGCGACATTTCGGGCAGTTCGAGAGCCTGTCGCGCGTTCATGATGCCGACCGCATGACGGCCATTGGCGCCGTCGACGCTGACTTCGACAATGCAGTTCAATCTCTTCCCGTCCATGAACTGTTCTCCCGCTTCTTTATTACGCCATTCCCTATCCCGGAAAATTGGTTTTTCTAAGACGTTAGTCTTATGAGCCGCATCCTACGTCGGATGGAAACGGCTCGCAAGAAAAAGCGGGTTACCAATTTCAGGCAGGTGGCCTAACGCCACCAGTGGCGCGGCTCCTGTTGCTGGCTGCTCAGGAGGTAGCCGGCGAGGAAGCCGATGGCTCCGGCCAGGGCCAATGCGGTCGTTGTTGCCGCGGCGTGCTCTCGGGCAGCGTCGGCCGCTGCCACGCCCTCGGCCTTGATGTTTGCGACAGCGGTCTTGGCGCGGGGGGTGATCTCGTCATAGGCCTTGCCGGCGCGATCGCGCACTTCATAGTAAGCTTCGGCCCCTTGCGCGGAGATCATCTTCTGAAGTCGCGACACCTCCTGCTGGAGCGCTGCGATGTCCTTGCTGACCGAGGCCCTGACGTCGTCGGTATTGGCTGCCATGTCTTTTCTCCTTTGTTGTACCGAAGCAGAAACACCGCAACGGGCTGTTGGGTTCCAGACGGCTCTCATCTGTCCATAGAGGCGGCCACGATCGGCTTGATCGTCTCAGGGGAGGCTGAAAACAACAAAACAGGGCGTATGCGGGGGAGGGGAGGGGTGGTTTCCGGTAGTTTTTGACCGTCCGGTAAAGAAAACCGAATGGTCTAGGGGAGGGCAGTGGGCTAGGTCTCCTCTCTCTCCGGAAATTCCCTCTATGGAATCAGCATGTTACAAAAATGTCAAAAAACTTTGTTGGGGTGTGTTGACTTGGAAAGGGTGGGGGCCGTATAAGC
>NZ_JAUDRY010000024.1:0-17946 GCF_030382195.1 Rhizobium sp. S96
GCGGCGGCGGCGGCAATGGCGGCGGCGGCGGTAACGGCGGCGGCGGCGGCAACGGCGGCGGCGGCGGTAACGGCGGCGGCGGCGGCAATGGCGGCGGCGGCGGTAACGGCGGCGGCGGCGGCAATGGCGGCGGCCATGGCGGCGGCGGCAACACCTAAGGTATGGCCGACGCAATTAGCCATGTTGCAAAGACATGGGCCGAAAGGTGATAACGCCTTGCAAAGGCGTTATCATTCCATCGGAACATCGAGATCAGGCCCGGGCATTCGCCCGGGCTTCGGCGTTTACAGGTCAGGTGATCGGAAGTGGAGCCTACTGTCCGCCCGCTGACTCAAGTCCCGCCCGCTGTCAGGTGCCCGAGAATTGCCGGGCGCGCGGGCCTGCGAGTGTTACTTTCCACGCACTTTTGTTGTCGAAGTTCTGGCTGGCCAGGAACGTGTATCCGGTGCTCGACCAGGGGACGACGCGACTGGCGAGATTGTCGAGGACATAGTCGCCAGATTTCAGACGCGCCAGCAGGACGACGTGGTTGCCGCCGCCGCGATCGATGACCACCGACATGGCGAGCTTGTTGGAAGGGAAGCCGGCATCGAGAAGGGTCTTGAGTTTGAGAAGTGCGTAATCCTCGCAATCTCCTCGACCGTTGATCGGCAGTGACCAGTATTCCGGCTTGCCGGTCGTCGACATGTCCGTTGCAGGGGTGACGCGAGCATTAACGGATCGATTGACCTGCTGAAGCAGAGGCATCGCCTCGTCATCGCTGATCTCGTGGCTGGCAGTGTTGTGGCAGAGCCATGCGTAGCGGGTACAGGCTGACGGGAAGCCGATCGGTGCTCCTATCGATCGAGATGCCGGAAGCGGGGAGCCGGCGATGCTCTGACTCGGTACAGCAAGCATCGCAGCGGCGAGTATCGCAAGTACAGTTGACGCTTGCATTGAAGCACCTTTCGGCGAGCAAGTGCTTGGCTCGCGGCCTTAATACATTGAATTTAATTATAAATTTAATATTCAAAGGTTAACCATGTGCTAATAAACCGGACTCGCCTGTATTTATTTTGATCTGCTAATAACCTATAGATCTCGAAGTTAACACTTCGTTAACTTTGGGAGTGGGTGTTTATGCGTAAAGATTTACTTAAAATCTCTGCCGGTATGCTTTTTCTGCTTGCCGGAACGAGCCTCGCGGGCGCTCAAGCCCAGAAGCTGAATTGCAAATCGGTTCTGCCGGGTTCCATCGAAGAACGCCTGTGCGGGCCGGTAGAGACGATCGTTCTCAATCCGTTCGCCGATCCGGCGCATCATGGCGACCGTCTGTTCGGGAAGGTTGCTTCATCCTCCGGCAAGCCTTCCAGTAGCAGCGATCCGCGCCCCGGCGGCCGCGACAATCAAAATCCAGGTGGCGGCGATAATCCCGGTGCCGGCGGCGACGAAGGCGATGGCGGCATTGGCAACGGGGACGATCCGGCTCCGGAACATCCCCATCCCCACCATCCGCCGCACGATCACGGCAAGCCTGGCGACGACCACCAGCCCGGCAAGCCTGGCGACGACCACCAGCCCGGCAAGCCTGGTGACGACCACCACCCCGGCAAGCCTGGCGACGACCACCAGCCCGGCAAGCCTGGCGACGACCACCAACCCGGCAAGCCTGGCGACGATCATCAGCCCGGCAAGCCTGGCGACGACCACCACCCCGGCAAGCCCGGCGACGATCATCAGCCCGGCAAGCCTGGCGACGATCATCAGCCCGGCAAGCCTGGCGACGATCATCAGCCCGGCAAGCCTGGTGACGACCACCACCCCGGCAAGCCTGGCGACGACCACCACCCCGGCAAACCTGGCGACAACCACCAGCCCAGCAAGCCTGGCGACGACCATCAGCCCGGCAAGCCCGAGAAACCCGGTAAGGACAAGCCGTCTGGTAAGCCTGAGAAGAGCAAGCCCGGTCAGGACAAATCGTCCGGCAAGCCCGAGAAGAGCAAGCCCGGCAAGGACAAGCCATCGGGTAAGCCTGAGAAGAGCAAGCCCGGTCAGGACAAGCCGTCGGGCAAGCCTGAGAAGAGCGAGCCCAGCAATGACAAGCCGTCCGGCAAGCCCGAGAAGAGCGAGCCGAGCAACGACAAGCCGTCCGGCAAGCCCGAGAAGAGTGAACCGAGCAACGACAAGCCGTCCGGCAAGCCTGAAAAGAGCGAGCCCAGCAACGACAAGCCGTCTGGCAAGCCTGAAAAGAGCGAGCCGAGCAGCGACAAGTCATCGGGCAAGCCCGGGCAGGGGCAAAGCAAGCACGGTGGTGGCGGCAACACCGAGTAAGTTCGCTACAACACCGAGAACAAGAAAAGCCCGGATCGCTCCGGGCTTTTCCAGCTTCAGCCTGTCTGCGGAGGCTCGACAGCCTCAGAATTTGTAGCCGACGCCGACGGTTACGACATTCTGGTTGAAGTCGCTGTTCACGCCGAGCAGGTCCTTGCTGCCGTAGTCGTTGTAGCGATACTCGACCCTTCCAAAGACATTGTCGGTGAAGGCGTAGTCGAGGCCTGCTCCGACTGTCCAGCCTGAGAATGTGGCGCTGTCGTTGCCCGCTGCGGTATCAACATGGCCTCTCGCTCCGGTCCAGCCGGCGGCGCCGTAGATCAGCGCGTGATCGAGCGCATAGCCGACACGAGCGCGAACCGAACCTGTCGTATCGAACTTGTATTGATTGCCGCCAATCGTCTCTTCGTTCCAGTTATGGGAGACGTCGCCTTCAAGGCCAAGCACGATATTGTTGTCGAGTTGCCAGTTGTATCCCGCAAAGCCGGTGATCAGGCCGCCATCGAGACCGCCCGATCCAACGCCGGAAAAGTCGCCGTTGCCCCACGCGCCGCCACCTTGCAAGCCGAGATAGAAGCCATTCCAGGTAAAGACGGGTGGTGCAGCCTGTTCGACGGGAGCCGGCGGCGTCTCTGCGACCAGGTCAGCAGCCGAGGCGGAGCCGGCAGCCAAGAGAAGTGCTGCCGATGCACAAACGATACGGACATTCATAATCAATCCCTCTCCAATGACGAGGATGCATTCGGTTTTAATGAACGATTGAGGGCAAAATGCGCCCGATCGCTGGATCGAGGCGCATGCATACGGATACGCTTTCACGAACGTGCGCCCAATGAGACCCGCGTTGCAAACGTTGCTACTGTTCGAAGGGTTCCATCAACCAATCGTGACTGCGTGAAGTCAGAGTGGCCGGGCGGCGGCCCACCCATGGATCAGCCGGCGACCTTGATCGCCGCCTGATTGGAGACAAAGGCGCATGTCTCTTCCGCCGGCATCGGCTTGCCAAACAGGTAGCCTTGGCCGATGTCGCAACCAAGCTGGATGAGGTTGCTGAGCTGGCGATGTTCCTCGATGCCTTCTGCTGTCGTAGCGATGTTCAGGCTGCGGCCGAGGCCGAACATGGCGCGGACGATCTTCTCCTGCCGCTCGTCGTCGCGGTAGGTCGCGATGAAGCTCTTGTCGATCTTGATCTTGTCGAAACGATAGCGGGCAAGCTGCTCCAGGCTCGAATAACCGGTGCCGAAATCGTCGAGTGCAACCTGCACGCCGGCCTCGTGGAGATCGTCGAGGATGGTGGCAGCACTGGCCGGATCCTGGATGAGCGCGTTTTCGGTGATCTCGATCTCGAGGCGCTGCGGGGGCAGGCCGTTGGCGGAAAGCACCTTCAAGATGCGCGCCGCAAGCAGCTTGTCTTCCATCTGCACCGGCGACACGTTGAACGACAGGGTGATCGAATCCTGCCAGGTGAGGGCGTCGCGGCAGGCCTGCGCGAGCAGGTCCTCGAACAGCGCGGTAATCAGGCCTGTTTCTTCGGCAATGGCGATGAACACGATCGGAGGGATGCTCACGCCTTCCTCGTCGGTCCAGCGAGCGAGCGCTTCAAAGCCGCAGACGCCGCCGGTTCTGAGGTCGATCAATGGCTGGTAGAACGGACGAATGGCCTTCTTCTGGATCGCCACCCGCAGCTTTGCTTCGAGCGCCGCCCGCGTGGCAACCTTGTCCCGCATGGTTTCTTCGAAGGCCAGATAATGGTTCGGACCGCGGGATTTTGCCTCGTACATCGCGAGATCGGCCCGGTGGGCGGTGGCCTCGAGCTGTTCGCTGTCTTCGGCCCAGCGATCGTAGCCGATGCTGGCACCAACTTCGACGGCAAAGCCGTTGATCAGGATCGGTCGCGTCACGGCCTGGATCAATAGTCGCGCAAAACGCTCCTCCGCGGCAGACGAAAGCCCGATCGCAAGGATGAGGAATTCGTCCCCGCCGAAGCGATAGACGCAGTCGGCGTTGCCGATCGCACAGATCCGTTTGGAGACCTCGACCAGAAGCGCGTCGCCGCCGTTGTGGCCGATGAGATCGTTGACCTTCTTGAAGCCATCGAGATCGACGCAGAATACGGTGACGTTCCCGGCCCATTCCTCGCCGTCGTCATCCGTCGGCTTGCGGCGCAGGACCTTGCGCTCGAACGCATAGCGGTTGGGCAATTTCGTCAAATGGTCGTGAGTGGCTGTCCAGTCGGCCTTGGCCTGAGCCTTGGCGCGCAATTCCATCTCGCTGCGAAGATCGACAATTCGCAGCACCGAGTAGACGAAGCTCATGGCCCCGCCGATGCCCAGCGCGAGAATAAGCTTGTCTGCGCCGTAACGAGCGAAGTCAGTGACAAACGCCGCCAGCCAGTCGCTGAAACCCAATGTTGCACCGGCAATCCACAGCGTCACTCCCAACGCTATGACGGACAGGCATTGCCGTCCGGCTCTGCTCCGGAAAAATACCGGCATGCTTCACTCCATCTCCACCCGGGACAGGGTGTAGCATCGAAGTCTGAAATGTTTATTGAAACTAGAGGGCGATTTCTAGCGATCGGCAGCCACTCATGAGCGTAGCGCGGCTCGCGTCAAAGGCAGGCGAACGGATAGCGTTCGCCTGCCGGTATCAGATGCGCATCAATAGGGTTGCGCTGACAAGCAAAATAAGAAGAACCACTGCACTGGTCAAACGCATCAGGCGTGTGCGCCGTGTCCGCGCCCCACTCCAGTCATACGGCATGGTCAGTCCTCCTGTTGAGGATGGCACTCGGAAAGCCGAGCGTATCGCTTATCGCGCAAATGGCTTGCGTAAGGCTGATCTAAATGAGCAGGTTCGGGAATGCTGCTGTTGTCAGCGACCGGGTGCCTCGAAACGAAGTGACCAGCGGCTGCCGTTGCTGGTCATGCGCACCAGCGCCAGCGGTTCGATATCCGCAAGCCAGAAGGAGGAAAGCGGCGCCTGCAGTGCGACCATGATGGCAGCCCTGATGACGGGGGCATGGCTTATCGCGATCGTATGCCCGCCTTCGTCCCTCCTAAGTCCCATCCATGCCGCGACGCGTGCGTGAAGGCTTTCGATGGATTCGCCGCCATGTGGTGCGGCGCTGGGCTCCGTCATCCATGCCGCCAGGGCGTCCGGATCGGTTGCGTGAAGCTCGGTGATCGAACGACCCGCCCAGTGCCCGTAGTCACAATCGGAAAGCTCCGGCGCCACCGTGGAAGGCAAGCCAAGTGCCTCGGCGGTTTGCCGTGCACGCAAGGCTGGGCTGACCAAGACCGTATCGGCGCGAGGCAGCGCGCTTGCCATCGCTGCGGCTTGCGACATGGCATCTGTTTCGAGCGGTTCGTCGAGCGGGAACCGCGCCTGTCGGTTGGCGGCGGTGGCGCCGTGGCAGATCCAGGTGAGGCGCGTCATCACGTTGATTCGTCTCCGGGATGCGGGGATATGCCGCCGGCTCATGAAGTCTCGTTGACAGGTTCAGGGCCACAGCTATAACGGTGATGTTGTAGGTTTGGAAGCCGGTGAAATTCCGGTGCGGTCGCGCCACTGTGATCAGGATGAGGATACCTCGGACTGGAAGTCAGACCCTACCACACAACGATTCTCGACTGAACGCGTCATTCCAGGAGGAATACAATGTCTGATACCACTTTCGCGCCCGTAGCGGCGCCGGCCCCGATTCCAGTTGGCGAGATCCTGCCATGGGCGATCTTCGGCGGCCTTCTGATGCTTATCGCCATCTATTTCGTCGGCACCGAAGAAGGCGCAATGGCGCTCTTCAACGGCATGTATGTGCACGAATTCGTCCACGACGGCCGACACCTGCTCGGCTTCCCCTGCCACTAAGGGAGTTCTCGACATGGTTGGAAAACTTTTGCTCCGCGGCATGCTTGCGGGGTTGATCTCTGGCGTCCTGGTGTTTGCCTTCGCACATACCTTCGGCGAACCATTGGTGGATCAGGCTATCGCCTTTGAAGAGGCTGCATCACAGGCTGCCGGCGAGGCGGCGGAACCTGAAATCGTCAGCCGCGCCACGCAGGCGGGTATCGGACTGTTTACCGGTGTCATGGCCTACAGCGTTGCGATCGGCGGATTGTTCGCGCTTGTCTTTGCCTTCGTGCAGGGTCGCTTCAGCAGCCTGAGCGCGCGCGGCACATCGGCGGTCATCGCTGCCGCTGCCTTCGTTGCCGTCGTTCTCGTGCCGAACATCAAGTATCCGGCAAATCCGCCGGCCGTCGGCAATCCCGATACCATCGGCGTCAGGACGGAGCTGTTCTTCCTGATGATTGTCGTATCGATTGCGGCTCTGGTTGCGGCCTTCGCGCTTGCGCGTCGCCTTGCGCCGCGGTTCGGCGCTTGGAACGGGGCGATCGTGGCGGGCCTCGCCTATGTCGTGTTCATCGGGCTCGTCGAGTATCTGCTGCCGCCGATCAACGAGGTGCCGGAGAATTATTCCGCGCTGGTGCTATGGCACTTCCGCACGACCTCGATCGGCATGCACGTAATTCTCTGGGCTGCTCTTGGATTGGTTTTCGGGGCGCTCGCCGAGCGCAAACTTGAAAGCAAGGCGGGGCTGCGCACGCACGCTCCTGCCTATCGCTGATCTGAAAGGAAGGCTCCGGGCTACCGGAGCCTTACACCACGATGATCCTGCGAAGCGTTCTTCTTGCCTTCATTTCCGTTGTCTGGCTTTCGCTGACCGCGGGCGGTTCCGCTGCTCACCAGCGCACGGCGAGCGGCCCGCAGAGCGGTATCGCGATCCCGGAAATCTCGCATGGCGAAATGGTGATGATGGCGGAATATCGCGGGAGGATCATCGATCTGGCCGCGCGCGCGACCGATACCAACGAGCATTTCCGACGCGTTCTGAATTACGTGCAGATCCAGTATGCCTACTGCTTCTGGGGCAAGATGCCGGGCGGCGTGACCGACGAGACGAGCCCGTTTAACGAATGCTCGCATGCCTATCTCGCCGCGACGAAAGCCGTACTGCTTCTGATGCGAGACATGCCGCGCGAGGCGGACGCCGCTGGCGAGATCGTGTCGGCTATCGATGCCGGCATGGTTCTGCGGGGACTTTCTCTGATCACCTGCGCTTTCAGCGGCGAGGCGTTCAATACGGCGGATATTGTGCGTCCCGATTGGACCGCCATACCGGCACATCCCGCCAGCGTTGGGGCACTGGCGGGATGTGGCGCGCTTGTCGGAACAGCGCTGCTGGCCTTCCGGCGCCTGCTACGTCCGTCGGCGCCGTAAAGATCGATGATATGGCCGTCCGGTGCGCTCAGACGTAGGTGACGCGCTCGCCGAACTCGCTGTCCTCGCCGTAGGACTTGGTTCCGATACGGTCGCTTTCACCGGAGAGCTTGGCTGGCGGCGCTGCCTGCTGCCCGCCTGTGGACTGGCCGGACTTGGAGCTCGACGACTTCTCGAGCTTTGCAAGTTTTGCTTCAAGCGTGGAGATGTCGCTCTGGATCGACTGCGCTTCCGTCGGATCCTTCGTGCTGGCAAGTTCGGCCTTCTTGCTGGCGATCTCTTGCTTGATGCTCGCTGCATCGTCGGATGACGATGACGAGGAAGAAGAGGACGAACTGGCGGTTAAAAGTGACGTCGTTGAACTGGAAACTGCGTCGACCATGCGACACTCCTTTTGGTGATGCATGTTCCAGATAACCCGCGCGAATTACCGCGAGGTAAATACGGTACCATTTGGTACTATATTTCTATGCATGCGCCGCAAAAAGGCTGTGCTGCCGACCGGAGGCGATCGCGCAAAAGAGTCAATCGCCGGAATAGCGCTGTTCGCGCCAAGGGTCGGCGTACATGTGGTAGCCGTTCTGTTCCCAGAAGCCGGCAGCGTCTGAGGCCATGAGGTCTATGCGGCGCAGCCACTTGGCGCTCTTCCAGAAATAGAGGTGCGGCACGACGAGGCGCATCGGTCCGCCATGATCCCTTGAAAGTGGCTCGCCTTCCCAGGAGGTCGCCAGAATTGCATCCTCCGCGGCGAAATCCGCCAGCGGCAGGTTCGTGGTGTAACCGTCATAGCTGGTCAGCATCACATGGCTCGCATTGGCCTTCGGCATTGCGAGATCGAGAAGATCGCGGGTGGCGACGCCTTGCCACTGGTTGTCGTAACGGGACCAGGTCGTCACGCAATGGATGTCCGAGACTCTTGTGCTCTGGTCCAGTTCCTGAAATGCCGTCCAATTCAGATCCAGTGGCGTTTCCACCAGTCCGCGCACCTCGAGTCGCCAGCTATCCACGGAAACGGTCGGCTGTTGCCCAAGATCGAGAACCGGCCAGTTCTTCACGAGATGCTGGCCAGGCGGCAAGCGGTCGGCGTCCGGGCGGCTGATGCGGCCGGTCAGGAACTTGCCCTCGCTCGCCCAACGGCGTTTGGAAGTGGTCAGTTTGCTGTCCGCAGGGATCGGATCGTCATTCATGGAAGCTCTCTTGCGCTGGGAAAAATAGGACATTCGGTTGCCCCGACTGTCAAGGGTGGAATATCCGGCGCGGGAAAGTAGCGGCAGCCGGAGGTAGCTACGGCAAACACCTGTGGTCAGGTCTCCAGAGGTTGAACTTCGAGCGCTTTTATCTGATAAAAGAACCTTATCGCGGGCGCCGTTCTGGCGCCCGATTTGCATTTACAGGACCTCCAGGCTCATGCGCATTCCCGCCCGGATCGAAAACGATCTGCCCTTTCTCACCGAACTTCGCCGCGATCTGCACGCGCATCCCGAACTCGGCTTCGAGGAGGAACGCACCAGCGGCATCGTTGCGACGATTCTGGAAGAGGCGGGCATGAAAGTGCACCGAGGCCTTGGTGGAACGGGGGTCGTCGGCACGCTTCAGGTCGGCAATGGGACACGAACGATCGGGCTTCGCGCCGATATGGATGCGCTCGCCATGCCCGAGGTGGCCGAGCGATCATACAAGTCCACGGTCGCCGGCAAGATGCATGCGTGTGGTCATGATGGTCATACGACCATGCTGCTTGGCGCGGCGCGGCATCTGGCTGCGACGCGGGACTTTTCAGGCACCGTGCATTTCATCTTCCAGCCGGCCGAGGAGGGGCGGGGCGGTGCAAAACGCATGGTGGACGACGGCTTGTTCAGGCTGTTTCCCTGCGACGCCGTCTACGGTCTGCACAATATGCCGGGGCTTGCCGTCGATGAGATGGCAGTGGTCGAAGGTCCGCAGCTTGCTTCGTCCGATAGCTGGCGCGTGACGTTCCGAGGGACCGGCACGCACGGCGCCAAGCCACATCTCGGGCGTGACCCGATCACGGCTGCCGCGACGTTCCTGTCATCGCTGCAGACGATCGTCGGCCGTGTTGTCGATCCGTTGCAGCCGGCGGTCGTCAGCGCCTGCTCGCTGCAGGCTGGCGACCCTAAAGCGTTGAACGTCATTCCGGATATCGTTGAAATCGGCGGCACCGCGCGAGCCTATTCCGCCGAAGTGCGCGATCAGCTCGAAGAAGAGATCGGGCGCCTTGCTGCGGGCACCGCGGCGATGTTCGGGATCGCGGCCGATTACCAGTTTGAACGCCGCATCCCTCCCGTGGTCAACAATCGGGATGCGACCGAACGGGCGCTCGGTGCGGCGGTCGCAGTGCTTGGCGAAAAGGTGCGGACCAGCTTTCCGCCATCGACTGCAGGCGATGACTTTGCCTTCTTCGGCCAGAATGCCGCGGGATGCTATGTCTGGCTCGGCAATGGGCCGGCTGTCGATGGCGCCCTGCATCACAACACCGCCTACGACTTCAATGACGGGGCGATTGGACCGGGCGTCGCGTTCTGGACGACGCTCGTGGAGCGGGAATTGCGCGCCGTAGGGTGACGGCGCGCTGGGACCATACGGTCGTGCAGTGATCTGCGGCCTAGCCGTCAGAGGATTTCCAGAACGGGACTTTCCATGACCTTGCCGGTTACAACATCCGCGATGCCGCGATCTGTCTGATGCGGGCCGACATTGCAGGCAAGCGTCGCGCCGAAGCAGGCCTTGAACACCAGGTAAGGTGGCTTCCAGTCAACGATCTGTTCCATCGCATTGCGGATTGCGCGGAAGGTGGCGGCGGTCTCCTGCAACGGGGCTTCGGTGACGAGGCCGGATAGCGGCAGAGGCAGCAGCACCTTGATCTCGCCGTCCTGCACGACCGCCATGCCGCCGCCGGCCGCGATAACAGCGTTTGCCGCGATCGTCATGTCAGTGACATTGCCGCCGAAGACGGTG
Source organism: Rhizobium sp. S96 (assembly GCF_030382195.1). Taxonomy (NCBI): domain Bacteria; kingdom Pseudomonadati; phylum Pseudomonadota; class Alphaproteobacteria; order Hyphomicrobiales; family Rhizobiaceae; genus Rhizobium; species Rhizobium sp. S96. The sequence continues at coordinate 10,567 of NZ_JAUDRY010000024.1, forward strand.
AGGTTGTGGCTGTCATGCGAAACGGTGGTGCAGAAGGCGCCACGCCATTCGCCCCAACCCGTGAGGAAGCCGACGCGCGTGATGCCATCGACCTTGCCGTGGCGATGCGCGACGGCGATCATCGCGCTACCTTCGGGCGGAACCACAAAGCCGTTTTCGACGGTGGTTTCCGCCTCGCCCCATTGAGTGAAGCGCGGACGGTCGATGGTGGCGACGCGAACGCGGCTGCCTTCGGAACCGACGCGGAAGTCGTCTTCGGCCAAGACCGGCAGTTTGACGGAGTGCTGGAGCGGCGTGCTTTCTAGGGCTGCAGCCTCTTGGCACATCGCGCCATCGCGCGACACCGCGCGGCCATTGGCAAAGACCATCCGGGTCTCGAATTCGACTAGATCCTTGAAAAGGACGAGATCGGCACGGCGTCCGGCCGCGACAAGGCCGAGATCGGTGCGCTTCAGTCTTTGCGCGGCATTGAAGGTTGCGGCGCGCAGCGCCCATTCCGGCTTCATGCCGTAGCTGACGAGCCGGCGGATGACGTCGTCAAGTCCGCCGCAATAGTAGAGTTCGTCTGGAAAAACGTCGTCGGTACACAGCGTCACCGTCGAGGGTAGTTGGCCGATGCCGTTCAGCGCCGCCACGAACTCTCGCAGGAGGTGATCGTGGGAGCCGCGAAGCTCGATGGTCAGGCCCGCAGCGAGCTTTTGCAGGAGATCGGCGGCCGAGGTCAGCTCGTGATCGGAGGTGATGCCTGCCGCCATGAAGGCGTTGAGATCCGAACCCTCAAGTCCGCGAGCATGGCCGCAGACAAGTTTTCCTGAGGCAAGTCCGGCATTGACGATCGATGTCATGCGCGGATCGCCGTCGATGACGCCGCGCATGTTCATGACCTCGGCAACGCCGCCGATATCCGGCCAGCGCAGCATCTCGGCGATCGTGGACGCGCCAAAATCAGCGCCGGCGACTTCGAGGCCGGGTGCTGAGGGGACACAGGAAGGTGCCAGAAGGATCACGCGCAAGGGCAGTCCGCGCGAGGCCTCGATGGCCCAGCGAACGCCGTCGAGACCATGCACATTGCCGAACTCGTGCGGGTCCCATACGACGGTCGTGACGCCGCGCGGCAGCACCGCGGCCGCATATTCGGCTGGTGTCACCATCGAGCTCTCGACGTGCATATGCGTGTCGATCAACCCCGGCGCTATGATGCTGCCACGGGCGTCGATCGTCTCCTCGGCGTCCTTGCGGCTTTGCGGCGCGTGAACGCTTGCGATCAGCGGGCCGACGAGGCCGATATCGGCGTCGCGGATCAGGCCGGTGACGACGTCGAGCAACTGGCCGCCCATGATCAGCACGTCGAAGGGCGCATCGCCGCGTGCGGCGGCAACGGCGCGGGCGCGCAGATCAGGCTGGTTGAGATCCATCGGTTCCTGCCTGCTCATCTGCTAGCCTCCTTCGCCAGAGCGCCGAGAATGACGGCGCGGGCGGCCTCGCTGTCGATCTCAACAGCGTAGTCGGCATTCGGCTTGGCGTGGGTGGCGCGGGTTTCGACCACGGTGCGGCCGCGCGTGAGTTTGCCCTGCAGCTCGACGTCGATGCGGGCTGTGCGGAAGGTGACGATCTCAGGGTGGGCGAAGGCCACGGCGGCGCAGGGGTCGTAGATTGCCATGCCCAAGCGGCCACGGCTGGTGCCGATGCCGATATAGCCGTCGAGGAAATCGGCCAGCATCTCGGCATTGGCGCCGCCGGCCTTGCGGATCGGGGCGACGTCGTCAGGGAAGGCGATGACCTTGCGGCAGAGGTCGAGATCGACCATGCGCAGAGGGAGGCCGGAGGCGATGATGATCGCCAGCGCTTCGGGATCGGCCAGCGCGTTGAACTCGGCGGATGCCGTGTGGTTGCCAGCCGTGACGCCGCCGCCCATCCAGGTGAGCTCGGTGATGCGGGCGGCGAGATCGGGGCGGGCGAGCGCGAGCGCTGCTATGTTGGTCAGCGGGCCGAGCGCCAGGATGCGGTGCGGACCGTCCTGCTCGAGCCAGTCGCAGAGCGCGGTGAAGGCGTCGCTTTCGGGCAGCGCGGCAGCTTCGGGCAGCATCTTGCCCGATGTCGGGATGCCCGTTTCGCCGAGGATGGCCTGGGCGGTCTCGATCTCACCCAGCACGGCTGAGGCGCGGCCGGAGTGGATCGGGAAGGTCCAGCCGAAGGCCTTGGCGGCGCCGGCTGCGTTCAAGCGCACCTGCGGCAGCGGCGTGTTGCCGAAGACCAGCGAGATGCCCGCGATGTCGAGCTTGGCATGCGCCACGACCAGAATGGCGGCGATGTCGTCGAAGCCCATGTCGGTGTCGATCCAGACGCCCATGATGTTACCTGTAGCGAGAGAGTGGAGCAGCGGCGCCAAGCGGCAGATCGAAGGCAAGCGTGGCGCCGATGGCGTGGCTCGGCTCGCCGGCATCGACCTCGGCCTTGATGGGGCCGAGCGGCGTGTCGAGCAGATATTCTCTGACGTTGCCGGCAAACGAGGTGCCGCGCACGGTGCCTTGGAAAGGACCTGAACCAAGGATCACCATGCGCGGACGCCAGGCCAGGCCTTTCACGGCCTGCGGCACTGGAGCGGAAAGCTCGACGAGTGAGTTGGATGTCGCGAGCTTGCCGTTTTCCAGCGCAAAGACGTTTTCGAAGCCGACGAAATCGGCGACGAAGGCCGAGACGGGCTTGTTGTAGATTTCTTCCGGCGTGCCGATCTGTTCGATGCCGCCGTTCAGCATCACCACGATCCGGTCGGCGAGCGCCAGCGCCTCGATCTGGTCGTGGGTGACGAAGATCATGGTAACGCCGGTTTCCTTCTGGACGCGCTGCAGCTCGGCGCGCATTTCCAGACGCAGGCGGGCGTCGAGATTGGAGAGCGGCTCGTCGAGGAGCAGCACCTTGGGCTCCATGACCATCGAGCGGGCAAGCGCCACGCGCTGCTGCTGGCCGCCGGAAAGTTCGCCCGGCTTGCGGGCTGCGAAACTGGCGAGGCCGACGGACTTGATGCCCGATGTTACCTTCGCGTCGAGATCCTGGCCGCTGACGCCCTTGAGGCGCAGGCCGAAGGCGACGTTTTCATAGACGGTCAGATGCGGGAACAGCGCGTAGGACTGGAAGACCAGGCCGACATTGCGCTTGTTGGCGGAGACGCGGGTAATATCGGCGCCATCGAGCGTGATGCGGCCGGAGGCCGGGTTGAGCAGGCCGGCGATGGAACGCATGGTCGTGGTCTTGCCGCAGCCGGAGGGGCCCAGCAAAGCGACGAGCTCGCCCTTCTTGATCGAGAGATCGAGATCCTTCACCGCGACCGTATCGCCGTAGGCAAGCGTCAGCTTGTCGAGTTGCAGATAGGTGTCAGACATAGCGAGAGAACCCCAGGAAGCGTTCGGCAAGGAAGACGATGCCGATGGACAGAAAGGCGAGCAGCGCAGAGAGCGCGGCGATCGACGGGTCGTAGGTGGTTTCCATGTAGCCCAGCATGTCGATCGGCAGCGTGCGGACGCCGGGACCTGACAGGAAGAGCGAGACGGGCACCTGGTTGAAGCTGGTGACGAAGCCGAGGATGAAGGCGGCGAGAATGCCGCCGCGGATATTCGGCATTACCACGCGGAAGAAGGCGCCTGCGCGGGAAGAGCCGAGCAGGACGGCCGCTTCCTCGATATCGGAGCGCAGGTTGTTGAGGCTGGCGGAGACGACGCGCACGGCATAGGGCAGCACCAGGGCGGTGTGCGCGAAGAACAGCGCCAGCGTGATGTTGAAGCCGAAGGGCACGACCAGATAGCGCAGCAGCGCCAGGCCGACGATGATCCCCGGCACGATGATCGGCAGCGAGACGATGGTGCGGATGGTTTCCGCGCCCGGCAGCTTGTAGCGCGACAGCGCGTAGGCGGCGGGGATGCCGAGGACGAGGGCCGCCAGCGTGCCGCCGACGGCGAGCAGCATCGACATGGCGAAACTGTCGCGGAAGCTGTCGATGGTGAAGACCTTGAAGACCCAGCGCAGCGACAGGCCCTGCGGCGGGAAGGCAAGCGTATCGCCGGCCGATAGCGAGGCGGCAATGATGATGAAGAAGGGGCCGATCAGGAAGATCAGCAGCAGGCCGAGCACCAGCGGCGAAAGGATGCGTGGTGTCATCGCTTGCTCCTTGCTGTTGCTAGACGCTTGAGCAGGATGTTAGCGGCGAAGCTCATGACGATCAGCATGAAGGCGATGACGCTGGCGGCGACGAAGTCGTTGGCGACGGAGACCTGCTGGTAGAGCAGGGTTTCCAGCATCAGCACCTTGGAGCCGCCGAGCACGGCGGGGGTGATGTAGGCGGTGAGCGAGCCGGTGAAGACGAGCGTGCCGCCGACAACGATGCCTTCTCGGGTGAGAGGGAGGATCACCTTCCAGAACACCTGGAACCAGTTGGCGCCGAGCACGCGGGCGGCCGGAATGGCGTCCTTCGGCATGTTTTCGAGCGCGCTGATCAGGGAGAGGATCATCAGCGGCAGGAAGAGCTGCAGCAGGCCGATGAAGACGGCGGTCTCGGTGAAGAGCAGGCGCAGCGGGCTGTCGCTGAGGCCGAGGCCCTGGATCGCCTGGTTGACGATGCCCGTGCGGCCGAGGATGACGATCCAGGCATAGGTGCGGGCAACCGGCGAGATCATCAGCGGCAATGTCACGAGGCCGATCATCCGGCCCTTGCCCTTCGGCGGCAGGTTGACGATGGCAAATGCCGCCGCATAGCCGATGACGGCCGAGACAGCGGTGACTTCGAGGCCGAGCTTGAAGGTGCGCAGGAAGACCGTGCGGTTCAGCGATTGCGAGAAGAAGCCGGTATAGGCGCTGAGCGTCCAGCTGCCGTCGATGTGGAAACCTTCGGAGAGAAGGATGACGACGGGCAGCAGGAAGACCAGCGCGGCGAACAGGGCCGCGGGCAAGGCAAGCGCCAGGGCTTCCGTGCGGTTTTGAAACATGAGGCGTCTCTCAGAGCAATCGCATAAGGCGGCTCCAGCCGGTGCCGGAGCCATCCTGTGGGTGACTGGCCGTTACTGGCCGACCGTGTCGTTCCAATCCTTCAGCCAGCCGGCGCGGTTATCCAAGGCTGCGGCCGAGGGGATGAGCTTGAGGTTCTTTACCGTGTCCTCGCCGTAGGTGAGGTTGTTGGCGGCCTCGTCGGAGACCTTCACTTCCTTGTTGGCGGGGCTGTCGACCAGCTTTTCGGCGAGCTTGGTCTGGATCTCGGTGGAGAGCCAGAAATCCATGAACTGCAGCGCGAGGTCCTGGTTCTTCGAGCCCTTGGTCATGACCATGACGTTCATGCCGCCGGTCTGGCCTTCCTTGGGGGTTGCCCAGGATACGGGGACGTCGAGCTTGGTGAAGCCGGCCCAGGAGAAACGGCCGATCGGGGCTGCCCAGATTTCTTCCTGCTGCATCAGCTGCACGAGCTGCGAGGATTTTTCATAGAAGGTGACGATGTCGTCCTTCTTCTCGCCGACGGCTGCGATCGGCGCCTTCAGGTCGGGCGTGTCCTTGCCGAGTGCGAGGCCGAGCATGTAGAGCGCAGGCGGGCCCTGGTTGGTGGTGACATTGGGGAAGGCGACGTGGCCGACATATTCGGGCTTCAGCAGATCGGCCCAGCTCTCGATCTTCATCTTGTCGGAGCGGTAGGCGATCGAGGTGGCATAGAAGGTGTAGCCGACGCTCATGCCGTCGCCGTTCGGATCCTTGGCGAGGTCGTAAAGCTTGCCGAAATTGGTGAGCTTCGAGGTATCGATCTTGTCGATCAGGCCCTTGCGGGTGGCCGACAGCGCATCGGCCATGGAGACGACGGCCATGTCGATAACGGGGTTGGCCTTATTGGCTTCCATCTTCGCCAGGCGCTCGACGCTGTTGCCGGTTTCGACCACCAGCTTGCAGCCACACTTCGCCTCGAAGGGGTCGTATACGATCGTCTTGAAGTCATCCTGCGCGAAAGCATAGACGGAGATCGTCAGCGTCTTCTGCTCCGCGTGGGCGCCGAATGGAGCCAGAGCCATAAATGCCGCGGAGGCAACGAGAGCTTTTTTCATTTCGGCAGTTCTCCGTCTGTAGGTGTTTTTGGCATGGGTTTGGATGGTCCGGACGACTGGCGGACAATCAGCTTCATGGGAACCCGGTCGATGTCGGAAGTAACGAGCTTGCCTTCGCGGGTGCCGCTCGTCCTGATCGTCTCCACAAGCGACGATATCGCGATCTCAGCAATCGTGACCATGTCCATGGCGACCGTGGTCAGGGCAGGGGTCACGACGGGAGACCAGATAAGGTCGTCGAAACCCGTCACGCTTGCGGCTGCGGGGACATCGATTCCATCGCGCTGCAACTCGGTGAGTGCGCGCAGGGCCTGCAGATCCGAAAGTGCCGCGAAGGCGGTGTAACCTTCGCGCACCTTATCGGCGAGGCCCAGGCTGCAGCCGCTGCCGCGTTCGCGCTCCAGCTTTTCGACCCAGAGGGTCGTCGCGCTCATGGCATCGCGCAGGCCCGAGCGGATGCCACCGGCGCGATCGTTCTGGACATTCGATTCCGGATTGTTGCCAATGATGAGGATGCGCTGGTGGCCAAGATCCGCAAGGTGCGAGGCAATGTCGCGTCCCCCCTGCCAGTGATCGGCTGCCACGGTGTTGCCAGGCGTCGAGGCGGTATCGATGACCGCAACCGGACAGCTCGCCGCGGATACGCGTGTAGCGCGGCGGGGTACGATGACCATGCCTTCGACGCCGCGTTCGACCAGCCGGTTAATGGCTTCGGTCTGGGCTGACACGTCGCCTCTGGAATCGGCGATCAGGACGCCATAGCCGGCGGCGGTGGCTGCGAATTCGATCGCCTGGGCAAGCTTGGGAAAGAGTGGATTGGCAATGTCAGGCAGCACAAGGCCAAGGACACCGCTGCGACCGGTGCGCAAGGCGCGTCCCGCCTGGCTTGGCACATAGCCGAGCTCGGCGGCGTGGCCCCGTATCTTTTCCGCCAGTTGTTCCGAGACGCGGCCCTTGCCGGACAGGGCATTCGATACCGTCGCGACGGATACGCCAAGCGACGTCGCTATCCTGCTCAGGTTCGGTCCCGGTCGCGTCTGGGCCATGATTTCCGATGTCGGTAGATTAATCGTTTAATCATTGCGTACATCAGCCCAGACGGCTTGTCGAATCCAAATTCAGGCTTTGCGCAATTTATCCTATCATCAGGGCCATTGCGCGAAATAAAAAGCCCCGCGAGGGCGGGGCTTTTATCATTCCATTGTTCAGCTTGCCTTCGGCGAAGGGGTCGGCTTCGGCGGGGCGACAGGCTTGCCGCCGGGATTGTAGCCGCCGCCGATGGCGACGTTGAGGGCGACGAAGTCGTTGG
>NZ_JAUDRY010000025.1:0-43968 GCF_030382195.1 Rhizobium sp. S96
TCCATCCGCCGCCAAAAGCCGGATGGTCAGATGAAATCTGAGGGGGGTCAAAATTGGACGCCGATTACCCCGCCAAGGGGGTTAAATTTGCACGCCGAAACACACACGTGCCGGTCCTGGCGGACACGGAGCCCCTGCAGATGTTCGTTTCCAGGCTTGTGGCGGCTAATGCCGCCCCAAGCATCCGCGACTTTCTCCGGCACATGAACTTCCGGCAGGACCACCACCTCATGCATCCTAGAACGCTTGAGGGCCTCTCCGCTCTCAGTGGGATCGATACACAGACGCTGGCCTCACGAAATCTCCATGTGCGAGGTACTCTCGTTGGCTACGGTGATCGTGAATTCAACGGGTGGCATCTGAACCTGAGCAACCCGCGTTTCTGCCCGCGTTGCATCGAGAGCGAGATCCGTAGCGGGTACGGGCGCTGGGAGGCTCGACCACACGTGCGCTGGGATTGGCTTCTTGCATTCAACGAGATCTGCGTGGAACACCGCACGCCGATCTTCACGTCCTCGTTCCGATACCCCGCCAGCGACCGTTTTGACTTCGCTATGTACCTCCGCAAGAACAAAACGGAGGTCGAGTCTGCCATTGCGACATGCTCGGAGACGTCGCTTCATCCGTATGACCTGTTCTTCGCAGAGAGTTTGAGGACAGGATCGGCTTCATCCGTGGAGTTTCTACAGGGGCTTTCATACCCGATGGCGCAGAAGCTCTGCATTGTCGCTGGACGCATCGAACGACTGGCAAGCGATCCTGACCTGAGATTTGGAGGCAGGGTCTCAGTATCGCGCGATCTTCGACTGAGCGGGTTCGAGCTTTTGGCTGACGCCCACAAGCTCCGGAGCTGCCTTTCCAAAGTGAACAACGCCTTCATCAGCCGCAACAAGTTTTCGAAGGGATACGCACTGTACGGAGAGCTTCAGCGTTTCCTCACGGAACACGTTGATGTGGCTGCTTTGCGGCCACTGATCGACTTTGTACGCGAGTGCGCGATGTCGGAAGTACCGATCGGCCCCGAGGATCCGTTCATCGGCGGCGGCGGCACCCGCAGGTGGCATACTGCGCACACGGCAATGCGTGAAACAGGTATCGACAGCCGGACACTTCGCCGCATCCTCGAACAGCATGGTGTACTCGTCCCGGCCGATCGTCGAAAAACGGATAACTATGTCGTGTTCCCAGTCTCGCACGTCGAGGCAGCCGTAGCTGAGTACCATGATGATATCGATATCGAAGCCATCACCAGGAAGATGGGCCTGACACTTCCGACAGTGCAGAAGATAATTAAGGCGGGCTTGCTGACGCAGAAGCCGAAACTCGTGAAGAAGCAGAAGCCGAAATTCTCGCGGAAGGCTGTCGACGAGCTTATGGAAAAGCTGACTGGAGGTCTCGAAGAGAGAGACGAATCCCCGGACCTGGTCCAGTTGGCGGTGGCTGCCCACAAGGCAGTTTGCTCCATCGTCGATATCTTTGGAGCGATCCTGCAGGGCAAGGTATCGACAAGATGCCTTTCCAAGGACGCCTCGCGTGTTGGTGTCGATCGGCTGCTAATTGATGTAAAGCAGACGAAAGCCGCCTTCGCGCCGCCATCGCTCGGAGTGAAGTGTCACGAATTCCTGCGGGAACTGGGGCTGGACTATGCTGTTGGCAAGCCGCTTTTCTACTCGGGTCTGTTCGAGCTCAAGAAAGTCACTCAGAGCTTGAACGGCGTCCCTTACTACGTGATCGAGCACAAAGCCTATGCAGCGTTTCGTCGTGAATATGTAACACTCTCGGAAGCCTCTGCCGGCTGGATGCCTCATCGAAATCTGAAGGTCGCGCTGGAAAATGCTGGCATTCACCCAGTGTGGGTGGTCGGCCAGCGCAGGAACGGAACTATCTATCGACGCTCTGAAATCGAGAGTTACAGAGCGGAAACGCGCAAGTCGTAGCCAGCGAGAATTCTAGTCCAAACCGTGCCCCGGCATCTCATGTCGGGGCTTTTTTGTGCCCTGATTCCGGGATTTTCTGGGAATTCGTGTCGTATCTGACAGGACAGGAATGACATCTTATCAGGTATAATTTGGAAATTATTCAATGTTTTCAATTGCTGATTTTGAAACAGTGCCTTTTCTGATCCGTCTGCTCAGCCTAACGCACCCAGCCCGTCGCAAGCGCGCCTGCCCAATCCGGGCGGGCGTTTTCTTTTGCGAGCCGCGACATCGCCATGTGGTCGTAGGCGACCGTGCGGAACTGCGGCAACCACCCGTCAGCAGACTTCTCGATGACGCAGTAGGACGCCAGTGGATGACCCGCCTCGACCTTATGCTCGTAAGGCAGGTCGTCGCTGTAGGCGGGGCAGCCGACGCTGCCGGGATTGACGATCAAACGGCCATCGGAAAGGCGGATTACCCGGGGGACATGGCTGTGGCCGCACAGCATCAGCGGAAACCGGATACCCTCAGCCAATGCCTCGATCTCTTCGAGAGGCTTCACGAAGACATGCCCTTCGGGCGAGACGGATTCCAGCCAATAGGTCTGGTCGTCCACGGGCGTCGCGTGGCAGAGATAGGCTAGGTCGCGATAGACTGCGCTGAACGGCAGGCTGCGCAGCCAGTTCAGATGACGCGGCGCCAATTGCGAATAGGCGTGCTGCTCCCACGACGGCATCGCATCCGCCGGGCTTTCAATCAGATAGCGGTCATGGTTGCCCCGCACGGTCACCGCATCCAACGCCATCAACGTGTCAGCAACCTTGCCCGCCTCGAGCGGCCCACTCAGGCAATCGCCGAGATTGACGATCTCGTCGATGCCCTGCGCCCTGACGTCGGCAAGCACCGCTTCGAGCGCAAGATGATTGCCATGGACATCCGCGATCGCCGCGAAGCGCATCGATCAGCTCCCGCGATAGGTGGAATAGCCATAGGGCGAGATCAGCAGAGGTACATGGTAGTGCCCGCTCTCGTCGGCGATGCCGAAGCGGATCGGCACGAGATCGAGAAAGGCGGGATGCGGCAACGCCACGCCTGTTCCCCGCAGATAATCGCCGGCATGAAACAAAAGTTCGTAGGTGCCGGCCTTGAAGCTCTCGCCGGAGAGGATCGGTCCGCCATCGACGCGGCCGTCGGAATTGGTCGTCACCGTCTTGATATGGTGGCGAACGTCGCCTTCGAGATGAAACAGCTCGATCTTCAGCCCTTCGGCCGGTTTGCCGGAGGCGGTATCGAGAACATGTGTGGTCAGTCCGGTCATAAGGCGGGCTCGCTGATGATGAAGGGGGTATCGAAAAAGAACTCTTCCAGATTGTTGCCCGGCCCATCGCGATCGACGACGAGGAAATCGCTGACGGCGCCCAGCGACATCAGCGGATGGTGCCAGACATTCCTGAAATAATTGACGCCCTGGTCACCGCGCGCCAGGAACACGTGCGGACGGCCCGGCCGACCACCTTCGTCTTCCGAGACGACAACGAGAAAGGGGCGGCCCGAAATCGGCGAGAAGCTCTGGCTGCCGAAGGGGTGGCGTTCCATCATGCCCACCTCGTACGGAAACGCCCGCGGCTGGCCACGGAAAAGGTTGATGATAACACGCGCGCCCTCGCCCGCTGCTTCCGCCGACGCCAGCGCATGAAAGCGCTCGGTCGTGCCATTGTTGATGAACCGCATCGTCGCCGGATCGGCTTCGATGACCTCGCCGAAAGGCGCGAAGGCCGATTTGGTAAGGGGCTGGATGTCGAGGAATTCAGTCACGGTTATTCGCCTTGAATACGCCAGTGGCGTAAGGAATCGAGTTGGGAGATCAATGTCTCAAGGTCGCTCCTCACGGTACTCCAGATAGCCGTCAGATCGGCTCGGTAGTAGTCGTGTACCATCAGGTTGCGCATACCCCGGATCTTGCTCCACGGTATCTCGGCGTGATCACGCAGAAAGTCTGGGTCATCGGCAGCGATCCGCGCGGCGGCTTCGCCGAGCAGTACAAGCGACATAGTAACCGCAAGCTGGGTCCGCACGTCTGATAGAAAGTCATGCAGCTCCATATCATCCGTCAGCATCCGCGCCTGTTCTGCGGCGGCCTGCATCCGATCAATGTAGTCGACCAATCTGCCTGCGCTCATATTCTTGCCGCTTCGGCTAGCACCCGGTCCCGAATCTTCGGAGGCAAGCCTCCCGGCGTTACAAGATCCACCTTCACCCCCAAAATATCCTTCAACTCCTCCAACAGCCCGCCGAGATCGAACAGGGTGGTACCGGGAAGCGTATCGACCAGAATATCCAGATCGCTATCCGCGCGGTCCTCGCCGCGCGCCACCGAGCCGAAGACACGCGGGTTCGTCGCGTTGAAGCGCGTCGTCGCTTCGCGGATAGCCTGCCTGTTCTTTTCCAGCGCTTCCGATGGTTTCATCGCGTCAGACCTCTCGCCCGCAACTATAAGCCACGGACATGAAAGAGCAAACCGGCCTCAGCGCTCGGGCAGCAGCGCCGTCAGCCGCAGCAGCGCGATCCGCTCCACCTGCGCTGTCGCCGTCGCGAACTCCTCGTCGCGGCTGTTGTCGATCCGCGTTTCGAACGCGGCCAGAATGTCGTCCTTGTTCAGCCCCTTCACAGCGATGATAAAGGGAAAGCCGAATTTCTCGACATAGGCCGTGTTGAGCGTCGTGAAGCGCGCATGTTCGTCGGCGCTCAGCCGGTCGAGACCCGCGCCGGCCTGCTCTTGCTTGCTATCTTCGGTGAGTTCGCCAGCGATCGCCAAACGCCCTGCCAGATCAGGGTGCGCGCGCAGCACTCCCAGCCGCTCTTCCGGGCTCGCGGCGCGAAAGATCGCGACGAGCGCCGTGTGCACCCGATCGACCGTGAGTTCGTCGCCTACGAAACCATCGTCATAGGCTCGCCCGGCAATGAACGGTGAATGCTCGAACACGCCGCCGAAGCGGGATACGAATTCATCCCGGGAGATCATCAGATCGTCTCCGGCTTATGGTGCTGACGCCAGTGCTCAGCGATCTCGATCCGCCGCGGGATCCATACCTTGTCGTGCTTCAGCACATATTCCATGAAGCGCTTGAGAGCCGCTGCACGCCCGGGACGCCCGACCAGTCTGCAGTGCAGGCCGACAGACATCATCTTCGGACTGCCTTCCTTGCCTTCCTCATAGAGCGTGTCGAAAGCGTCCTTCAGGTAGGTGAAGAACTGATCGCCCGCGTTGAACCCCTGCGGCGTTGCAAACCGCATGTCGTTGGTTTCGAGCGTGTAGGGGATGATCAGGAAGGGCTTGTCATCCACGCCCTTCACCCAGTAGGGCAGATCGTCGGCATAAGAGTCCGACGAATAAAGGAAACCGCCCTCTTCCTGCACCAGCCGCAACGTGTTGTCCGACGGCTTGCCCTGGTACATGCCGTAGGGACGCTCACCCGTCAGCTCGGTGTGCAGGCGCACGGCTTCCTGAATGTGCTTGCGCTCGAGATCTTCGGCGAAATCCTTGTATTCCAACCAGCGGTAGCCATGGCTGGCGATTTCCCAGCCCGCTTCCTTCATCGCCGCGACGGCTTCCGGATTGCGCGCCATCGCCAGCGTTACGCCGTAGACGGTCGCCGAAACCTTCAGATCCGTGAACATGCGCCACAACCGCCAGAAGCCTGCGCGCGAGCCGTACTCGTAGATCGATTCCATGTTCAGGTTGCGCTGGTTTGGCCACGCGGCAGCACCGACGATTTCCGACAGCAGGTTTTCGGAGGCCGGATCACCATCGAGGATCGAGCTTTCGCCACCCTCCTCGTAGTTGATGACGAACTGAACGGCGACACGGGCGTCGCCCGGCCACTTCGGATCGGGCGTATTGCGTCCGTAGCCGACGAGATTGCGCGGATAAGTCTCGGATACCATGAAATCACCTTCTGAAAGTCGGGCGAACGGTAGCATCCGGGCAGCGAATGTCGAGACGGAAAGTACGCAACAGAGTTTTGCCTTTACGGCACAACCCCTTAGGCGGGGACCGCGATGCGCTCCCGGCGCGCGCTGACCTTCCCCATCGGATGCAGCGAATGCACCCGGAACGGCCCACCATTGCCCTCCTCGAACAGCAGTGCGACATTCGAGACCTTCACCGGCTCGACGAGCACCTGATCGAAGACCCCACGCAAAGCCTGCTCGATGCGCGGCATGTCCTGCTGGCTGACCGGCCCGGTCAGCGGCATGTGAAACCTGAACTCGTCCATGACATGCGGACATCCCCAGCGATGCAGGTTGGCAAATTGCGCGGCCGAGAGACCATCGGGATCGCAGCGCTCGATATCGGCATCGCTGAGCGGCGCACGAAAATGGTCGAACTGCTGCACGATCGCCGAGGCGAGATAGTGGATGTGCTCGCAAGGCAGCGACGGAACAAGGCTGTAGAAGGCGGCCGTGCGCGCGACTTCGAGCTGGCGGATGTGAAACGGCGTCAGCGTGCCGCAAAACCGCATCAGATCGCGCAAAAGTTGAGCTTCTGAAACATCCGGCGCAAGCCGGAACGGCGCCTTCAGGATACCGTGAAATCCGTAGCGCCTGGGCACCGCGGTATGGAACGCAATTTCGTGGATGCTGAGGCCGCGAATTGCCGTGGGCTCGACCATGTCGCCCGAGAACACGTTTCGCCCAAGCCAGTTTGCGGCGGCATGCGACAAGGGATCGCTTGCAGCGGGTGTGAAACAAATGGCGTAGCGCATGCGGTTCCTCCGTCGGAAACTGGCGCGCCGCTCCACAGCGCTGCCATTGCGCATGCAGATAGGTGATTTGCATGACAGAATAACGAAAGGCAGCAAACGCTAATTCACGTTTAGCGTGAAGCGACCTGAATATGGCTGGCGAAATGGAAGCTTTCGGGCAGCTCGAACGACGGCTTGCGCCCCGCAACCCCACTGACAACAGATTCTGCCAGACGGTGGGCAAGGCCGAAGCTCACCTTGAAGCCGCCGGTCAGGGCGAGCAGCCGTTCATGGTCGGGATGCGGCCCCACCATCGGATCGCGATCGATTGCCTTGGGGCGCAAGCCCGCCCAACGCTCGACCACCGGTGCGTCCGCCAGAATCGGAACGAGCTCCCGCGCGCTGGCCAGCAGAGCATCCAGTTGAGCGTCCGTGGCGTAGGGATCGCTGAAACGGTTCTCGCTCGTGCTGCCGATGGCGACATGGCCACCCTCGTGGGCAACAACATAGAGCCCGTCGCGGAAAATCGTCGGCAGCGACGGATCGACATCGGCTTTCAGCAAGGCCGCCTGCCCCTTGACGGCTTGCCCCAAGGGTTGCGTCAATCGATCGGTGAATCGGCCGAGCAAAGGAAAAGAGCTGTGGCCGCCGGCGACGATACAATGACTGAAGGCAATATCTCCGGCTTCCGTGACCGCGACATTACGCGTGAGGTCGATATCCGCCAGGGCGTTGTTCTCGATGACCCGCACATACTTCGCGTCACGCAGGAATGCGGCCAGCGCGGCCACCAGCGCGCGCGGCGCCACTCGGCCGGCAAGCGTGTCATGCACGAAACCACCTTCGACGTCTCCCGCTTCCAGCCAACCGCCAACGGGCGGGGCATCAAGGACATGCCAGTGAAAACGGCGGGCGCCGGCGTGCCACTGACGCTCGGCATCGGCGCTATGGCCGAGAGCGATATTGCGCAGGTGCGGCTTCGGCAGAGGTATGAGACGCCCGGAGCGCCGGTAACCTGCGGAACGACCGGTCGCACTCTCGATTGCCGCGATTTCCGTCTCCAGCGACACCAGCGCATCGAACTGGAATTGCTTCTTGGCGTTCCATTTGTCCGGCATGTGCGGCATCAGCGCGCCCAGCAATCCGCCGCTCGCGCCATGGCCGAGTTGCCCGGCGTCGATCAGGATCGTCTCGATGCCAAGACGCTCGGCATGAACGGCGGCCCAAAGGCCCATTATCCCGCCGCCGACGATTAGCAGCGCTGCAGACGATTGACCCGAAGGCAAGGCCGGACTATCGGCTGTTGGCATGGCAGATACGGATCCCGATCAGATTGGCAAAACAAACCAGCCGCTTGAATGGCGCGACGGCGATATGCCCTATTCGCCGGCCTTTGGCGACCATTTTTATTGCCAGACCGACGGCCGGCTCGAATGCGGCCATGTCTTCCTGGCAGGCAATGGCTTGCCCGAGCGCTGGCAGAACCACGCCTCGTTCCTGATCGGCGAGCTGGGATTCGGCACCGGCCTGAATTTCGCAGAGACCTGGCGGCAGTGGAAGCAGCACCGTGTTGGTGGCCAGCACCTGCATTTCATGTCGTTCGAACTCTACCCCATGCAGGGCGACGAGATCGATCGCGCATTGTCGCACTGGAGCGAGATCGATATCGAGCGCCGCGCTCTGGTCGCGGCCTGGCCGACAACGCCGGAAGGCACCGTTCGGCTGGAACTGGATGACCAGACCACGCTCAGCGTGGTGTGCGGTCAAGCAATTGATGGCGTGGCAGCCGCCGCCCCTGAATTCGACGCGTGGTACCTGGATGGGTTCGCGCCGTCGCGCAACGCCGACATGTGGTCGCAGGAGTTGATGCAGCTGGTCTGCGCCAAGACAAGGCTCGGCGGCAGCTTCGCCACCTATGCCGCGGCAGGCTTCGTCAGGCGCAACCTGATTGCGGCAGGCTTTGCCGTCTCGCGTCGCAGCGGATTCGCCGGCAAGCGCGAGATGCTGTGTGGCGTGAAGTCCTAGAGCCTGCCGCCTCACTTCAAGCGGTTTGGCCCCAATGGGTCGTCTCGGTGGCATAGGGTGCGAAGAGGAAGTCGCGGATCGCGGCGATCTCGCCACCCCGCCAATCGATGACGACAAAATGCGAGGGATGCGAAGGCTCGGTGCTGTCGAACACCAGCATGACCGGGTGCCCATCGACAACGCCATTTGAGAAACGCCATTTGGACTCGGCGGCATACCGCGTGAAGTAGACGCCGATCTTCTCGCGCCCCTCCAGTTTGAGCCGGTTCACCAGATCGAGCTTCACGTCGTCCGCCAATAGCGCACGAATGGCATCAAAATCTCCCCGCTGAAACAGCTGCACATAGGCCCTCATTTTCCTAAGGTCGGCCTCGGACAACAGCGGCAGCCGAACGTCTCCCGGCATTTCCGCAAGATACTTCAGCATCTTCCGTCCTCGCTGGAGCGCCGATTTGGCCGCCGCCGGTGTGCAATCCGCAATCTCGGCAACCTCCTCCACCGAGTGGCCAAGCACATCCTTCAGGATGACCGCGCAGCGCTGGAGTTCAGGCAGCTGCAGAAAGGTGCGAAAACCAACGGCGAGTACGTCAGCCTCAGGCATGGGACGATCTTCGATATCGTCGGTCAGCGGAACGACCACCTGACGCCTTCCACGGCGGAGGTGATCGATACAGGTGTTGTGGGCGATGCGCAGCAGCCATACTTCGAGGTTGTCGACCTCCGTCCCCTCCCTGTGCGCCCGCAGGGCCTTGACGAGCGTATCCTGAACGGCATCCTCGCCGTCCAGGACAGAACCGGTAATCCGTGCGCAATAGCGGTGCAGGCGCGGCCTCAGCGCTTGAAGGCTGTCTTCGAACTCCTGATCAGTCATGCATCAAACCTCACAGGACAATCCCCATTCGCCAGTCCGAAGGTTACACCGGTCCCTTTCACGGCTCCCCTCAGCAGCCCCGTTCGAACACGAGTTCGCCAACCGTCGACTCGAAGTTCGCCAGTTCCCGGATCTTGGGGAAATAGGCGACCATGCGAGCATCGCTCCGCATGGCTTGCACGGCAGCCGGCGTCTCCCATTCGGAATAGATGACAACGCCGGTGCCGTCTTTGGAAGCAATCAGCCGGCTGCCCCTCCAGCCGTCGAGGCTGCGGATAACCGTTTCAATGTTGTGCTCCAGCATCGATATCAGCTCTTTCTGGCGGGTCGGATCAACCTTCAGCGTGTTGACGAGAACAACGGAATTGTCTGCCATTTGAATGTCTCCTCTCATGTGGACATACAAAAGACGAAGCGTGGACGGGAAACGGATCGCAGTGTCACGATTTCTTTTTTGCAGGCCAGCGCCTAGCTTGCCGCACCGCCGACCTGCTGCGCACCATTGCCGAGCCACAGGCTGATCTTTTCCTCGAGAAGCTCGGGGCTGATCGGCTTCGACATGTAGTCGTCCATGCCGGCGTCGAGGCAAAGCTCCCGGTCGCTTTCCAGCGCATGCGCCGTGACACCGACGATCGGGACGCGGTGTCCCTGCCCTCGTTCCATCGACCGGATACGGCGCGTCGCGTCGTGACCGTTCATGACGGGCATCGAGACGTCCATCATGATGATGCGCGGCGTGTATTTCTCCCAGGCCTCGACTGCCTCCTGGCCATTGTTGACGACAAGAAACTTGAGGCCCGTGGCCTGCAGGATCTGCGTGAACACGATCTGGTTGACGTCGTTATCCTCGGCGACCAGCACATCAATAAACGATGCCGCGGGCTCCGGTTCCGCCTGCAGCGAAGCGTCTGGCTCCGGCAGCGCCGGCGCCTCCAAAATCTGCCGGATGCTGCCGTCGGCGGTCGCAAGGCGGATCCTGTTGACCCGCACCACCTCGACGATCGTATTGCGAAGCACATTTGCCCGCGCCGGCTTCATCAGATGGGCTTGACCGTTGAGTGCCGCAAACTCCTTTTCCGTACCCGAGATATCCATCGAAGTCAGGAAGATGATCGGTAGCTCGTTGAACCGATCGTCAGTGCGCAGCTTTCGCGCGATATCCGCGCCGTTCATACCGGGAATTTGGTAGTCGAGAACGATAGCGTCGATCCCGACGCCGAATTCATGGGCTCCCTCAAGGATCTCCAGCGCCTCAATGCCATTTTCGGCAGCGGCGCTGTCAAAGCCCCAGAGAGCCAGTTGCTCGGTCAATATCTGGCGGTTCACCGCATTGTCGTCCACGACGAGAATGTGCGCGCCCTTGACGTTGATCGGCAGCGGCTTCGGATCGATCCTGGCTGCGGCAACGGTAAACGGCAGGCTGACCGTGAAAACCGATCCTTGCCCCAGCTTGCTTTCGACATCGATATAGCCGCCGAACAGATCGACGAGACCAGCCGTGATGGCAAGCCCCAGGCCCGTTCCTTCATGACGCCGCGTCGAAGAGGAATCGATCTGCGAAAACTTCCCGAAAATGGAATCGAGACGGTCCTGCGGCATGCCGATGCCGGTATCCTCGATGCGGATCCTTGCCATGATCTCGTCCGCAGCGCCGACGGTGTGGCTAATATCGACAAGCACATGGCCACGCTCGGTAAACTTGACGGCGTTGCCGACAAGATTGGTAACGATCTGGCGAAAGCGACCGGCATCGCCGATGATGGCGGCCGGCAGGTCCGGTGCCGCCCTCACCAGAAGTTCGATCCCCTTTTCCGCGGCAAGCGACGATAGCAGCGTCACCACGTCCTCGATCGCCTCGACTGCATCGAAGGTCATCCTTCGAAGTGTCATCTGCCCGGAGTCGATCTTGGAGAAATCGAGGATGTCGTTGATGATGGTCATCAGCGCATTGCCGGATTTCACGATGATGTCGACGAAGGTCTTCTGGCGGGTATCGAGATTGGTCTTGGCCAACAGTTCCGCCATGCCGAGCACGCCATTCATGGGTGTACGGATTTCATGGCTCATGTTCGCGAGGAATTCGGATTTCACCCTGTCGGCCGCCTCGGCTCGCGCCAACAGCAGCTGCAGCTCCTCTTCGCGGCTCTTGGTGGCCGTTATGTCGGTAAAGAGCGCGACCCAGTGCCGTCGCTCGCTGACGGCGACCTCCATCTGAACCCAGCGGCCATCGGACACGCGAAACATCACCGAGACCGGCTGCCCCTCGACAAGGCTCTTGCGTAGCCCATCGACCAGAACGGCCGGATCATCCGCGAAATCGCCGCGCGCAGCGCAGAATGTGAAGAGCTCGCTCCAGTCCCGTCCGGCATCGAGATAGTCGTCCGGAATATCGAGCATCCCGGCGAGCGCATCGTTGCCCAGCAGGATCTTGCCGTCCTGGATGATCAACAGTCCCTGCGACATCGCCTGCGTCGCATCCTGCATCAGTTCCCCAAGGCTCTCCAGGGCTTCGCGAGCCGCGTGGATTTCCTTTTCGTGCAGGCGGATAGCCGAAATATCGGCGTAGGTGAGAAGAATGCGCCCTCTCGATATCCGTCGGCTATCGACGATGAGAGATGTGCTGCTCCAATTGATCTCGGCAGCCGGCGATTGCTCTTCCGCACGGAACTGTGTGACGCGCCGTTCGAACATCTCCTCGGCAGTCACTCCCTGCCCGTAGCGGCCAAGCGCGTGATTATACTCGACGAGTTCCCGGAAAGAACGATTGTCGAAGCTGCCCTGCGGCAGATCCGAGATGTCGTAGAATGCCGCGTTGCCATAAAGGATCGTCAGATCATCCTCGAGAATGAGAACGCCGACCGGCAGGGAGTTCAGGATACTGGCGATGTCGCGGTGCAGAACCTCCGACTGGGCCTGTGCCGCAATCAGCTCCTGCTCGCGCCCCTTCAGCAGCGAGACGTCGGAGAAGGAACCGACGACATAGCGCTTGCCTTCGCTCCCTTCGACGCGATTGATACGGGCAAGCACGGGATAGAGCTTGCCGCCGGCACCGGGTAGCAGGCTCTCGACCTCAGTCGCTTCGCCGCTTTCCAGGACGGCGACATTACCGCGGCGAATGACATCTCCCGCATGATCGCCGAATATTTCCTGCTCGGTTTTTCCGAGAACGTCGGCGCGCGATTGACCCGTGAAGATCTCGTAGCACTGGTTTGCATAGACGAGCCGGTGCTCCTCGTCGCGAACGAAGGCCGCGACCGGCAGCGCCTCCATGATCGCGCGCAACAGCCCGACCTCTGAGGCTTCGTCGCCAATGCGCGTCTGCGGGCTGCCCGCTACGCGCGCTGCGCCTCTATGCTGCGTCTCAAAGAGGCCGAGTACATAGATCCGCCCTTCCGACGGCATGAAGCTCTCGATCCGCACCCGATCGTGACCAATCCCCGTCGCGTCGAAGCAGACGGCGCTTTCCTCGGTGCCGAACACGAGCGCCCGGCGCTCCTTGTCTTCGCGGTCCTCTTCCTCCGGACGATCAAACAGCTCGAGGCTGCGGCAGCCGATGAAGTCGGAAATGTCCTTCCCGAAGAAATCCGCGTAGGCCTGGTTGACCGCGACATATCTGAGTTCGCTGTTCTTGACATAGGCCGGGGTACCCAGATCTGCGATCCGGCGGCATGCCAGTTCGAGAAGGTCCCCGCTTGATCTCAAAAAAAGCTCCCGCGCAAATCGATTAAGGAAATGGTCCGTCGGGACGAACATACTCGCAAGCCTTTTAATAAGGCATTAACCATGACGGCCACCCGCAAAAACAATGTTCGCCGGCTTCAAGTCTAACGGCAGGAACGCCCTGCATTCAGGGACTTGATAACAATATGTCCGCAAGCAAATCCTGCGGAACTGTGCTACCATTTGGCGCGTTGTTTATTTGCCGCAAAGCCGCAAACCACCGGCCAGCACTGCCAGTGCGCTTTCTGCTGGCGGCGTGAAGAACAAGCCTCGTCCACGAAAGGAGACGAACGTGTCCGTACTTCATAAAAGCATGGCGGCGGGCCTGATGGCGTTGACTTTGACCGGCACATCGATCGTGACCTCGGCACCGTCAGCTGCCCACGATGACTTCTGGGGCGGCGTTGCGGCAGGCGCTGTTGGCGGCGTGCTGCTCTCGCAGGCCGTCCGTCCCTATCCCTACACCTATGGATATCCCGACGGCTACGGCTATCCGTATGCCTACGGCTATCGTTATGCTTATCCCTATCGGGCCTACCGGCCCTACACCGGCTACTACGGCGGCTACCCGGTCTACCGTTCACAGTACCGGCCCTACTACTATAACTCCTATCGTCGCTGCCACACCGAATGGCGGCGCGGCAGTTGGGGAGATAGCTACAGGGTCAGGGTCTGCCCCTATTGAGCCTGAACCTCGCTCGCAGCGCCGCTTGCCAGGCGGCGCTCTGGCGCCTTTATCGGGTGTTCCCCTTGACATTCCAGCCGAACTAGACCAAATGCAGGCCAGCTTTCACCTTCCGGCCGCCGCGTGAGCGTGCCCCTGCCAGCAAATAGGATGCAGGAAGAAGGGCAAAAGCGCATTTCGAATAGACCGCATCCCAAGACGCGGCAGAAGCGCTGGAAAGCTTTTTCCAACAAGACAAGTTCCCACTTCACGCGGGGTTCTTGACGCCAGAGTAAAACCGGATCGCATGCTGCATTCCGGCGATATTGTTTTGGCGCGCCCTAAAAAGGTTATGACTTGACCAATTTTGAATCGCTTGGTGTCTCCAAGCCGATCGTCGCCACACTGTTCCAGCTCGGCATCGAAACGCCGACCCCCATCCAGGAAAAGGCGATCCCGCTTCTTCTCGAAGGCCGCGACCTGATCGGCCTCGCCCAGACCGGCACCGGCAAGACGGCCGCCTTCGGCCTGCCGCTCATCGAAAAGCTGATCCCGGAAGAACGCCGCCCCGACAACCGTACGACCCGTACGCTGATCCTGGCGCCGACCCGCGAACTGGTGAACCAGATCGCCCAGAACCTGAAGAACTTCCTGCGCAAGTCGCATCTGCGCATCAACGTCGTCGTCGGCGGCGTGTCGATCAACAAGCAGCAACTGCAGCTTGAAAAGGGCACCGACATCCTGGTCGCCACCCCCGGACGCCTGCTCGATCTCGTTGCCCGTCGCGCCATCGGCCTGACCGCCGTGCGCTACCTCGTGCTCGACGAGGCCGACCAGATGCTGGACCTCGGCTTCGTGCATGATCTGCGCAAGATCTCCAAGATGGTGCCGAAGCGTCGCCAGACGATGCTCTTCTCCGCCACCATGCCGAAGGCGATCGCCGATCTGGCCGCCGACTTCCTGACCGATCCGGTCAAGGTTGAAGTGACGCCTCCGGGCAAGGCCGCCGACAAGGTCGAGCAGTATGTTCACTTCGTCAACGGCAAGAACGACAAGACCGATCTTCTGAAGAAGTCGCTCTCCGAGAACCCCGATGGCCGCGCCATCGTCTTCCTGCGCACCAAGCACGGCGCCGAGAAGCTGATGAAGCATCTCGAGCACGTCGGCTATTCCGTCGCCTCGATCCACGGCAACAAGAGCCAGGGTCAGCGCGAGCGCGCGCTGAAGGCCTTCAAGGACGGCGATATCAAGACGTTGATCGCGACCGACGTCGCGGCGCGCGGCATCGACATCCCGGCTGTCAGCCACGTCTACAACTACGATCTGCCTGAAGTGCCCGACGCCTACGTTCACCGTATCGGCCGTACCGCCCGCGCCGGTCGCGACGGCATCGCGATCGCTTTCTGCGCACCGGACGAGACCCGTCTGCTGCGCGATATCGAGCGCCTGATGAACATCTCGATCGCGGTTGCCAGCGGCGAAGCGCCTGCCAACATGAACGCGGCGCCGAAGCGCGGCAGCGGCAATGGCCACCGTGGCCAGGGCCAGGGTCGTGGCGGTGAAGGTCGTGGTGGCGAAGGTCGCGGCGATGCCCGTGCCCGCCGTCCGGAGCGTCGTGCACGCCCCGAAGCCGGTGACGAAGTCCGCGCCAACAACGAGGAGCGCCGCGAGCGTCGTCCGCGTCCGGAACGCCAGACCCAGCGCAACGAAGACTTCCGCGGCCAGCGCCGTGGCGAGGCTACACCGATGACGGCAGGTCCGGATAACGATCTGGCAACGACGTCGGATTTCCGTGGCGCAGGCGCAGCCCGCAAGCAACAGCGCCCAC
Organism: Rhizobium sp. S96; assembly: GCF_030382195.1. Lineage (NCBI taxonomy): Bacteria > Pseudomonadati > Pseudomonadota > Alphaproteobacteria > Hyphomicrobiales > Rhizobiaceae > Rhizobium > Rhizobium sp. S96. The sequence continues at coordinate 15,773 of NZ_JAUDRY010000025.1, forward strand.
AGCATGGCAACCACGGCAACGGCGACGCAAATCGCCATCATCCCGGCGGCGGCGCGCGCAACGCCCACGGTCGCCCTGCCCGCAAGCACGGCGAAGACCGCGGCGCACATGCGAATGGCGGCGGCGAGCGTGGCGAACGCCGCGAAGGCAACGGCGGCAACCGTCGCGGTGGCCCTTCGCGCGGCGGTAACGGCGGCCAGCGCCGCGAACGCGCATAAGCGACAGCACTGGCAGACAATCGACGGCGGGAGAAATCCCGCCGTTTTTTATTGCGCCTGTTCCCGCGCCAGCAGCGGTGCCGCGGCTTTTCGGTTCGTGAGATAGACGCCTGTGACGACGATGACCGTTCCCAGGACCAGCGGCACCGTCAGAGGCTCGCCAAAGGCAATGAAGGCCTCGATCGCAACTGTCGGCGGCATGAGGTAGATCAGCGAAGCCGCGCGCGACACCTGGCCACGGCGAATGAGATAGAGCAGTAGCCCGACGCCACCCATCGACAACCCGAAAACCGACCAGATCAGCGCCGCGATCGCCTGTCGCGATCCGTCAAAGTGCATGTGTTCGAAGGACAGCATCAGAGGCACGGTGACGATCAGCGCCCCGACATACTGAAGCGTCGCGATCGTCTGCAGGTTTCCCGTCTGCAGATGCTTCTTCTGGTAAAGCGTTCCGTAGGTCACCGAGCACATGGCGATGAGGTTGATCGCCAGCGGTACGATGGCATGCGCCAGGTTGGCCGTTGCGGGATCAAGCAGCTTCGGCGATATGGCAATCGCAATGCCGAGAAAGCCAAGCAGCAGACCGAGCTTCTGCGTCGGCTGCAATCGCTCGCCGATCAGGAACGGCGCGGCCATCGCCGTCAGCAACGGCTGAAGTGCGGCGATGATCCCCGATATTCCGGCCGGAACGCCATTCGCGATCGCCCACCAGAGGCCGGCAAGATAGAAACCATGAAGAAAGAAGCCGGAGTAAATCGCCCGTAGGGCAAGCGCCCTTCCCGGCCATGACGCCCGCATTGCAGCACACAGCCCGAGAAACGCCAGCGCAGACAAGCTGTAGCGTATCGCCAGGAAGGTGAACGGCTCGGAGTGAATTGCCGCATACTTGGCGACGACCCAGCCGGTCGACCACAACAGGACAAAAATGGCGGGCGCAAAACGATCGAGCAACACGGACTACCTCTGGAACACGGCTGGCGCGCTCATAGCCGGACGGCGGGCGCTTCGTCAAAGGCGAAGAGTTGATGCTTACCTGAAGTTTCACTGATGCTCGCGTGGTGCACGGAAAATAGCGGCAGCGCGAAATTGAATCGAAACGAGAAGCAAAAACAAGCATATGCTCACATTTTGGGCGAATGGCGGCGATTGACGAATGTTACCTTCACGCCAGATCTCGATGAATGCCCAGTTTTTTGGCTCTTTTGGCCATGCGGAAGGATTTTACGAATCTCGCCTTCGAACTGAGCATGGTTCTTGCATTGCTATTTGCGTTGTATTCAAATGAAGAAAAAAGGGGAGCCACACCTTTGGCATTTGATGAAATGATCATCGGGGACGAAAGTTCGCGTCAGCCATACGAGAAATACTTTGAGTGGTACAATAGCCAAGATCGAGCGCACCTGATTGCCAAGTCCCGCGACGCGGAAAACATCTTCCGGAAAACCGGCATTACCTTCGCGGTCTACGGACACGCAGACTCCTCCGAAAAACTCATCCCCTTCGATATCATCCCCCGCATCATTTCCGCCCGCGAATGGCGCAAACTCGCCCAGGGCATCGAACAGCGGGTCATCGCCCTCAACGCCTTCCTCGACGACATCTATCACAAGCAGGAAATCATCCGCGCCGGTCGCATCCCGCGCGAGTTGATCGAGCGGAACTCGACGTTCCTGCCGGAGATGATTGGCTTTCGCCCGCCGGGCGGCGTCTACACCCACATCGTCGGCACCGACATCGTGCGCACCGGCGAAGATCAGTTCTACGTGCTGGAAGACAATGCCCGCACCCCGTCCGGTGTCAGCTACATGCTGGAAAACCGGGAAACCATGATGCAGATGTTCCCCGAGCTGTTCCACGAAAACAAGGTGCAGCGGGTCGAGGATTATCCCTATCTCCTGCGCCAAAGCCTGGCATCGCTGGCGCCGCCCGGATGCAAGGGCAAGCCGCGCGTCGCCGTGCTGACCCCCGGCATCTACAATTCGGCCTATTACGAGCACTCCTTCCTTGCCGACACCATGGGCGTCGAGCTGGTCGAAGGTTCGGACCTGCGCGTCATCGACGGCAAGGTGAAGATGCGCACGACCCGCGGCTACGAGGCGATCGACGTTCTCTATCGCCGTGTCGACGACGACTTCCTGGACCCGCTGACATTCCGCGCCGATTCAGCGCTCGGCATTCCCGGGATCATGGACGTCTACCGTTCGGGCAATATCACCATCGCCAACGCGCCGGGTACCGGCATCTGCGACGACAAGGCAATCTATTCCTACATGCCTGAAATCGTTGAGTTCTATACCGGCCGTAAGGCGCTTCTTGAAAATGTGCCGACATGGCGCTGTTCGGAGGCTTCCAGCCTGAAATACGTGGTGGAACACCTTGAAGAACTGGTCGTCAAGGAAGTCCACGGCTCCGGCGGCTACGGCATGTTGGTCGGCCCGACGGCCTCCAAGAAGGAACGTGCCGAATTCGCGGAAAAGCTGAAGGCGCGGCCGAACAACTATATCGCCCAGCCCACCCTCTCGCTCTCGACCGTCCCGATCCTCGTCAACAAGGGGATCGCGCCCCGCCACGTCGACCTTCGCCCCTACGTTCTCGTATCCGACAAGGTGCAGATCATTCCGGGCGGACTGACCCGCGTGGCGTTGAAGCAAGGCTCGCTGGTGGTCAACTCCAGCCAGGGCGGCGGTACAAAAGATACCTGGGTATTGGAGGACTGATGCTCGGAAGAACTGCAAACGGACTCTACTGGATGTTCCGTTATATCGAACGTGCCGAAAACATCGCGCGCCTCATAGATGTCGGCCTGCGCATGTCGCTCACCCGAAGCGGTGCAGGAGATGACGATTGGGACGGCGTGCTTCAAAGCGCCGGCGTCCGGGAAGCCTACGACGAGGGCCGCGGCAAGCTGACAGGCGCCGATGCGATCGACTACCTGCTCAGGGATCGCTCGAACCCGTCGAGCGTGCTCTCCTGCGCCGATTTCGGTCGCAACAACGCCCGCATGGTGCGAACGGCCCTCACCCGCGAAACATGGGAAGCGACCAATGAGCTCTGGATCGAGCTCAAGGCACTCCTGTCCAAGCGGTTGAAGGCCTCGGAACTGCCCGAGGCGATCGACGTCATCAAGCATCGCGTCGGCGTGATCCGCGGGGCATTCCACGGCTCTATGCTGCGCAACGAGCTCTACAACTTCGCCCGAATCGGCACCTTCATCGAGCGCGCGGACAACACGAGCCGCATCCTCGACGTGAAATACTATGTCCTGCTACCGGCGGTCTCGGCGGTCGGCACCTCGATCGACAACGTGCAGTGGGAATCGATCCTGCGTTCGGTCTCTGCGCACCGCTCCTACAGCTGGGCCTATGACGGCGAGTATCGCGCGACGAACATCGCCGACTTCCTCATCCTGAATGGCCAGATGCCGCGTTCGCTTGCCTATTGCTACGAGAAGATCGTCAGCGAACTCGGCTATCTCGCCAAGGATTACGGCATGCGTCTGCCGGCTCACGATACGGCGGATGCCATTCACAAGACGCTGAAGACCAGCGCGATCAAGGATGTGATGGATCAGGGCCTGCACGAATTCCTCGAGGATTTCGTTACGCGCAACAACCAGCTCGGCATGGAAATTTCCGACGGTTATCGATTCTACGTATGAGCGGGTCATGAGATGAGACTGAAGATTAGCCATGTCACCGAATACCGCTACGACGAGCCAGCCGCCTTTTCGCTGCAGCGGCTGCGTCTGACACCGCCGACGATTGCCGGGCAATCCGTCCATGACTGGGCGCTTCATGTCGAAGGGGCCAAGCCGGAGGTGGAGTACGACGACCAGTTTGGAAACCACATCAATCTCGTCTCGCTCGAAGGCGAACAGCGGGTGACGCGCATCGTTGCCGAGGGAGAAGTCGAAACCGAAGACCGCAACGGCGTCATCGGACAGCACACCGGTTTCTGCCCGCTCTGGCTGTTCTTGCGCGATACGCCCCGCACCAAGCCGGGCAAGCTTGTCCGAGAGCTGATCAAGGGGATCACGGGCGACAACGATTTGGCGCGCATGCATGCGCTGATGGCCGCGATCCACGAAACGGTCGAATACCGCCCGGGTACCAGCGACACGGAAACGACGGCCGAGCAGGCGCTGGAGAAGAAGAGCGGCGTCTGCCAGGATCACGCGCATATCTTCATCACCGCGGCGCGGACGATGGGCATTCCAGCCCGCTATGTCTCCGGCTACCTGATGATGGAAGAGAAGATCGAGCAGGCGGCAACGCATGCATGGGGCGAGGCCCACATTCCGGGACTTGGCTGGGTCGGCTTCGATCCCGCGAACAAGATCTGCCCGGATGCCCGTTACGTCAGGATGGCAACGGGTCTCTGCTATCGCGACGCCGCCCCTGTCTCCGGCATGCGCATCGGTACGCCCGGCGAAAAGCTGGCGGTCACCGTAAAGGTCGAGGAACAGGGGCAGATGCAAAGCCAGAGCTGATGGCCGCGCCCCTGAAAACTCTTGGCTTTTTACAACAACCGTAAAAAGCAGTTTTATTTGCACGCGCACGCATCACTAGAGAAAATCCTCTATTTCGAAATAACGCGATCTTAATTTCGCCGTCCGATGTTGACGACGGCGAATGCAGTTGCATGCGACTGCGGCGGTTTCGATGGAAATGATTTCAGGCTCGATCGCAATCGGGTCATCGAGACTTGGCTCTTGGGGGAAGCCGGCCATCTGCGTTGTACATATCATCAGGCCTTTTCATGCCCCTCCTCATTGTCGACGACAGCAGATCGAGCCGCCTGGCGCTGGAAACCGCTGTGCGCAGCTTTGCCGCCTATGAGCTCGAGAGTTTCGGCGATCCCCTCGCCGCTCTGGAGCGCAGCCGCGATATCGATTTCGACCTCGTGCTGGTCGATTACATGATGCCCGGGTTGAACGGTGTCGATTTCATTCGACGCCTCAGGATGCAGCCCGGTTACGAGAGCGTCCCGATGGTCATGATCACCTCGCAGACCGAACGCTCCGTGCGTCTCGAGGCACTTGATGCCGGCGCCACCGATTTTCTGACGAAACCATTCGACCCGCTCGAGCTGCAGGCGCGCATTCTCAACCTCATGGCCTTGCGCAACGCCCAGGTCGAGCTTGCTGATCGGGCGCGAAGCCTCGACCTCGCCTTTCGCAATGCCAGCAGGCGCGCCGACATGCGCGAGCAGGAGATCATCTGGTGCCTTGCGCAGGCCATGGCCTCGCGCGATGGCAACACCGGCGACCATATCGAGCGCGTTGCCACTGTTGCCGAACTGATTGCGGAAGGCATTGGCCTGGACAGGCTGCAGCGCCGTAACATCTATCTGGCCGCCCCCCTGCACGACATCGGCAAGATCGGCATACCCGATGCCATTCTGCAGAAGCCCGGCAAGCTCACCCCCGATGAGATCGAGCAGATGCGCCAGCACGTGCCGATCGGTGTCGGCATCCTGCGCAACAGTTCCGCCGAACTATCGAGAGTGGCCGTCGCCATCATTGGTGGTCATCACGAGAAATGGGACGGAAGCGGCTATCCGCAGGGCCTGAGCGGCGAGGAAATTCCAATCGAGGCCCGGATCGTTGCGGTCGCCGACGTGTTCGATGCACTTTGCTCCGCCCGGCCCTACAAGCCGGCGTGGTCACCGCAAAAAGCCTATGACGAAATCATTGCCTGCAGCGGAACGCATTTCGACCCCGCCTGCGTCGCCGCCTTTCGGCGCAAGTGGTCGGCAATCCGCGCGCTTTTCGACGCCGAAGCAGAGCCGGTCGAAAGACTGCCCGCGCCTGTTAACGCCTAGCTTCGGCCAGAGCGCTGCCTAGTCCTCGAAGCGGCTCGTCGCGTCGCGATCGCGGTCGTATCCTCTCTTGAGCGGAAACGGCGGCAGCCACGCCTCGCGGCGGACGGTCCAGAGTTCGTAGGTCGGCACCAACTGGTCAGGCGCATCCAGCGATCCCAAGTTCACCTCGATCTCGTCACCTGTCCGCCCGAAGACGGGCGAGCCACAGCGCGGGCAGAAGAACCGCCCCGCGTAATCACGCGTCTCGCCATCGATCGTCACGGCTTCCTCAGGGAATATCGCGGACGCGTGAAAAAGCGCCCCATGATGCTTGCGGCAATCAAGGCAGTGGCAGATGCCGACCCGATAGGGCTGCCCCGACGCCACAAATCGCACGCCGCCGCAAAGACAACCACCCGTAAACCGGTCCATACCGCACCTCCTCCACGCCAGGCATCTGAAGGTTTACAACGAGCCGTGCCCTCATTTCAATTTGCGCTGTCCGATCCAGGCATCCGCGGTGACCATCGCATCGCTTCTCGAGCGAAGAAGCCGAAGCTGCATCTCAGCCTTTTATCAGGCTCTGGACGCAACCGCCCACTCGTCGAGCATCAGGTCGATACCGATGAGAATAAGCCAAGTCACCACGCGGCCACCATTTATAGGCGATTTATAAACTATAGAATCATCGCGGTAGTGCGATCCATCCCCTGTTCACTCATCCTTCGTCAGTCTCTCAAAGAGAAGGTAGTGCGCATGCCAGAAATTCACTTGCCGCGCCTTGCCGTGCTGATCGATGCCGATAACGCGCCGGCGAAGATCGCGGACCGACTGTTCGAGGAGATCGCAAAGATCGGCCATGCGAGCGTGCGCCGCATATACGGCGACTTCGCCAATGCTCGTTCGAAGGGCTGGACCGACGTGCTGGCAAGGCATGCCATCATCCCGCAACAGCAATTTGCTTACACGGTTGGCAAGAACGCGTCCGACATCACGCTTGTCATCGACGCGATGGATCTGCTCCACAGCGGCCGCTTCGATGGCTTCTGCATCGTCTCCTCCGACAGCGATTTCACCCGGCTTGCGTTACGGATCAGAGAACAGGGGACCGATGTGTTCGGCTTTGGCAACAAGAAGACACCCGAGAGTTTCCAAAATGCATGTCGACGATTCATCAACATCGAGAACCTGCATCCGCCTGCGACACCAACCGCAGCCACAGGCGCACAGCTGGCAGTCTCGTTACGCCCCCCGAGCGCAGCAACACCGATTATCCTGAAAGTCATCACCGAAATGGACAGCGATGATGGCTGGGTTGCTCTCAATGGCATCGGCACTCGACTTGTCCGGCTGCCTTCCGGTTTCAGTTATCGGACATACAATTCCAAGAACTTGAGTGACCTGGTTCGCAAGACGAACGCCTTCGAACTTGATCAGGCAGACGGCCAGCTGCTGCGTATCAGAGCGAAACCGGCCCCCCGAAAGAAGAACTGACGGAATCCTTCGCACTCACCTCAATGGCTCGGATCTCCTCACACACGCGATCCGCTACCTCCAATCGTCGCTCTGCCCAGCAAGACCAAAAAGGCGGAGCTCTCGCCCCGCCTCCTCGTCAATTCGCGCGATCGAAACCGAACGCTTAGTGGCTGTCCTTGCCCACGGCGTTGCCGCGGCAACCCTTGAGGAAGTCAAGGTCGGCGCCTGTGTCGGCACCCTGCACGTGCTGCTGGTGCAGCCAGGCGTAGCCGGAGGTCGGCAGGTCGTGCTGCGGCTTCCATTCCGCCAGGCGGCGCGCCATTTCCTCGTCGGAAATGTCGACATGCAGGCGGCGGTTCGGCACGTCGAGCTCGATCATGTCGCCGTTCTTGATGACCGCCAGCGGACCGCCGACAGCGGCTTCCGGCGAGGTGTGCAGAACGACGGTGCCATAGGCCGTGCCGGACATGCGCGCGTCGGAGATGCGCACCATGTCGGTGATGCCTTTCTTGAGCACCTTCGGCGGCAGACCCATGTTGCCGACTTCGGCCATACCTGGATAGCCCTTCGGACCACAGTTCTTCATGACCATGACGCAGGTCTCGTCGATATCGAGATTGTCGTCGTTGATCTTCGCCTTGTAGTCGTCGATGTCCTCGAACACCACGGCGCGGCCGCGATGCGTCAGGAGATGCGGCGAAGCTGCCGACGGCTTCAGGACTGCACCCTTCGGCGCCAGGTTGCCGCGCAGGACGACGATGCCGCCCGACTGCGTCAGGGCCTTTTCGGCCGGCAGGATGACGTCTTCGTTCCAGTTGACGACGTCCTTGACCTCGTCCCACATGGTTTCGCCCGACACCGTCAGCGCATCCTTGTGCAACAGGCCGGCTTCGCCGAGGCGCTTCAGCACGACAGGCAGACCACCGGCGTAGAAGAACTCTTCCATCAGGTATTTGCCCGACGGCATCAGGTTGACGATGGTCGGCACGTCGCGGCCGCAACGGTCCCAGTCGTCGAGCGTCAGGTCGATTCCGACGCGGCCAGCCATGGCGAGCAGGTGGATGACGGCGTTGGTCGAACCGCCGATCGCCGCATTGGTGCGGATGGCGTTTTCGAAGGCCTGCTTGGTCATGATGTCGGAAGGCTTCAGGTCGTCCTTGACCATCTGCACGATGCGGCGACCGGTAAGCTGCGCCATGACCTTGCGGCGGCTGTCGACGCCCGGGATCGCAGCATTGCCCGACAGCGCCATGCCGAGCGCTTCGGCCATCGACGCCATCGTGGATGCGGTGCCCATCGTGTTGCAGGTGCCCGACGAACGGCTCATCGAGGCTTCTGCCTCGAGGAACTCGGCCTGCGTCATCTCGCCGGCCTTCACCATTTCAGAGAACTTCCAGAGGTGCGTGCCGGAACCGACACGCTCGCCGCGGAAATAGCCGTTCAACATCGGGCCGCCGGTGACGACGATCGACGGCAGGTCGACGGAAGCAGCACCCATGATCAGCGACGGCGTGGTCTTGTCGCAGCCGACCATCAGCACGCAGCCGTCCATCGGCTGGCCGCGGATCGCTTCTTCGACAGCGAGCGCCGCAAGGTTGCGGTACATCATCGCCGTGGGGCGGAAGGTGTTCTCAGAAGCCGAAAATACCGGAACTTCCATCGGGAAGCCGCCGGCTTCCCACACGCCCGCCTTCACCTTCTCGGCGAGCTCGCGCAGATGGCCGTTGCACGGCGTCATGTCGGACCAGGTGTTGAGGATACCGATGACGGGGCGTCCGTCGAACAGGTCGTGCGGATGTCCCTGGTTCTTCATCCAGCCGCGGTGATAGATCACGTCACGGCTCGTGCCGCCGTACCATTCCTGCGATCGAAGTTTACGCGGCCATTCCGCTTTCTTGAACATTTTCTTCTGCCTTTTGAGGGATGTCGAGCCGCCCTCGTGACGGCCCGGATCACCAGTTGGTCGTCAAGCCAGCGTGTAGCTGGTTTTAACAGTTGTATAGAATTCTGCGGCGTACTTGCCCTGCTCGCGCGGGCCGTAGGACGAGCCCTTGCGGCCGCCGAACGGAACGTGGAAATCGACACCCGCCGTCGGCAGGTTGACCATCACCATGCCAGCCTCGGCATTGCGCTTGAAGTGCGTCGCGTGCTTCAGGCTCGTCGTCGCAATGCCGGAGGAGAGGCCGAACGGCGTGTCGTTGGCCGTCGCCAGCGCCTCTTCGTAATCCTTGACCCGGATAAGAGAGACGACAGGTCCGAAGATCTCCTCGCGCGAAATTCGCATCTCGTTGGTCGCTTCGGTAAACAGCGTCGGCTGCAGGTAGAAGCCGGGCGTCTCGCGGCTGATGAGCTCGCCGCCAAAGGCCAGCTTGGCGCCTTCTTGTCTGCCGATCTCGATGTAATCGGTGTCGGTCTTCAGCTGCTTCTCGTCGACCACGGGACCGATATGGGTTCCCGCCTTCAAGGCGTTGTCCACCACCAGGGTCTCGAGCTTGGCCGTCAGCGCCGCCACGAACTTGTCGTGGATGCCTTCGGTGACGATCAGGCGCGATGAGGCCGTGCAACGCTGGCCGGTCGAGAAGAAGCCGGAGTTGGCGGCGGCCTCGACTGCAACGTCGAGATCGGCATCATCAAGGACCACCATCGGGTTCTTGCCGCCCATCTCCAGCTGGAACTTGCGGTTATGCTCGAGCGAGGCAGCGGCAACGCGCCGGCCGGTGCCCGTCGATCCGGTAAAGGTGATCCCCGATACGTCGGGGCTGTCGAGCATGGCCTGACCGACGACCGAGCCCTTGCCCATGACGAGGTTGAGCACGCCCTTCGGCAGGCCCGCGCGGTGCAGGATGTCGACGATCGCCCACGAGCAGGCTGGAACCAGTTCCGCCGGCTTGAAGACGACGGTGTTGCCATAACAGAGCGCCGGCGCGATCTTCCAGGCCGGAATGGCGATCGGGAAGTTCCAGGGTGTGATGATGCCGATGACACCGAGCGGATCACGGGTGATTTCGACGCCGATGTTCGGGCGAACCGACGGGATGACCTCGCCGGCGAGACGCAGGGCTTCGCCCGCGAAGAATTCGAAAATCTGGCTGGCCCGAATGGTTTCGCCGATCGCCTCGGGAAGGGTCTTGCCCTCTTCGCGGGCCAGCAGCGCGCCGAGCTCGTCCTTGCGCGCCATGATCTCGTCGCCAGCCTTCTTCAGGATGACGTGGCGTTCCCAGATGCCGGAGCGCGACCATGCGGGAAAAGCTGCCTTGGCTGCGGCGATCGCGTTCTTCGTGTCTTCAGCCGAGCCATCGGCATAGAGACCGACGACTTCATTGGTATCGGACGGGTTGATATTTTCGGTCGCGTCCGAGCCGATCCATTCGCCGCCAATCAGGTTCTGATAAATGGTCATGGGCTGAAACAGCCTCCTCTACCGCTTATGAAAGAATGGCCGGACGCGCATATGCGCCCGGCCATCAGAAACTCAGAGCTGCTTGACGACGATCTCTTCTTCAACGTCGATCTTCAGCGGATTGCGAAGCGGCAGACCGAATTCGGCGACTTCGATTTCGAAGACATCGCCCTCTTCCGCCTTGATGCCTTCGGCAAACGAAAGCGTGGCCGTGCCGAACATGTGGACGTGAACGTCGCCGGGCACACGGAACAGGCCGTACTTGAAGTGGTGGTATTCGAGGTTCGCGAAGGTGTGCGACATGTTCGCTTCACCGGACAGGAATGGCTTCTCGAAGATCACCTTGTCGCCGCGCTTGATACGCGAGGTACCGCGAATATCGTTCGGCGCAGCACCGATGCGGATTTCCGGGCCGAAGCTTGCCGGACGCAGCTTGGAGTGCGCGAGGTAGAGGTAGTTGATCCGCTCGGTAACATGATCGGAAAACTCGTTCGACAGCGCAAAGCCGATGCGGAACGGCGTGCCGTCCTGAGCGATGACGTAGATCCCGGCCATTTCAGGCTCTTCGCCGCCATCGAGCGCGAAGGACGGAGAAACGAGCGGCGCGCCTGGAGCAGCTGAACCATAGCCGTTGCCCTTGTAGAACCACTCGGGCTGAACGCCCTTTTCGCCGTCCTTCGGCTTGCCGTTCTCAAGGCCCATCTTGAACATCTTCATCGAGTCCGTGAGGGTTTCCTCGGCGGCCTCGGAGGTCTTCTTGTGCATGCTGTCGCGCGTTGCCGCCGAACCCAGATGCGTCAGGCCCGTGCCCGTCAGGTGCAGATGCGCCGCGTCGGGATGCGTCATCGGCGGCAGGAAGCGGCCTTCGGCGTAAGCCTTTTCGAGATCGACGGCATCGCCGAGGCCATGCGCTTCGATCACTGACACCAGCGACTTGCCGCCATTTGCTGCTTCCATTGCCAGCGCATAGACGCTGGCGGCGTTCTTGACGGCTTTCGCGGTACCGCCCGGCTCGCGCACGGCGACGATGATCTCTCCGTTCGAACCCTTGATCTGCGAAATAAGCACGGTCTTCATCCTTCTTTCGATTGCGCGGAATATGCTCCGCCGTTCCGGCTCCCGAAGGAGCCGGATGTGCAAGTTCATTTCACTGCGAATGCGTGGGCAGCGCCGAAGCGCTTAGCCCTTGTTCTTGTTGTAGACGTCGAAGAAGACGGCAGCGAGGAGCACAAGGCCCTTGACCATCTGCTGGAAGTCGATGCCGAGACCGACGATCGACATGCCGTTGTTCATCACGCCCATGATGAACGCGCCGATGACGGCACCGGTGATCTTGCCAACGCCGCCGGATGCCGAAGCACCGCCGATGAAGCAGGCCGCGATAACGTCCAGTTCGAAGCCGACGCCGGCCTTCGGGGTTGCCGAGTTCAGGCGGGCCGCGATGATCATGCCGGCAAGACCGGCCAGAACGCCCATGTTGACGAAGGTGAAGAAGCTCAGGCGCTCGGTGTTGATACCCGAAAGCTTGGTAGCCTTTTCATTGCCGCCCATGGCGTAGATGCGGCGACCGATCGTGGTGCGACGCGTCACGAAGGCATAGGCTGCGATCAGTACGAGCATGACGACGAGAACGTTCGGCAGGCCCTTGTAGCTCGACAGCTGGTAGCCGAGGAACAGGATAGCGACCGACAGGATACCGTTCTGTGCCAGGAAGAAGCTCATCGGCTCGACATCGATGCCGTGGCTCTCGTTGACCTTGCGGCGGCGCCAGGCGAGATAGAAGAGCACGACAGTGCCGATCACGGTCAGCACCAGCGAGGTCGAATGCAGCGGGGTGCCGGCGACGTCGATCATGTCACCCGGCAGGAAGCCGGTGGAGATGACCTGGAAATCCTTCGGGAACGGACCGATGTTCTTGCCGCCGAGGACAAAAAGCGTCAGGCCGCGGAAGACGAGCATGCCGGCGAGCGTGACGATGAAGGCCGGAATGCGGTGGTACGCGATCCAGTAACCCTGCGCAGCGCCGATGGCACCACCGATGATCAGGCAGAGAATGCCCGCAAGCACGAAGTTCATCTGCCAATTGACGGTCATGATAGCCGCGACCGCGCCGACGAAGGCGACGATGGAGCCGACCGAAAGGTCGATGTGGCCGGCCACGATGACGAGCAGCATGCCGAGCGCCATGATGACGATGAAGGAGTTCTGCAGAACCAGGTTCGTCAGGTTGACCGGCTTGAACAGGATGCCGCCCGTGTAGAACTGGAAGAACACCATGATCGCGACGAGCGCGATGAGCATGCCGTATTCGCGGATGTTGGCGCGGATATAGTCGGCAACGGATACGACGTTGCTTTCCTCGGTGGCTGAAGGGTTGACCGGAGTCATTGTTTCTTCTCCCCTGAGCGCATGATAGCGCGCATGATGGTTTCTTGGCTCGCCTCTCCCTTTGGCAGTTCCGCAACGATACGTCCTTCATTCATGACGTAGATGCGGTCGCACGTGCCAAGCAGTTCCGGCATTTCCGATGAGATCATCAGAACGCCTTTTCCATCGGCGGCGAGCTGGTTGATGATAGTATAGATTTCGTATTTTGCACCGACATCAATACCGCGAGTGGGTTCGTCGAGGATCAGGATGTCGGGATCGGAGAACAGCCACTTGGACAGAACCACCTTCTGCTGGTTTCCGCCCGAGAGATTGACCGTTTCCTGGAAGATGCTGGAGCTGCGGATACGCAGCTTCGAGCGATAATCCGACGCAATCTTCGATTCCTTGATGGTGTCGATGACCGTGGCGCTGGACACGCCAGCAAGGTTGGCAAGCGTCGTGTTGTGAACGATGTTCTCGCCCAGCACGAGGCCAAGATGCTTTCGGTCTTCGGTCACATAGGCGAGACCGGAGTCGATCGCCTTGCGGACCGTGCTGACATCAACGGACTTGCCGTGCATCGACACGTCGCCGGTGATCTTGTGGCCGTAGGACTTGCCGAACACGCTCATCGCGAATTCGGTGCGGCCCGCGCCCATCAGACCGGCGATGCCGACCACTTCGCCCTTGCGGACGTTGATATTGATGTCGTGCAGAACCTGGCGATCACGGTGATGCTGGTGATAGGCGTTCCAGTTCTTCACCTCGAGAATCGTCTCGCCGATCGGCACGGAGCGCGGTGGATAACGATCGGCCAGCTCGCGACCCACCATGTTCTTGATGATGATGTCTTCGCTGATCTCTTCGGTTTGACAGTCGAGCGTCTTCACCGTCATGCCGTCGCGCAGGACCGTGATCTGGTCGGCGACCTTGCGCACTTCGTTGAGCTTGTGCGTGATGATAATCGACGTCAGGCCCTGGTTGCGGAACTCGATCAGGAGTTCGAGCAGCGCATCGGAGTCCTTTTCGTTGAGCGACGCAGTCGGCTCATCGAGGATCAGCAGCTTCACGCTCTTCGACAGTGCCTTGGCGATTTCGACGAGCTGCTGCTTGCCGACGCCGATATCAGTGACGAGCGTTTCGGGCGATTCCTTCAGGCCGACCTTGCTCAGCAGCTCCTTCGTGCGCTTGAAGGCTTCCTGCCATGCAATGATGCCGTTCTTGGCGACTTCGTTACCGAGGAAAATGTTTTCGGCGATCGACAGAAGCGGCACAAGCGCCAGCTCCTGGTGGATGATGACGATACCGATCTCTTCGGAGTCCTTCAGGACCTTGAAGTTGCGGACGTCACCTTCATAAACGATCTCGCCGTCATAGGTGCCGGCGGGGTAAACGCCGGAGAGAACTTTCATCAGGGTCGATTTCCCGGCCCCGTTTTCACCCACCAATGCGTGAATCTCACCTTTTCGAACCTTGAGGTTCACATTCTCAAGCGCCTTCACGCCTGGGAACGTCTTGGTGATGTTCCGCATTTCGAGGATTGTATTGTCCATGGTCAATATCCAGCGCCAGCAGCCAAAAGGGGCGCGGCGATCATAAAAGTGAAGACCGGAACCCGCAAGCAGCGGGTTCCGGCCAACTTGGTACGATTACTTCAGCTGGTCAGCCTTGTAGTAGCCGCCTTCTACGAGGATCTTCTCGTAGTTGGTCTTGTCTACTGCAACCGGGGTCAGCAGGTAGGACGGAACGACCTTGACGCCGTTGTCGTAGGTCTTGGTGTCGTTGACTTCAGGCTCCTTGCCTTCCATCAGAGCGTTGACCATGCCGACGGTAACCTTTGCGAGGTCACGGGTGTCCTTGAAGATCGTGGAGTGCTGCTCGCCAGCGATGATCGACTTGACCGAAGGAACTTCAGCGTCCTGGCCGGAAACGACCGGAAGCGGCTGATCACCAGAGCCATAGCCGACGCCCTTCAGCGACGAGATGATGCCGATGGACAGACCGTCGTAAGGCGACAGAACTGCATTGACCTTCGCGTCGGTGTAGTTAGCCGAGAGCAGGTTATCCATACGAGCCTGGGCCGTTGCCGGATCCCAACGCAGCGTACCGACCTTGTCCATGCCGGTCTGGCCGGACTTTACGACGAGCTTGCCGCTGTCGATGTAAGGCTGCAGAACGGACATTGCGCCGTCATAGAAGAAGAAGGCGTTGTTGTCGTCCGGTGAACCGCCGAAGAGCTCGATGTTGAACGGGCCCTTGCCATCCTTGAGGCCGAGGGCGTCAACGATGGAAGTTGCCTGCAGAACGCCGACCTTGAAGTTGTCGAACGTCGCGTAGTAGTCGACGTTGCCCGAGTCACGGATCAGACGGTCATAAGCGATGACCTTGATGCCTGCGTCGTGGGCCTTCTGGAGAACGTCGGAAAGCGTCGTGCCGTCGATTGCGGCGATGACGAGAACCTTGACGCCCTTCGTGACCATGTTCTCGATCTGAGACAGCTGGTTCGGAATGTCGTCGTCAGCGTACTGCAGGTCGGTGGCGTAGCCAGCTTCCTGGAGCTGCTTGACGATGTTGTTGCCGTCGTCGATCCAGCGAGCGGACGACTTCGTAGGCATGGCGATACCGACAGTCCCCTTGTCGGCAGCCAGAGCCGGCATAACGAACGACGCGACGCCGAAGGCCGCCGCTGCCATCAATGAGATAATGGTTTTCATATCTCTCTCTCCCTTAGTTAATAAACGCGCGGACGAAAAATCGCCCGCCCCGAAACTGTGGCAGGTTTCGTCTTGGATAATACTTCATATGGTGAGAAACGAAGTAGGTCTCCTCCACGCTCTCACGTGTTGAGTGCCAACCAGCACACGGCGGCAAACTGGTATGGATTCCTATAACTGTCAAATAGAATAACTGGCAAAAGGCATAACAAATTTGGTATATCGTTAAAAAGTATTACTTTTAATGGAACGCAGTTGGGAGGCTGCAACCATGGCGATTAATTCCGACCCCTCAGCGGTCGATCATGTGGATATCCAGACCGATATTTTTGGCGATGACGGCCTTCTGAGGTCGGGACTTAAGCTGAATCACCTGCGCATGATCGTCGCAATCGAAGATAGCGGGCAAATTTCGGCGGCTGCCGAGGCGCTGAACATTTCGCAGCCTGCTGCGTCGCGCATGCTGTCGGAAATGGAAACGATTCTTAAGACCTCTCTGTATGAGCGAGTCGCCCGTGGAGTGGTCCTCACGACCTTCGGCGCGGCACTTGCCAGACGGGCCCGAAAGATCATGCTCGAGCTTCGCGAAGCAAGCCGCGAGATTGGCGAGCTGAAGACCGGAAAAGGCGGTTCGGTCTTCATCGGAGCGGTGACGGCGCCGGCCATGAGCCTCGTCGTCCCGGCCATCAAACAGGTGCGGGGCGCGTTCCCCGGCATTGAGGTGAACATACAGGTCGAGACGAGCAATGTGCTTGCCCGCGAACTGCTCGCCGCCCGCCACGATTTCATCATCAGCCGGATCCCGGACGATCTCAATCCGCGGCTCTTCGAGGTCCAGGAGATCGGCATCGAGCGTGCCTGCCTCATTGTCCGCAGTGGTCACCCGCTTCTGAAGAAGAAGGTGGCGAGCCTCGAGGACCTGCCGCAGTACGACTGGGTTTTCCAGCCACCCGGTACGTTGCTGCGCAGAACCGTCGAGGATCTGTTCATCGGCCATGGCGTCCCGCTGCCCGAAAACATCGTCAACACGTCGTCGCTGCTGCTGACCTGTGCGATCATCTGCCAGACGAATGCCATTGCGCCCATCGCCATAGACGTCGCCCAGTTTCTCGCCGCGCAACGATCGAGAGCGGCCGACGTCCGGATCCTGCCGATCGATTTCGAGATCAATGTCCGGCCCTACAGCCTGATCACCGCCAGGGAGCGCGCCCTGCCGCCAAGCGCAAGACTGCTCTACGACATGGTTCTGGCTGAAAGCAAAAAGATCGGCGGCATCTGACAAGTTCTGCTCCATGTTGACCGGTTCTAATGCCGCCCGTTGAAAGGAGCCGCACAGATGCTGTTTGGCCAATCGGTATTCCAGTCCGTGCTCGACCGCCTGAAAGCGGATGAGGACCTTGATGATGATGCGATAGCGGTATCGCCCCGCATCCATGGGCTTCCGACCGGCCTCGCTTTCGACGTCATGGAAGGCATTTCTGTCGCCTCCGCCCAGCCTGGCCAAGCTTATCTGGATAACCTCGAACCGGAGACAGCCGCGATGATCGAGCCGGCGCCGATCGTCCCGCCTCCCCCGGAGCCCGAACCGGAGCCAGCCATGCCCGAGCATCTCGCCCGGACGTCCCCGCAGGAGGTCGCAGCCGAGCTCGCGATCTCGGCGCGTGACACTGTTCAGAGTCTCGGCGAAAAGCGGCGCTCGTTCGCAAAATCGAATCACCCCGACGGCGTGTACCCGAAATTCCGTGAACAGGCGTCAGCGCGGATGACGATCGCGAACCTTTTGATCGACGAAGCGATACGGCGACTAAGCCGCTGACGGCAATTAATCCGCGTCCTTGGGGGTAGGCGTTTCCGGTGCTGCAGGTTCTTCCGCTGCGGCGGGCGCTTCCGGCTCTGCGGCGGCCGGTGGCTTGTAGCTCCAGAACAGCATGTACACGGAATAGCAACCGGCACCGCCTGCCAGCACCGCCCAGAAGGGGTCGCCTTTGAAGGCCTCCACCAACGCCCAGCCGAAACAGACTGCCACGATCAGCATGCGCGCCCAGACCGGACGATAGGCGGGATGGTTCGGATCGATCAGCTGCATCTTGTTCCCATGTGTAAACCTGTCGAATGTCTTTAGGGTGGTTTCTGCAAATGTGAAAGAGCGACGGCTTGACGCCGCGCCTATTAAATGGAATGAAAATTCCAGAATAAGCTAAGTTCGGTTCATTCATTCCGAACCAAGGGAGGTTTTCATGACAGTCCGATTTGGTCTTCTCGGCGCCGGTCGTATCGGCAAGGTGCATGCAAAGGCCGTCAGCGGCGATGCCAACGCTAGGCTCGTCGCCGTTGCCGACGCGTTCCCGCAGGCGGCCGAAGCGATCGCATCCGCCTATGGCTGCGAGGTCCGCACGATCGAAGCGATCGAGGCTGCCAAGGATATCGACGCTGTCGTCATCTGCACCCCGACCGACACGCATGCCGATCTCATCGAGCATTTCGCCCGTGCCGGCAAGGCCATCTTCTGCGAAAAGCCGGTTGATCTCGACGTCGACCGCGTCAGGGCCTGCATCAAGGTCGTCGACGAGACCAAGGCGAAGTTGATGGTCGGCTTCAACCGCCGCTTCGACCCGCACTTCATGGCTGTGCGCAAAGCGATCGACGACGGCCGAATCGGCGACGTTGAAATGGTCACGATTACCTCGCGTGATCCTGGCGCCCCGCCGGTCGACTACATCAGGCGTTCGGGCGGCATCTTCCGCGACATGACGATCCACGACTTCGACATGGCCCGCTTCCTGCTCGGCGAAGAGCCGGTTGCCGTCAGCGCCACGGCCGCCGTTCTCGTCGACAAGGCGATCGGCGAAGCCGGCGACTACGACAGCGTTTCGGTGATCCTGCAGACGAAATCCGGCAAACAGGCGATCATCTCCAACTCCCGCCGCGCCACCTACGGCTACGACCAGCGCATCGAGGTGCATGGCTCGAAGGGCATGGTATCGGCCGAGAACCAGCGCCCTGTTTCCATCGAGGTCGCCAACGGGGAAGGCTACACCCGTCCGCCGCTGCATGACTTCTTCATGACGCGCTACACCGAAGCCTATGCCAACGAAATCGCAAGCTTCATCGCCGCCATCGAGAAGGGCGCCAAGATCTCGCCCTCCGGCGCCGACGGCCTGGCAGCACTCGCACTCGCAGACGCGGCAGTTCAGTCCGTCAAGGAAGGCAAGCTCATCAAGATCGGCTGACGGCCCTCTCCCGACCGAAAGCCAACTGTGAAATGGCCGGGCCCCTGCCCGGCCATTTCTCGTTTCATGAGGATGATGCGCCATGAGATGCACGACTATTCGCCTGCCTGCGTGCCGGACATGACCAGTTCCTGATCGATGACCGACAGCGCTCTTTCCAGGTGCCCTTCGAAGACGAGGATCGACTCGTCTGCCACGACGCGGATTTCCGGCATCCCCTCCATCCGCACGACATGCGCCTGGGCAAGCCCCTCTTCGATGCCCTGCCGCAGAAGGTCATAGTAGCGGGTTCCCGGACCTGTGATCGCGATCGGCATACGTTCCGTCAGGCTGAGCAGACGCGAAAGCCCGTTTCCAAGCGCGATGCCGGCTTGCCTGAAGGCGAAGGACGACATGCGATGCCCGTGGCGGGCTTGCGCGGCAATCTTGTCGAGCTCGGCAACCGGCACGAACTTCGCCGGGATCGTATCGAGCGGCACCTCGAAGGCCATGCGCAGAATGGCATAGAAGCCGGCATAGGCCTCGATGCACCCTCTGCTGCCGCAGCGACAAAGACCGCCATTCGCCATGTGCAGCATATGTCCGAAGTTCGGGGCGGAGATTTCCCGCTCCCCCGGCCCGGTGCGCCTGACAATGCCGAGCCCGATGCTGTGCCCGAGCGACAGCGCGGCAAGCGAGCGAAACTCGGCCGGCCTCGTATTCTCCTCATGCGCGCCGAGCGCGGCTGCGACAAGTTGCGTCTCGTTGCCAAGGATGATCCTGGCTTGCCAGGCGGGCCGAAGAGCCGATTCGAAATCGATCTGATCGCCGCCGAAGATAGGCGACCACACGAGCACTGGATCGGTGGCATGCACCAGCCCCTTGCTGCTGATCGAGATCAACAGCACCTTCTCCTGCGGGAGTTTCGAGCGCGAAAGAATGCGTGCTAGCCCATCCTTGACCGAGGCAACAAACCGCTCGGCACCGGCCGGATCATGCGACCGCTCCTCGCTGAACCGGTCGATCAGCTTGCCAGCGTAATCGACCAGCGAATACTGCACGCCATCCGATGAAATGACCACCACGATAAGATAGCCGCAGTCGCGCCGTTGCCGAAACAGCACCCGCGGACGCCCTCGCCCGCTAGCCGATTGCTGCTCAGATTTCTCAATGATCTCAGCCTTTTCCAGGTCGGCGGTAATGGCCGAAATGGTCGCCGAGGACAGCTTCGTGAAATCCGCAATTTCGGTATGCGCCAGCGCGCCGTGTCTGCGAAGCGCTGACAGCACGAGCACGCTGTTTCTCTGCCGGACCAACTCCGTGCTCGACTTGGTCAGCATATATGCCGGCCCTCTCCCCCTCGCATTCCACCCTCGTTCACACCGTATCTCCAGCAACCTTTCCGCGCAGAAAATTAAGCTGGTAGTGCGGTGTTGACAGTTGAAAAAATCTCTGACACTAAATTTCTCGACTGTCGAGAAAATAATTTGAACCTTCTCGTCAGCGAACCGCGGCGGCCGGAGGAACCACTGGCTGGGGCTGGCCGCAATCCACTCGGGAGGACATTATGAAGTCAATTTTGAAGCTGATGGCAGGTGCTGCCATCCTCGTATCGGTGCATACCGCCGCAATGGCTGCCGACCTCGTCGTCGGCGTTTCCTGGTCGAATTTCCAGGAAGAACGTTGGAAGACTGACGAAGCCGCCATCAAGAAGGCCCTCGAAGCCAAGGGCGCAAAGTACATTTCCGCTGATGCACAATCGTCTGCCGCAAAGCAGCTCACCGACGTTGAATCGCTGATCTCGCAGGGCGCAAACGCACTCATCGTTCTCGCTCAGGACAGTGACGCAATCGGCCCGGCCATCGAAAAGGCTGCTGCTGAAGGCATTCCTGTCGTCGGCTACGACCGCCTGATCGAAAACCCCGCTGCCTTCTACATCACCTTCGACAACAAGGAAGTTGGTCGTCTGCAGGCTGAAGGCGTGTTCAAGGTCAAGCCGGAAGGCAACTACGTCTTCATCAAGGGCTCTTCTTCCGACCCGAACGCGGACTTCCTGTTCGCCGGCCAGATGGAAGTCCTGAAGGCCGCTGTTGACGCGGGCAAGATCAAGAACGTCGGCGAAGCCTACACCGACGGCTGGCTGCCGCAGAACGCGCAGCGCAACATGGAACAGTTCCTGACCGCCAACAACAACAAGGTCGACGCCGTTGTTGCTTCCAACGACGGCACCGCCGGCGGCGCTGTGGCTGCTCTCGACGCACAGGGCATGGCAGGCACCGTTCCGGTGTCCGGCCAGGACGCCGACAAGGCTGCTCTGAACCGCATCGCGCTCGGCACCCAGACGGTTTCCGTCTGGAAGGACAGCCGCGAACTCGGCAAGCGCGCTGCAGAAATCGCGCTCGACCTCGCTGGCGGCAAGACCATGGACAAGATCGACGGTGTAACCACCTTCGATGGCGGCCCGAAGAAGGTGAAGATGCAGTCGATCTTCCTGAAGCCGCAGGCAATCACCAAGGACAACCTGAACGTCGTCATCGACGCCGGCTGGATCTCCAAGGCTGAAGCTTGCCAGGGCGTAAAGGCCGGCAGCGTCAAGGCTTGCGACTAATCCTCGCCAGCTGAACCAACACACCGGCGCCGTGGCGATCTCGCCGCGGCGCCGGATGCGGATGGAGCCCCAATGAAGCGCTCCCCGCCTCGCAACGCACCGCGAACGCTTTGATTCCCTGCCGCAACGATGCCGCCCCTCGGGCGGCCGCTTCGGAAGTCTCTCGGTGGTCGATTTGAAGAACAGGGCACCTCGGCAAGGGCTTTCGGCCCCCCGCGCCAGAGCCCAAACAGTGGGGGAAACGGCAAACCCATGGCAAACATCACACAATCCTCATCGGGCCATCCGCGCTCGGCGGAGGGCAACGCTTTCACGCGCTTCCTGCGCGCAACCGAGATCGACACGCGCCTGCTCGGCATGGTCGCGGCGCTGCTGGTCATCTGGATCGGCTTTCATCTCTACACCGGCGGGCTCTTCCTGACGCCACGCAACCTCTGGAACCTCTCGGTCCAGACCACCGAGATCGCGGTTCTCGCGACCGGCATGGTGCTCGTCATCGTCACCCGCAACATCGACCTGTCGATCGGCTCGATGCTCGGCCTCGTCGCCATGATCATGGGCGTCGTCCAGGCGAAGTTCCTGCCGCAATATCTCGGCTTCGACAATTCCTGGACCTGGCTCATCACGCTGGTCTGCGGCCTGATCGCCGGAACGCTGATCGGCCTCTTCCAGGGCGTCATCATCGCCTTCCTGGGCGTCCCCTCTTTCATCGTCACGCTCGGCGGCTTCCTCGCCTGGCGCGGCCTTGCCTGGTACGTGACATCGGGCCAGACGGTCGCCCCCCTCGACACCACCTTCCGCATCATGGGCGGCGGTGCCGAAGGCTCCGTCGGCGCCACATGGAGCTGGATCATCGGCCTTGTCGCCTGCGTGCTGATCATCGTCGGCATCATCGGCTCGCGCCACCAGCGCAAGCGCTTCAACTTCCCGCGCCGGCCGCTCTGGGCCGAGTATTTCCTTGTTGTTCTCGGCTGCGCGCTGGTGCTCGGCGCCATCTGGGTCTCGACCATCTATTACTGGCCGGTTGCGATCGCCAAGAAATACGCCGAAGCCAACGGTATCGCCTGGCCGGAAACGGGGCTCTTCATCTCCTACGGCATCGCGGTGCCTGTGCTGATCGCCGTTCTCGTCGGCATCGTCATGACTTTCATCGCCACCCGCCTGCGCTTCGGTCGCTACGTCTTCGCGATCGGCGGCAACCCTGAAGCGGCAGAACTTGCCGGCATCAAGACCCGCTGGGTCGCGGTCCGCATCTTCGCGCTGATGGGCTTCCTGGCAGCCGTTGCCGCGGCGATCTCGACGGCCCGCCTCAACGCCGCCGCCAACTCGCAGGGTACGACTTACGAGCTCTACACCATCGCGGCGGCCGTCATCGGCGGCACCTCGCTTGCCGGCGGCACCGGCACCATCGCCGGCGCGATGCTCGGCGCTCTGGTCATGCAGTCGCTGCAGTCCGGCATGGGTCTCGCGAACGTCGATACCCCCATACAAAATGTCGTCGTGGGCGCCGTGCTCGTCGTAGCCGTCTGGCTCGACACCGTCTATCGCTCGCGGTCGAAGTAAGAGGAGTCCTAGATATGACTGATCAACGCGCTCCCCTTGTGGAACTGAAAAACATCTCGATCTCCTTCGGCGGCATCCATGCCGTGGACAATGCTTCGGTCGATCTCTACCCCGGCGAAGTCGTCGCCCTTCTCGGCCATAACGGCGCCGGCAAGTCCACGCTGATCAAGATCCTGTCGGGCGCCTACAAGCGCGACAGCGGCGAGATCCTGATCAACGGCGAGCCGGCCGACATACGCAATCCGCGCGATGCCAAAAAGTATGGCATCGAGACGATCTACCAGACGCTCGCCGTCGCCGATAACGTCGACGCCGCCGCCAACCTCTATCTCGGCCGCGAGATCCGCACCAAGTGGGGCACCCTCGACGACGTCGCCATGGAGGCCTCGACGCGCGAGGTGATGGGTCGCCTCAACCCCAACTTCCGCCGCTTCAAGGAGCCGGTGAAGGCGCTCTCGGGCGGCCAGCGGCAGTCGGTGGCGATCGCCCGCGCGATCCTCTTCAACGCCCGCATCCTGATCATGGACGAGCCGACGGCAGCCCTTGGGCCGCAGGAGACGGCTCAGGTGGGCGAGCTGATCAAGCAGCTGAAGAAGGAAGGCATCGGCATCTTCCTCATCAGCCACGACATCCACGACGTCTTCGACCTCGCCGACCGCGTCTCGGTCATGAAGAACGGCCAGGTCGTCGGCCACGCCCGCACCGAGGACGTGACCAAGGACGAGGTGCTCGGGATGATCATCCTCGGCAAGGTGCCCCCCAAGGCCATCCCCGGCCCCGGCGCCATGCAGGTCTGACAACAATCGGTGCGCCGTTTGCAAGAACGGCGCACTTTTCAATTTTGGAGATTGATGCTGGCGAGAAGCTAGGCTAAGAACCACCCATCGGACAGGCGATTCAAACCGCCTCAGGCATGCACCCGTAGCTCAGCTGGATAGAGTGTTGGATTCCGATTCCAAAGGTCACAGGTTCGAATCCTGTCGGGTGCGCCACTATTTTCCTAATGCATTGAAAACGCAAAACGTCTAAGCTTCCAAGGCCTTAGTCGCAGCCAGCTACTTCACATTGCTACTGCACAAGGGTTGGACACACCGGATGGCGGGATTGAGTTTCATGCAGCGGAGACCCTCAGGCATCTATGAGTTTCGCAGGCGGCTCCCTCAAGCTCTTGCCGGAAAGCCGGTGCCTGCTTGGGCGAAATCCCCTCCTCACTCCGAGTTGGTCAACCCATCCACAGGTAACTTTAAGCAGTACCTCACGGTCTCGCTCCGCACGAATGACCACCGGCTGGCCAAGAGGCGCGACCTAGACGAAGCACGGCGCGTGGAGGGCCTATTCGCCTTCGCGCTGGAGATGACGGCACGCGGCGGCCCTGAGGCTCCGGCACCAGATAGTCCCTCAGGCCTTCCCTCCCTTGAGGAGATTGAGAGCTACTTTCACCGACAGGTGCTTCAGAAGGACGACGAGGAGCGGGCACAGGGAGACCCCCGCCGCCATCTTCAAACACCTCTGGAGCGGACACAGTGGCCAGCCCTTGCGGATGCCCGCTTGGGACTACTCGGCATGGCGGATGGGCACCACGAGGTTATTGGCGACCTCAACGCTGAGCACCTGAGGGATTATCGCAATGCGTACTCTCGCCAGCGTACAGACATCGTGGCGGTAGAGCTTGCCGGCTTCCTGCGAGACCGAGGGGCAGCGACGGTAGACCCCACTTCCGAATACTATCACCAAGCCGGGCTTGCCGCTCTAGCGGGGCAAATAGCTGGTCATGAGGACATTGAGCGGCGACAGGCGGGCGCAAAGGTGGCAACACCTGGGCCTGTGGTGGTCAACAGGGGCCCGAAGCTTTCTGAAGCCGTCACCGATTGGAAGGCCGGAACAGCGGCACGGGGCGGCAAGAAGCCCACCCATTCGTCTGTGCGTGAGGCCGAACGAGCAGCCCGGTTCTTCGTGGAGTTCCACGGCGACTTGCCTTTGGGGGATATCACGAAGCCGAAAGCCAGAGAGTTCCGTGATGCCCTTGCCAAGATGCCGAAGCGGCTCAAGGGCACTCAGCGAAAGATGGCACTGCGGGCGCTAGTTGCTAGCACGAGGCCGGACCAAGAGACCATCCACGCAAACACGGTCAACAAGTATCTCAACTGCTTGACTGCTGTGGTGAATGCGGCGCTGAAGGATGGCAGGCTAGACGATGTAACCGGCTTCACCAATCCCTTCTCACTGCTCGGCATCTCCGTAGACAAGCGAAATGACCCTAACCGAAGGAAGCTTTTCTCACAGTCCGACCTCAAAGCGATCTTCACCAGCGCAATCTATTCCGAGGGGTCTAGGCCGAAAGGTGGGCGGGGAGAAGCGGCCTATTGGCTTCCCCTCATGGCGCTCTTAACCGGGGCTAGGCTCAATGAGATTGCCCAACTGCGGCTTGAGGATATCCAGCAGGATGAGGAAACGGGAATATGGGTGGTCAATATTGATACCGATGGTGACCGCTCGGTTAAAACCGTGAGCTCCCGCAGACAGGTCCCTATCCACGCTGAGCTCATGCGGCTTGGCCTGTTGCGATACCGAGATGCCCTCCTCAAAGCGGGTGCCAAGAAGTCGTCCAGCATGTGGCCGGAGCTCTACTCCGCAGACCCGAAGTACCGCTCAACGGCATGGTCCAAGTGGTTCAATCGATACCTCAGGGAGACCATCGGCATCACCGATGTAGGCAAGGTGTTCCACTCCTTCCGCCACACCTTCAAACGGCTGGGGCGTGATGCCGTGCCGGAAGAAATGCACGATGCGCTCACCGGGCATACCGGCAAGGGTGGTGTAGGGCGAGACTATGGGGATGGCTTTGGGCTCGAAACACTGCATGCCGCGATAAGCAAGATTGTGGTCCCGCAGTGCGTGCTTGACCTGCCAGGAAAAGAGGACTGATAGCGAACAGAGGAGCACTTGCAATGGCTACCCTCACCGTGGAGAACTTTGATGCTGATCTCTACAAGCTTGCCAAAGCGTTCGGCGTACTTGACCAAAAGCTTTCGATTGAGCGCTTAGGTGGGTGTGACGGAGCGAAGTCGGGTGCACTTCCCGAGCTTGAGGCTCAGTGTCGCGCCTATTGGGCTCGCCAAAACGAACCGAGCAACGCCGCTTGGAACAACTATACAAATCGCAAGGGGCCTGCTTCCTACCCCGCTTGCTTTGCTGAGCTTTGTGCCGAAAGCATGGAAGTCCGTTTATTAGTCGCTAGGCGTCTGACGGAACTCTCTGAGGCAGGAATTGACACCGACCCACGAGACCATCTGAGCATCGAGATTGGAGAAAGCAGCAGGCGACGCGGTTTCCTTTTGACAGCCCGTTTTTCTGACGGACTCTCTGCAAAACGATACGCTGATTTCGATGAGCGAGAGCTTGAGGTCCCCCTCTCCGCAGAAATATCCCTCGCGTACATGCGGCCAGCGGCAGCAGTGAAGAACTGGAAGGCGCGTAAGCAAGCCGAGGAGCAACGCTACCTCCCACCTAAAGAAGGGCAAGAGGTATGGCGCTTGGTTCCTGAGGAGCGCGAACCGCCCAGCCCTCAAAGTCTAGCCGAGAACCGGCGATGGAATATTAAAGCGATCCGCATCGTTGAAGAGCGCCGCAAGAAGTCGGGTCTCGATGGGCTGGACCGCCGTGATGCGGCCCATTTGACACAACTGTTGGAGGAAGAGGAGGAATACATAGTAGACAGGCTTCTAAGGACCCTTCGCTTGCAGGAGCTCTATGAAGACTTCCACAAACGAATCAATCAGGAGAAAGCGGTCAAGGAACTTGGCATGGCGCTGCCTCCAAACCCGGAGGGGTGGGATGCTATGCTAAGAGAGTGCGACGAGACCGCTGAGATGACAGCGAACATGGCCAGAAAGTTTGCAAGGCTTGGCCGCACGGATACGCCGGTCCCCTACAGCTTCTTTTGGGATGGCATATTGAACAACTGGTACATGGGGGGACTCTTTGGAATTGTATTCAATGGAGATGACGGCCCCAAGGAAACGCGTTTGCTCCATGCGTTCACCACCCCAATCAGAGCCGCATTGGCACCCGAGAAGGCACTCGCGGAATGGCAAAAGATCAAGGCGCTTAGAGAGCGGCAGGCGTTAACACCACGGGAAATCTACGATCTTCTGAGCGGTGACAGGCGTTGGCCGAAGCTGTAGGCCTCAATGTACGCAATCTTGAAGCGGAGCGCCTTGGGTCCCGTAAAGCCCATGGCGAGGAGTGAGAAACCATCGCGGGTCATCTCAAAGGTTCGATCCATTCGGCCTTTGATTAGCGGATGTGGCTTGGAGTTTGTCGAGAAGTACACACCACTCAAATCTGAGGAATGCTGGAGAAGCTCGTCAATGTCCCTCAGGACGTTATCGTGGCGCTTCTCGAAGTACTTCGCCACATCGCGGCTGTTGGCATACACAGCGCCATCCTTGATGTGGAGCATTGGCGTTACCGCTGGCCGGGAGCTTAGCAGAATTAAGTCCGCCGTACGCCAACCCAATGCATGCCCGCCTCATCCGTCTCCCGAGGGAACGCACCACGCATAGCTGTCAGCGTCTCCACAATGGTGCCTGTGGTCCAGACCTTACGGAACTCCAGCGCTATGCCCTCCACGAGCTCTTCCGTGATGGGGTCCCAATCGGTGACCATGAAGCACACCATATCGATAAGAGCTGCAACGGCGTTATCCTCCCAGCTACCCGGAACCGGTAGCTGTTGATTTCCACTGAGAGCTGACCCGGCGCAGCCCGATATTTCCATCGAGAATTGACCCATGTTTCAACCGTCCCTCGCATATTTTCAGCGGGGGCTCTGGAG
>NZ_JAUDRY010000026.1:0-378538 GCF_030382195.1 Rhizobium sp. S96
TCGGATACAGGACACCGACCGAAGTGTTCATGGCGCATTTGCAAGAGGGAGGCTGATCCCCTACCCTTGAAGACGGGCATGACGCACTTGGGTTAGCTTCTCCAATCTCGTGAGGCTTAGCGCTCCACTCGGTCGGCCACTGCCGCTCAGGCTAGCAACGACTCACCTACCTCCGCAAGTCCTCACAGCCGGAAACACTTTCCCGAATGGACAGCTTCCCGTATACGCCATCCGGCCGGAGCTTTTCAGAGAACTGCATTAAGGACACTTATGAACACTCGCATCAATGACCTCGGTAGATTGGTTCAGGATCTTTCCTCGAACCACGAGGCTCGCCTGATTGAAATACGCCGCGATATTCATGCTCACCCGGAAACCGGATTCGATGTCGAAAGAACGAGTGGCGTTGTTGCGCGGGAGTTGGAGAGTTTCGGCATCGAACACCAGACCGGTGTCGGGCGTACCGGCGTGGTTGGCTTCATCAAGGGAGGAGCACCGGGACCAACGCTGATCATTCGCGCCGACATGGACGCGCTTCCGATCCAGGAACAGACCGGCCTTCCCTTCGCCAGCCGCATCGAGGGCAAGATGCACGCCTGCGGCCACGACCTGCACACCGCGACCTTGATCGGCGTTGGCGCCGTGCTGAAGGAGATCGCTCCGCGGCTCAGTGGCAACATCAAGCTGATGTTCCAGCCTGCCGAGGAAACCCAGGAGAGCGGCGCGGCGGCCATGATCGCCGATGGCGTGCTCGACGGCGTCGACTATGCGCTTGGGTTCCACAACCACCCGGACGAACCCGTCGGTACGTTCAGTTTTGTCGAAGGTATCGCCAACGGTTCCTCCGACGAATTTGATATCACCATTCATGCAGCATCCGGCCACGCCGCCCGCCCGCACATGGCGGTCGACCCGGTGGTTGCCTGCGCCCAGCTGATTGTCCAGCTGCAAACCGTGGTGTCGCGCGAAGTCGATCCCATGCGGCCGGCCGTCCTGACGATCGGCTCGATCCACGGCGGCCACACGCACAATATCATTCCCGATTCCGTCAGTATCATGGGCACCGTGCGCTGCCAGGACAAAGCCTCGCGGGACGTCATCGAGGCCGCCATCCGTCGTGTCTGCGCAGGCGTCGAGGCGTCGATGCGCGTCAGATGCGAGATCAACTATGTGCGCGGCGTTCCATCGCTCGTCTCTGACGACCGCCTGCTGACGACGACCATGGCGGCAATCCGCGACCACTTCGGCGATGTCGTGCTGAAACGCGATTCAAGCCTCGGGGCGGAAGATTTCGCGCTGGTTGGCGCCAAGGTTCCTGCCTTCCAGCTCGGAGTGGGCGCTTCGCAGGAAGGCCGAAACGACCACCTGCACAATTCAGACTATCAGCCGGACGAGCGCTGCATTGCAAACGGGGTCGTTGCCCTGTCGCTCGCTGCCGCCAGACTGCTTTCCTGACGGACGATTGCGGCCACCGACTTCGCGATGTGGGACGGCGGCCACATATTCTTCCCCTGAAGAAAGCAATTTTAGCAGGAATTTGCGCGCCTGCTTGCCGGGAAGGCCATAGACAATTCGCCAAAAGCAACCGGACCGTAGAAAGGTCCGGGGCACCAGACATAATAACATGCCAAGGACAGATCATTCATGCCGGGTCATAAGACAATCTCCAACATTCTGCAGCCTACGCGACGCCAGTTTCTACAAACGGCCGGTGCGCTGTCGGCAACGCTTTCGGCCGGTGGATTGCTGCTGCCGGGCAGTGCCGCCGCGCAAGCCGCAGCACCCGTCAAGGGCGGCCATCTGATCCTCGGCCTCGATACCGCTTCCAGCTCGGACCGCCTCGACCCGGCGTTCTACACCGAAGCGTACATGTACACTGTCGGATTCCAGCTCTTCAACACCGTGCTCGAGCTCGGACCTGACGGCAAGCTCGTCGGCGCCCTCGCCGAGAGCTGGGAAGCCGCCACGCCCGACGCCAGCAAGTGGGTCTTCAAGCTCAAGAAGGGCATCCAGTTCCACAATGGCAAGGAACTGACCGCACAGGATGTCGTCTATTCGCTGAACCATCACCGCGGCGAAAACAGCAACTCCGGCGGCAAGGGCCAGCTGCTTTCCGTCACCGACATCACCGCGTCCGATACGCACGAAGTCACGGTCACGTTGAGTGCCGGCAACGCCGACTTCCCCGCAGCCTTGGTCGACTATCACATGGGCATCGGCCCTGATGGCGGCGACTTCGACAAGGGTGTCGGTACCGGCGCCTTCATTCTGGAAGACTTCCAGCCGGGTGTGCGCGCCCTCACCAAGCGCAATCCCAACTATTGGGCCTCGGACCGAGCCCATGTGGATTCCGTCGAAACCATCGCGATGAGCGATGCAACGGCGCGCATGGCCGCCCTTCTCAGCGGTCAGGTTCACATCATCAACCGCGTCGAGCCGCGCGCGCTGAGCCGCCTCACCGCGCGTCCCGGCGTGCAGATCCTGCGTTCGCAGGAAAACACCATGTTCTGCTTCCCGATGCGGGTCGATACCGCACCGTACGACAACGTCGATCTCCGCCTGGCGCTGAAATATGCGATCGACCGCGAAGAGCTTCAAAAGAGCCTGCTGGTCGGCACCGGCGCGATCGGCAACGACAATCCCATTGCCTCCTGGAACCCCTATTTCGCCAAGGACATTCCGCAGCGCGCCTACGATCCCGAAAAGGCAGGCTTCCACTTCAAGAAGGCGGGTTCGCCGGGTGGTCTCCAGGTTAGTGTATCTGACAATGGCTTCCCAGGCTCTGTCGATGCGGCCCAGCTCTTCCAGGCATCTGCTGCGAAGGCTGGCATCACCATCGATGTCGAGCGGGTTCCATCCGACGGATATTGGGACGAAGTCTGGCTGAAGAAGCCGTTCGTCGCCTCCAACTGGTCGGTGCGTCCCACTGCCGATGCCATGCTTTCGCTGATCCTGCAGTCCGACGCGCCGTGGAACGAAACGGCATGGCGCGACGAATCCTTCGACAAGCTGCTGGCCGCGGCACGCGTCGAGCTGGATGAGACCAAGCGCAAGCAGATCTATCACGACCTGCAGGTGAAGCTGGTGGATGAAGGTGGCGAGCTCATCCCGCTCTTCGTCGACAACCTCGCGGCGGCGACCGACAAGGTCGGCGGCTATGTCCCAGTGCCGGGCGGCGGCGATCTCAGCGGTTATCGCATCGCCGAGCGCGTCTGGCTGAATGCCTAAGCCTCACTCTTCGGCCCCCAGGCTCGCGCCTTGGGGGCTGATTTTTGAGCATATCGTCGCTAAGCCGTTGCACTACGGCAAGGTTCGCGATAGCGCCATCCGAAGCTTTTATTCGTAACCGACAGATGAGTAACCGGCCTTTGGCTGATGGAATCGACCAAATCGAAGCAGTGACGCCGCTGCCCACGCGCAAGACGAAAAGCGGCAATCTCTTCTCGCTGCTGCTCAGGCGTCTCCTGCTCGGGCTCGTGCTGCTCTGGGCCGTCTCCGTCGTTATCTTCGCCGGAACGCAGATCCTGCCAGGTGACGTGGCGACGGCAATGCTTGGTCAGCAGGCTACACCTGCAGCGGTGGCCAATATTCGCAAGGAACTCGGCCTCGAGAAGCCCGCGCCGGTGCGATACGCCGAATGGCTCGGCGGCGCCGTGCGCGGAGACTTCGGTCGCAGCTACAGCAACCGCCAGGACATTGCCAAGAGCATTGCGCCCCGTTTGCGCAACACGCTCTATCTGGCGGCCATGGCCGCGCTCATAGCAGTGCCGCTCTCCATTCTGCTTGGCATCGTGTCGGTGCTTTACGCCGGAACATGGATCGATCGGACCATCGGCCTGGTCACCCTCAGCGCCATATCCTTGCCGGAGTTCTTTGCCGGCTATCTGTTGATCGCCTATTTCTCCGTCAGCCACTTCTGGCTTCCAAGCAGCGCCACCGTGTCCGATTCCATGCCGCTGGGCCAGCGGCTGACATTCATGCTGCTCCCCTGCCTGACGCTGGTTCTCGCCGTTGTCGGACACATGATGCGCATGACGCGTGCGGCCTTGCTGAATGTCATGGCCTCGCCCTACATCGAGACCGCCCTTCTCAAGGGACTGCCTGCGTGGCGCGTTGTCTGGAAGCACGCCCTGCCAAATGCGCTGTCACCCATTGTCAATGTCGTGGCGCTCAACCTGGCATATCTCGTCGTCGGGGTTGTCGTCGTCGAAGTCATCTTCGTCTATCCCGGCATGGGTCAGTACCTCGTCGATCACGTGGCAAAGCGCGACGTGCCGGTCGTGCAGGCGGCGGGCCTCGTATTTGCGGCGGTCTATATCGTGCTGAACATCATCGCCGACATGGTGTCGATCCTCGCCAATCCGCGGCTGAGGCACCCAAGATGAGAAACCTGCCCCGTCTCACACCCATGGCACTGATTGGCTTCGCCGGCACAATTGCGTTTCTGGTGCTCGCGGTATTCGCGCCCTGGCTTGCTCCGCACCCAGTATCCGAGGTCGTCGGTGGCGTTTGGGACGTTCCGTCCGGCAATGCGCTTCTTGGAACCGACAATATCGGCCGCGACCTGTTTTCGCGCCTCGTATGGGGTGCGCGGCTGACCTTCGTGATTGCCGCAATCGCCACGGCCCTCGCCTTCCTGATCGGGGTATCGCTCGGCTTTTACGCGGCCGTCCGGCGCGGATGGGTCGATCAAGCCTTGTCGAGGCTCAACGACCTGATGATGTCGATCCCGACGTTGATCTTCGCCCTTGTGGTGCTCGCCGTCCTGCCCAAGAACATGGTGGTTCTGGTGCTGGTGATGGCGGCGCTTGACGCAACGCGCGTCTTTCGTGTCAGCCGCGCGCTGGCTGCCGACCTCGTGGTCCTCGACTATGTCGAGGTTGCGCGACTTCGTGGTGAAAGCTGGGCCTGGATCATCGTGAACGAAATCCTGCCCAATGCGCTTTCGCCGCTGCTGGCCGAACTTGGCCTGCGGTTCGCCTTCGCCATTCTGTTCCTCTCGACCCTCTCCTTTCTGGGGCTTGGCGTCCAGCCGCCGGTGGCCGACTGGGGCAGCCTCGTAAAGGAAAACAAGGACGGTCTGGTCTTCGGCGTTTTCGCCGCACTCATTCCAGGAGCCGCGATCGCCATTCTCGTGATCTCGATCAATCTTGTGGTCGATTGGATGCTGCAGAAGACCAGCAGCCTGAAAGGCGGCCGTCGCAATGGCTGACATGCTGCTCAAGGTCACCGACCTCGTTATCAAAGCCGGCGACGCGGTGATCGTCGACAAGGTTTCGTTCGAGCTCGAAAAGGGGCGTGTTCTTGGCCTGATCGGCGAATCCGGCGCCGGAAAGTCAACGATCGGCCTCGCCTCGCTTGGCTACAGCCGTGATGGTCTGCGCATCGCCGGTGGACAGGCCGCACTCAACGGACGCGACATCCTGCAATTGTCCGGCCGGGAGACGCGGCGCTTGCGGGGATCGGCCGTCACCTATGTCGCACAGTCGGCGGCGGCGGCCTTCAATCCGGCGCACAGACTGATCGATCAGGTGATCGAAGCGACCGTCTGGCACGGCCTGATGAGCCGTCGCGACGCGATTGCGCGCGCCGTCGAGCTGTTTGCCTTGCTTGGCCTGCCAGAGCCCGACACGTTCGGCGACCGCTACCCGCATCAGGCTTCCGGTGGCCAGCTGCAACGGGCGATGACGGCCATGGCGCTCTGCCCTCACCCGGAGCTCATCGTCTTCGACGAGCCGACGACGGCACTCGACGTCACAACGCAGATCGAGGTCCTGGCCGCGATCAAGCAGGCGATCGCCAAGACCCAGACCGCAGCCCTTTACATCTCGCACGATCTGGCTGTCGTCGCGCAGGTTGCTGATGACATCCTGGTTCTGCGCAACGGCAAGATGGTCGAGAACGGCTCGGTCGAGCGCATCTTCAATGCGCCGCGGGAGACCTATACGCGCCAGCTCGTTTCGATGCGCCAATCCGTCAAGGCGGAAAAGCCGGCGGCATCCGAACCGTTGCTCGCTATCGAGGCTATTCATGCCGGCTACACGCCGGGTGTTCCGGTCCTCAAGGGCATTAGCCTCGAGCTCGGTCGCGGTGAAACGCTGGCCGTCGTCGGTGAATCCGGCTCGGGAAAATCCACGCTCGCGCGTGTCGTCACCGGGCTTTTGCCGACCTCGTCGGGAAGCTTGAGCTTCGACGGGCAGACGCTTGCCAACGGTCTTGGCGCGCGCCCCGCCGAAACATTGCGCAACATCCAGATCATCAACCAGATCCCCGACCTTGCGCTCAACCCGCGACGCACCGTCGAAGCCATCGTGTCTCGGCCTCTGGCCTTCTATTTCGGCCTGCGAGGTGCGGAACTGAAGCGGCGCGTGCTGTCCCTGCTCGACCAGATCGAACTGCCGCAAGCCATGCTCGACCGTTACCCGGCCGAACTGTCCGGCGGACAAAAGCAGCGTGTCTGTATTGCCCGCGCGCTTGCGGCCGATCCGAAGCTTATCATCTGCGACGAGCCGACCTCCGCGCTAGATCCGCTGGTGGCCGAAGGCATTCTCGATCTGTTGACGCGACTTCAGGACCAATCAGGCACTTCCTATCTTTTCATCACGCATGACCTGGCCATCGTACGGGCGATCGCCGATACGGTAGCGGTCATGCTTGACGGCAAGGTGGTGCGTTACGGCCGCAAGGCCGATGTCCTGGCGCCGCCTTACGACCCCTACACCGGCAAACTGATCGCGTCGGTTCCCGAAATGCGCCCCGGTTGGCTCGATGATGCCATATCGAGGCGCGACGCGGCCAAGGTCGCTGGCTGACGGCAAGCAGGCGGCAGCGAACAGAATTTCAAAAAAGGAATGAAGAGATGACACGGCGTGGACTTATTCTGGACGGCGGCACCGGCCGCGAGCTTGAGCGAATTGGCGCTCCCTTCCGGCAACCGGAATGGTCGGCGCTGGCGCTGATGGAAGCACCGGAATTCGTGCGCAAGGTCCACGATAACTATATCGGCGCCGGCGCCGACGTCATCACCACCAACAGCTATGCGGTCGTGCCCTTTCACATCGGGGACGAGCGCTTCGAGGCTGACGGGGAAATGCTCGCGGCGCGCGCCGGACGGATTGCCCGCGAAGCGGCTGACGCGGCGACGGGTCGCAAGGTCCTTGTCGCCGGCTCCCTCCCCCCGATCTTTGGCTCGTACCAGCCGCATCTGTTCAATCCGGAGCTCGTGCAGCGCTACTTGAGTGTCCTCGTCAAGGGCATGGCGCCGTACGTGGACATCTGGCTTGCCGAGACGCAAAGCAGCCTTGCCGAGGCGCGCGCAGCACACGAAGCGATCAAGAGCACCGGCAAGCCGCTGTGGGTTTCCTTCACGCTTCGCGACGACGCCGCACCGGCGGATATGCCGGAACCGGTCTTGCGCTCGAACGAAACCGTCAGGGCCGCTGCGGAACTCGTTGCTTCGCTCGGCGCAGAGGCGATGCTTTTCAACTGCTCCATGCCTGAAGTCATGGAACCCGCGGTGGAAGTGGCCAAGGCGACGTTCAAGGCACTCGGGGCCGATATCAAGGTCGGCGTCTATGCCAACGCCTTCCCATCACAGCAGGATGACGAGGAAGCAAACGCGACATTGACGGAAGTGCGCAGCGACCTCGATCCCGACGCTTACGGTCAATGGGCTCGGCGCTGGTCCGCATCGGGAGCCGATATCATCGGCGGCTGCTGCGGAATTGGTACCGATCACATCCACGCGCTTTCCGGCAAATATCTCTGCAACTAGGGCTTTGGCCTGAACGATTGGAATGAGCGAGGCTACGCCTGTTGTCGAGGGGCGCAGCCTCCCCTTCGCGACATCCCCTGTGACAAGGGCCTTGCCGGGCTGCTCCGAAATGGAGCAACGCTCCGGCGTGCCATAAAGACCTGTTAAGCCTGACCGCCGTTAGGCGGGCATAGTTTCCAAAAACGAACCATCTCGGTTGGTCCCCTTTGCCAATCTGGTTCATTGTTCCTGCAGCCCTGACACGACCTACCAGAGAGGCACGTTGTCCCAGTTGCAGATCTCCCCTCGCTCCCAGTCTTTCCTTTTGTCGGCCATCTCCTCGCTACGCGGCGCCCTTTATGGCGTCGGACTGACGAGTTGCGTTGTCAATGTCCTGGCCCTTACCGGGTCGTTTTTCATGCTGCAGGTCTACGATCGGGTGATACCGGCCCGCAGCTTGCCCACGCTCGTCGGGCTGATCATCATCACG
The DNA here is from genome assembly GCF_030382195.1 of Rhizobium sp. S96. Classification (NCBI taxonomy): domain Bacteria; kingdom Pseudomonadati; phylum Pseudomonadota; class Alphaproteobacteria; order Hyphomicrobiales; family Rhizobiaceae; genus Rhizobium; species Rhizobium sp. S96. Next base: position 8,244 of record NZ_JAUDRY010000026.1, read on the forward strand.
GCGACGCTGTTTGCATTTCAGGGAATTCTCGAGCTCATTCGCGCGCTGCTGCTTGCCCGCGTCGGGCAATCCGTCGACGAGCGCTTCGGCCAGACCGTTTTCCGCTCGTTTGCGGCAGCACCGGCACGTCAGCAGTCCCCGCAAGATGGTCTCCAGCCGCTTCGCGACATCGATACGACACGCAGCTTCCTGTCTGGTCCAGGCCCAACGGCGCTTTTCGATCTGCCCTGGATGCCTTTCTATCTCGGCCTTTGCTTCCTCTTTCATATGTGGATCGGGGTCACTGCCCTGGCTGGGGCTTTGATCCTTGTCGGACTGACGGTCATCGCCGATCTGAAGTCGAGAAGGCCCGCCAGGGAAGCGGCCGAGATCGGCGTCGAGCGAATGGCCTTGGCCGAGGCGACGCGGCGCAATGCAGAGGCCGTGGCCGCCATGGGGTTCGCCAGCCGTCTGGGCGACGGATGGGCTGAGATCAATCAACGTTATCGACAAAACCAACTCCGCGCGTCGAACGTAACCGCAGCACTGACGACGCTGTCTCGCATCGTTCGCCTCATGTTGCAGTCGGCCGTATTGGCCGTTGGCGCAATGCTTGTCATCCGGCAGGAGGCGACCGGCGGCATCATGATTGCCAGCTCCATCCTCGTAAGCCGCGCGCTTGCACCGGTTGAGCTCGCAATCGGTCAATGGCGTGGCTTTGTGGCGGCTCGGCAAAGCTGGTCGCGCCTCGTCAAGCTGGGCGAGCTGACAACCGATATGGAGCCGGCCACGCGTCTTCCGCCCCCCACGGCAGGGCTTAGAGTCGAGAGGCTGCATCTTGCCGCCCCGGGATCGACAGCGCCGATCGTGCGCGGCGTGTCCTTCGAAATCAGGGCCGGTGAAGCGATCGGCATCATTGGACCAAGCGCATCGGGAAAATCATCCCTGGCACGGGCACTTGTCGGGGTCTGGTCACCGATCGCCGGATCGATCCGTCTCGACGGAGCCTCCCTTTCTCAATGGGACCCGGAAGAGCTCGGTCGGCACATTGGTTATCTGCCGCAGGAAATCGGATTGTTCGACGGCTCGATTGCAGAGAACATCGCCCGCTTTGACCGCTCCGCATCGTCTGACAAGGTGATCGCCGCAGCAAGGGCGGCAGGCATCTACGACATGATCGTCCAGTTTCCCGATGGGTTCGACACGCGGATTGGCGAGCAGGGAATGGGGTTGTCCGCCGGTGAGCGGCAGCGCGTCGCCCTGGCCCGAGCCCTTTATGGCGACCCCTTTCTGGTCGTCCTCGACGAGCCGAACGCCAACCTCGACGCCGAAGGAGACGCCGCACTGGCACGGGCAATCCTGGGTGTCAGCAAACGCGGTGGCATAGCGATCATCATCACGCACAGGCCCAGTGCGCTAGCCAGCGTCGACAAGATATTGGTGTTCGCCAATGGGCAATTGCAGGGGTTCGCCCCCAAGGACGAGGTCTTTAAGCAGCCCGCGCCGCTGGCGTCGTCGCCCGTGTCGTTTCCGCCCCGCTTTCGCCAACCCGGAGAGGGGGCCGCCGCGCAATGAAGGAGACCATCCTGCCCGTTGAACACGCGATCAAGCGTCTGACGCTGCTTGCCGTCACCATTATCCTCCTTCTTGTCGGCGTGCTCGGCAGCCTTGCGGCCACAATCCACCTGAACGGCGCCGTCATCGCCAACGGAACGCTCGTCGTCGACAGCTACGTGAAGCCGGTTCAACATCAAAAGGGCGGCACCGTCGACCGTGTCCTGGTTCGCAACGGCGACCGGGTCGGCGCGGGAGAGGTTCTGGTCCGTCTCGATGGTACTCAGACCCAGGCAACGCTTGCAATCGTCTCTCGCAGACTCCGCCAGCTCGCCGCCCGCGCCGCACGATTGTCGGCAGAACGGGATGGCCGCGAGGCAATCGAATTCCCGGCTCAGCTGAATGACGCTGACGCCGACGAGCGTACCACGCTGACCGATGGAGAACGCCGGCTTTTCGCGGATCGCCGGTCATCGCTCAAGGGTCGGGAGGCCCAGTTCCGGGAGCGCGTACGGCAGCTCGGCCAGGAGGCTGACGGCCTACTGTCTCAGCAGGATGGCAAACGACAGGCGATCGACATCATCGGTCAGGAGCTCTCGAGCCTTCAGCCGCTCCTGAAGCAGGGGATCATTCCAGCGACCCGGGTCTACGCGCTGCAGCGCGACCAGGCGGATCTCCGGGGAGAGCTTGGCAGTCTGGTCGCGTCAGCCGCCGAGGTCCGGGGCAAGATCGCCGAAACCGAGCTACAGATCATCCAACTCGGCGATGATCGTCGCAGCGAGGTATCGGAACAGCTGCGGCAGGCGCAAAGCGACATTGGCGAATATTCCGAGCGCCTTGTGGCCGCGCAAGACGACCTGAAACATATCGAGATTCGCTCGCCCCAGGCGGGCGTCGTCCACCAGCTGGCGGTCCATGCACAAGGCGCCGTGGTCACGCCCGGCGAAGCAATCATGCAGATCGTGCCTGACGCAGATGCCTTGACGCCTGAGGTGAAGTTGTCCCCTCAGGATATCGACCAGGTGGTCGTCGGCCAGAGCGTGACGCTTCGATTGTCCGCCTTCAATCAGCGCACGACACCGGAACTGAATGGACGCGTCGCCAGCGTGACGGCGGATCTGACGACTGATCCGCGGACAGGCCAAGGCTACTACGGAGTGAGAATTCAGGTTCCCGCGTCCGAATGGCAGCGGCTCGGGACACTGGTTCCGGTAGCCGGGATGCCCGTGGAGGCCTTCATCGAAACAGGCGAGCGAACCGCCCTCGCCTATCTCGCAAAGCCCTTCACCGATCAGGCGGCAAGGGCCTTCAGGGAGGAGTAGCCACGATCGTGGAGGCGAGTGCCCTACGCCGGCACAAGCCTGCGCCGAACTGAGAATGCTTGTTAAACACGATCAGCATTTTGACCGGAAATCACACATCCCAGCCGGGTATTCGCGCCCTTGGGGTGCCGTCCTTAAACCCACGATGGTAGCCTTCCAGTGGGAGGCAAACAAAGGAGCTGACCATGCCGCAGTCGATTCTAAACGCCGTTGGTGAAAGCCTTTATTACAGTGGCGGATCCAGCGCCTGGTTCTCGGCGACCGGCTCGGGGCCGATATTGAATGGCACAGCCGGTAACGATTCCATCTGGGGTGACAGTTCCGTCAACGTGACGATGCAGGGCGGGACCGGGGACGACATCTACTACCTCTATTCCAGCATCAACCGCGCGGTGGAAGCGCCGGGTGCCGGTGTTGACACCATCAACACCTGGATGAGCTACACGCTGCCGGAGAATTTCGAGAACCTGACGGTAACAGGCAACGGCCGCTATGCATTCGGTAATGCTGCCGACAACATCATCTCGGGCGCCTCCGGCAGCCAGACGATCGACGGCGGAGCCGGCAATGATGTTCTCATCGGCGGTGGCGGCGCCGACACCTTCATCTTCACCCGTGGCAATGGCAGCGACCTGATCGTCGATTTCAGCAGCGACGACACGATTCGACTGGACGGCTACGGGTTGACCAGCTTCGACCAGGTCCTCAGCCATTCCACGCAGGAAGGTAACAATCTGCGACTGGATCTTGGCGGCGGAGAGAGCCTGGTTCTTGCCAACCACACGGTCGCCGATCTTCACTCGGACCAGTTTCAGCTGACGCTCGACCGCTCCAACCTGACGCTGACATTCGCGGACGAATTCGACAGCCTGTCCCTTCGCAACGGCGATCAGGGAACATGGGATGCCAAGTTCTGGTGGGCGCCGGACAAAGGCAGCACCCTTCCCGGAAACGGCGAGCAGCAATGGTACATCAACCCCTCCTACGCGGGGACCTCGGCCGTCAATCCGTTCTCGGTGGACAACGGGGTACTGACCATCACAGCAAACAAGACGCCAGCGGCGCTTGAGTCTCAGATCGACGGCTACGACTACACGTCGGGGATCCTCACAACCCATTCCTCCTTCGCGCAGACCTATGGCTATTTTGAAATCCGTGCCGACATGCCGACCGAACAGGGCGCTTGGCCCGCCTTCTGGCTTTTGCCCGAAGATGGATCCTGGCCACCGGAGCTCGATGTCGTGGAAATGCGCGGCCAGGACCCGAAGACGGTGAATGTCACGGTTCACAGCGCGGATGGCGGCACCCACGTGATGGAATCGACGCCGGTGAAGGTCGCGAGCACCGAAGGTTTCCACACCTATGGCGTCCTTTGGGACGAGGATCAGATCGTCTGGTATTTTGACGATGTCGCCGTCGCGCACGCCGACACACCGGCCGACATGCACGACCCGATGTACATGCTGGTCAATCTTGCCATAGGCGGCACGGCGGGGACACCAACCGATGGCCTGCCGAATGGCTCCGAGTTCCACATCGACTACATCCATGCCTACTCGCTGACCGATAGTCCGGTTACTCAAGCAACCCACGCGGCAACCGACGATTGGCAGGCCTGACCTCGTCGAGACACCATCACCCACGGCATGACTGCGGCCGTGGGTAGCAGAGACAGATGTGCGGCAGTTGGCCAATGGGTGGAAGGACCAGGGGCGACTGCCGCCTTCTTGCGCCTGTGAAATGGAACAGGAAGGTGCGGCTCGCATTGTACCCGGGCGCTCCAGGCAGCCGCATCGGAAGGCGAGTGGCTCATCCGCCACCACCCCTGATCGCGAAAAATTGCTTGGAACGTTACAAGGCGCTCAAATTAATATCTTAACGGGTACTGTGAGAGCATTTCAACGAAGCTGGACGTTGCCAACTGGGGGATGGAATGGACAATTTCTTCATTACGAGGGACTTCGACTGGAATGTACAAAGATCGTCTCACGTTGACAGGGCGCTCAACCTTCTCACCCGCCGTCTCGGAGTAAACTCCAATACAGCAGCTTTGGTCGACGCCATGCTCCAGCGGCTTACAGGTCAGAAATTCTCCGCGACACGGTCGGGAATTTCGACGAACGTAGAGCAGCGCATGAACATGTATCACCTCGTTTCGCAGACGATCGCCTATAACGTCGATGGTGATCTCGTCGAGGTCGGGTGCAATGAGGGGCAATCCTCCGTCCTGATCGCGAAGCTGATCAAGGGCTTCAATTCCAGCAAGAAGCTGCACGTCTACGACAGTTTCGAAGGCCTTCCCTCGACACGGCGCGTGGACGGCGATGCCTACAAGGAAGGCGATCTCGCCACCACCGAGGATTCTTATCGACAACTTCAAGCTCCACGGCCTGGAGCTGCCAGTGATACACAAGGGCTGGTTCGACGACACGCTTCCGGACGGCCTGCCGGAGAAGATATGCTTCGCGCATCTCGACGGGGACCTGTACGATTCGATTTCAGTCAGCCTGAAATATGTCTACCCGCGCCTGTCGAAAGGCGCGGTCTGCCTTATCGACGACTATTGCGACCCGGCCATAAATCCCGACGGATGGGACTATCTGCCGGGGGTCAAGAAGGCGTGCGACGACTTCATGGCGGATAAGCCCGAGAAGATCTGCTACATGTATGCCGGAGCCTTCACCCACGCCTTCTTCAGAAAGAGTGCGGATTAGGCCACGCGGCAAGCGATCTGTCTCTCACACGATCCGACGATGCGTTTCGGGATCGAAATAGACCGCCTTGTCCAGATTGAAGGCAAGGCGCGCGGTCTGGCCTGCAGCGATGTGGATGTCGGCCCTGAGGCGCGCAACCGCTTCCTTTCCGCCAAGCTTCGTCACCGCGAAGGTGTCGGAACCGGCGGGCTCGACCACCTCGATCAGGCAATCTCCTTCGGCCAGCGACCGCGCGTTGCGATCCGCACCGTCGGGATCCGTCAGGGCTTCCGGCCGTATCCCGAAGACCACCTGTTTTCCGACGTAGGTCGACAGGGCATTCGCTTGCGGCAGCGGCAAATTCAGCGGTTCCGCATTGGGTCTGGCCAGCGACACGTGCAGGCCGGTGCCGGTGCTGCCGACCGTCGCCGTCAGCAGGTTCATGGCAGGCGACCCCATGAAATCGGCGACAAAGAGATTGGCTGGATTGTTGTAGATCTCGGCCGGCGTTCCGAATTGCTGCACCTCGCCGTCACGCATGACAGCGATCTTGGTGGCCAGCGTCATCGCCTCGATCTGGTCGTGCGTGACATAGACGATGGATGTTCCGGTAGCCGCATGCAGACGCTTGATCTCGATGCGCATGTCGACGCGCAGCTTGGCGTCGAGGTTGGACAGCGGCTCGTCGAACAGGAAGAGTTTCGGATCGCGCACCAGCGCCCGACCCATGGCGACACGCTGGCGCTGGCCGCCGGACAGCTGGCTGGGCTTGCGATCAAGGAGGTGGCCGATCTGCAGCACCTTCGCGACCTTGTCGATCGCCTTCTTGCGCTCATCGGCCGGCACGCCGCGCATTTCCATGCCGAAAGCTATGTTGCCTGCCACCGTCATGTTCGGATAGAGCGCGTAGCTCTGGAACACCATGGCAATGTCGCGCTTCGAGGGATGCAGATCGTCGATCGTCCGCCCATCGACGCGGATCTGCCCTTCTGTGATCGACTCCAGCCCGGCGATGGTGTTGAGCAGGGTGGACTTGCCGCAGCCGGACGGACCAACGAGTACCAGAAAGCCGCCCTTTTCCAGCTCGAGATCGATACCCTTGAGGATCTCGACCGCACCGAAGCGTTTTCTGAGGCCGGATATTTCGAGAAAAGCCATTGATTATCCTTTGACGGCACCCGCCATCAGGCCACGCACGAAGTAGCGGCCGGCGAGAATATAGACGAGGAGTGTGGGCAAGGCGGCGATCATCGCAGCCGCCATGTTGACGTTGTACTCGACGACACCGGTCGAGGTGTTGACGACGTTGTTCAGCGCCACCGTCATCGGCATCGACTCCCCGGTGCCGGCATAGGCCGAGGCGAAGAGGAAGTCGTTCCAGATGTTGGTGAACTGGTAGATGACCGTGACGACGATGATCGGCAGCGAGTTCGGCAGCATGATGCGGCGGAAGATCTGGAAGAAGCCCGCGCCATCGACCTGCGCCGCCTTCACCAGTTCGGTCGGAAAGGCCTCGTAGAAATTGCGGAAGAACAAGGTCGTGAAGCCAAGGCCGTAGACGACGTGAACGAAAACCAGGTTCACCGTCGGATTGCCAAAGCCGAAGGAAAAGCCCGTGGCGTTCTGCAGTGTCACGCCAAAACGCCCGAGGCTTCCAAGGATCGTCGCCATCGGCAGCAGCACCGACTGGAAGGGAATGAAGCAGGCAAAGAGCATCAAGCCGAAGACCAGCGTGTGGCCGGGGAAGCGCCATTTTGTCAGCACGTAGCCGTTGAGCGCGCCGAGAATGGTCGAGATCACAACGGCCGGAACCACCATCTTGATCGAGTTCCAGAAGTAGCCCTTGATCCCGGCACAGGTCAGGCCGACGCAGGCCTCACCCCATGCCTTGAACCAGGGCTCGATCGTCGGTGACTGCGGCAGCGACAGCATGTTGCCGTTCTGGATTTCGTCCATGGTCTTGAACGAGGTGACCAGCATGACGAAGAGCGGCATCAGGTAAATTATGGCAAACAGGGCAAGCAGACCGTAGATCACCACGCGATTGAGCGTCCGTGTGCTTGTGGTGCGTCGTGCAATGCCGGCGGGCGAGACAACGGAGCTCATCGCGTTTTCTCCCGTAGTTCGGAATAGAGATAGGGAACGATGATGGCGGAGATCGTCATCAGCATGATGATCGCGCTGGCCGATCCGACGGCCATCTCGTTACGCTTGAAGGTGTACTCATACATGAAGTTCGACGGCAGCCAGGCCGAGCCGCCGGGGCCGCCGGAGGTCAAGGCGACGACAAGGTCGTAGGACTTGATCGCCATGTGCGCGAGCACGATGAAGGCGGACAGGAAGATTGGTCGCAGCATCGGGATGACGATGCGCTTGTAGAGCTGGAAGGTGGTCGCGCCGTCGATCTGCGCAGCCTTCATGATCTCGCCGTCGATACCCCGCAGCCCTGCGAGAAACATCGCCATGACGAAGCCGGAGGCCTGCCAGACACCGGCGATGACCACCGTGTAGATCACGAAATCCTTGTTCTTGATCCAGTCGAAGTGGAAGCTCGTCCATCCCCACTGGTGCAAGGTCTGTTCGAGCCCGAGGCCCGGGTCGAGGAACCATTTCCAGGCGACGCCCGTGACGATGAAGGAAAGCGCCATCGGATAGAGGTAGATCGGCCGCAGAAGCCCCTCGCCGCGGATCTTCTGGTCGAGCAGAATGGCCAGGAACAGGCCGAGCGCCAGGCAGATGCCGACATAGAGGAAGCCGAATATCCCCATGTTGGTGATCGAGGTGTACCAGCTCGATGGCGGATCGGTCTCGAAGGTCCATCGCCACAGGCGCTGGTAGGCACGCGGACCGGTCAAGGCATAGGAGGGAAAGGTCTTGGAGTTGGTAAAGGACAGATAGGCCGTCCAGACGATGAAGCCATACACGAAGATCAGCGTGATGAGAAAGCTCGGCGCCAACACGATCCGGGGCAGCGCATCCTGCAAACGGTTGCGGATGGAATGACGTGTCGTACGCTCCGAGGTCACATTGATTTCGGGGGTCGCAACGGTGCTCATATTCGTCCCCTCCCAGGGGCCGTCATCATTAGGCAGAAAACCTTCCCCACCGAAGCGGGGAAGGATCTTGTACGGTCAACGTCAGCTTACTTGGCGTCGTCGATTGCCTTGACGAGTTCTTCGACAGCCTGATCGGATGTCTTGATCTGGCCATGCACGAACTTGGAGACGACATCCTTGTAGGCGTTGGCAACGGCCGGAGGGGCGCCATAGCCCTGGGCGAGCGAACCGAACAGCGTGCCGCCTTCGTTGGCAGCCTTCAGGTCGGCGATACCCTTCTTGCCACAGGCGTCGAAGTCGGTATCCGGAACGTCGGTGCGGGCCGGAACCGAGCCCTTGACGACGTTGAAGGCCGACTGGAAGCTCTTCGACAGCGTCGCGGTTGCCAGCGCCACCTGGGCCGCCTTGCGGTCGTCAGGAACGTTGAACATGCCGAACATGTCGGAGTTGTAGATCACGCTGCCATCCGTACCAGGGAAGCGGTAGCACAGGAAATCCGTGTTCGGCGTCTTCTTCGCCGCTACGAATTCGCCCTTGGCCCAGTCGCCCATGACCTGCACCAGCGCGTCACCCTTGATGACCATGGCGGTCGCAAGGTTCCAGTCGCGACCGGAGAAGTTCGGATCGACGTATTCCTTGATCTTGGCAAGGTTATCGAACGACTTCTTCATGGTGTCCGACTTCAGCGACTCTTCGTCGAGGTCGTTCATTGCCTTCTTGTAGAACTCGGGTCCACCGGTCGACAGAACGATGGAATCGAACATCGTCGCTTCCTGCCAGTTCTGACCGCCGAGCGCGAGCGGAATGACGCCAGCCGCCTTGGCCTTATCGAGCAACGCGATCAGGTCGTCGAAGGTCTTCGGCTCGGTGCCGCCGATCTTGTCCATCACCGCCTTGTTGATCCACAGCCAGTTGACGGAATGGACATTGACGGGGGCTGCGACCCACTTGCCGTCATAGACGGAAAACTTCTGCAGGGCCGCCGGAACGGACTTGTCCCAGCCTTCCTTCTTGGCGGTCTCGGTGAGGTCGCCCATGACGCCGGCCTGGGCGTAGTCAAGCACGGTATAGCCGAGCATCTGTGAAGCGGTCGGATAGGTGCCAGCCGCAACCATCGCCTTCAGCGCGGTCATTGCCGCGTCACCGCCGCCACCGGCGACCGGCACGTCCTTCCAGGCGTAGCCTTCCTTGGCCAGATCACCCTTCAGCACGTTGAGTGCAGCAGCTTCACCGCCCGACGTCCACCAGTGCAGCATCTGCACTTCCTTGACGTCGGCAGCACGCGCGGCGCCGCAGCCCGCTACCATCAATGCCGCAATCGCGGTCGTCATCATAAACTTGCGCATCGTATTCCTCCCGGTTGCAAGTCGTCGAGACGGAAGCTCCTCCCTCCGCCGTTGAACGCCTTGCCGCTTGTCACGGCAAAGCAATTCCTACGCGGTCTCCTCACCGCATAGCTATTTAAAACGTTATAAATTGCGTCGAGTCAAGCATTGGCAAAAACAGCTCGCCGAACGTGAATAACACACTGAATATAAATGGGATATTGATACTTTGACGGCAGTCAAATGTAACGATAACCTTACGATCAGGCCAAATTAAACGTTTTCATAAGCGCATTGCCTATCAATCTGTCTAACGTTAGAAACGTCATGTCATTATGAGTGGGAGGATTCACGTGACAGACACTCCCAAAGAACTAGCCTCGCCCACGATTCTGAAGAGCGGCAAGCCAACGCTGCGCACGATATCCGAGTTGACCGGCTTTGCCGTGACGACCGTTTCGCGCGCGCTGAGCAATGCGCCGCAGATTTCGGTGGAGACGCGCAAGCGCGTCCACGAGGTTGCCGCCAGCGTCGGATATCTGCCGGACCGGGCGGCACAGCGCCTGAAGACCGGTCGTACCAACGTCATCAGCGTGTTGCTCGATCCGCACGAGGAAATACTGGGCTACGGCATTTCGATCATGCACGGGCTCGCCAAGGCGCTGAAAGACACGCCGTATCATCTGATTGTCACCCCCAATTTCGTCAACGGCAGCAATGTTGACGCGGTGCGCCATATCGTCCGCAACGGCATGGCCGACGGGCTGATCTTTTCGCGAACGGAGCCTTTCGATCCCAGGGTCCGGCTGTTGCTCGAGAGCGGCTTTCCCTTCGTCTCGCACGGCCGAACGGAGTTTTCGACCGAACACTCCTACGTCGACTACGACAATTTCAGCTTTGCCTACGAGGCCACCAAATGGCTTATTGCCCGTGGTCGCCAGAAGCCGATGATCATCCTGCCGCCGAAACGCCTGACCTTTTCCCAGCACCTGCTGCACGGCTTCATGACAGCAGTTCGGGAAGCCGGCGTCGCCTACGAAATACCCGATGAAATCGATCTCGACTGTCCCGTCGAGCGTATCCGTAGCTACATGAGCTGGCGTGCCGGGCAACCGAATGCGCCGGATGGTTTTGCCTGCGGTGGGGAGGTGTCTGCCCTGGCGACAATCACCGGCATGAGTGACCACGGCCTTACGCTTGGGCGTGAATACGACATCGTCGCCAAGCGTACATCGCAGCTGCTGAGCCAGATCCAGCCCAAGGTGGAAACCATCTACGAAGACCTGACCGATACCGGCGAGAAGATGGGCCGCGCGCTTCTTGCCCGTATCAACGGCGATGACACGGCCGAACTGCAAGTGCTCCTGAAGCCGCAGTTCAATTTTTCGACCGGGCAACGCAACGACTAGAAACGTTGCGGATCGGAGGATATGCGAGCTTGCCGCCGACGCTCGGGTCGGCGGCAAGCCTTCCTGTCAATTGCGGATGGTCAGCGCCGGATTGTGAGCGAAGAAGTTATGCGGCTCGATGTGGATCGTCTTCCACTCCGTCGACATGACCGGCCAGTCCTCCATGCGGGGGATGTGGTGGAAGCCTGCCGTGAACCACGTCACGATATCCTTGCCCATCAGCGGCTTGTTCGCCTTCACCCACTGCGGCAGCGTGTCCGAGCCGTCGCTCTGCATCGCAAACTTGCCGCCCGCATATTGCTGATCGATGTTGTAGACGGTGTTCCAGACCGAATACTCGATATAGGCGTTGCGCTTCATCGGCGGATCCTTCGCGAAATCGAAGGGACCGTAGGCGACGTCGCCATGATGGATCATCCAGCCCGGCTCCTGCCCGAGATATCCCTCGCGAGACGGGTCCGAGATCATGAAGTAGCGTGGCTTGGCTGCCGAGAGCTGGTAGCGAGCCTCCATTTCCGTCTTCGGCATCGTGTGCTGCACTTCCCACATCGACCGGCGCGGGTTCTTCGCATCGACCTTGGAGGGAACGATATCCATGGTCCCGAAGTGGTTGGCCGGCTGGTCGACGTCGAAGTCGATACGGAAGTTGAAGTAGTGGTCGTGGTTGGCGGCCACCAGGTTCGGTGCGATCAGCGTGCCATGAGCGGTGTCGGCCGCTGCTGTCGGATCGTTCATCGAGGTCGATGCGACGCCCTTGACCGCATCAAGACCAGTGGCGCCGATCATGATCCTGATCTGGCCATCCTGCTGCAGGCGGTAATCCATGAGGTAGTCGTAGTTGCCCACTTCGGACGCCGTACGGACGACGAGCTCGCTTGCAGGCCGGCCTTCCGCCGGGATCGGCTTCTCGGGGGTCTGTGCAAAGACCTCGAAGTGACGCCATGCCGGGTCACCGATGCTGCGCTCGAAAACGCAGATCGCATCGGGGATGGTCAGCGGGTTACCCTTGTCGTCGGCAATCGTTGCTGGCAGGAAGGTCGCATAGCTAGGGCAATCAACGCCTGCGCGCAGCGGGCTCAAGAAGAGACCGAAGCCATACTCCCCGCTGTCCATGTAGGTGCGCCAGTACCAGCCCTCGGTCGGATCCATATAGGGAACAAACACTTCCGACAGGTGTGACTGGTAGATCACCGAGCGCCATTTGTCGCCATCCTTGGCGTCGAGGTTGGAGAGCACGAGGCCCGGCCGCTTGTCGACGCGGAAGTTGAAGCGCCACATGTCCCATTCGAGATGGCTGCCTGTGATCTTGTAGTTCGGGCCGCCCTGCTGTGACAGCGTAGCCCGGTTCATCTGCGGGCGAAGCGGTTCGCGTTCGGCCACTTCCTTCTCGGTGTAGCCCCAGTTGTCCTTCGGCGCGTCGATCGCACCGGTATCGATCACGCGAAGCACCTTCTTCTTGCCGATGTCGTAGATGGCAAACAGGCCTTCGATCGGCTTTGCGTAATAGTTCGAACCTTCAGGCACCCGATAGCACGGGACCTTCATCAGTCGGGAGTTTTCATATTCGTCGGTGAAGAAGTTGCCGGCCGTCAGCGGCAGGCAGAAGGCCTGATCCGGGTTCAGCCCGCGCTTCTTCAGCCCGGCGATCATGTCGGGGTTCGCCAAGGCGCCCTGGAGGGCGTCCATGAACTCGGTGAACAGCACCATCGGCTGGCCCTTGATTGCCGTCGTGCTTTCGACGGTGCCCTTGGTGATATTGACCACGGCTTCCTTGAAGCCTTGCGGGCTGGTCAGCTGCACCTTCGCCTCACGGTCGAGCGCGTCGCCTTCCTTCCAGGAGAGCACGGCCTCCTTGGTCGGCTCCTTCAGCTCGATCAGCGGATAGAGCGTGTTGTCGTCGACAACCTTCTGGTCGCGCAGGATCTTGTTGATCTTCTGGTATTCCTCGGCTGTCAGCCCATCAAGCGGGTGAGCCATCGCGGCCGGAGCGACCAAGGCAGCCAGCAGGCCTGCCGAGGCGAGATATCGCTTCATGTTCATTGCGTCCTCCCTATCGTCGGTTCTCTATGTTCAAGCGAACACCACCTGGATGTCCGTGTATTCCTGCAGCCCTTCCTCAGCGAACTCGACGCCGAAGCCGGACGATTTGACACCGCCGAACGGAGCGTTCGGCTGGATTGCACCGTGCTTGTTGATCCAGACCGAACCGCATTCCATGCGGCTCGCAACGCGCTTGGCCGCTGCAATGTCGGACGACCAGACGGAACCGCCGAGGCCATTCGAGCTGTCGTTCGCCATGGCGATCGCATCGTCGACATCGCTGTAGCGAATGACAGGCAAGGCGGGGCCGAACTGCTCCTCATCGACCAGCGCATCGCCGTTCGTCAGGCCGGCGATGATCGTCGGCGGGAAGAACAGCCCCTCGCCGGGCGCACCGCCCAGCAGCACCTGGCCACGGCCCTTGGCATCGGCGACAAGGCGTGAGAGCTTGTCGAACTGCATGCGGTTCTGGACAGGGCCGAGCACGCTCGCCTCGTCCATGCCGTTACCAACGGGGATGTTGCGCGCGTAATCCACCAGTGCCTCGCAAACCGCGTCGTGGATCGATTCATGCACGTAGAGGCGCTTCATGGCGGCGCAGGTCTGGCCATTGTTGATGAACGCGCCCCAGAACAGGCCCTCGGCAATCGCCTTCGGATCGGCATCCGGCAGAACGATGCCGGCATCATTGCCGCCCATCTCCAGCGTCAGGCGCTTCATCGTCGGTGCGGCCGTCTGCATGATTTTCTGGCCGGTGGCGCAGGAACCGGTGAAGACGATCTTGCGGATATCCGGGTGGGCAGACATGGCTGCGCCAAGATTGAGGCCCTGGTCATCGCCGGTGACAACGTTGACGACACCCGAAGGAAGGACCTCGTTCATGATGGCAACGAGGCGCAATGTCGAAAGCGGCGTGAACGGCGACGGCTTGACGACCACGGTGTTGCCCGACCGCAAGGCCGGCAGGATATGCCAGACGGCAATCATGACAGGGAAATTCCACGGCGTGATAGATCCGACGACGCCAAGTGGCTTGCGATGCAGCTCGACGCGACCGTCGCTATTGTCCTGCAGTACCTTGACCGGCAGCGAAAGCCCGGTGGTGTAGCCGGCCCATGCGACAGCACCCCCCATCTCCCAACGCGAGCCCAGGCCATTCAGCGGCTTGCCCTGCTCGAGCGTAATGATCTCGGCAAGTTCCGCTGCATGTTCCTCGATCTTGGCGGTCACGGCCGCACAGGCGGCCTGCAGCTTTTCGTCGCTTTGCGCTGACCAGGCCGGAAAGGCGGCCTTGGCCGCGGCGACAGCCGCATCGAGATCCGCGCTGGTCATGTTGGGCGCGCGTCCTGCCTCTTCACCGGTTGCCGGGTTAATGACGGCAAAGGTTGCCGCATTGCGGACGGGCTTGCCGTCGGTCATTGCCACGTAGTCGGTCATCATCCACCTCCTCCTTACTCAAATGCCCTCGTGAGAGGGCCACTGGCAGAAAAGAATAGATCAGAAGCAACCGTGCGGCTTGGACTGGACCGTCCGTCGCCTTGGACAAATCCGTCAATGACAGCGCATGACCGCGCCGGGTGTCACACCGTATTTTTTCCGGAACTCGCGATAAAAATAGGACAGGTCATTAAATCCTGCATCGTAGGCGATCGGCGCGACACCGTCCTGCATCTCGCCCTGACCAGCCGCGGACAGGCGCGCATGGGCGGTCTCCAAGCGCCGCTTCAGCAGGCGATGGCCGGGGGTCTCGCCGAGCGCCTGGAAGTGCCGCTGCAGAACGCGTTCCGAAACGTTGAGCCTTAGCGCGAGCTCGCCGGGGCCGAAGGAGGGATCGGCACTGTAGCGATCGATCATTGCCAACGCCCGCGACACGACAGTCTCGGACGGAGCGCCGCCTTTGCGAAGGCCATGGAAATAGGCTCCCATCAGGCAGAAGAATGCCTCGCCGAGTTGCGGCTGAGCACCCTCCTCCGCGAGCATTTTCGACACCACCGCGCGCATCGCCAGCCAAAGCGGATCATCCCTAGAGATCGCCACGCCGCCGGTGCATCCATGGCCGAAGCGATGCACCATCTCGGCTCGCGGCATATGGATCGAGACCTGGCTGGAGCGCTGCCCCTCATAGACGAAGGATGAAGGATGCCCGGAATCGACCAGAAACATATCGCCCTGTGTCAGGCCGAACGAGCGCCCGCCTTGCTCCACGCGGCAGTGACCTGCGTCTTGAATCAGCAGGAAAAGATGTTCGCCCGGATCCCGGCGGATCGATTTCGGGTCGCGTTGCACATCCTTGACGTCGAGAGAGACAATTGCCGTGTCGAAAGATCCGATCCTTCGCGTGGCGACATCGCCGGTGACAAGACCGCTTCGGGTCATCGGCTCGACATCGAAATCACCGCAAACCTTGCGGATCGCGGCCCGCAGCATTTCCACCGGCATCGGCTTGTGCAGCGGCATCATAAGCGATTGCATCGTCCCCTCCCTGGGCTTTGCAGATTGCTTGCAGCAGCACCGCTGGCGATGCTGATCGGCTTATCCTGTTGTCAGTCGAAGGTTCGGATGCAACAAATCCCCAGGCCGCCTCGGCAGCAGCCTGAAGTCCACGGGATCCGCACCTTCTCATTTTCTTATATTTGACTGACCGGTCGGTTTATGCAACCCTTTTTTATCGATGCATGAACCACGCGTCATCGACCGACAGGTCGTTGCCGGACGCGCCGTGAAATATCGCTCCTGAAATGAAGCATATCAAGTTGGAAATCACACCCCGGGCAGGGTGTGATCCGGCTGCCTGGTATGGCAGCGTGTTGTTCTCGATGCCTGGCGTCAGCCGATCGACATCAGGCTCGCGTTGCCGCCCGCTGCTGCGGTGTTGATCGACGTCGACACCTCTTCAAGCAACCAGTTGAGGCAGTAGGCCTCGGGATCGGTGGCGAGCTCCTGCGTGGACGCCGACTGTGTCAACAACAACGGCCCCGGCATCGCGGCAATCTTCTGTAGCATGGCCGAGACCTGTCCTGCGTCGCCCTCGATCAGTGCGCCGGACATTGGCTCCGGCTGAGCGAGCGCGTTGGCCCATGAGATCCTTTGCGCCACGCTTGCTGGAATTCCCTGCAAGCTGGATTGCAGGCTCGGATCGCAATCGATCACAGCCGTGTTCCCGGTGGCGAGGACGGAAGCCACCTGGCGACGCAGCCCGACTGCGGTAACGGGCGCGCAGTAGATCGCCCCGCGCGCGTGCAGCGCATAGAGATTGCGTTCGCCGACCGGGCCAGCGAGCTCGCTGTGCAGGCCAAGTGCCGACTGGCTGCCCAGCGTGCGCGCCATTTCCGCCTCGTCCTCGAGGCCCTGCTGGTCGAGCCACTTGGCGAAATCGGAGAGAACCGGATCGCTGTAGACCGAGCTGTGCTGCGGCGGGATCGGCGGCGTAGTGACGAGACGACCGAGATAAAGCGGCCCGCCGGCCTTGGGGCCGGTACCCGACAGTCCGCGACCACCGAACGGCTGCACGCCGACAACGGCACCGATGACGTTCCGGTTCACGTAGAGATTTCCGGCTTTGACGCGCGACGTGACATTGGCAATGGTTTCGTCGAGACGGGTATGCAGGCCAAACGTCAGGCCGTAGCCGGTGCCGTTGATGTTGTCGATCAGCCGATCAAGGTCCTGGCGGCGCCAGCGGATGACGTGGAGGACCGGCCCGAAGACCTCGCGCTTCAGGTCGGAGATTTCCTGAAGTTCGATGATGGTCGGTGCGACGAAGGTGCCGTGCTGTGCCGCCTGCGGCAGCTGCACGCGCTCGACGCTGCGACCGAGAGCCTGCATCGAGGCAACATGCGTTTCGATGATATCCTTGGCGTCGGCGGTGATTACCGGCCCGATATCGGCGGCAAGGCGATTGGTATTGGCGATCGACAGCTCGCGCAAAGCACCCTTGAGCATAGCCAGCGTACGGTCTGCAACGTCTTCCTGAAGGCAAAGGATGCGCAGAGCCGAGCAACGCTGCCCAGCGCTATCGAAGGCCGAGGCGATGACGTCGCCTACAACCTGTTCGGCAAGCGCGGAGGAATCGACGATCATCGCATTCTGGCCGCCGGTCTCGGCGATCAGGGGAATCGGACGACCGTCCTTCGAGAGCCGCTTTGCAAGCTCAGCCTGGATCAGGCGGGCAACCTCGGTCGATCCGGTGAACATTACCGCAGCGGTTTCAGGCGCGGCCACCAGCGCGGCCCCTACCCGGCCATCGCCTGGCACCAACTGCAGGACGTCGATGGGCACGCCTGCTTCGTGCAGGATCCTGACGGCTTCTGCAGCAATCAGCGGCGTCTCTTCGGCAGGCTTCGCCAGCACCGGGTTGCCGGCGACGAGCGCGGCTGCAACCTGCCCGCTGAAGATGGCCAGCGGGAAGTTCCATGGGCTGATGCAAACGACCGGGCCGAGCGGCGCATGAGACGGCCCCAGCGTACGGCGGGCCTGTTCGGCGTAGTAGCGCAGGAAGTCGATGGCTTCGCGGACTTCCGCAATCGCATTCTGCACGGACTTCCCGGCCTCGCGGATGATCAGGCCGAGCAGCGTTTCGATACGGGCCTGCATCAGATCGGCAGCGCGGTCGAGCAGCGCCGCTCTGTCGCCGGGCGATACCGTTGCCCATGACGGTGCCGCGCCCAGCGCCGCCGCCGCCGCGGCAGACGTTTCCTCGAGACTTGCTTCGCGAACGCTGCCGACGAGATCGCGCTTGTCGGCAGGATTGAGAACATTACGCGGGGCACCGGGATTGATCGTCTGGCGAGGGGTGGCCGTCCAGCCGCCGGTGGCGCTTGCCTTCAACGCGTCGGTCAGTTGCTGCAGCACGGCTTCATTGGAGAGATCGAGGCCTTCCGAATTCTTGCGCAGGCCGTAGAGGTCCGCAGGCAGCGCAATCTTGTCGTGCTTCTGGCCGACGATCGCCATCTTTGAAACGGCTTCGACCGGGTCGGCGACCATTTCCTCGATCGACACGTTCGGATCGGCGATCCGGTTGACGAAGGAGGAGTTCGCGCCGTTTTCCAGGAGGCGGCGCACCAGATAGGCAAGCAGCGTCTCATGGGTACCGACCGGCGCGTAGATCCGGCACGGACGGTTCAGCTTCTGGCGGCCGACGACCTCGTCGTAAAGCGGTTCGCCCATGCCGTGCAGGCACTGGAACTCGTATTTGCCGGTGTGATAGTCCGACCCCGCCATCTGATAGATGGTCGCCAGCGTCTGGGCGTTATGGGTGGCGAACTGCGGGAACACCGCATCGGTTGCCGCCAGCAGCTTCTTGGCGCAGGCGATGTAGGAAACGTCGGTGTAGACCTTGCGCGTGAAAACAGGGAAGTCTTCAAGACCGTCGACCTGGGCGCGCTTGATTTCGGCGTCCCAATAGGCGCCCTTGACCAGGCGCACCATGATGCGGCGGCCGGCGCGGCGGGCGAGATCGATGATATAATCGAGGACGAACGGGCAGCGCTTGCCATAGGCCTGAACGACGAAGCCCATGCCGTTCCAGCCGGCAAGATCGTCGTCGAGGCAAAGGGCTTCAAGAAGATCGAGCGACAGCTCCAGCCGGTCGGCTTCCTCCGCGTCGATGTTGAGGCCGATATCATAGGATTTCGCGATCAGCGCCAGAGCCTTCACCCTGGGCAGCAGTTCGGCCATGACACGCGAGCCCTGGGCGCGCGAATAGCGCGGATGCAGCGCCGACAGCTTGATCGAGATGCCGGGGCCTTCATAGATGCCACGGCGATCGGACGCCTTGCCGATCGCATGGATCGCCGTTTCGTAGTCCTTGTAGTAGCGCTCCGCGTCGGCGCCCGTCGTTGCCGCCTCGCCGAGCATGTCGTAGGAATAGCGGAAGCCGCGCTGCTCAAGCGCCTTGGCGCGCTGCAAGGCTTCGTCGATCGTCTCGCCGGTGACGAACTGCTCACCCATCATGCGCATCGCCATGTCGACACCGCGCCGGATGACCGGCTCGCCGCAACGCGCGATCAAGCGTGTCAGTGCTGCCGAAAGGCTGCGATCGTTGACCGTGGAGGTCAGCTTGCCGGTGACCACGAGACCCCAGGTCGCCGCGTTGACGAACAGCGAGCGCCCGCCGCCGAGATGGGCCTTCCAGTCACCCTCGGAAATCTTGTCGCGAATGAGAGCGTCACGGGTCGCTGTATCCGGGATACGCAGCAGCGCCTCGGCAAGACACATCAGCGCCACGCCTTCCTGGCTGGACAGCGAGTACTCATGCACGAGACCTTCCACGCCAGTGCCCTTGTGCTTGGCGCGGAGCGCTTCGACCAGCTTGCGCGCCGTCTCGGCCGCAGCTTGCCTGACCTTCTCGGGAAGAGCCGCAGCAGCAACGAGCCGCGGGACGCAGACCGTCTCGGGCGTCCGGTAAGCATCCGTGATTGCCTTGCGTAGTTCGCTCTGCGGTCGGATCGCCGGGGCAAAACCATCAAAAGGATTTGCTGCGCCTGGCGCCTGTTCTAGAGTGGATTCAGCGACTACAGCGCCTTCATTGATCGTCATCGTTTGCTCCTGATCCGGACGTGCCTCAAGATAGCAGATGTGAAAAAGTCAATTTTACTTGATTTGGCGCCACGATTTCTGTAATTCGCCATTAAATCGTCGCTCTAAAGGTAATAACTGTGGCCAGCTCGGTTCAAGGCAGAGAAATCGACCAATTCGATTACAAGATAATCGAGGCACTGATGAGCGACGGCAGAATGTCGGTTACCGACCTTGCAAAACACGTCGGCCTGTCGAACACGCCTTGCCAGGTCAGACTGAAAAGGCTGATCGAAGACGGCTATATTCTCGGCTTTCGCGCCATCATCGACGTCAATAAGCTTGGCAGGAATCACGTCGCGTTTACAGAGGTGAAACTCTCCGACACCAGGGAAAATGCCCTGAATGCGTTCAATGTCGCCGTCCGGAAGCTTCAAGAAGTGGAGGAGTGCCATATGATCGCCGGCGCCTTCGACTACCTCCTCAAGATCCGCACTTCCGATATTGCAAACTACCGGCAAGTTCTCGGCGAGAAAATCTCCAGCCTGCCCTTCGTTGCCAACACCTCGACCTTCGTTGCCATGGAGGCAATCAAGGAAAACGGAACCTGAGGCAGCCGGGGTTCAGGCTGCCATCGACACGCCCATGCTGCAGCCCGATGCCTTGAGGGCTGCCGAAACGACCTCGATGAACAGGCTGCGGAACCAGACGGACCGCCCGTCGGCGCGATCGACCCGTCGATAGAGCATCGTCACCGGATCGGCCGGCAACTCCAGTGGCGGTGCCGAGATCGCCAATCCATGCAGTTGCGCCATACAGCGAGCAATCGATTCAGGAATGGTCGCGATCGCCGGCATGGCACGAAGCGCTGTCGGCAGCGCGGAGAAGCGCGGCACTGTCGCCACCACCTGGCGACGCAGCCCGGCCCGGCCGAGCGCCACGTCGATATTGTTGACGCTATTGCCTTCGAACGAGACCGTGACGTGCGCGGCCCCGATGAAATCCTCGATCTTCAACGGCGCCTTGAGGTTCAACTGACCGGGATCGTAGACGCAGACGGATGATTGACTGAACAACGGCGCGCGGATGTGCCACGATGCCGGCTCGTCATGCACCGCGACGCTGAAGTCATATTCGCCTTCGTCCAGCATGCGTGCCGCGTCCCGCTTGTCGGACGCCACTCCGATCAGCCGGGCGCCAGGTGCTACCTCGCGCATGCGCGCGATCAGCGGGCCGAAGAACGCCGACTCCAAATTGTCACACATGCCGATCTTGAACTCACCCTGCCAACTTGCCGGGTCGAAGGCTGCCGGCGGCCTGATAGCGCGTTCGATCCCGGAAAGGGCATCCTCGATCGCTGGAGCGATTGCAAGCGCCCGTGGGGTCGGCTGCAACCCGCGTCCAACCCGCACGAACAGCTCGTCATCCAATGTCTCGCGCAGCCGCTTCAGCGCCGCGGACAGACCTGGTTGGCCAAGAAGCAGCCGCTCGGCCGCACGGCTGACGTTGCGCTCCTGCATCAACACGGAGAAAGCCAGCAGCAGATTCAGGTCTATTTTTCGAAGGGTCGCATCATTCATCATTTCTAGCAATACCTGACATGGTTACTATCAATTTGCAATAGGTTTGGGAGATGTACATTTTCTCGTTCCTCTGGCGTCAGCACCTCCCGCGCGCCAGCACAGAAGGAACGATCACCGATGACTATTTCCCAATCCAAAGGCGGAGCCGGGCTAGCGTTGCTGCTGCTCTGCGCCGCCAATTTTCTTGATGCGATGGATGTCTCAACGATCGGCGTGGCACTCCCGGCCATTCAGGCCGAGCTCGGCATGAAGGCGACCTCGCTACAGTGGGCGGTTAGCGCCTATGTGCTCGGTTATGGCGGCTTCCTGCTGCTTGGCGGCCGTGTTGCCGATGTTTTCGGCCACCGTCGTGTCTTTCTCTGGTCGCTCGGCGTCTTCGCTGCGGCCAGCATCGCCGGCGCCTTCGTCGATAGCGGTCCGACCTTGATTGCCGCGCGCCTGATCAAGGGTATTGCCGCGGCCTTCACCGCCCCGGCGGCTCTGGCACTCCTGCTCTCCGTGTTCGGCGAAGGAAGCGCCCGCGCGAAAGCGCTCGGCGTCTTTGCCTCGACCGGCGCCACCGGTTTCGTTCTCGGCATGGTTCTGGGTGGTGCCGCCACAATCTTCAGCTGGCGGGCGACGCTCATAATGGGTGCTCCGGTTGCGCTTATCGCGCTTGCCCTTGCACCGTTCGTGCTGCCTGCCGATCAGCGTCGGACAGGCCCGCGCCCGTCGTTCGACTGGGCCGGCGCGCTGACGATCACCCCCGGCCTGCTGCTCTTCGTATTCGGCATCACCAATGCGGCCGCTTCCGGTTGGGCCGCGTTTCCCACCTGGGGGTCATTGCTCGCCGCATTGATCCTGATCGGCCTCTTTCTTCTGGTCGAGTCGCGCCATGCCGAGCCAATGGTACCGCTTGGCATCTTCCGCCGCGCCAAGCTTAGCCATGCCAACGCAATTGCCGCCCTCTTCCAGGGCGTCTATGTCGGCTTCCAGTTCATTGCGACGCTCTACTACCAGAACGTCATTGGCTGGTCAGCCTTTGCGACTGGGTTCTGCTTCGCCTTCGGCGGCGTCTGCGTGATGTTCCTCGCGCCGCGCTTTGCGACGATCGCACAGAACCGTGGCACCACCGGACTGATGACGCTTGGTGTCGCCTTGCAGGCCTTCAGTTACATCTTCTGGATCCTGAGCGTCGGCCAGATCAACCCCATCTGGCTGGTCGCATTGTCCCAGATCCCGCTTGGCGTCGGTTATGCGATGACATACCCGTCCGTTCAGGTCGCAGCCCTGTCGGATGTTGACGAAGACAAGTCGGGCCTAGCGTCCGGGCTACTCTTCGCCTCCTTCCAGATCGGCGGCGGCATCGTGCTCGCGGCAGCGTCCGCAATTTTCGGCGCGGCTTCCAACTGGGGCTGGGACCCGTATTTTGCAGGGATCACCTTCATCGCCACCCTGGCGGCGGTGGTGACCTTGGCAGCCGCATTGGGCCCTCGGACGTCCTCGTTGCGTGACGACGTCTACCAGGCGGCCGAATAGTCCTTGGGCAGCCAAGAGATCGGTACAAGATGCCGCGGAAGCCTGCGGCATCCATTTTTGTGGTGACAGGCACCGCCTTCTCTGCGAAAACATCCGCGATGAGAGACAGGGGCGCACGCCGGAAGGCGGGCTGAGAAGTACCCTTTGAACCTGAACCAGATAATGCTGGCGGAGGGAGTCGCTCGGGACTTTCCCGCCCTTTGCGTGTCGTCCCTCGCGTCTCGCCCCCGCTTGAAAGGGGCAATATGCAAGACCAGACATCACCGGGCAGGCAGCTTGAAGCCTTGCGCGCACAGCCGCCGCTCGTGCACTGCATCACCAATTTCGTCGCCATGAACATAGCCGCCAACGTGCTGCTGGCAACGGGCGCTTCGCCGGCCATGGTTCACGCCGAGGAGGAAGCCGGCGAGTTCGCCGGCATCGCCGGTGCGCTGACGATCAATATCGGAACGCTGTCTGCCGGATGGATGCGAGGCATGTGTGCTGCCGCCGCTGCCGCAAGCGACAATCGCAAACCTTGGGTGCTCGATCCGGTCGCCCACTATGCCACGGCTTTCCGGCGGCAGGCGGTGGCGTCGCTGCTTGAACTTCACCCCACAATCATCCGCGGCAATGCTTCCGAGATCATCGCGCTCGCCGGCGGTGCGAGCCGGGGCCAGGGTGTCGACAGCCGCGATCCCGTCGAGCAGGCCGAAGCGTCCGCGCGGCTTCTGGCAGAGACGGATGGAACTGTCGTTGCCGTTACTGGCGCCACGGATTTCGTCACTGACGGCACCAGGGCGGTTCGCATCGATGGTGGCTCGCCATGGATGCCTCAAGTGACGGCATTGGGTTGCTCCCTGACCTGCCTGGTCGGCGCGTTTGCTGCCATCAGCCCCGATGCGCCCTTCGAAGCAACGATCGCGGCGCTTGCGGTGTTTGCTGTCGCCGGCGAGGCGGCAGCAACCGAGGCACAAGGTCCGGGCTCGTTCTCAGTGCGCTTCCTCGACAGCCTCGCGCGCATCGACGGTGCGTTCCTCGACAGACACGCAAGGATCCGCCAAGCATGAAACAGTTCGACCTCTCGCTATACCTTGTCCTCGATCCCGATCTCTGTGCCGGTATCGGCATGGTCGAGACGGCCCGTGCGGCGGTTGCAGGCGGTGCGACGATCGTGCAGTTGCGCGACAAGCATGCCGACACGGCGCGGATGATCGAGACCGGGCTGGCATTGAAAGCCGTGCTGTCAGGCACGGGCGCAGCACTCATCGTCAACGACGATGTGGACGCGGCGATCGCCATTGGAGCCGATGGGCTCCACATTGGCCAGGACGACCTCGGCGCGCTGGCTGCGCGCGAGCGCATCGGCCCTGATATGATCCTTGGCCTTTCGGTCGAGACCGAAGCGCTGGCGGCTGCTGTGGATCCTGACATCGTCGATTACGCCGGGATCGGACCGGTGTTTGCGACCGCCACCAAACCCGACCACAAGCAGCCGATCGGCTTTGACGGCCTCGCGCGGCTCGTCGATGTCTGCGCGGTCCCTTCAGTAGCGATCGGCGGCCTGAAGGCCACGCATGTCCGCGATGTCTTCGCTGCCGGCGCCGGCGGGCTGGCCGTCGTCTCCGCGATTTGCGGTACGGGCGATCCGGAAGCCGCCGCCCGCGATATTGCCGATATCATTCGAAAGGCACGGAGATGATCCGCAACGTCTTATCCATCGCCGGCTCCGACCCTTCCGGCGGCGCAGGCATACAAGCCGATCTCAAGGCCTTCGCGGCCCGCGGCGTCTATGGCATGGCGGCACTCACCGCGCTCACCGCGCAAAACACGCAGGGCGTTTCCGGTGTGCACCTCGTGCCCGCCGGCTTTGTTGGCGACCAGATCCAGGCGGTTTTCGCAGATGTGAGGGTCGATGCCGTCAAGATCGGCATGATCGCCAATGCCGAGATTGCCGATGCCGTCGCCGAGGTGCTGCAATCCCACCGCGACATCCCAATCGTTCTCGACCCGGTGATGGTCGCAAAGGGCGGCGCCAATCTTCTCGATCCCGAGGCTGTGGATGTGCTGACGCGGCGGCTGCTGCCGCTCGCCACGCTGCTGACGCCCAACCTTCCAGAGGCTGCAGCATTGCTTCATCTGCACCCAGCGGAAAGTCGCGCGGAGATGGCCGACCACGCACAAAGGCTGCGCGCATTCGGGCCTCACGCCGTGCTCGTCAAGGGCGGCCACCTTGCCGGCCCCGATAGTCCGGATGTCCTGGCGACCGCCGATGGGGTGAGCTGGTTCGAAGCCGCCCGTGTACCAACGGCGAACACCCATGGCACCGGCTGCACGCTCTCGAGTGCGCTGGCCGCGGAACTCGCGAAGGGCAAGGCCCTGCCCGAAGCGATCGGCACAGCCAAGGCCTATCTGGCCGCAGCCGTCGCTGAGGCCGATACGCTCGACGTCGGAACGGGACATGGGCCCGTCCAGCATTTTCATGAACTTTGGAAGCTCACAGAAGGACACTCGAAATGACACTAGCGCTCAGCGAACAGACGGTCATCGTCACCGGTGGCGCCCGCGGTCTCGGTGCGGCCATCGCCACAGCCTTTGCCCGTGAAGGAGCGAAGGTCGCTATCAACTATCGCAATAGCCGCAACGAAGCCGAAGCGCTGGCTGAAAGCCTCGGTGACAGGGCCAAGGCGTTTCAGGCCGATATTCGCGATGCCGAAGCGGTCAGACGCATGGTGTCTGACGTCACGAACAGCCTGGGCGCGCCGACCACACTTGTGCACAACGCCCTCACCGATTTCAGCTTCAACGGCGATCAACGGCCGAAGCTTGATCAGCTCGCATGGGAGGCGATGACGGCGCAACTCGACACGGCCGTGAAGGGAGCATTGAACCTGATCCAGTCGGCACGACCGGCCATGGCCGCGGCCGGCTTCGGGCGCATCGTGACGATCGGCACCAACCTCTTCCAGAACCCGGTCGTTCCCTATCACGACTACACGGCGGCCAAGGGCGCCCTCCTGTCGCTGACGCGCACTGCGGCGGCCGAACTCGGGCCACTCGGCATCACCGTCAACATGGTGTCTGGCGGCCTGTTGCGGACGACCCAGGCAAGCAGTGCGACCCCTGACGCAGTGTTTGACCTGATCGCCGCCAGCACACCGCTTCGCCGGGTGACGACGCCGGAGGAAGCGGCCGACGCGGTTCTCTTCTTCGCAAGCCCCTGGGCACGTGCGGTCACCGGGCAAAACCTCATCGTCGACGGTGGCCTCGTCTTCGGCTAGCCACCGTCACGCCCGTTCGCGTCAGGACTTGACCGCTCCCGCGGTCAAGCCGGCGATGATATGCTTCTGCGCCAGAAAGAAGACGACGATGGTCGGCACGATGGTCAAGGTGATGAAGGCAAGCACCAGCTGCCAGGCTGTTCCGAACTCACCGCGATAGACCATGATGCCGAGCGGCCAGGGATACATCTTCTCCGAATTCAGCATGATCAGCGGCAGGATGTAGCTATTCCAGCTGCCGACGAAGGAAATGATGCTAACGGTTGCGATGATCGGGCGCGAGAGCGGCAGGCAGATGTGCCAGAAGAACCGCATGTAGCCGCAGCCATCGACAATGGCGGCCTGGAACAATTCTTCCGGAACGTTGCGAAAATAGTTTCTGAAGAGAAGGATGCTCATGCCGAGCCCGAAGGCGACCTGCGGCAGCACTACGCCCCAATAGGTGTTGAGCAATCCGAGATCACGGATACGAATGAACAACGGCAGGATCGCGGTCGCAGCCGGAAACATCAGCCCGATCAGAAAATAGTTCAGCAGGAAATCCGCGCCGAAGAAACGCACATGCGCGAAGCTGAAGGCTGCCATCGCCGACACCGAGACGGTGAGAAACACCGTCAACGCGGCGATGATCAGCGAGTTGACCATCTGCCGCCAGTATCGGTCGCCAAACAGAATGTCGGTATAGTTCTCCGCATGCCACTCGACCGGCAGGCCGAAGGGATTGGTGCGTAGGTCACCCAGATCCTTGAAACCGCCAAGTGCCGTGGTCATCAGCGGGATCAGCACGATCGCGGAGATGATGACCAGCGAGGTGTAGAGGTAGACTTTGGTACCGGCGCTAAGCCGCTCGGATGTGACGACGTCAGTCATGGCGCATGAATATCCGTTTGTAGCCGAAGGCAAGGGTGACGCAGATCAGGAAGAGAACCACGCCGACGGCGCTTCCAAGCCCGACCTGCATGCGGGCGACACCGAAATTGAACAGGAACGTCACCATCGTCTGCGTCGCATTGAACGGCCCACCGCCCGTCAGCGGCATGATGAGGTCGAACAGTTGCAGCGAACCTACGACGGCAAAGAACACCGACAGGCGCACCGTCGAACCAAGCAGCGGCAGGGTGATATAGCGGAAACGCTGCCATCCGCTGGCGCCGTCGATCTCCGCGGCCTCGAGAACGCTCTTGTCCAGCGATTGCAGGCCGGCGATGAAGAGCATCATGTGGAAGCCGAAATACTTCCAGACGATCACGCCGAGCACGGCGTACATCGCCAGGTCCTTGTCGGCCAGCACATAGGGCGTCTCGACGCCGAGCAGATGCGCGATTGACGCGAAGAGGCCGTAATCGCCGTCATAGACGAAACGCCAAATGAGGCCGGCTGCGACATCCGCAAGCACATAGGGCAAGAAGAAGATCAGGCGGAAAAGCACGACACCGGCGATGCGATGTGCCAGCATCATCGCCAGCCATATTGCCAGCGGGATCTGGATCGCGATCGAGATGACCATGATCATCGCGTTGTTCTTCAGCGCGGTGACGAAGGCACCGTTTTTGAACAGAAGTTCGAAGTTGCGCAGGCCGACATACTGCGTCGGGAGCCCGTAGCCGTCCCATTTATAAAGGCTGTACCAGGCCGCCTCGCCCATTGGCAGGATGACGAAGATCGAAAACAGGAGCAACGCCGGCGGCAGAAACAACAGCAGCACCGGCAGGCGGCCGGACACGGCGGGGTGCTTGCGCCGGGCGGATGCCGTGGCTGGAACGCGCAGGGGCCGAATGGCGGTGGCGGCGCTGACATTGGCCATGGGTGACCTCATCTTCCGAATAGAAAATAGCGGCGCGAGAAATCTCCCGCGCCGCGATGGTCCTGATCAGAACTGATCCTGCTCGAAAGCGTCCTGGATCTGCTGGGCACCGTCCTCCGAACTCATTTGTCCGGAGACGATCGCAACCGACACGTCGTTGACGACGCGTCCGACGGAAGGTCCGAGATCCTGGTCGAAGAAGTTCTGGTGCCAGGTCGAATGCGCCAGCTGTTCGGCGGATTCATGCAGCAACGGATCGGTCACGCCGTCTTCGGCTCCTACCGCGACCGGAATGATCATGCCGGCCTTGGCCATGGTCCGCTCGTTCTCGGCATTGGTGAGATAGGCCAGGAAGTCGAGCGTTTCCGGCGGCGCCTTCTTGGTGACCGCCCAGCCGTTCAGGCCACCGAGCGTATCGGTCACAGCCCCTGCTCCACCAGTGACCGCCGGGAAGGCGAACCGGCCGATATTGTCACCAGCCAGACCCTTCTTGTCGCCGGAATTGGTGCGCTGGTTTGCCTCGGTGTTCTGGAAGCCAAGGATCATCGCTGCCTTGCCGTCACCGAAGACACCAAGCGTCTGCGGCCATGTGGCGCCGAGATAGCCTGGCTGGAAGGGCTCTAGCTTGCCCAACTCGGCGAGTTGCTCGCCGGCCTTGATGACTGCCGGATCTTTGAAGCCCTCGCCCTGACCATTCTTGGCCGCATCGAAGACCTTCTGGCCGCCGTCGCGCATCACGAGGTAGCTCCAGTAGAAATGGATCGGCCATTTCTCGCCGCCACCGCCAGCGATCGGCACGATGCCGGCATCCTTGATCTTCTTCACGGCCGCCAGGAAGTCATCCCAGGTCTTGATCGTCGTGGCATCGACGCCAGCCTTCGCGAACAACGCCTTGTTGTAGAAGAATGATACCGTGCCGACGCTATATGGTACCGCGCCGATCTTTCCGTCGTAGCTCAAGCCCTTGACGGAAGCGGGATTGTAGCTCTTCAGCCAGGCGCCATCCTTGGCGTTCATGGCCTCCGTCAGGTCCATCAAGGCGCCGGTCGCAAGCTGCTGTTTCAACACGCCGCCGCCCCAGCTGTAGAACAGGTCAGGCGCGTCGCTGGACTGCAGCAATGTCGGAAGCTTGGCCTTGAACGCCTCATTTTCCAGGAACTGCATCTCGACCTTCACGCCGGGATGCTCGGCCTCGTATTTGCCGACGATCTTCTGCCAGACGGCGAGGTAGTTCGGATCGATTTCGAGATGCATCCACTTGATCGTGGTATCAGCCGCGGCACTGCCGGCGGCAATCAGAAGCGCCAGTCCGGTGGCAGCGGAGCGGGCAATGAAACGGCTGCGAAGCAGGGCTTTCGCCCTCAGATTGTCAAACATGGGTTCTCCTCCTGAAGGGGAAAATCGTCCTCTACAATTTTTTCCCTTATGCGGATTAAATGATCGGGAGGTTTGCCAGAATGTCAACTCCCCTCCTTGAAATTGGTAGATTTGCCTTGACAAGGCCATGAATCCTGAAGCTATTTAATTCGCATACCGACGAAAATATCGCCTGTTTCGACAGAAGCAAGAAGAGCCTGGCCAGACCAAATGAAGACCGCAGATCCGGAATTGATGCGCGCGATCAATCGCTTGAACGTGCTGGATACGGTCCGCCGGCATGGGCCGATCTCCCGCGTCGAGATCAGCGAGCGCACGCAGCTGTCGACGACAACGGTTTCGGCCATCACCGCCTCGCTGCTCGACGACGGTCTCATCCTGCCGCGCCATGAAGGCGATATCCGCAACGAGGCAGCGCGCGGTCGGCCCCGGGTCATGCTGGAGCTCAACCCTGACGCCGCCCGCGTCGTCGGCGCAAAGATCGCGGCCAACAGGCTGGTTTTCGTCGTCACGGATTTTCGCGGCGACGTGCTGTCAAAGCTGACCCTGCCGATCCGCATCGACCGCCAGCCGATCGGCGTGATTGCCGATCTCGTCGAAGACGGCGTGCGGCGCTGCGTCGTCGATGCCGGCCTGTCGCTGGAGGACGTCGACACCGTCTGTCTCGGCCTGCCGGGTGTGATCGAGCACCGCACCGGGCATGTTCGCAGCAGCCCGATCTTCCGCGACACCAACGTCGATTTCGCCGCCGAGATGACGGCCCGGCTGAATACGCCGACGATCGTGGAAAGCGATGCCCATGCCATTACGCTGGCGCACCACTGGTTCGGCAAGGCCCGCGACCTCGAGGACATGGTGCTGATTTCACTGGAACAGACGCTGGGTCTTGGTGTGCTCCATGGCAACCAGCTGTTTCGCGGTGCCGGTGGCCTCAGCCACAATCTCGGCGACCTCGTGCTCGGCATGGGACCGCGCGGCATCGTGCGCCTGTCGAGCCAGGCGGGGGAAAGCGAAATACTGGGAGAGCAGCCGGTGGGCGGCCGCTTCGCTGAAGCCATCCGGCTCGGGCGCGGCATGACGCACGCCCAGGCGCTCATCAAGGCCGAAGACAATACGCTGATCAGCGCCGCCATCCGGGCTGGCGAGGCCGTCGGTGTTGCTGTCGCCAATATCGTCACGATCTTCGCGCCGCCGCGCGTCATTCTCGTCGGCTCCAGCCTTGCGCTTGGCGAGCCCTTCCTCAACAGCCTGCGCAATGCCTACGCCCTCGCCATCCCCCCGTCCCTGCAAGGGGTCGCGGAACTCGTCTTTGACGATTCGACGGATGACTTCTGGGCGCAAGGGGCGGCAGCGGTCGCGCTCTACGAACTCTACGAGTCACCCTGGAACACCACAGGACCTGCGCTCTAGCGCACAGCATCGAACAATCCATCGGGAGGAAAACAATGGAAAAAGTCGGTATCGGCATCATGGGGTGCGGCAATATTTCCGGCGCCTATCTGAAGGCGATGGCCTCTTTCCCCATCCTCGACATCCGGGGCGTGGCCGACCTCAATCATGCATTGGCCGAAGCTAAGGCCGCCGAGTTCAACGTACCGGCGCGAAGCATCGACCAGCTCTTTGCCGATCCAAAAATCGAGATCATCGTCAATCTGACGGTCCCGAAGGCGCATGTCGCGGTTGGCCTGCAGGCGCTGGCCGCCGGCAAGCACACCTATTCGGAAAAGCCGCTCGGCATCAACTTCGCCGAGGGCAAGACGCTGGCTGACGCTGCAAAGGCGAAGGGTTTGCGGATCGGTGCGGCCCCCGACACCTTCCTCGGCGGCGGCCACCAGACGGCACGTACGTTGATCGATCAGGGCGTTATCGGCCAGCCGGTGGGCGGAACGGCGACCTTCATGTGCCCTGGCCACGAACGGTGGCATCCGAACCCGGCCTTCTACTACGAGGTCGGCGGCGGCCCGATGCTGGATATGGGACCCTACTATATCACCGATCTCGTCAACCTGTTTGGCCCGGTCGCCCAGGTCGCCGGTTTCGCGGTGACTCCACGCAAGGAGCGCATCATCACCAGCGAACCCCGCAACGGCGAGCATATCCCGGTGCACGTTCCCACGCACGTCTCTGGCCTCATGGCTTTTGCCAACGGCGCGGTCGTGCAGATCGGCATGAGTTTCGATGTCGCTGGACACAAGCATGTGCCGCTGGAAGTCTATGGCACGGAGGGGACGCTGATCGTTCCCGATCCCAATCATTTTGGCGGCGAGGTCGAACTCCTGAAGAAGGGCGGCGCCTTCGAACAGCAGCCGCTGAGCGCACCTTATGCCGACGGCAATTACCGCTCGATCGGCGTTGCCGACCTCGCCCATGCCATTCGCTCCAATCGGCCCCACCGGGCAAACGGCAACCTCGCGCTGCATGTGCTCGAGGTCATGGAAGCCTTTCATACCGCCTCGGAAACGGGACGCACGATCGCCATTACAACGCAGACCGAACGGCCCGCGCCGCTTTCGGAATCCCTCGTCGACGGACGGCTGGGCAAGTAATCATCAGGAGGAAATAGCATGCGCGAAGCACTGATCGTATGGGGCGGATGGAGCGGTCACGAGCCGCAGGAATGCGCTGCCATCATCAAGGACATTCTCGAGGAGGATGGTTTCAAGGTCTATGTCGAGCACACGACCGAAGCCTTTGCCGACCCCTCCGTGCATGACCTTTCGCTGGTCGTCCCGATCGTCACCATGTCGAAGATCGAAAAGGAAGAGATCAAGAACCTTGCAGCCGCCATCGAGGGTGGGGTCGGCCTGGCCGGCTGCCATGGCGGCGCAGGCGACAGCTTCCGCGATTGCGTGGAATACCAGTTCATTGTCGGTGGCCAGTGGGTTGCCCATCCCGGCAACATCATCGACTACACCGTCAACATCACCCGTCCTGACGATCCGGTCATGGAAGGGATCGCCGATTTCCCCTACACCTCCGAGCAGTACTACATGCACGTCGATCCCTCGAACGAAGTGCTGGCAACAACCACATTTACGGGTGATCACGCCTACTGGATCGACGGTGTCGTGATGCCCGTTGCCTGGAAGCGCAAGTATGGCAAGGGACGCGTCTTCTACTCTTCGCTCGGGCACCAAGCCAAGGAGTTTTCGGTGCCTCAAATGCGGACCATTTTCCGCCGCGGCGCGAACTGGGCGGCGCGCTAGAGCAGTACGAAATAGGTAACGCGCGTCTCTGGTCCAAGACCGGTTCGCGCGCTATCTTTTTACCTGTTCAAAGAACGCGAAGAGGTTTCGATCATGTACAAGCTTATCGCAATGACCTCAATCATCACACTTGGCTTTGCCGGCAGCATCTTCGCCCAGGCCAACATGGGCATGGACAGCAGCGGCCGCTTCGATGGTTCCGCTCCGCTCGGGACGTCACGTGGAGACGAAGCGCCCAGTGGAGGCTTCGCCATCCCGTTCGATGCCTTCGAAACGGGTAGCACCACCAATACGCCAAAATCCATCCAGTGGACCTGCCCGCCAAACCAGCGCCACACCAGGACGACCAACCCGGCATGCGTGGATAACCGGTAGTCTGCAGAACACGCCATGATGCCGCGATCCTTGTTTAAGGTTCGCGGCGGTGTTGTTTTGTGCTACGGGGCGGCTTCAACGCGAGGCCCGACCGACATGCTCCCCTGGATCCAGCTCGATTCCGCTCCCATTCCCGGAGAGGCCGGCGAATTGCGCCTGAAGCAGCGCGGCAGCGAGTTTTCAATCATGCTCGGCTCCAACGAGCTGATGAACAGCCGCTTGAGCGGATCGGAAGAAGCGCTTGCGACGCTATCCCACGACAGGATCAAGGATCGGGCTCGGCCGCAGATCCTGATCGGTGGCCTCGGCATGGGCTTCACGCTGCGCGCGGCGCTCGCCATTCTGCAGCCGGATGCCAGTGTCGTCGTTGCCGAGCTCGTGCCAGCCGTCATCGCCTGGGCGCGTGGTCCGATGGCCGAAGTGTTCAAGGGTTGTCTCGACGACCCGCGCGTCACGATCCATCAAGGCGATGTCAGTGCCCTCATCCGCTCCAGCAAGGCGAAATTCGACGCCATCCTTCTCGACGTCGACAACGGGCCTGATGGCCTGACGCGACGATCCAACGACGGCCTTTATGATTTCAACGGACTGCGCGCATCCCGCGATGCCTTGCGAAAAGGCGGTGTCCTTGCCGTCTGGTCGTCCGGTCCCGATGCCAGCTTCACCCGCCGGATGCGCGATTGCGGCTTTCAGGTCGAAGCGATCAATACGCGCGCAAACGGAAAACGTGGCGGAGCCCGCCACGTCATCTGGTTGGGCGTGCGGTAACTCAGCCCGCCTGGACCTTGCGCGCCGCCGCGATCGCACTGGCGGCGCCAGAACGCAGCTGTTGCGTGTCCGCGCCGGCAATGACGAAATCAAAGCCCATTTTCAGCAGTTCGCCAGCCCGTTCACCGTTGCTTCCGAAGACGCAGGCGAATTTTCCATGCGCACGGCATCGCGCGATGAGATGCTTGAGAACGGCATCCATCTCCGGCGTGTCGGGCGCGAGCTTGGCCCCGTTCGACAGCGCGATCGACAGATCGGACGGCCCAACGAAGATGCCGTCGATGCCTTTCACGCGCAGAATTTCATCTGCGGCATCGAGCGCCGCTCGCGTCTCGATCATCGCGATAGCCACGGTCTCTTCATTCGCGGTCGCGAGATAGGTGCTTGGCGAAAGACCCGTGTGGTTGACGGCCAGCGTCGGCCCCCAGCTGCGCTCGCCGAGCGGCGGATACTTCGTTGCCTTGGCAAATGCCTCAGCGTCGGCGACCGAGTTGATCATCGGCGCGATAATGCCGGAAGCGCCCGCGTCGAGCAGTCGTGATGCCAGGGCAAAATCGCCGACCGGAATACGCGCTACCACCGGCTTACCAGCCAAACGCCCCTGGCCGATGCCGTTAGCGGCCGCCGCCATGTCCCAGACGCCGTGTTGCAGATCCAGCACAACCGCATCGAAGGCTTCCTGCGCCAGATGGTTGACGAACAGGGGATCCGGAATTCCGACCCAGGCGGAAATCATTCCACCGCCCTCGCCGCTTCTGATCCGCTTCGCGAAGCCCTCGATCGTGGTTGAACCGCTCATGCCAGTCTCCTTTTTGCAGCTCAGCCCACGGCTCGCCGCTTTTCCTCATAAAACTCTTCGATAAACGCCTTCTGCAGCAAAATCCCGTCCCACTCGTCGGCGAAGAACGGAGAATCGTAGATCAGCGTATAGGGGCCTTCGTATCCAGCCTGCCGGCACGCTTCGAGTGACCTGCGATAATCATCGGCATCGAGGCCGGACGCGTTGTAGTCTGCCTTGGCGTGGCAGATTTCGGCGCGGCGCATGATATCGGCGAGGCCGGCATATTTCGCCGGCGCCGACCAATTGCCGAGATCGCCGTTGAGCCCGATCTCGCCGCCAGTGCGATCGAGCAGCCAATTCATCTCACGGGGCGACGGCAGCAGATCGAACCAGTTTTCGGTGACGACACGCACGCCGCTTCCCTGCGCCTGAGCCGCCAGCCAGGAAAGATGCCCGGCCGCCCGGGTCAAGTTCTCGTCGGTCGGCGCCTGTTTTCCTGCAATGACGCGCATGTTGTCCGCGCCGAGCGCTGCAGCAATCTCGACCCAGCCCGCAATCCAACGGATGTCGCGCTCAGCTGTCTGTAGGTTGCTCGGATCGCCATCCTCGACGAGCAGCGTCTGCAACCGCACGCCGGAGCGCGCCAGCGCGTCGCGCAGTTCCGCGATATAGGCGCGGTCAAGGCTCGGCAGATGGAAAGAGCACATCTCGAGCCGACCAATCCCCCGATCAGCCAGCTGCTTGGGGATCTCGATCAGTTCGGCAGCACCCGGCCCATAGGGTTCCTTGCGCGCGGCGCTCTTATCCGGGTCCGGGCTGTAGGGATAGGTCGCCCCCAAAAGTCGGTGCAGCGACCACGTCGAAACGGCGAACCGTCCATTTTCCAGATTCTGAGCCATGCATTCTCCTCCTCGCTCCTCGCCTATCTAGGCAGCAACGCCTTGGAATTTCAAACGAAATCTCCCCGAACCACCGCTTCTGCCGAAAGTGCCATTCCGAGCAGCGCCTCGTCACGGTTCCCGACTGCAGAAAGCAGGAGACCGACGGGCATTTCGGCGTCGCCGGTGCCGCAGGGGATCGACACACCGCACCAGTCCAGGAAGTTTCCGAGCATGGTATTGCGGAGCGTCTTGCCGTTGGTCGAGACAAAAAGCGCGTCGTCGACCTCGAGCGGCGCAATCGGTGGCGCAACATGGGCGACACTGGGGAATGCGACAAAGCTGTTGGCGAGCAACCGTTCAACGTTATCTATCAGACGTTCGCGCGCTTCGAGCAGTGCGAGATAGTCGGGCAAGCTGATCGTCTCGCCGAGCCGGGTACGCATGACCACGCGAGGATCCATGCCGGCGACCTCCGGCCCCGCCAGGCGCTCGCGATGCAGGGCGAAGGCTTCGGCAGTTGCCAGCGCCCCATGCTTGGCCATCACATCGAGTATCTCGTCGAAGGCCGGGATGGTGACCCTGCTGATCCTGGCTCCCGCTTTGGCCAATCGCTCGAGCGCGGCCTCGAAGGCGGCAACGACACCGGCCTCCGCTCCCTCGAAAACAACGTTCGTCGGCACGACGATATCAATCCCGTTGATTGCGCCATGGTCGACATTCGGGGCTGTCAGACCTCTCATTGCCGCGTCGATCCACACCGCATCCTGGACGGTCCGGCAAAGCGGGCCGAGCGAATCGAGGCTTTTCGCCAGTGGAAACACTCCATCCATGGAATAGCGGCCGCGCGTTGCCTTGTAGCCAACGATGCCGTTGAAAGCTGCCGGGATGCGTACGGATCCGCCCGTATCTGTTCCCATGGCCACGGGCGCAAGCCCGGCCGCGACCACGACGCCGGCGCCTGACGACGAACCGCCGGGAATGCGGGGCACATCTCGGCCATGCGGATTGTGCGGTGTTCCGTAGTGCGGATTGACGCCGAGGCCCGAGAAGGCGAACTCGCTCATATTGGTGCAGCCGAGTGAAATCATGCCGGCCTGCTTCAAGGCGGCGACGACTGCTGCATCCGTTTTCGCCGCCGGCGCTTTGGCAAGTATCGTCGAGCCGGCCGTCGTCGCGCGCCCCTCGATATCGAAGAGATCCTTCCAGGCGATCGGAATTCCATCGAGCACCCCGAGCGAGCGCCCAGCCTTCAGGCGCGCAGACGATGCTTTTGCCTCCGTCAGCGCCCGATCCTTGAGCAAGGTGGTGAAGATCGACTGGTCTGGATGACGCTCGATCCCATCGATAACCGCTTCAGTCACCTCGACCGGATCGACCGCGGCACTCTGGATGAGAACGGAAAGCTGCGCTACCGACATCGAGCCAAATGTTTTCGTCATAGGGTTATCCGAGAAATTGGATGGTGCCCGACCTAAGCCGAATTTCTGCTTCGAGCCAAGCCCAGAAACCAGATCAAACCGATTGGTTCGATTTTATGAACACTGAGTTTGTGTATTCGGTCTTTCACTTTGTCGGCTGCCAACACACATGGGGGTCGCGTGCGCAAACCGCCGGTCCGACTGCGTCGGCCCAGGCGGCTGGTGCTATATAGGAGTTTTAGAAATGGCTAGCAGCGAGATTTGGGATCCGGCGACGGGCAATTTGGTGCATCGTCACACAGCGGATGGACAGACAGGCAGTGAGGCTGAATATGAATATGTCGAACACGCCCGGCAAATCGGCGCAAATCGCCTTTCCCTCGGCGAAACACTTCTTGTTTTTGGAGCATTGATACTACTCGGCATTGCAGCCCTGACAGTTCATCTGGGTGGGCCTCTGGCATCTCCAATCGACACCCAGACCGTCGGCGCGATTTCCGAATCCCTTCCAGCGGTCGATTTTTGCCGCGAGCATAGCCCCTACCCCGACAAGTCCTGCTGATCAGACTCCAAGGGCATGGAAATCCCCGATTGCCGATATAGTTAGGTGCAAGGGAGGGCCGGACATGTCCGCTGTCATCGACTACGATCTCGACCGCTTTATCGACGCACAGAATGGCGTCTACGCCAGGGCTCTGGAAGAGCTCAGGTCGGGACGCAAGCGGTCACACTGGATGTGGTTCATCTTCCCTCAGATTGCGGGGCTCGGTACGTCCTTCATGGCGGAAAAATATGCGATCCGCTCCGCGGAGGAGGCGACGGCCTATCTGGCCGATCCAATCCTCGGCAGCCGACTGGTCCGCTGTGTCGAGGCCGTGTTGGGCAACACCGGCGTCTCCGCGCATGATATCTTCGGCTCTCCTGATGATCTGAAGCTCTGCTCGTGCATGACCCTGTTTGCCGCGATCAGCGATCATGGATCGCCGTTTCATTCGGTGATCGATCGCTTCTTCAACGGCGTCTTCGACGAGCGCACCATACAGCTGCTGGACGCGGCTTCCTAGGCGGATGGCGAGTGTTCCAGCTGTTCGATTTCCTCGGCGATCTCTTCGAGCCGTAGACGAAGATCGTCTCCCGTGCCGTCGTTGATCTCTTCATCTCCGAAGCAATCGCGCGCATCATACAACTCGAGCTTTGCTTCCAACTCGGCCCGCTTGCGATACAGGTGATGGAGATAAGTGTAGTTCATCTCGGCGCTTCACTTGTGCTTTCCAGATACTGGAAAACGGCCGCAAAGCGGTAAGGTTCCAACGAACGGGCCGGCAAATCAGGCGAAAGCCGTGATCGCCGCATTGCAGGCGTTGGAAAAATGGCTGCAACAGCTGTCGCTTCCCATTGCCTGATGCGTCACGCGCGCCCCCTCCAGGAGAAGGGTCAGCGTATCAGCAAGGAGTTTGGGTTCGCGCGCACCGGCTGCAAGACAGAGTGCCTCAAGCCTGTCGCGCTGTTCGGCCTTGTGGCGCTCGATGACGCCATAGGCCGGATGCCCCTCGCCTTTCAGCTCGATGGCCGCGTTGGCCAGGTCACAGCCGACATGCTGACCGCAAAGGCTCTGGGTCCGGGCTTCCACCCAAGCGACCAACTGCGCGCGCGGCTCACCCGGATGGGCCGCCTCGAGATCACGCCAGATCGCCTCTGCCTTTTCCGAAGCGCGGCGCAATGTTTCGCACACGAGTTCGTCCTTGGAGCCGAAGTGACGGTAGAGTGTCATCTTGTTGGTCAGCGCTGCGTCAGCGATGGCATCAACGCCAATCCCGCGAATACCGTGCTCGCGAAAAAGCTCGGCTGCGGTGGACACAATTCGCTCCCGCGGGGGGATCTTTTCGTTTGTGTTAGCCAAAGATAGAACGCTCGAAGTTTCTGATTTTTTTGAGGACAAGGTCCTTGACATCCATGTGACCGATCGGTAACAAATGCATTGTTACTTACCGGTAACACCACTTCTTGCGGAAGTCAATGCCGAGAGGGCATTGCAACAGGAGTGGAACACGGGCGACTGCCCACGAAAGGAGGAATGCGCCATGACAAAGACCAGAAACGACCTGACAATATCCGAAGCCCTTCGCGACCCACTGATCGCCATGGTGATGCGCGCCGATGGCGTGAAGCTTGACGATTTCAAGCAACTCCTCGAGACCGCGGCCCGCAAACGCGAGCAACGCGTCTCCCCCGTGAGCAAGTTCCTGAACGTGATTTCGAACAATCCGGCTGCGACCTGCAGCTATTGCTGAGTTTCGGGCTTTTCCCTGCCCCTGCAAGGGCCGTCGCTGATGAAGCGGCGGCCCTTTCTGTTTGACCCATCGGCGGAAACAAATGACCGTCTACGGGCAGCGCCACCGCCTCTCGGTATACGGTCGACGATATTGGTTGACTAGGAAACCATATCGGTTTAGTTTCCTTGTCAACAAATGAGGTTGTCGCGTTGCCTGTCTCCGATCTGAAGAAACACACTGGCTACTGGATGAGGATGGTTTCGAACGCCGTCTCATATGACTTTGCCAGAAAGATTGCCGCGGAAGACGTCACCGTCGCCGAATGGGTCTTCATGCGTTCGCTGTACGACGCAGAAGCGCTGGCGCCATCGGCATTGGCCGAAAAAATGGGAATGACCAAGGGGGCGATCAGCAAGCTGGCCGATCGGCTCCTAGCAAAAGGCCTTGTCGGGCGCACCGACAATGAGAGGGATAAGCGGGCACACAGCCTCTTCCTCACAGAGGACGGGCGCAACAAGGTGCCACGCCTGGCCTCCCTCGCCGATCAGAATGACACCGAATACTTCGGCGTTCTGAGTGCCGACGAACATGCATCGCTCGAACGGATATTGAAAGCCCTTATCGAGCGACGGGGATTGACTGATATTCCCGTGGAATAAGCATTTCCAGATTTACGGGACCTCAAAAAGTAAGGATCACCGCGATGGACGCGGAACGCATGTCGATTGCCAAAACCTGCCTCGATGCCGCCCACGACGGCACTCTCAGTTTCCCGGAAATCGTGGGCCGACTGATCAAGGCGGGCTTCGAAGGCTACAGCGTGGATTATCGGCGCAATAGCCAAGTCTATTACATGCCCGACGGGGATAGCGTGATGTTCGACATGAAAGCGCCCAACGCTCCGGTCGCCGCCGCCTTTGATCCGATTGCTGTCGCGCGATTGGTCCGCTGGGCGCAGGCGAATCCGCCAGATTACAGTTACAACGCCTTTTGCGAGCAGGTGAAGGCGGCTGGGTGCGCGGGCTACATGGTCTCATTCAGCGGCCGCCGTGTCCTCTATTTCGGCCGGACGGCCGAAACGCATGTCGAACATTTTCCGAATTGATCGCCGGTGAGGGCTTAGCCTTCCGAGCCCGCCGGGTTGAGGAACAATCCCAGGGCGGCGGTAACGGCAGGCACAACGAAGGCAGCGGCGGGAGCTACAATGAAGCCGAGCGCTCCGAGCCCGCAGCCAACGGCAAAGG
This sequence comes from Rhizobium sp. S96, assembly GCF_030382195.1. Lineage (NCBI taxonomy): Bacteria > Pseudomonadati > Pseudomonadota > Alphaproteobacteria > Hyphomicrobiales > Rhizobiaceae > Rhizobium > Rhizobium sp. S96. The sequence goes on from NZ_JAUDRY010000026.1 coordinate 48,626, forward strand.
CGATCACGGCGACAATCATCCGCTTGATACGGGCCGCCGCCGCGGTGGTCTGTTCGCCTTTGACGCCGACCAGGAGATCCGCCAGATCCAGCATGATCTGGGTTGTCGTTCCCGTCATCAGCGTCGACGGCGGCGCCTTGGGGAAATGCGCCCGGTGGACGGCATTCTGGATTGCCATGGCTGAGACAAGCGTCATGCCGACGACCAGCATGACAAGGCTTTCGCTGGCAACAAACGTGCCATGATAGAGGGCATAGGCGCCAACAGCGGCCAGCAGCAGGAATTTGACGAAGAGAAGCGGCCTGACCACCGGCAGGTTCCGCCGCTGCAGGCAGATGCCTGCTAGGCGAGATAGAAAGACGACTACACAGAAGACCGGAAGGGCTAGAAGCTTGGGAAGGGCGCCGGCCGTGCCGAGCGCAACCGTCGCGCCGAAGGTCACGAAGTTGCCGGTTACATGGGCGGTAAACAGCCCGGAAAGGGCGAGGAAGCCAAGCGTGTCGACGTAGCCGCCGTTGAAACTCAGCAGAAGCGGGAGGGAGGGGGATTTCATGAGGCTATCCGATCGTTTCTGTTCTTTGCCGGGGGAGGTCCACCGCCTGCGAGCGGCGGCGGACCAATGCTTGGGTTGTTATGCCTTGATGAAAGCCAGAAGATCTGCGTTCAGCACGTCGGCATTGACAGTCAGCATGCCATGCGAGAAGCCGGGATAGGTCTTCAGCGTGCTGTTCTTCAGAAGCTTCGCAGATTTCAGAGCAGAGTCGGCAATCGGTACGATCTGGTCATCCTCGCCGTGCAGGACGAGCGTCGGGACGGAGATCGACTTCAGGTCGTCGGTCTGGTCCGTTTCGGAAAAGGCCTTGATGCCGTCATAATGCGCCTTGGCGCCGCCCATCATGCCCTGCCGCCACCAATTCTGGATAACGCCCTCCTGAACCTTGGCGCCGTCGCGGTTGAAGCCGTAGAACGGTCCTGCCGGAACATCGCGGAAGAACTGCGCGCGGTTTGCGGCAAGGGCTGCACGGAAACCATCGAAGACCTCGATCGGCAGGCCTTCAGGATTGGCGTCCGTCTTCAGCATCAGCGGCGGAACGGCGGAAACCAGAACAGCCTTGGCGACGCGACCGGCCGGCTCGCCGTGTTTGGCGACATAGCGGGCGACTTCGCCACCACCTGTCGAGTGTCCGATATGGATGACGTTCTTGAGGTCGAGGGCCTCGACGACCGCGAAGGCGTCCGAGGCATAGTGATCCATGTCATGGCCGTCGGAGACCTGAGCCGAGCGGCCGTGGCCGCGGCGATCGTGAGCAATAACGCGGTAGCCCTTGGAGAGGAAGAACAGCATCTGCGCATCCCAGTCGTCCGACGACAGTGGCCAGCCATGATGGAACATGATCGGCTGAGCGTCCTTGGAACCCCAGTCCTTGTAGAAGATTTCGGTGCCGTCTTTGGTGGTGATAAAGCCCATGGTCTTGTTTCCTTCGATTGAGGTGGAGGTAGAGGAGGAAGCCGCGTTGGCGGCGGAGTTGAACTGAGGAAATGCAATGGAAGCGGCAACGGCAGCTCCAGAAAGCAGTGCGTGGCGGCGAGTAAGAGATAAAGAATGGTTGGTCATTTTCTGCTCCTGCGATCTTCGCTGCTTGTTTGAAGCGGCGCTGTGTTCGTCTGATGGAGTGATATTGGCCTGAAAGATTGCCGACAACAATTGCATCAATAGTTTCGATTTAATTGCGAATTACGCAATAGTCGTTTGAACTCAACGGATCGCTTGTCGGCGCGGGCACGGAAAGCAAAAAACGGGCAGCGATCTGCTGCCCGTTCGGTAAGCCTCATAACGAGTTCGCTCGGTTTACACCGCCCAGCAGGAGCAGCCGAGCGCCCCGAAGAAGCCCTTGAGGTCCGAGATCGGCAACTTTGACGTCCAGGCGCCTGCGTGATCGTGGCCATGGACACCACAATCATTGGCGCAGCCGCAAGAGGCGATCGCCGTGCGGCGCAGCGAGTGTCGTCCCGCGCCTTCCGGCTCGCCCCAGGCAGCGTAGCCGCCGAACCGGCGAACAGGTGACCAATCGGGCATGGCTGGGGGAATATTGCTTTCGTCGAGTGCCTTGAAGTCACCGGCGCCGTAGACGATCTTGCCGCCAACCATGGTCAGATCCGCTGTCAGGAAGGAGATCTCATCTTCCGCACAGGCGAAGAAGTCCTTGCTCGGCACGACGAGGTCGGCGAACTGGCCCTTTTCGATCCTGCCCTTCTTTCCCTCTTCGTTCGAGAACCAGGTGACCTTCTCTGTCCACATGCGCAGCGCCGTTTCGCGGTCGAGGCAGTTGGCGCGCGGGTAAAGCTGCATGCCGCCCACCGTCTTGCCGGTAATCATCCAGGAAAGCGAGACCCAGGGATTATAGGAGGCGACGCGGGTCGCGTCCGTGCCGGCAGAGACATTGACGCCCTTCTCAAGCATGCGCGCGATCGGCGGTGTGGCCTCTGCCACGCCGTGGCCGTAGCGCTCGACGAAATATTCGCCCTGGTACGCCATGCGGTGCTGGGTGGCGATGCCGCCGCCAAGCGCCGCGATGCGGTCGATCGAGTGGTCGGAGATCGTTTCGGCATGATCGAAGAACCAATTGAGGCCTTCGAGCGGAATGTCCTGGTTCACCTTCTCGAACACATCAAGCGCTCGCGAAATCGTCTCGTCGTAGGTGGCGTGAAGGCGCCATGGCCAGCGGTTCTCGGCGAGAACGCGCACAACCTCCTCGAGTTCACCTTCCATCTCCGGCGGCATGTCAGGGCGTGGCTGGCGGAAGTCTTCGAAGTCGGCGGCGGAGAAGACGAGCATTTCGCCGGCGCCGTTGTGCCGGAAGTAATCGGTTCCCTGCTTGTATTTGACCGAAGACGTCCAGTTGAGAAAGTCCTCCTTCTCGGCCTTCGGCTTCTGGGTGAAGAGATTGTAGGCGAGCCGAACGGTCATCTGGCCTTCGTCAGACAGCGTCTGGATGACTTCGTAGTCGTCGGGATAATTCTGGAAGCCGCCCCCCGCATCGATGACGCCGGTGACACCGAGACGGTTGAGTTCGCGCATGAAGTGGCGCGTCGAATTGACCTGATACTCGAAAGGCAGCTTCGGCCCCTTGGCAAGCGTCGAGTAGAGAATGCCGGCATTCGGCTTGGCGAGCAGCATCCCGGTCGGATTGCCGTTGGCGTCGCGAGTGATCTCGCCGCCCGGCGGGTTTGGTGTATCCCTGGTGTAGCCAACCGCGCGGAGGGCTGCGCCGTTCAGCAGCGCCCGGTCGTAGAGATGCAGAAGGAACACCGGGGTGTCGGGCGCGATGGCGTTGATCTCGTCGATCGTGGGAAGACGCTTCTCGACGAACTGGTGCTCGGTGAAGCCGCCAACCACGCGCACCCATTGCGGCGCCGGCGTGATCTCGACCTGACGCTTCAGCATGTCCATCGCGTCGGCAAGCGACCGCACGCCGTCCCAGCGCAGCTCCATGTTGAAGTTCAGCCCGCCGCGAACGACGTGGGTGTGGTTGTCGATCAGCCCGGGAAGCACGCGCTTGCCCTTCAGGTCGATGACCTTCGTATCGGGACCGGCATGAGCCATGATCTCCTTGTCGCCACCGACGGCCAGGAATGTCCCGTCCTTGATGGCGACGGCACTTGCGGTTGGATTGCTGCGATCGAGCGTTGTGAAAAGACCGTGGTGGAGTATGAGGTCGGCGAACATGAGATATGCTCCAGGCTTCATTATTAAGATTGAAATCAAAGCCTTGCGCCGGGCACACACCTGCCGCAAGACGAATCTCCTCCTGCCGCGTCAGCTATCAGAGTTGGGCCGCGCTTGGCGAGACACGACAACGTCATCACGGTTTTCTGCCTTCGGCAGATGGCCGAACATGTGAGGCTTGACCTGGCCAATCCAGGAGACGACGGCCGGCTCCCTGCCCCACAGGCTTTTTGCGAGGGGAATGATCTGCTCGCCGACGAGGATACCCAGAAGACCGATCAGGGCTATGACCGGCGGCGCTGGCGAACGAACGTTGAGAAGGCTGTAGACAATACCGACCAGCAACCCGGCGCCAAGCGACATGAGGTAGAGTTTCATGACATTTTTCCTGATGTGAAACGGCTGCCGCTCTGACGGTATTCTCGTCAGAGCGGCTTTCCTAAAATGCTTACTTTGCGGGGTTCGGCCCGATGCGCTTGCCGTGCGTGACCCGCTCGGCGGCCTTGTGAACCATGGTGTAGGCGTAATCGATACCCATGCCGTAGGCGCCGGAATGTTCTTTCACCAGGGCCGTAACCGCATCGTAGGTTTCCCGCCGAGCCCAGTCGCGCTGCCATTCGAGCAGGACCTGCTGCCAGGTGACCGGAATGACACCGGCCTGGACCATGCGGTCCATCGCATATTTGTGTGCGTCGGCAGAGGTTCCGCCGGAGGCGTCGGCAACCATGTAGATCTCATAATCGGGTACGTCGTGCAGGGCAGACAGGGCGAACGTCGTGTTGCAGACTTCGGTCCAGAGGCCCGAAACGATAATCTTCTTGCGGCCGCTCGCGGCATTATGCGCCAGCGCATCGCGGACGTTCTGGTCATCCCAGGAGTTCATCGACGTGCGCTCGAGAATGTCATTCTCCGGGTATACGGCGAGCAGTTCCGGATAGGTGTGGCCCGAGAAGGACCCCGTTTCCACGGTGGTGATGGTGGTTGGAATATCGAAGATCCTGGCCGCCTTGGCGAGACCGACGACGTTGTTCTTGAGCGTCTGGCGGTCGATCGATTGTACGCCGAAGGCCATCTGCGGCTGCTGGTCGATGAAGATGAGCTGGCTGTTTGCGGGGGTCAGGACTTCGAGCTTGGACATTTGACTACTCCATTTAGATTTTGGTGCCATGTTTGGCATTTGAAAATGACAAGCCTTCGGTGGTCGGCTGCCTGCCCTCAGGCAGCCTGTCAAAGGCAGACTATATCTTGTTTGCTGGCGCTAATCAGATGCGCCGGACGTTATGCGGCAAGCGGAGCCAGGCTGGCCTCGATCTTGTCGCGGAATGGCTCATACCGGTTCGGCAGCTTCAGTGCTTCGCCGAGGTGAGCGGTATCCTCGTCGCGGTCGAAACCGGGTTCGTTGGTGGCGATCTCGAACAGGATCCCGCCGGGCGTCCGGAAGTAGATGGCCCAGAAGTAATCGCGATCGATGACCGGTGTTACCTGGTAGCCCGTGTCCATCAGAGCCTTGCGCACTTCGAGCTGCTTTTCTCGGTTATCGACCGCAAAGGCGATGTGATGAACCGAGCCGGCACCCTGGCGCGCAAACGGCGTGTTGGGAAGGGTCGCAAGGTCGATCGTATCGGCACCGTTGCCGCCCGGGATGATGAACCGCTTGACGTCGGCCTCGGCATCGGCGCGCTCATAGCCCATGAAGCTCAGGAGCTCTTCGGTTGCGGCCGTATCGCGAAGGTTGAAGCGAGCGCCTGAAAAGCCGCGGATCGCGTTGTCTGCGGAAATGCCCTCTGCCAGCCATGGCGCCCTGCTATCGTCGTTCTTCTCGACCAGAGCGAAGCCGTCGCCGTCAGGACCGATGAACCGCAGCCGGTTATCGCCGAAGACCGTGTCTGTCTGGAGGCCGCCGACGTTCTGAGCGATGAGGCGCTCCTTCCAGAAGGCCAGCGAACCCTTGGGGATGGAGAACTGGGTTTCGCCAACCTCGCCAACACCCGGTCGGCCCGTCATCATGTGCGGGAACGGAAAGTACGTCATGACCGTGCCGGGCGTACCATTTTCGTCGCCGTAGTAGAGGTGGTAGACGCTGGGTTCGTCGAAGTTGACGGTCTTCTTTACCCGGCGAAGGCCGAGCGTGTTGGTGAAGAACTTGTTGTTCTGCTGCGCATCCGACGCCATGGAGGTGACGTGATGCAGTCCCTTGATATCCTTGATCATGGCCCGTGCCTTTCTGCGTTGCCGTTTCGATGTACAGAGATATAGGCGGGTTGATTGATCGCCGGAATTGCAATATTTCTCTCGATTGAATTGCGTTTTTTGAAATAATCGAGATGAATGACTATAAAGCCCTGAAAACCTTCCTGCTGGCCGCCGAGAAGCGCAACTTCGCGCAGGTCGCCCGCGAACTTGACATGACCCCGGCGGCCGTCACGCGAGCGATCGCGGCACTGGAAGACGACCTTGGCGTCCAGCTGTTCGTGCGTACGACCCGCCAAGTGTCGTTGACAACGGATGGTGCGGTGTTTGCCGCACAGATCCAGCCGGCGGTCGAAGCGCTCGAGAGCGCTCGACGTGACGTCAAGAACGCCCACAAGGCCGACCAGGGGCGACTGCGGATCAGCGCGCCGACCTGGTTCGGCAAGACGGTGCTGCCTCCCATTCTATCGGGGTTTCGCGAACTTTACCCAAAAATGTGCTTCGAGATTTCGCTCTCGGACGGCTTGGTCAATATCGTCGACGACGACTATGACCTCGCGATCCGCATCTCGTCGGCGCCTTCCGACAAGTTTACCATCTGGCGAAAGATACGCGTCGTGCCCAGGATCCTCGTGGCGGCGCCGGGAAGCCGGTTCACGGAAATGGAACATCCGAGCGAACTGACGCCGGATGATTGTCTGGCCTATAGCGGCGAGAGCCGTCGGGAAAACTGGGTCCTGTCAGATGGGGGCTCAAGTATCACCATCGCGGCCGGCCGGGCATTCAGCGCCAACAACGGCGAGGTTCTTGCCGATATGGCCGCCGACGGTGCGGGTGTCGCGATGCTGCCGGGATTTAATATCGCCGAGCACATCAGGAGCGGCCGCCTCGTGCATGTCCTGCGCGGCTGGTCGCCGCCGGAACTCTGGCTGACGCTCTATTATCCTCCCTACCAGGCCTTGCCACCGCGGATCGCATCCTTCTCGCGGTTTTTCGAGGAGCAGATACCGGCCTTCATGGTGATGCTGGATTAGGCCCGGTTGAGGTGTTAGCCGCGTCTATCGAATGCGGCTAAGGTCGAGCGGCCGGTTGTTGATGATTGCTTCCATCGAGAAGATGCCCGTGACGGTCGCCAGGTCGAAGCTTGCGACGAGCTTCTGGTAGAAGGTGTCGTAGCCCGCCATGCCCCTCGTCACGACCTTGATGAGGTAATCCCAGTCGCCGCCGATCCTGTAGAAATCGATCACCTCGGGCAGCTGTTCGACGTGCTTTCTGAAGCTTTCGATCCATTCCCTGGAATGGTGACGGGTGCGGATCATCACGAACACCGTCAGATCAAGCCCAAGCGCGCTCAGATCGATGTTGGCGTGCGAGCCCCGGATCATGCCTATGGAATGCAATCGTTGAAGCCGCCGCCAGCATGCATTTTGGGACAGGCCGACCGCTGCGGCCAGATCCCGCTGCGAAAGCCCCGAATCCTTCTGCAACGTGGTCAAAATCTTCAGATCAAAAACATCTATTTTTGCCGCCTGCTCGATCATACGACCCAATCCGTAATAAAAATGCCAAAAAATAGGTGAGTTTTTTGAGCCTGAAGCAGATTAGATTCGACGTCAATACCTACACGCGGGAGGACGTTCGAAATGCAGGCCCAAGCTGTCCCTTGTCATCCGGGTGAAAACTCTACTCCGCTGGCCCGTTTTCGCCATGCCTTGGCGGCCGGCTCGGTCATGACCGACCTGCGCGACGGCCTGATCGGCGCCACGGCTCAGGTGGAGGGCCCCTATGGGATGAAGAACCTCGTCTACGCCGACTACGTTGCTTCCGGTCGGGCACTGCGCCAGATCGAAACCTTCGTGCTTGAGGAGGTTCTGCCCTACTACGCCAACAGTCACACCGAAGCATCGTTCTGCGGCGGGTTCATGACCCGGATGCGGCGCGAAGCGCGGGCGATGATCGGCGAGTTCTGTGGCGCGACGCAGGAGCACGCGGTGATTTTCACCGGATCCGGTGCGACCGCCGGTCTCAACCGACTTGTTGCGCTTTTTGGCGTGCGCGAGGCCGCCGTGGCAGGCAAAGCTGTACGGATCATCATCGGACCCTACGAGCACCATTCCAACATTCTTCCCTGGCGCGAGAGCGGCGCGGAGATCATCGAACTGGCCGAGGCTCCGACCGGCGGTCCGGATCTTTCCCAGCTGGAAGACGCCCTTCGGGGCGCCTCGACGCGCCCAACCATCTGCACGCTCTCCGCAGCCTCGAACATTTCTGGCATAGCCAGCGACGTCGCCGGTATCACACGCGTGGTGAAGGCGGCAGGCGCCAAAATGATCTGGGACTTCGCGGGCGCCGGCCCGTATCTGCCAATATCGATGACGCCGGGCGACGCGGCAGACATCGATGCCATCGCGGTGTCACCGCATAAGTTCATTGGCGGGCCCGGGGCATCAGGGATCTTGATCGTACGCCGTGATAGCATTGTCGCGACAAAACCATCATGGCCCGGCGGCGGGACCGTCAAGTTCGTCAGCCCGGAGCGCCATGACTACAGCGACAGCTTGGAGACACGCGAAGAAGCAGGCACGCCGAATGTCGTCGGCGATATCAGGGCAGCACTTGCATTCATCGTCAAAGACGCCATCGGCATGGATCGAATGCAGAAGCGCAATCGTGAACTGACGCAGCGCGCGTTTTCGGCCTGGCGCGACGTTCCACAGCTGGAACTCCTGGGGCTTCCCGGCCCCGAGCGGCTGCCGATCTTTTCCTTCCGTGTCAGAAACGGCAGCGGCGGATACGTGCATCAGCAACTGATTACCCGCATGCTCAGCGATCGTTTCGGCATACAGGCACGCGGAGGCTGCGCCTGCGCTGGACCTTACGTGCACCGGCTCCTCGATATCGATGCGCAACAATCCGAGCGCATCCGGTCGGCCATTCTGGCTGGCGACGAGATGCAGAAGCCCGGTTTCACGCGGCTGAACTTCAGCGTGCTGCTATCGGACGAAAAGGTCGACTTCATCATCGGCTCGGTGGCCAAACTCGCGGCGGACGCGGCCACGTTCGAAGGGGACTATGGCTTTGACCCAGCCCGCGCGATCTTCTATCCGGTCGCCCTCGAAACCAGGGGCCTCGTCTACGCGACAGCCTGATGGCTCGAGGGCCGCTGGCTCGGCGCAATGGACGTGGCCATCGGCTGAGTCCAACTCAATAAAGCGTGCTGAATAGCACTGGTAAGTTGACAAAGTTGGTAAAGTTTAGCAGAGCGCTAGTCGCCGTGTTCGGCACCCGAGAGCCAGCTAGAGATACCGCACATGTCCACGCCATTCCTCACCATGTCGCAGATTACCTATCGCGCGGAAGGAAAGACCATCCTTTCGGGAATAGACCTGACACTTGAGCGCGGACGCGTCTATGGCTTGGTGGGCCAGAACGGCAGCGGCAAGAGCACGCTTCTGAAGATCATGGCGCGGCAGGTCACACCGACGTCCGGCACCGCCAGCCTGCAGGGCGAAGCCTTGACAAATTGGGGCAGCCGCGCGTTCGCGCGCTTGGTCGCCTACATGCCGCAGTTTACCCCGCACACCGATGGCATGACCGTCAGCGAACTGGTGGCCCTCGGTCGTTTCCCCTGGCATGGAACGCTCGGTCGGTTCACGAGCAGCGACCGCAAGCTGGTCGAAGACGCAATCGATAGGACCGATCTCGCGCGCTTCGCGGATAGTTCCGTCGCAAGCATGTCGGGCGGTGAGAGGCAGCGCGCATGGATTGCGATGATGCTCGCACAGAATGCGCAATGCCTGCTTCTCGATGAGCCGACGTCAGCCCTCGATCTCCTGCATCAGGACGGCGTTCTGGCTCTCCTGCGAGAGATCAGCCACGAGCGCGGACTGACGATCGTCGTCGTCCTTCACGATATCAATTTGGCGGCGCGCTATTGTGACGAAATCGTCGCCCTGAAGAGCGGCCAAATCTCCGCACACGGGACGCCGGCGGAAATCGTGCGGTTCGATGTGCTGAAGTCGGTTTTCGGAGTGGAGATGGGCGTCTTTCCGCATCCCGTCAGCAACGATCCCATCAGCTACATCCTTTAGCTGAGTACTCCGGCCGTCCCAGCCCGCTAGGCGGCTCGACATCTCGCCACCGGGCACTCCCCAAAACGAAACCGGGCCACTGCTTTTTCAGCAGCGGCCCGGCGAGATAGGCCTTGGGAGGCTCAGATGATACCGCCGCTGCCGCCGACGGATGCAGGACGCTCCGCGGCGACCTTCTTGCGATAGCCGCTGACGCGGTAGGTGGCGACCGGATCGATCGCGCCGCCGGCGCGACGGCGGGCTTCTGCCAGGATCGGCTCGACATCGGTGCGATAACCGCGCTTCAGCGTCTCTGTCGCCATCAGGGCGTCATTTTCGTCCTGGAAGCCTGTGAGAGCCTTGCGGTCAACAATCAGCGCCTGCGCGTAGGCGCGGCGGATTTCGTTGGCGCTGTTGATCAGGCTTTCGATGGGATCGGTCACGTTATGCGACTGGTCGATCATGTGTGCCGGGTTGAAGTCGTTGACGCCGCGCTGCTCGGCCTCGACCAGTTCGTTGAAGACGAGGAACAGGCGGTAAGGCTCGATCGAACCGGCATCGAGGTCGTCGTCGCCATACTTCGAGTCGTTGAAGTGGAAGCCGCCGAGCTTGCCGAACTGGATCAGGCGGGCAACGATCATCTCAATGTTGGTGTTCGGCGCATGGTGGCCGAGGTCGACAAGGCAGTGCGCCTTCGGCCCGAGCGTCTGGGCGATCAGGTAGTTGGTGCCCCAGTCCTGTACGACCGTCGAGTAGAAGGCCGGCTCGTACATCTTGTGTTCGGAGAACAGCTTCCAATCGTCAGGCAGCGCCTTGTAGATGTCGGCCATCGAGGCGAGGTAGCGTTCGAAGGCCTTCGTGAAGTTGCTCTGGCCCGGGAAGTTCGAGCCATCGCCGACCCAGACGGTCAGCGCCTTGGAGCCGATCGCCTTGCCGATCTCGATGCATTCGATGTTGTGCTCGATGGCCTGCGCGCGGGTTGCCGCGTCGGTGTGGCTGAGCGATCCATACTTGTAGGAATGGGCCTGGCCGGGCGCGTCGGAGAAGGTGTTGGAATTCATCGCGTCGAAGCCGAGGCCGAGCTGATCGCCCTTTGCCTTCAATTCCTTGACGTCGGTCTTGTCCCACGGAATGTGGAGCGAGACGTTCGGCGTGGCGCGCGTCAGCTCGTTGATGACGGAGCAATCGTCGAGCTTGTCAAAGATGCCGCGCGGCTCGCCAGTGCCCGGGAAGCGGGCAAAGCGCGTGCCACCGGTGCCGACGCCCCAAGAGGGAACGGCCACGAAGAATTCGGAGACGCGGCGCGTGATGTTTTCAATGTCTACGCCACGGCGCGAAAGATTGGCGCCCAGCGCTTCATAATCGGATTTGAGCGCGGATGCGCGCTTGTCGTTTTCCTGCGCAATCACATCCTGCGCGATTTTGGACTCGGCCATGAGTTCCTCCCGAGATATTTGGATGAGACGCGGCGGGCATGACGCCCGCCGCAGCAACTTGATTTAGCGCGGGAAGCTCTGCGCGTTGCCGGCATCGACGTTGATGATGTTGCCGGTGGACTTTGCCGAGAGATCCGACGCCAGGAAGTAGATTGCTTCGGCGATGTCTTCAGGGAAGACGTTGAGCTTCAGCATGGAGCGCTTGCGGTAGTGCTCCTCCAGCTCGTTGATTTCGATCTTCGACGATGCCGCACGCTGTTCGCGCCACTCGCCGTTCCAGATCTTCGATCCGCGCAGGACCGCATCCGGGTTGACAGTGTTGACGCGAATGCCAGCTTCCGCGCCTTCAAGCGCCAGGCAACGGGCGAGATGGATCTCGGCAGCCTTGGCCGTGCAATACGCAGCGGCGTTCGGCGACGATGCCAGGCCGTTCTTGGAGGCGACGAACACGACGTTGCCGCCGAGGTTCTGCTTGCGGAAAAGGCGGAAGGCTTCGCGCGACACGAGGAAATAGCCAGTTGCCAGAATGTCGATGTTCTTGTTCCACATCGAAAGCTCGGTGCTTTCGATCGGCGCAGACGAAGCGATACCAGCGTTGGACACGAGGATATCAACGCCGCCGAACTCGACGCAGGCTTCCGCGAAGGACGAGATCACGCCGTCTTCCTTGGTCACGTCGAGCTTGACGCCACGAACGGCATCCGCGCCGAACTGCTTGGCGAAATCGGCCTTCGTGTTGTCGAGCGCTTCCTGGTCGATATCGGCCAGAACCACGCAGGCACCCTCGCCGATCAGGCGGGCAGCCGTCGCGCGACCGATGCCACCGGCGCCGCCAGTGACGAAGGCAACCTTGCCGGCCAGGCTCTTCGGCTTCGGCATACGCTGAAGCTTGGCTTCCTCGAGCAGCCAGTATTCAATGTCGAAGGCTTCCTGCTCGGGAAGGCCCTGATACTCCGAAACGGTCGAGGCGCCGCGCATGACGTTGATGGCGTTGACGTAAAACTCGCTGGCGATGCGCGCCGTGGCCTTGTCGCGAGCAAAGGACAGCATGCCGACGCCGGGAACTAGGAAGATGACCGGGTTCGCATCGCGCATGGCGGGCGAATTGTCATGCTTGCAGTCGTTGTAGTAGCGCGCGTAGTCGGCGCGGTAGTCTTCGAGAGCCTTGTCGAGACCGGCAACGATCGCATCCACATCCGGCTTTGCCGGGTCGAAGTCGACGATCAGCGGGCGGATCTTGGTGCGCAGGAAGTGGTCCGGGCAGCTGGTGCCGAGCGCGCCGAGCGGTGCCAAGTTCTTCGAGTTGACGAACTCGAGAACGGCGTCCTGATCGTCGAAGTGACCGAGCTTGCGCTCCGCCTTGCCGATGCGGCCGCGAATCTCGGGCATCAGGCGGGCTGCGATGGCACGGCGCTCTTCAACCGGAAGGCTCTTGGCGACGGCGCCGCCGAAAATGGTCTTGCCTTCGGTCTTCTCGGCAAACCAGACGATCGCCTTGTTGATGATGTCGAGCGTCAGCTCGTAGCAGGCCTTTGCGTCATTCGCCCAGGTGAAGAGACCATGGCTTTCGAGCACGACGCCCTTGGAATTCGGGTTCGCCTTGACGAAGGCTTCGAGGTCGAGGCCGAGCTGGAAGCCCGGGCGGCGCCAGGGCAGCCAGCCGATATCAGCGCCGAAAATCTGCTGCGTCAATTCCTTGGAGTTCTTCGAGGCAGCGATTGCGATGATCGCATCGGGATGCATGTGGTCGACATGCGTGAAGGGCACGAAACCATGCAGCGGAGTGTCGATGGAAGCGGCGCGGCTGTTGAGGTTGTAGGTGCAATGCGGGAGGAAGCCGACCATGCGGTCTTCGTCTTCAACGCCCTTGTAGATGCCCTTCAGCGAGTCGAGCTTTTCTTGGTAGAGGGTGGCGAAGCCGTCGAGCTTGATGGTGCCGACGTCGCCGCCCGAACCCTTGACCCAGAGAACCTTGACCTTCTCGCCGGTGAGCGGGTCGGTTTCCATGACCTTGGCAGAGGTGTTGCCGCCGCCATAGTTGGTGATGCGCTTGTCAGCACCCAGCAGATTCGAGCGATAAAGCAGCTTTCCAGGCTCATCGAGGCCTGCTGCATATGAATCGTCCCAACGATTATCAAGAAGCCGGACGGTTGCCGCCATGTCATCCTCCCATGTAAAATTTCTTGGACGCACGAACGAACTCCGCGCCCTTTGCGGTGACGGTATCGCTCATCGAAATGGACATTGTCAATCGAAAACGATCAAATTCGATTATTGTGCAGCGCAATATGAAATTTCTTGATCGTTTTTGATTGACACATTGTCACAACTGCGAAATAAGCAAGCTAGGAGGAACCCCATGCACGAACGCGAACGCCATCGCATCATACTGAGCGCCGTTCAGGAAAAGTCTGTCATCACGATTCAGGATATTTCCGAATTGACAGAGGCTTCCGAGGCGACGATCCGGCGTGACATAGCGGCCCTTCATGTGCAGGGGAAGATCCGTCGCGTGCGGGGTGGCGCCGAGGCTGTGCATCCGCCACAGCTCGGGAATCTCGCCGGGCGCCCTTTCCGGGTTTCAGAATCAGTCAACATCGATAAAAAACGCTCAATCGCGCGCGCAGCCGTCGATCTGTGCGATCCGGGCGATGCGATCATCATCAATGGTGGCACGACCACCTTCCAGATGGTGCATTTCATGGCCGCCCATCGCATGCAGGTCATGACCAACTCGTTTGCGATCGCCGAGCATCTGGTCAAGCACTCGAAGAACACGGTTACCGTGCCCGGTGGCGTGATCTATCGCGAGCAGAGCCTGATCCTGTCGCCGTTCGACAATGACGCGATCCGCAATTTCTATGCGCGCCGTTTCTTCATCGGCGCGCAGGGCGTCGGTCCGCTCGGGATCATGGAAGCCGACGCGCAGATCATTCAGAGCGAACAGAAGCTGATGCACCAGGCCGACGAACTCGTCGTCATGGTCGATTCCAGCAAGTTTAACCGCCGGTCGAGCCTCATTCTGTGCCCGCTCGACCGTGTTTCGACGATCATTACCGACGACGGCATTCCCGAGGAAGCCGGACGGATGATCGAAGATGCGGGTATCAAGCTCGTCGTTGCGAGCACGATCTCGCAAGCGAAGGAGGATTCCTCGTCGGTCGCATGAGTGGCACCGGCAGGATGTATTCAAGTCTTAACAACGTGGGAGGATAAAGCATGAAACTCGCAAAAACACTGGCAGTAGGCGTTGCCTTTGCCGTCGCCTTGATGGCAGGCGCTGCAAGCGCCAAGGACATCAAGATCGGCCTGGTGGTGAAGTCTCTCGGTAACGGCTTCTTCGAAGCCGCCAACAAGGGCGCACAGGAAGCAGCCAAGGAACTCGGCGGCGTAGAAGTCATCTACACCGGCCCGACCTCGACGACGGCCGAAGGCCAGATCGAAGTCATCAACTCGCTGATCGCTCAGGGCGTTGACGCTATCGCGATCTCCGCCAACGATCCGGACGCTGTCATCCCGGCCCTCAAGAAGGCCAAGCAGCGCGGCATCAAGGTCATCTCCTGGGATTCCGGTGTCAACAAGGACGGCCGTATCCTGCAGCTGAACCCGTCGTCGAACGAACTGATCGGCAAGATGTGCCTGACGCTCGTCAAGGACCACCTGGAAGGCGGCAAGGGCGATTTCGCCATCCTGTCTGCAACCACCACCTCGACGAACCAGAACATCTGGATCGGTGAGATGAAGAAGCAGCTCAAGGACTTCGCCGGCATGAACCTCGTCACCACCGTTTACGGCGACGACCTTTCGGACAAGTCCTATCGTGAAGCCGAAGGCCTGCTGAAGTCCAACCCGAACGTCAAGGTCATCGTCGCTCCGACGACGGTCGGCGTTCTGGCCGCTTCCAAGGTTGTCGAAGACAAGGGTCTCGTCGGCAAGGTCTACGTAACAGGTCTTGGCCTGCCGTCCGAAATGGCCGGTGCGATCAAGTCTGGTGCGACGAAGGAATTCGCGATCTGGAACCCGATCGACCTCGGCTACTCCGCAACGCAGATCGCCTATCACCTCGTAAAGGGTGACGCGACCGGCAAGCCGGGCACCGAAATCGAAGCCGGCCGCATGGGCAAGATCAAGGTTGATGAAAAGGGCGAAGCCGCAATGGCCGATCCGTTCATCTACAACGCTTCGAACATCGACCAGTTCTCGAAGGTTTTCTAAGCCTCGCTTGGACGAACCAAACCCGGCGGTTCAGGCCGCCGGGACTTTCCCATTGAACACTGGTAAACGCTGATGAACACTGCCCTTCAACAACCTGTCGCGGACGTCAACGCCGCTGATGCACCCGCCATCCTGGAGATGCGCGGCATCTCGCAGATCTTCCCCGGCGTGAAGGCGCTCGACAACGTCAGCATCGCGCTCTATCCCGGCAAGGTCACTGCTCTGATCGGCGAAAACGGCGCCGGCAAGTCGACACTCGTCAAGATCCTGACCGGCATCTACCGGCCGAACGAAGGCGAGATCATCGTCGACGGCAAGCCGACCAGTTTTGCCAACGCACAGGCTGCGATCGACGCAGGCGTGACCGCGATCCATCAGGAAACCGTGCTGTTCGACGAGCTGACGGTTGCCGAAAACATTTTCCTCGGCCACGCGCCGAGAACGAAATTCCGCACGATCGACTGGAAGCTGATGAACAGCCGCGCCAAGGCGCTGCTCACCTCGCTCGAAAGCAACATCGATCCGACGATCCGCCTGAAGGACCTCTCGATTGCGCAGCGCCATCTCGTGGCGATCTCCCGCGCGCTCTCGATCGAGGCCCGCATCGTCATCATGGACGAGCCGACCGCGGCCCTGTCGCGCAAGGAAATCGACGATCTCTTCCGCATCGTCGAAGGCCTGAAGGCACAGGGCAAGGCGATCCTCTTCATCAGCCACAAGTTCGACGAACTCTACGAGATTGCCGACAACTTCGTCGTGTTCCGCGACGGCAAGGCCGTCGGCCACGGCAAGCTGAAGACCACGCCACAGGACGACATCGTTCGGCTGATGGTCGGCCGCGATGTCGAGAATGCTTTCCCGAAGATCGACGTCGCCATCGGCGCGCCGGTCCTGCAGGTCGAGAAGTACTGTCACCAGACGGAGTTCCGCGATATTTCGCTGACGCTGCGCAAGGGCGAGATCCTGGGCATCTATGGCCTGATCGGCGCCGGTCGTTCCGAGCTTTGCCAGTCGCTGTTCGGCATCACCAAGCCTCTGTCAGGCAAGCTGACGCTCGACGGCCGCGAGATCAGCATCAACTCGCCGCTCGATGCGATCAAGGCCGGTATCGTCTATGTGCCGGAAGAGCGTGGTCGCCATGGCCTGGCGCTGCCGATGCCGATCTACCAGAACATGACGCTGCCTTCGCTCGGGCGCACCTCGCGCAAGGGCTTCCTGAAGGCCGCCAACGAGTTCGCGCTTGCCCGTAAATACGCCGAGCGTCTCGATCTGCGCGCCGCGGCCCTGTCGGTTCCCGTCGGCACGCTATCGGGCGGCAACCAGCAGAAGGTTGTCATCGGGAAGTGGCTGGCAACGCTGCCAAAGGTCATCATTCTCGACGAGCCGACCAAGGGTATCGACATCGGCTCTAAGGCTGCGGTGCATGGTTTCATCAGCGAGCTCGCCGCCGAAGGCCTGTCCATCATCATGATCTCGTCCGAGCTGCCTGAGATCATCGGAATGTCCGACCGGGTTCTTGTCATGAAGGAAGGCCTGTCTGCCGGTCTCTTCGAGCGCAAGGACCTGACGCCGGAAACGCTGGTGCGCGCTGCCACCGGTAACGCTTGAGGATACCAGCATGTCCAGACTCCTGAAAAAACGCGAAACGCTGCTATTCATCATCATTGCGGTGATGATCGCGGTCTTCTCGACGCGAGCCCAGGGCTTCGCGACGCCTGGCAACCTCGCCGGCATCTTCAACGACACGTCGATCCTGATCATCCTGGCGCTTGCGCAGATGACGGTCATCCTGACCAAGTCGATCGACCTGTCCGTCGCCGCCAATCTCGCCTTCACCGGCATGGCGATCGCGATGCTGAACGCCGCCCATCCGGATCTGCCGCTGATCGTGCTGATCCTCGCCGCCGTCCTGATTGGCGCCTTTCTCGGCGCGATCAACGGCTTCCTGGTGTGGGCGCTTGAAATTCCGCCGATCGTCGTGACACTCGGCACGCTGACCATCTATCGCGGCATGGCCTTCGTGCTGTCCGGCGGTGAATGGGTGAATGCGCATCAGATGACGCCGACATTCCTCAATGTGCCGCGCACGGTGGTACTCGGCATGCCGATCCTGAGCTGGGCTGCGATCATCATTGTCGCCCTGATCTACATGCTGTTGAAATACACCCAGTTCGGCCGCTCGACCTATGCTGCCGGCGGCAATCCGACCGCGGCCGTCTATGCCGGTATCGATGTCGGCTGGACGAAATTCCTCGCCTTCGTGCTATCAGGTGCGCTGGCTGGCCTTGCAAGCTATCTCTGGGTGTCGCGCTACGCCGTCGCCTATGTCGATATCGCCAACGGCTTCGAGCTCGATAGCGTCGCCGCGTGTGTCATCGGCGGCATCTCGATTGCCGGCGGCGTTGGCTCCGTGATCGGCACTGTGCTCGGCGCCCTCTTCCTCGGTGTCATCAAGAACGCACTGCCCGTCATCGGCATCTCGCCGTTCACGCAAATGGCAATCTCCGGCACCGTCATCATCCTCGCCGTCGTCTTCAACGCAAGACGCGAGCGCAATCGCGGCCGCATCATCCTGCGTGACAAGGCCGCAGCCGAGACCCCAGCAGAGGTGGCAGCATGAGCACCGTCGTTTCCACCCCGAGCGAAAAGCGCGTCATTCCGGACCGCTTGGGAACTCCGTTCAAGCGCATCATGTCGAGCTGGGAAGTCCTCCTCTTCGGTGTCGCCGTCCTGATCTTCATCTTCAATTCGCTGGCATCGCCCTACTTCCTGGATGCCTGGAACCTGTCCGACGCGACCTTCAACTTCACTGAAAAGGCGATGATCGCCTTTGCCATGGCGCTGCTCGTCATTTCAGGTGAGATCGATCTGTCGGTCGCGGCCATCATCGCGCTCGCCTCGACCGCCATGGGTGCTGCCGCCCAGGCTGGCGTCGGAGCGCCCGGCCTCGTTGCCATCGGCGTCGGTGTCGGCCTGCTTTGTGGCATGTTCAATGGCTTCCTGGTCTCGGTGCTGAAACTGCCGTCTATCGTCGTGACCATCGGCACGATGAGCCTGTTTCGCGGCATTTCCTACATCGTCCTCGGCGATCAGGCGTATGGTGGTTACCCGGAAGATTTCGCCTTCTTCGGCCAGGGCTATGTCGTCTGGGTCTTTTCCTTCGAATTCGTGCTCTTCATCGTGCTGGCGATCGCATTCGCGATCCTGCTGCACGCCACGAACTTCGGCCGTCAGGTCTATACGATCGGCAACAATGATTTCGCTGCTCGCTTCTCCGGCATCCCGGTCGAGCGCGTGAAGTTCATTCTCTTCGTGTTGACCGGCGTCATGAGCGGCATCGCATCCGTCTGCCTGACCTCCCGTCTCGGCTCGACCCGTCCGTCGATCGCGCAGGGCTGGGAGCTTGAAGTCGTGACCATGGTTGTTCTCGGTGGCGTCTCGATCCTCGGCGGTTCCGGCAAGATCGGCGGCGTTGTCATCGCGGCCTTCGTCATGGGTCTCGTCACCTTCGGTCTCGGCCTCCTCAACGTTCCCGGCATTGTCATGTCGATCTTCATCGGCCTGCTGCTGATCATCACCATCGCGATCCCGATCATCGCGCGCCGTATCAAAGCCATGAGCTCCAAATGACCTTGGAAAAGCACGCCTTCAAGATGACACTCAACCCCGGCATGGAAGCCGAGTACAAGAAGCGTCATGACGAGATCTGGCCGGAACTGGTCGATCTGCTGCACCAGTCCGGCGCCAGCGACTACTCGATCCACCTGGACCGTGAGACCAACACGCTCTTCGGCGTTCTGACGCGCACGAGCGACAACACCATGGCAAGTCTCCCCGAGCACCCCGTCATGAAGAAGTGGTGGGCGCATATGGGGGACATCATGGCGACCAACCCGGACAATTCTCCCGTCCAGAGCGATCTCGTCACCGTCTTCCACATGCCATGACCGATAAACCGACATACAGCCGCATCGCCGTCCTCGACATCGGCAAGACCAATGCGAAGGTCGTCGTTCTCGATGGCAGCACCGGTGCCGAGATTGCTGCGGTAAAGACGCCGAACACAGTCATCAGGGACGGCATTTATCCGCATTACGATATCGAGGCTCTCTGGGCGTTCACGCTTGGCGCTCTCAAGAACTTTGCGCAGCAGCCCGGCTTCGATGCAATCTCGATCACGACCCACGGCGCCTCGGCGGCGTTGCTGGACGCCAAGGGCGATCTGGCCATGCCGGTGCTGGACTATGAGCACGCTTACCCGCAAGAGATCGTCGACGCCTATGCCCAACTCCGGCCGCCCTTCGAGGAAACCTTCTCGCCGCACCAGGCGATGGGGCTGAATGTCGGCGCGCAACTGCATTATCAGAAGACGGCCTTCGCCGATGACTTCGCGCGGGTCGCCGCCATCGTGACCTATCCGCAGTACTGGGCTGCACGCCTGACGGGCGTCCTGTCGAATGAAGTGACGTCGCTTGGTTGCCACACCGACCTCTGGAACCCCAGGGACGGTCGCTATTCCTCGCTCGTCGATACGCTCGGAATTCGCGACCTGATGGCGCCGATCCGTTCCGCCTTCGATGCGCTCGGACCCGTCCTGCCTGAGATTGCCGACAGCATCGGACTGAAGGGCAACGTACCCGTCTATTGCGGCATCCACGATTCAAACGCGTCGTTGCTGCCCCATCTCGTCAGCCGGCCAGCGCCCTTTTGCGTGGTCTCGACCGGCACCTGGGTGATCAACTTCGGCGTCGGTGGTGACCTCGAGCATCTCGACCCCAGGCGCGATGCGCTGGCCAATGTCGATGCCTATGGTCGCGCCGTGCCCTCCTCGCGCTTCATGGGCGGTAGGGAATTCGAGATTTTGTCGGCAGAGATCGGCCCGGCATCCTCTGACGACGCGTCTGCAGCGCTTGCCGCGGTGATCAGCAAGGGTCTGATGCTGCTGCCGAACATCGCCCCCGGCTCCGGCCCCTTCCCGGGCAAGGCCGCGCGCTGGATCAACGCCGAGGATGCAAGCGCTGCTGAACGCTACGCCGGCATGTGCTGCTATCTCGCGCTGATGAACGAGGCCTGCCTTGAGCTGATCGGCGCCGGCGGCCCGACCATCGTGGAAGGCCCGTTCTCGCTCAACGATACCTACCTGACGATCCTGGCCGCCCTGACCGGACGACCCGTCATCGCAGTGCCGGGATCCACCGGCACCAGCCAGGGTGCAGCCTTGCTGACAGGAGTAAAGCCGCCGACGGGAGCGGAAAGACAGTTCGTACCCTTGGAAATACCGGGGCTCGCGGCCTATCGCCGCGCCTGGTATGCGGCGATGGCATAACAGTCTTTCCAATCATCCCCTCGCCCCATCCGACCGTTGCCGATAGAGTGGCGACTCATAAAACGATGGAGGAGACACACCATGGCAGGCTCAGCCGCCGCACCTTTCGATCCCCGCGCCTTGGCAGCCCGGCTCCACAGCCTGCATCGCGCGGGCAAACAGGCGCCGACGGCAAGTTTCTCGCTGCCTGGCGATCTGCATCACGCGATGGACGCTCAGAACTTTCTCGCCGCCGATGAGGGGATCGCGAGCAATGCCTGGAAGGTGACGGTTTCTCCTGACGGTCAGGCCGTTACCGCTCCCCTGCATCCTTATGTCCAGGCGGATTCCGGCGCCCAGATTCCCTGGCACAAGGGGATCAAGTTCGAAGCCGAGATTGCCGTGCGCCTCGGAAAGGATCTGCCGGTGCGCCACAATGGCAGCTACACCAGGGCTGAACTGGTCGATGCCATTGCCACGGTTCATCTGGGCGCGGAACTGTTGGTGAGCGCGATCGAGGAGAGCGGCAAGGATTCGTTCCTGCTTTTCCTGGCCGACCGCCTCGGCAACAGCGGCTACGTCCTCGGCCCGACAGTCGCCAAATCGGCGATCGACACAGCCAGCGGAACGCCGCTGAAGGTTACGCTGAACGGACAGTCGATCTACGAGGCCCCGGCGCAGCATCCCAAGGGCGACGTCCTCACCTGGCTCTTGGCCTACGCCAATGACGGCCTGAGGCCCGACAGTTCGCTCAAGGCGGGTGCGCTTGTCACGACGGGAACGCTGTGCGGTGCGATCGAACTTGAAGCCCCAGGAACGATCGAAATCGTCCTTGATGGCGAGACGCGCCTGCACCTGACCGTCGCCTAATCATACCACCGGACGAAAGTCGGGAACTTTGCGCCCCCTTGTGCATTTATGAGCCATAATCGCACAAGGGGGAATGCCATGATACGCTTTGGCAGGCCGGTTCTCGCTTTGCTTTTCCTTGCGATCGCTTTCCCAGAAATCGTCTTTGCCGCCAACGAGGCGCCATTTCTGCAGTCGCTTGCCGGTGATTGGACCGGCGGAGGCATGATGAAGCGGACGACGGCTTCCTCTCCGATCAACCTGCGCTGCAATTTCCAATCCAAAGCCGACGGCCAGGCCCTCTCCATGAATGGGACCTGCAAGGGGCTTCTCGTTGTTTCCAGGGCGGTGTCGGCCAATATAGCCGTTACCGGCACACGCTATGCCGGCAAATACATCGGTCCTTCCGGCGGCGTATCGAGCCTGAATGGCGGCCGCAGCGGCGACGCGATCAATCTCGCCGTCACATGGTCCAAACTCATCAATGGCGATCGCACCGCCAGCATGACGATCCAGCGGCTCGGCAATGACGCGATCCGTATCCGGACCATCGACAAGGACCCTGACTCGGGCCAGCAGGTCGTGACCAGCGAGCTTAATCTCAAACGCAACTGATGTACTGCCGGGCGCCGCGGCGCCTCTCGTCGGAGCAAAGTCTCCAACCTATATATCGGCAAAAGCCGGCGATTTCCGCCGGATGAACCGGAGACATTTATGAGCCGCGATCCATACGAGCTTCTCGGCGTTAAGAAGGACGCCACGCAAAAAGAGATTCAGAGCGCATTTCGCAAGCTTGCCAAGAAACTACATCCCGATCTCAATCCCGGAGACAAGAGTGCCGAAGAGCGGTTCAAGCAGATCTCCGCTGCCTATGAAATTCTGAGCGACGAGGAAAAGCGCGGCCGTTTCGACCGGGGTGAGATCGACATCAATGGCGCGGAACAGGCACCGCGCAACTACTACCGCGAGTACGCGTCCGCGGATGGCGCCAGCGGCCCGTATCACAACAGCGGCGGCTTTGCCGATTTTGGCGAGAACGACGATGTCTTCTCGAGCTTCTTTTCCCGGCGTGCTCACGGCGGTCGGGAATTCCGCGCGCAAGGCGGTGACAGGCACTTCTCGATGGAAGTGGACTTCCTCGATGCGGTGAACGGCACGAAAACCCAGATCAGACTGCCTGATGGCCCCGCGATCGACCTGCAGATACCGGCAGGTACCCGCGACGGCCAGACCTTGAGATTGAAGGGCAAGGGAGATCCGGGCATCGGCGGTGCAGCCTCCGGCGATGCGCTGGTTGAAATCCACGTCCGGCCGCATCGTTTTTATGTGCGCGATGGCGATGACATCCGCTTCGAGCTGCCGATCTCGCTTTCGGAGGCGGTGCTGGGCGGCAAGGTGCGTGTGCCGACGCCATCGGGCGCCGTGAACCTGACTCTGCCCGCCAATTCCAACAGCGGCAAGGTCTTGCGGTTGAAGGGCAAGGGAGTGCCGAAGCGCGGCGGAGGCGCCGGCGACATCTATGTGTCGCTAAAGATCGTCCTGCCCGACGTACCCGACCAGCAGCTGACGGACTTCATGAACAGCTGGACACCCGCCAACCCGCAGGATCCGCGAAAGAGCATGGGAGATCAGTCATGAACGACCTTGAATTCCGCCGTTACCTGAAAATCGACGTCACCGTGCTGGATATCTGGGTCGAACAGGGATGGCTTGTCCCCGATGCGCACACCGGCACCCGCGAGTTCCGGGATGCCGATGTCGCCCGTGGACGGCTCATCCTCGATCTGACGCGGAGCATGGGCGTCAACGAAGCGGGCGTCGATCTCATCATCGACTTGGTGGACCAGATTCATGGTCTGCGCGGGACCCTTCGGGATCTGGTCACGGCGATGGATCAGCAGGACGACGACGTCAAGCGCAGGCTGCGCGAGAAGCTCGACGATCTTTCCGGCATTCGCGGCATCTGACCGATCGTGCTTGCCCGGATAGGGTGCGGGCCTATGATGCGCTGATGATACCTCGCCAAGGAGACGACGATTGACCAGCGATCATGGCGACCACGATCACCACGCCCCCATCGATTGGCGCGAGCATGGCGTCCAGGTTATTCCCGGCAATGCGCTCGACCCAAACACGGCGCAGACGCCGGGCATGAGCCGCGCGACAGCCATCGACAATGCGCGCGCCGGCGCCGAGAAGATCTGGGCGGGCACCGTGACCATCCGTGCCAATGCCAAGACAGGCGCTCATCATCATGGCGACCTCGAAAGCATCATCTATGTCGTGAAGGGGAAAGCACGAATGCGTTGGGGTGACCACCTGGAATATACCGCGGAAGCAGGCCCGGGCGATTTCATCTTTGCCACCCTACGTGCCACATCAGGAGATAAACGCGAGCAAGACCGAAACGCTGGAATGCGTGGTAGTTCGTTCAGGCCAGGATCCTGTCGTGGTCAATCTGGACATAGAACCGATCGAGAAGCCTGAGGACGTACGCTGGATCGATCCCATTCACCGATGAACGCCGGTCTTAGAGCGAATCCTTGAGGATCGCCGAGAACCTCGGATCAAACGCCCGGCTGATCGGCTCGGCGGCTGCACCGAGCGCCACGACCCACGGATCCGTCATGCCGAGCTGCAGACGCGGGATCGATCGGCCGCGACGATCGGCGATCGACGGCAGAAGCGGCTGCATGGCGGCAAGCAGGCGGCTTGCCAGCGCCTCCGGTGCTCCGCCGCACAGGATCACCGTCTGAGGATCGAAGATAGTCTCGATCAGATGCACGCTCCAGCGCAGATCCGTTGCCGCCGCCTCGATCCAGGACCGGACCCTCGGATCATCCTTGGCCGCGAGATTGTTGACCGTGTCGTAGACCGTTGGATCGGCAGGATCGATTTCCAGATGCTCGTACAGCGACGAAAGCGCGGCCCGGTGTTCGAGCGGCGTGGCGTTGCCGCTCGGCGACAACAGCGCCATGCCGATCTCGCCGGCATTGCCGTTTCCTCCGCTATAGAGCTCGCCGCCCAGGATGAGGCCGGCGCCGATACCGTAGCCGAGATAGAGACATACCGCGTGATCGAGCCCGTGCGCGGCACCGATCATCCGCTCGGCCGTGGCACAGGCGGCAGCGTCGTTCTGCAGTCCGACATTCAGCCCCGTTCCGGTTGCCAAAGTCTCCAGAAGTGGAAAGCTCTGCCATGCGCCCATCATCCACGGGTCGTCACCCGCCGTCTCGAGGCCGAATGGCCCCGGCATTGCTGCGCCAAGACCCACAAGGCGACGCTCCGACTGTTTCGCCAGGCCCGAGAGATCGCGGCGCACCGTTTCCACGAGGTCAAGAATGACCTTGACGCCCTTGGCTGGGCCGCCGGCAGGAAGGTTCGCCTCTGCACGGGTCAGCACGTTGCCGACCAGGTCGACGGCGAGCGCCCGCGTGGTGTAGCGGTCGATCTGGAGGCCGATGGCAAATGCGCCTTCCGGCACGAGGACGTAGGGCGTCGATGGTTGCCCCCTGCCCTTTCTCACCGTCTCCTGAGAGCTCACGAGACCGTCGCGCTCCAGTTCGTCGATGATGTTCGAAACGGTCTGCTTCGTCAGTCTCGTCGCCCGCGCCAGATCGGCCCGCGACAGGGCGCCGTTGACCCTCAACGCGTCGATGATCACGCGCCGGTTATGGGCGCTGGTGCCTTCGTGGTTGGTACCGCTCTTGGCCCTGATCGGGCGGACGTCGTTCATACGCAATTCCCTCTTGACACCAGTAGAATATTGAAGAAGAAATAAGTCAAGACAATTGACTTAATAAGGAACCGGAGAGTTCCAGGGAACGCAGAGAGCGAGAATGCTCGGACGACGCTCCGAAATTCGGCACCGTCCACCGGTGCCTCTTCGATAGCCGATGGCGACGTACAGCCGCCCTCGGAAATGCGTGAATGTCAAAAAAACTGGAGGCTGGAATGTTGAAATCCTTAAACAAGACACTGCTCGGCGCAGCCCTGATCGGCGCGTCCTTTGCCCCGCATGCCTTTGCCGATACGACGATCAATGCGCTGTTCATGGCACAGGCGGCCTATAGCGAAGCTGACGTCCGCGCCATGACGGACGCTTTCACCAAGGCCAATCCCGACGTCAAGGTCAATCTCGAATTCGTTCCCTATGAAGGCCTGCACGACAAGACCGTGCTCGCGCAGGGTTCGGGTGGCGGTTACGACGTCGTCCTGTTCGACGTCATCTGGCCGGCCGAGTAT
This sequence comes from Rhizobium sp. S96, assembly GCF_030382195.1. Classification (NCBI taxonomy): domain Bacteria; kingdom Pseudomonadati; phylum Pseudomonadota; class Alphaproteobacteria; order Hyphomicrobiales; family Rhizobiaceae; genus Rhizobium; species Rhizobium sp. S96. The sequence continues at coordinate 74,663 of NZ_JAUDRY010000026.1, forward strand.
GCGAGCAACAACGTTCTCGTCGATGTATCCTCGCGTATTGGCGACGACATGAAGAAGGGCGTCCTGCCCGGTGCCTGGACGACCGTCCAGTATGACGGCAAATACTACGGCATGCCTTGGATCCTCGACACCAAGTACCTCTTCTACAACAAGGAAATCCTCGAAAAGGCCGGCATCAAGACCCCGCCGAAGACCTGGGACGAGTTGACCGAGCAGGCGAAGACCATCAAGGACAAGGGCCTGCTGGCAACGCCGATCGCCTGGAGCTGGTCGCAGGCGGAAGCCGCGATCTGCGACTATACCACCCTCGTCAGCGCCTATAAGGGCGACTTCCTGAAGGACGGCAAGCCTGCCTTCCAGAGCGGCGGCGGTCTCGACGCGCTGAACTACATGGTCTCGAGCTACAAGTCCGGCCTGACCAACCCGAATTCCAAGGAATTCCTCGAAGAGGATGTCCGCAAGGTCTTTGAAAACGGCGACGCCGCCTTCGCGCTGAACTGGACCTACATGTACAACATGGCCAATGACCCGAAGGACAGCAAGGTCGCGGGCAAGGTCGGTGTCGTGCCGGCGCCGGGTGTTGCCGGCAAGAGCGAGGCATCCGCCGTCAACGGTTCGATGGGTCTCGGCATCACGGCCGCCAGCAAGCATCCTGACGAAGCCTGGAAGTACATCACGTTCATGACCTCGCAGGCGACCCAGAACCAGTATGCCAAGCTCAGCCTGCCGATCTGGGCATCGTCCTATGAAGATCCGGCTGTGACCAAGGGGCAGGAAGAGCTGATTTCCGCGGCCAAGGTCGGCCTCGCCGCCATGTATCCGCGCCCGACGACACCGAAGTACCAGGAGCTTTCGACCGCCCTCCAGCAGGCGATCCAGGAATCTCTGCTTGGCCAGTCGTCGCCCGAAGATGCGCTGAAGTCGGCTGCCGACAACAGCGGCCTCTAAGGCTTGCAAACACCAGGCGGCGCGACCGCCGCCTGGCTTCCGTTCCATTCCGATGAAGTGAGAGAGGGCGCCCATGTCCGGCACCTGGATGACAACCCGTGCGTGGCTTTTGATGTTGCCGCTGCTTGTGGTGATGATTGCCGTCATCGGATGGCCGTTGATCGACACCGTGACCCTCTCCTTTACCGACGCCAAGCTTGTCGGCACCGCGGGCAATTTCGTCGGCTTCGACAATTACGTGAAGATGATTTCCGGATCGAACTTCCAGCGTACGCTCGCAACGACGGCCTGGTTCGCGATCGTCTCGGTTGCCGCCGAAATGGTGCTCGGCGTTCTCGCGGCTCTGCTTCTCAACCAGAACTTCCACGGACGCGCGGTCCTGCGAGCCCTCATGATTCTTCCCTGGGCTCTGCCGACGGTGGTCAACGCGACCCTGTGGCGACTGATCTACAATCCCGAATATGGCGCGCTCAACGCAGCGCTCACCCAACTCGGCCTGATCGACGCCTACCGCTCCTGGCTTGGCGAACCGGGCACGGCGATGGCCGCGCTTATTCTGGCGGATTGCTGGAAGAACTTTCCCCTGGTGGCGCTGATTGCGCTTGCCGCCCTGCAGGCGGTTCCACGCGACATCACCGCAGCCTCTCTGGTCGATGGCGCCGGCCCCTTTTCCCGGTTCCGCTTCGTCATCCTGCCCTACCTCGCCGGCCCCTTGATGGTGGCGCTGGTTCTGCGCACGATCGAAGCGTTCAAGGTTTTCGACATCATCTGGGTGATGACGCGCGGCGGCCCTGCAAACAGCACGCGCACGCTTTCGATCCTGGTTTACCAGGAGGCATTCTCCTTCCAGCGGGCGGGCTCCGGCGCATCGCTCGCGCTGATGGTCACGCTGCTGGTGACGGTGCTTGCTGCCGCCTACGGCTTCCTTGTCCGCAAGACCGCTGGGAGTGCCGCCTGATGGAACGCAGAAGCCCGCTCTTTTCGATCTTCATCTATGTATGTGCGCTGATTCTGGCGGCCGTCATTCTGGCGCCGATACTCTGGCTCTTCATCATGAGCATTTCGCCAGCTGCCGACCTTGCCGCCAAGCCGTTGCGCTGGTGGCCACAGACCGCTGACTTTTCGCGTTACGCCGTCCTGCTCTCGACATTGGAAAACAGCGCCGGCGCAGCCTTCACCTCGTCGCTGCGCAACAGCATCGAAGTCGCGGGCATGGCAACGATCGCGGGGATTGCGCTTGCCATTCCTGCTGGCTGGGCTGTCTCGCGCACGCCCTCCGTCGGCTGGTCGCTGTCGATGGTGATCGCAACCTACATGCTGCCGCCGGTTGCCCTGGCCGTGCCGCTCTACATGGGCTTGTCGTATCTCGGCATGCTGAACAACGTCTTCGGCCTCGCGCTCGTCTATCTGACGATCCTGGCGCCCTTCACGACCTGGCTGATGAAATCCGGTTTCGATTCCATTCCCAAGGAGATTGAAGCCGCGGCGATGATTGATGGCGCCGGCCTGTTCCAGACGCTCCGGATCATCACGCTGCCGCTTGCCATGCCTGTGATGGCAACGTCAGCGCTGTTCGCCTTCCTGCTCGCCTGGGACGAATTCTTCTATGCGCTGTTGTTCACCTCCGACCAGCGCGCCAAGACACTCACGGTTGCCATTGCCGATCTGGCCGGCGGTCGTGTCTCCGACTACGGACTGATCGCGACCGCCGGTGTGCTTGCCGCCCTGCCACCGGTTCTGGTCGGTCTCGTCATGCAACGTGCCCTGATTTCGGGGCTGACCAGCGGCGGCGTCAAGGGATGACCATGACCAATCAGAAGACACGACCCAGCGGGCTTGTTGCAATCGATCGCGAGATGGCCCGCCAGCACGCCGATGCGCTTGCCTCCTACGAAGGCGCGAATGCCGCGGCTCAAGCTGTTGCGGCCTCGCTCAGGAAGACCGGGCGACTGTTGCTGCTTGGCATGGGTGGCTCCCATGCCGTTGGCCGCGCCGTAGAGCCGCTCTATCGCACGCTCGGCATCGACGCCATTGCCTTGCCGCTGTCTGAACAACTGGGGGAACCGCTGTCGCTCGAAGGACGCACGGTGCTCGTCACGTCGCAATCGGGCGAAAGCGCTGAGGTCGTGCGCTGGTTCGACGAAACCGGCGGCACGGCGGATACCTTCGGCCTGACGCTCGAGGGTGGTTCGTTCCTGGCCCGCACGGCGCCCTCTCTCGTCGGCGTCGGCGGTACCGAACTCGCCTTTGCCGCAACGCGCAGTCTCACCGTCACCTTCGCGCTGCACCTTGCTATCCTCGCAGCGTTGGGCGAGGAGCCGAGTGCTGCGATCGCAGCGCTGACCGCTCCGGAAGAACCCGGCATAGCTGATGCGCTTGCTGCGCTGGAAAACGTTGCCACTGTCGTGACATCGGGCCGGCGCTTGCAGGGTGTGGCCGAGGCGCTTGCGCTTGGCCTCACGGAGCTTTCGCGACGCCCCTGCTTCTCGCTCGAAGGCGGCCAGCTTCGCCACGGGCCAATGGAAATGCTTGGGCCGGCGATCGGCGTGGTTCTCTTCCGCGGCAAGGACAATACGGCCGGCCTGGTGACTGCCATGGCCGTGTCAGCCGTCGAGACCGGGGCTCCCGTCATCGTCTTCGACGCATCAGGCGAAGAGCCAGTCCCCGGCACCGTCACCTTGCCTTTCAAGCCGGCGACCGGTCTTGCGGCGGTCTTCGCGATGCTGCCGACGGCACAACGGCTGATGATCGCCTTTGCCGACGCTCGGGTCGACGACGCCGGCACGCCGGTGCGTTCGACCAAAATCACGCGGAGCGAATGAATGCGGCCGCTAGCTGTCATCGGCAACGTCAATGTCGACCTCATCCTCGGCCCCGCGGCACCCTGGCCGAAGGCCGGCACAGAAATCATTGTCGATCACGACGAGTTGCGAGTGGGCGGGGCTGCCGGAAACAGCGCGCTCGCCTGGGAGGCGCTTGGCATCGATTTCGAGATTGCCGCCAATGTCGGAAGTGACCAGTTCGGGCGCTGGCTGAGCGAAGCCTTCGGCAATAGAGCCGCCAGGTGGCCGGTCAGGCCGGAAGGCACGACGCTGTCTGTCGGCATCACGCATCCGGACGGGGAGCGCACCTTCTTCACGACCCGCGGCCACCTGCCGCGTTTCAGCCTCGCGGACGTCTTCGCAGTTGTCGATGGCACCACGCTCTCCGGTGGCTACGCGCTTCTCTGCGGCTCGTTCCTGACGGACGACCTGACCAATGCCTACGATGAACTGTTCGACTGGGCGACACAGCACCAGATCACGATGGCGCTCGATACCGGTTGGCCGCTGGATGGCTGGACCGACGAAAATTGCGCCGCTACCCGACGCTGGCTTTCGCGCTGCGGTATCGCGCTCCTCAACGAGGTCGAGTCGACGACGCTCGCCGGCCTTGATGATCCGATCGAAGCCGCGCATGAAATCAGGTCGCACATGCCCGAAGGCGCAATCGTCGTGGTCAAGCGCGGCCCGGATGGAGCGCTTGCGATCGGCCCAGACGGCCAGTTGTTTTCCGTCGACGCACCCGTGGTGAAGGTCGTCGATACGATTGGCGCCGGTGATGTTTTTAACGCCGGGTTCCTCGCCGCACTTGCCGCCGACAAGCCGCTTGCCGCCTGCCTGCAGGTGGGCACACGGGTTGCCTCGCGCGCCATATCCACCCTTCCCCGTTCATATGGCGGATCTGCCGTTTCCGAAGAGGCCGTTTGATGAGCGCGCTTGAAATCCAGAATATTCGCAAGACCTACGGCGAGGTCGAAACGCTGAAAGGCATCGATATCGCGCTCGAGAGCGGCGAATTCCTTGTCCTGCTTGGATCGTCCGGCTGTGGTAAGTCCACGCTGCTCAACATCATCGCCGGACTTGCCGAGGCGACGAGCGGCGACATCAGGATCGGCGGACGTTCGATCCTCGGGGTGCACCCGAAGGATCGCGACATCGCCATGGTGTTTCAGTCCTACGCGCTTTACCCGAACCTGACCGTGCACCGGAACATTGGCTTCGGTCTCGAGATGCGCAAGGTCGCCGCGGACGTGCGTGATAAGGCTGTGCGTGAGGCCGCCAGGCTGCTGCAGATCGAAAACCTGCTGGACCGCAAGCCAAGCCAGCTTTCGGGCGGCCAGCGCCAGCGCGTCGCGATCGGCCGCGCGCTTGTGCGCAAGCCGCAGGTTTTTCTTTTTGACGAACCGCTATCCAACCTCGACGCGAAGCTGCGCATGGAGATGCGTACCGAGCTGAAGCGCCTGCACCAGATGCTGAAGACGACCGTGGTTTACGTCACGCACGACCAGATCGAGGCGATGACGCTTGCCACCCGTATTGCCGTGATGCGGGACGGCCGCATCGAACAGCTCGCGACGCCCGAGGAAATCTACAATCGTCCTGCGACCCTCTATGTCGCCACCTTCGTCGGCGCGCCCCCGATGAACCTGCTGAACGTCACGGTCCGCGACGGCCAGTTGCAGATCGACGGCGGCGACAGCGTCCTGCCGGTACCGGCAACGGTGAAAGCGAACTTCACCAGCGGCCACAAGCTCGTTCTTGGCATTCGGCCGGAAGCGCTTCGCCTTGGCGGGGACGGCTCGTCCATTATGGCCAAATGCGAGGTCGCCGAGTTGACAGGCCCCGAGCTGGTGGTGACAGCCTTTGCAGGCTCACAGCGCCTGATGGCGGCGCTTCCGCCACGCACCCAGGTAGCGAGCGGCGAACAGCTGACGCTAGCGTTCGACCCGGAGGCCGTGCACTTGTTCGATCCTTCGACCGGACTGCGCTGCGACTGACGCGGATCAGGCCGCTTTTTGGTTTTCGATAAAGCGGTCCATCGCGGCGAAGGTGAAGGCATCCGTCGGCAGCGCGGTGCCCCCGTCCAGGGCGAGGTCCGCAAGGATTTCCCCGACGACGCTGGTGAACTTGAAGCCATGGCCGGAGCACGGAGACGCGACGACGACATTCGAATTGCCGGGAAGGAAGTCGAGCAGAAAATCCTCGCTCGGCAACATCGTGTAGCGGCAGGTCACGGCATTGACCCGTAAACCGGCGGCAGCCGGTACGCGCTTGGCGATGAAGCCGTCGAGCAGTGCCGTGTCGGCGTCGTTGACGGCAGGGTTCGGCTGGTTCGGATCGATCGGCTCACGGAAATGGGCATGTCGACCGACTTTCACACCATCGGCACCGATCGCCGGAAAGCCGAAATACGAACCATCGGATCCCTCGTCCCGGAGGAAGCAGGGCATTCGGTGCGGCTCCGTGGCGAAGCCGTCGCGCGGCTGGTACCAGGCGACAACCTGACGGATGGGAACGGCATGCGCCTTCAACGTTGGCGCCAGTTCGGCGATCCAGGATCCCGTTGCCACGATGACCTTGCGAGCCCGGTAGCGCCCAGCCGCCGAAAGGATGGTCACACCGCCATCGTCGGGCTCGATCGCGCTGACGCGCTCGCCAAAATGCAGAACGGCACCGTCTTGGGCAGCGAGTTTGAGATAACCCATCACGGCTGCTTCCGGCCGGAGATAGCCGCCTTGCGGATCGAGAACAGCGATATCGTCGCTGTCAAGCTGGAAGGCCGGAAAGCGGCGAGCCATCTCGGCCTTGTCCAACACCTCATGGGCGAGACCGTGCATCGCGCATGACGCGCGGGTACCGGTGACGATCTTGCTGTCGGGAGCACCGATCTGCAGGACGCCAGTGATCGTCAGGATATCGCTGCGAAGCCGCGCCTCCAGCGCACGCCAGTTCTGATAGGCGCGTCGCAGCAGCGGCACATAGGAAGGATCTTCGAAGTAGCCGAGGCGGATAAGGCGGCTGTCTCCGTGCGATGAGCTCAAGGCATGGGCCGGGAAATAGGCATCGATACCAATCGTCTTGACGCCACGCGCCGAAAGAAAGGCAAGGGCGGCGCTTCCCATCGCGCCAAGGCCGATCACGGCGACATCATATTCTGCGGTCATGCGGGTTCCTTCAGGCTGCTGCTGGTGGCACGGTGTCTGCAATGAGCGTTCGCAGCCTTTCCATATCGCCGGACAGGGGGCGATCATCCGCGTAATGCGAAACGGCAGCGCGCGCAACCGCGTGAACGGCATCCGTCCCACGGGCGCGTGATGCAGCCGGCGCCAGAAAGTCGTGCGCCTGCGCGGCTGCCATCAGTTCGATCGCAAGGATGTATTCGGCATTGTCGATCACCGAGAGCAGCTTGTTGGCTGCCGCCGTCGGATGGGCGAGAAAGTCCTCCTGCAAGCCTGAGGTCAGCCCGCCATCGAGCGCTGCGGGCGCTGCAAGGCGGCGGTTCTCATTGCTGAGGGCTGCTGCCGTGTATTGCGCAATCATGAAGCCCGAATTGCTTCCGGCATCACTCGCCAAAAACGGCGGCAAACCGCTGACCAGCGGGTTGACCAAGCGGTCCATCCGTCGCTCGCTCATCGCGGCGATCTGCGCTAGCGCAATGGCCAGGCTGTCGGCAGCCTGCGCCAGGGCCGGCGCGACGGCATGCGCCTCGGAAGAGACAACCGGGTTGTCGGCTGTCCCGGAAACGGCCGGGTTATCGGTAACGGAGGCCAGCTCCTGATCGACCACCTCGCCAGACCGCTCGAACACATCGCGGGCCGCGCCGTGGGCATGCGGCACCGAGCGCAGGCTCAGCGCATCCTGGGTGCGCCGGCCGATTGCAGCGGCAATCAGGCCGCTGCCCTCCAGGCGATGGCGCAGCGACGCGCCGACCTTTGCGATACCGGGCGACGGACGAAGGGCAAGCACGGCCTCGTCGAATGCGGCCATCTGGCAGCCGACCGCCTCAAGCGTCAGCGCGGCAATCGCGTCGGCCCAGTCAAGCAGCCGTTCGGCCCGCGCCATTGCGACGCTGGAGAGCCCCGTTGCGCAGGCTGTGCCGTTGACAAGGCTCAGGCCTTCCTTAGCGCCAAGAACCAAGGGCTGCAGACCGATGGCGTCCAGCGCCTCACGGCCATTCAGGGACCGGCCCGCAACGCGAGCGCGTCCCTCGCCGATCAGAACCAGCGCGGTATGGGCGTTGTGGGTGAGGTAGCCCGCGGATCCCTTCGATGGCACCTCGGGAATGCAGTCCTTGGTGAGAAACGCCAGGAGATGCCGAAGGATTTCCTGGCGTACGCCGGAATGGCCGTGCGCGAAATTGGCGACCTGCGCTGCAATAATCGCGCGGACCTCGCGGGCCTCGAGCAGGGGACCAACGCCGCAGGCATGGCTGAGGATGATATTGCGCGACAGCCGGCTCTGTGAAGCGCGGTCGACGACGGTGTCCGACAGTGCGCCGACGCCGGTGTTGACGCCGTAGGCGCGCACGCCGGTTTCAACAATGCGTTCAACGATGCGACTGGCATTGTCTACGCGATCCCAGGCACCGTGCGAAAGGGCAAGCTCTTCTCCCATGCCGACCCGCGCGATCTCGCGCCAGCCGAGCGTCCCCTCGATGCTGATGGTCATTGTCCGTTTCCGAAATGGCCGATGAACTGGCGGAAGGCCGGCGACGCGCCGCCGCCGAACATCTCGTCAGGCGCGCCGCTGCTCTCGACCAGCCCTTCCTTCATGAAGACGACGCGGTTGGAGACATTGCGGGCAAAGCTCATCTCATGCGTCACCACCAGCATGGTCATGCCTTCCTCGGCAAGGGCGCGCATGACGCGAAGCACTTCGCCGACGAGCTCCGGGTCGAGCGCCGAGGTGGGCTCGTCGAAGAGCATCACCTTCGGCTTCATGGCAAGCGCGCGCGCAATGGCGGCACGCTGTTGCTGGCCGCCGGACAGATGCGCGGGATAGGCATGCCGCTTGTCGGCAATACCCACCTTTTCGAGAAGGGCCTCGGCTTCGGCGATGGCTTCTGCGCGCGACCGCTTGAGAACATGGACCGGCCCCTCGATCACATTCTGCAGGATCGTCATGTGGGACCAGAGATTGAACGACTGGAAGACCATGCCGAGTTCGGAGCGAATGTGATCCACCTGCTTCTGGCTCGCCGGTCGGCTGACGCCGCCCTTGTGAATCATGCGGATCTCTTCACCGTCGACGAAGATGTCACCGTCGGATGCTATTTCCAACAGGTTGATACAGCGCAGGAAGGTCGACTTGCCGGAGCCGGAAGCGCCGAGCAGGGAAATGACGTCGCCGTCCTGTGCGTCGAGGGATATCCCGCGCAGAACTTCGTGTGTACCGAAGCTCTTGCGGATGTTGCGGACCGAAAGTCGGGTTACGCCAGGCATGAAAGCTCCAATCGTGTTCGTTTTGATCCTACGCCTTCAGCGCCGGCGGAATGGCGCGGCGGTGGCGCGAGAGCGAGTATTCGAGCAGGGACATCGCCTGCAGAATGATGAAGTTGAGAACGAGGTAGATGATGGCGGCGCACAGAAAGACTTCCATCGTCCGATAGGTCTGCGAAATCAGCCGCTGGGCGACGCCCGTAACCTCCCAGACCGTGACAAGGCTTGCCAGCGCGGTCGATTTCATCATCAGCACGATTTCGGTCGAATAGGCCGGAAGTGCATGGCGGAAAGCGATCGGCGCAAGGATACGCCGCACGAGGAGAGCCCCCGACATGCCGATCGAGCGGGCTGCCTCGATCTCGCGCGGGGAGACCGCGCGAATGCCGCCACGGAAGATTTCGGCTGAATAGCCTCCGGTGCAGAGCGCCAAAGAGAGGACGGCACAGACGAAAGGCTCACGCAGAAACGGCCACAGGAACGAATAGCGGATGAAGCCGAACTGGCCGAGGCCGTAGAACACCAGAAACATCTGGATGAGCAGCGGCGAGCCGCGAAAGACGAAAATGTAGCCCTTGGCGATCGCCGACAGGATCGGATTTCCGCCGACGCGCATCCACACGATCAGAAGGGCAAGAATGCCGCCGAAGGAGACGGAAAGTGAGAACAGCGCCAAGGTCATCGGAACGGCCTTGAGCAGGGTCATCATGGTCTGGGAGAGAAAAGCGAAATCCATTGTGCGATCCTCACGCCTTGCCCATGGCGGCCGTCGGCATGCTGCGATTGGCTCGCCGCTCGGCACCGTTGAAGACCCGGTCGGACAGGCTGGTCAGGACGAGATAGAGAATGCCACCGACGATGAAGAAGAGGAAATACTGGCGCGTGGAGCCGGCAGCGACCTGGCTGGTGCGCATCAGTTCCGCGAGCCCCGTCACTGAAATCAGTGCCGAGTCCTTAAGGCTGAGCTGCCAGACATTGCCGAGACCGGGGATGGCCAGTCGGAGAACTTGCGGGATGATGATCCGGCGAAAGCGAAGCCGCCGGGGCATTCCGATCGCCGATGCCGCCTCGAGTTCACCCCTGGAAATCGCGAGAAAGGAACCGCGAAAGACTTCCGCCTGATAGGCACCCGAGATGATGCCCACGGCCAGCGCACCGGCGATGAACGAGGGCATCCCGAGAAAGCCCTCATAGCCCATCGCCTTGCCGATCGAGGTCACGGCCGACGAACCGCCGAAATAGATCAGGTAAATGATCAGCAGTTCCGGAACACCGCGAAACACCGTGGTGTAGACGTTGCCGAGCGCGATCAGGATCGGCTGCCCGGAGAGCTTTGCCGCGGCGATGATCGCGCCGAGCACGGCACCGATCGCGAGCGCCGTTGCCGTGACGCAGAGCGTCATCAGCGCAGCGAGCAGAAGCAGCGCGCCCCAGCCACCGGAGCCGAATCCAATCAATTGCAAGATTGCCATACCGTGTTCCCCGCGCCCGTCCTTCTCGTGACGGTGTCAGAATAGCATGCGGTCCCCGGCGAGGAAGCCGGAGACCGGGACTGCCGGCTTGCGCCGGAAGCGCATTATTGCGGGCTGACGTCGACCTTGAACCACTTCATCGAGAGGTTCTTGACGGTGCCATCGGCAAGAGCTGACTTGATCGCTTCGTTGAGCTTGTCGCGCAGGTCGGTATCGGCCTGGCGAACACCGAGGCCTTCGCCCTCGCCCCAGATGGAGCCGACGATTTCAGGGCCAGTGAAGGCGAGCGAGTCGTTTGCGGACTGGAACGCATTGGCGAAATAGACCGCGTCATCGAAGCCAAGGTCGATACGGCCGTTCTGCAGGTCGAGATCGCGGTCGGCGCCGGTCTTGTATTCGCGGATCTCGGCGATGTCGCCGAAATTGTCGTAGACGAACTTGGCGTAAACGGTTGCGGCCTGGATACCGATCGTCTTGCCCTTGAAGGCTTCCTTCAGTGCGTCGATTTCCTTCACGCCGGTCTGGCCGGGCGTCATCTTGATGGTTGCGCCTGTGCCTGCGGCGTTTGCCAGTGGGCTATCCTTGGCGGTTGCGAAGGCAGCCGGGGTTGCCGCGTAAGGCACCGTGAAGCCGATGACCTTCTTGCGGTCTTCGGTGATCGACAGCGCGTCCATGATGACGTCGAACTTGCCGGCATTCAGCGCCGGGATCATGCCGTCCCAATCGGACGCCACGAGCTTGCAGTCGATCTTGGCGCGCTCGCAGAGAACCTTGGCCAGTTCCGGCTCAAAGCCACCGAGCGTGCCGTCGGCGTTGGTCATGTTCCAAGGCGCATAGGCGCCTTCGAGCGTGATGGTGGCGGTCTTCCAATCCTTTGCCGCCACCGGCGCGGCGAAGACCGAAAGCGCGATGGCGCTGGAAAGAAGAAGCGTATTGAATTTCATCGATGAAAATCTCCTCTGAATTGGCGATGACCTTGCGACCAAATGATACCGGTCTGCGCCGGCTTGCCCGATGTTCCGCTTTTTTGTTGAGCAGCTCCAATCGGGAGGTTGTATATGGTACCATATGAGATATTTTATGATATGCAAGTGGAAAGTCAGATTATCGAGCGGACTCGGCTGCTGCAAAAGGAATAGGCAATGAAGCGTCCCGGCGAGATGAAGCGCGAGCTTGCGGAAAACGATACCGCACCGCTCTATGCTGGTGTCAAGCAGATGATTCTCGACCGCATCCACAGCGGCGAGTGGCCGCCGAAGCATCGCGTACCCTCCGAAAACGAGCTCGTCTCGGAACTCGGCGTCAGCAAGATGACCGCCAACCGGGCGCTGCGCGAACTCGCCAACGAGGGCGAGCTGGTCCGCATCCAGGGCGTCGGCTCCTTCGTGGCCGAGCGCAAGGGCTATTCGGCGCTCTTCGAAGTGCGCAATATCGCTGACGAAATCGCCGAACGCGGCCACACACACGACGCTTCGATCATCGTCCTTGCCCAGGAGCCGGCCTCTCCTGAGATTGCCGATGCGCTTGAACTCGACATCGGCGCACCGGTGTTTCACTCGCTGATTGTCCATGCCGAAAACGGCGTCCCGGTGCAGATCGAGGATCGCTTCGTCAATCCGGCTGCCGCGCCCGACTATCTCGAGCAAGATTTCTCCTCGCTGACGCCGAACGCCTACCTCACCGCGGCAGCTCCGCTCAGCGGCTCCGAACACATCGTCGAGGCGGCCATGCCTCAGGCTTGGGAGTGCAAACTCCTGACGATCCTGCGAAGCGAGCCATGCCTGACAATCCGCCGCCGCACCTGGTCAGGCCTGCACATCGTCTCCACCGCGCGGTTGGTCTATCCCGGCCACCGCTACCGGCTGGAAACGCGAAGCGGCAAGATGTTCGAGGAATGACACCTATGTTGTATATGGAACATAGGTGTGTTTGCGATGTGGTTCAGGCGATCCTGGGATAGCCACGCGTGGCGGCCTGACGCTCGAAATCCAGAAGAGGCTCATAGTCGGCATCAGCGAGCTGCACGAAATCAGACAGCGAAAGAGTGTCGCGTGCGCTGGCCAAGGACGGTTCGGCGATTGCCGCCAGCAGCGCCTCGCGCAAGAGGCCAAGTTCCCGGTCCGTGGTCGCGGCCGCCGTTACGAAAGGCAGTCCGGGCCCGGGCTTCGTTTGGGCGAGGATCCGCAAGTTGGATACCCTTTGCGGGTCGAAGCGCTTGATCAGGCCATAGGTCACGCAGTCGATTGCTGCCACATCCGCCTGTCCGTTGGAGACCGCATCCATGCTGGCGCCGTGGCCACCGGTCTCTATCACCTCGGAGAAGAAGCGGCCGTTTTCCGCAAAGGGTGCAATTTCGGCACGAAAGAGGTTGCTGCCGGAATTGCTGTCGGGGCTATTGATCGCGGCTCGCGACCCGCGCAGGTCCTTGAGCGAACCCCATGCACTAGCTTGATGGACAATGATGAAGCTGCGCATCAAGGGGCCGTCGCAGCCCGGCAGGTCGTAGATGGGCGTTGCCACCAGCCTGACCCTACCGCGCAGCCGCGTCACATAGGGATAGCCGCAGGTCTGGGCCAGAAGCAGATCCGGCCGCAGCCATGCCGCGTCATGAGCGACAGACTGGTCCAGTTGCAACGGCGCATCAGGCAGGCCTGCCCTTTGCAGATAGGCCTGCACAAAGGTCCAGAGGCTTCTGGTCGCCTCCAGTACGGGTGGCGGAGCGACATACATGGCAATACTGGCGAGACGCATCGGCGGACCTTCTTTGCAGAGAGCCGGAACGATAATCGCGTAGCGCCGGAATTGCCAACAATTTCAATTGGGCAGCATATCCAACCCAATGTCCAGCGTCGGCGCGCTGTGCGTGCACCAGCCGACCGATATCAGGTCCACGCCTGACGATGCGACCTCAGCCACCGTCGCCGGCGTGACACGCCCCGAGGCTTCGGTGATCGCGCGACCATCGACAATTGCAACGGCCTCTCGCAGCTGAGGCGGCGTCATGTTGTCGAGAAGGACGGCATCAACGCCTTCCGCCATGGCGTCGCGCAGCTGATCGAGCGTATCGACCTCGACCTCGATCTTGACCATATGGCCGACGCCCGCCTTGGCGCGGCGGATCGCTTCGCCGACCCCGCCGGCAATCGCCACGTGATTATCCTTGATGAGAACCGCGTCATGCAGCGCGAAGCGGTGGTTCATGCCGCCGCCGGCGCGAACGGCGTATTTCTCCAGGGCGCGCAGGCCAGGCGTGGTCTTGCGCGTACAGGCGATGGATGCCCTGGTGCCTTTCACCGCATCGACCAGTGTTGCGGTGACCGTGGCGATGCCGGAAAGGTGCCCCAGAAAATTCAAGGCTGTTCGCTCGCCGGTCAACAGGCCGCGCGAAGGGCCGCTGATGGTGGCGATGATGTCGCCGGGCTTGACGACCGAACCGTCTTCCAGATGTCGGCTCATGGTGATCGCAGGATCGACGAGTGAAAATGCCAGCTCAGCCGCATCGAGCCCGGCAATCACGCCGTTTTCGCGCGCCGCCATGACGAGTGAGGAGTGGTGATCCGCCGGAATGACCGCAGCGGAGGTGATGTCGCCCGCAAGACCCAGATCCTCGAGGAGGGCCGCACGCACGAGCGGCTCGATGATGAGGCGCGGAAGGGAAACGATGGTCATCTCAGGCACTCCGGGCAAATGAATGGGTTGTCGCACGCGCAATGTCGAGCGCATCCGAAAGCGTCAGACGCCGCCTTTCGGCGCTCTCGTGCTTCAGCGGGAAATCGGTGCGGGCGTGGGCTCCGCGCGATTCTGTCCGCAGCATCGCCGATACCGCGATCAGAAGCGCCACGATGGCGGGATCCGAACGCATCCCAGCACTCTCGGCCAACGGCAGCAGGGCGGTAACGGCCGCTTGGAGACCGCCGGCACTGCGCAACACGCCGAGTTGGCGCGAGACGATAGAACGAACCGCAGCAATGTCCGCGGCGGGCTTCAGGTGATGATCGCATGAAACACTGACGGCCGTGGGTCGCGAGATCACGCCGGCGATATCCTCGCCAGCGCGCAGGCCCATGACGGCAGCTTCCAGCAGGGAGTTGCTGGCAAGCCGATTAGCACCGTGGAGGCCGGTAGATGCGGCTTCGCCAACGACCCAGAGGCCGGCCACGGAACTCCGCGCTCTGAGATCCGTTGCCACGCCACCCATATGATAATGGGCGGCCGGGCGCACGGGAATGAGGTCGCGGCCCGGATCGATCGCCGCGACCCGGCAGATTTGATGAATGGTCGGGAAGCGTGAGGCAAAACGGCTCCCCAGCGCCTGTCGGGCATCGAGATAGACACGCCGGCCTTGCGACAGTTCGGCGCTGATTGCCCGCGCAACGACATCGCGCGGGGCAAGTTCGGCGCCCGCTACATCCGCCATGAAGCGATCGCCGCGATCATTGACGAGCAATGCCCCCTCGCCCCGCACCGCCTCGCTGATCAGCGCCAGCGGCCGGCGCGCGGAATCGAGACCCGTCGGATGGAATTGCACGAACTCCATGTCGGCCAGCATCGCTCCTGCCCGTGCCGCCAGCGCTATTCCCTGGCCGACGTTCAAAACGGGGTTTGTCGTTGCGTCGTAAAGGCCGCCGAGGCCACCGGTCGCGAGAACAACCTTGGAGGTCCGGATCACTGCGCTGTTTCCGCCGACAGACAGGAGTAGGCCAGCCACGGCCTCGTCGCCCATCAGGATTGCCCGCGCTTCCGCCCCTTCCAGTATCTTGATCGAGGGGGTAGTGGAAACGGCGCGCACGAGGGCGTTTACGATCGCGGCGCCCGATCCGTCGCCCGCGGAATGAACGATCCGGCGGCGTGAGTGGGCGGCTTCGAGCCCCAGCGCCCGCTGCCCGTTCGCGGCGCGATCGAAGTCCACGCCTTCCCGCTCCAGCGCCGCAATCACAGCCGGCCCCTCGGCAACAATGGCGGCTGCCGCCTGCGCATCGCAGAGGCCGTCGCCCGCCGCGAGCGTATCTGCCAGATGCAGACCGGTGCTGTCATCGGAACCAAGCGCCGCGGCGATGCCACCCTGCGCCCACGCGCTCGAGCTTTCGGCGCCGAGTGCTGCGCGGGTCACGATAACGACGGGCTGCGGCGCCAGCGTCAACGCGGTCATCAGCCCCGCCAGGCCGCTGCCGACAATCACTACATGGTCGGCAAACTCGCCAAGGGTGACGGTCATATCGCCAGCATCCGCTCGACGGCCCGACGCGCGGCGACCGCGACAGCGGGATCAACCGTGACTTCGTGCCGGTTCTCTTCCAGCGCCGTGCGGATGTTCGAAAGCGTAATACGCTTCATGTGAGGGCAGAGATTGCAGGGACGGATGAATTCGACATCTGGATGGTGAACGGCGACGTTGTCGCTCATCGAGCATTCGGTCAGGAGCACCACGCGTGCCGGCTTCCTGTTGGCGACGTAGTCGGACATCACAGCGGTCGAGCCGGCGAAATCGGCTTCCGCTACGACATCCGGCGGACACTCGGGATGCGCAAGCACCAGCACGCCGGGATGGTTCTCACGCAGCTGGCGAACGTCGGCGGCGGTGAAGAGTTCATGCACTTCGCAGTGGCCGTGCCATGCGAGAATCTCGACGTTGGTTTCCCGGGCGACGTTGCGCGCGAGATATTCGTCCGGGATCATCAGCACCCGTGGCACGCCGAGCGACTCGACAACCTGCTTGGCGTTGCCTGACGTGCAGCAGATGTCGGATGCAGCCTTCACGGCTGCCGAGGTGTTGACGTAGGTAATGATAGGCACACCGGGATGGGTCTGGCGCAAAAGCGCGACATCATCCGGCGTGATCGAATCCGCCAGCGAACAGCCTGCCCCCATGTCGGGTATGAGAACCGTCTTGCCGGGATTGAGAAGCTTTGCCGTCTCGGCCATGAAATGCACGCCGGCAAGGACGATCACATCCGCATCGACCTCGATTGCCTTACGCGCCAGAGCCAGACTGTCGCCGACGATATCGGCCACCCCATGGAAGATTTCCGGTGTCTGGTAGTTGTGAGCGAGGATGACGGCGTTGCGCTCGCGCTTCAGCCGGAGGATCGCATTCACATCTTCCTCGAAGGACATCCACTCCGCCTTCGGAATGACGCGGCTGACCCGCTCGTAGAGCGAGGATGCGGAAACGGGATGGTTCATGGCCGACTCCTATTTATACTCGATTTGAGTATATTATCGGCAAATAGATATTCTCGTTATGAGCATATGTCAATTGCGGGAGAGCGGCAATTTCGATCCGGCCAGAGCGCGTTCCTCGAGAACCGCGCGACGATAGCGAAACAGCTTGGCGGGTCGCCCGCCGGTCTCGCTTTCGGTTTCGCCGGTTTCCTCGACCAGCTCCTGCAACTCGACCAGGCGGCGAAAGTTCTGCTTGTGCAGCGTCAGGCCGGCAAGGGCTTCGACGGTCCGTTGCAGCTGCAGCAGCGTGAAGCTATCCGGCATCAACTCGAAGACGACGGGGCGGTACTTGATCTTGGCGCGCAATCTCGCAATGCCGGTGGCGAGAATGCGCCGGTGATCGGCAAACATTGCCCGGCCGGGGTTGAGCGCGGGCGTCGCTCCGGCCTCGGCCACAATTCCCGCCTCATAAAGCAGCTCGTAGCGTTGCAGCACGAGATCCTCGTTCCAGCCGGCCTCGCCGAACCCGAATGCAAAGGCGGCGCGGCGCAGGCGTCCGTCGCGCCGTGTCGGATCATTTTGCGCCCACGCCTCTAGGCGCGCTGAAAGCTCCTCCAGGATCGCCGGTGCGCCGGCGCGCCGGTCTTCCCATGGAAAATATTCGTACCAGCCATGCCAGCCCGGCCGGCCGGCGCCTGGGGCAGCCTGTTCGCGCACGAGGCCGAGGTAGCTGATCGAAATCGTCCGCCCGCCGAGGATCTCGTTGTTCCGATCACGGTCGGCGAATGTATAGAGCTGCTCGAGGTAGCCGACAGGATGGGCCGTCTGCTCCTGCACCCATTCTCTGAGCCCGCTCTGGAGCGTGCGGTGCCCCATCTCGAACGGACCCGACGGCAGGGCGTCACCCGAACGGATGGTCATGACCCGTGGCTCGCCGCCAGTGACGGCGGCCAGTACTGCAATCAATTCGGCGTGTGCAAATCCAATCGTCAAGGAAGCTGCGAATCCTGTTTGTGTCGAACAGACAATCTCTGACACAGGCGGCGGCCACGCAAAAGTGTGGCCGTGCACCAACCAACTGACTTCAGGCGATTCCCGACGATCTACCGCAGGAACTGGCGGAAACGGCGCAAAGAAAAATGGAAGAAAATGGCGCCGATGCCGAGTAGCGCCGCCAGCTGCGGCCACACGACACTGAAGCCTGCTGCCCGAAACAGGACCGCCTGCGACAGGATGACGAAATGCGTGTTCGGCGCCGCGAGCATGATATGCTGGATAATCGCAGGCATGCTCTCGCGCGGCGTCGTCCCGCCGGAAAGCATCTGCAGCGGGATCAGCACGAGCATCAGCAACAGGCCGAATTGCGGCATTGAGCCCGCCACTGTTGCCAGGAAGATCCCCATGCAGGTCATGGCAAACACATCAAGGATCGTGCCGATCGCAAAGAGCGTGAACGACCCTTCGATCGGCACCTCCAGCAGCCCCTGAATGACGACAATCAGCGAAAAGAGCGAGGCGCCGACCACCACCAGGCCCATCGACCAGATCTTGCTCAGCATGATCTCAAGCGGCGTTACCGGCATGACGAGCAAATGCTCGATCGTTCCATGTTCCCGTTCGCGGATGAGTGCTGCCCCGGTCAGGATGATCGACAGCATCGTGATCGACGAGATCAGGTTGTTGATCGAACTGAACCAGCCCTTGTCGAGCTGCGGATTGAACCGTGCCCGCAGGGCGAGATCGACTGGTACGGGGGTCTCCCCGCGATAGCGGTTGACGAACTCGTTGACCTCGCCAGCGACGATCGACTGCACATAGCCGCTGCCGGTGAACGCCTGGGAGATGCGCGTCGCATCGACATTCAACTGGATCGAAGGGGATCGACCGGCGAGCACGTCACGCTGGAAATTCGGTGGAATGTCGAGCGCGAACGTATCGAGGCCTGCATCCATCCGCTTGTCCACCTCGGATAGCGTGATCAGGCGGGGGACGACGAAATAGGGCGGATAGAATGCGGTGATGATGCGCGAGGAAATCGGCGACTGGTCCTCGTCGACGATCGAGATCGCGGCGCGGTTGAGCGTTTCCGGTGCCGATTTCGAGGATGTGTAGATCGAAAGCGTGAAGGCGTAGACGATGAGGATGAGGAGCATGGGATCGCGCACCAGCCCCCAAAGCTCCTTCACTCCAAGCCGGTAAACGCTGGATAACCTCATCGTCAATCCGCCTGTTTCTTCAAGAGAAGCGCGCCCAGCGTGAGCAGCACCGGTATGGCGATAATCAAGGGAATGAATGATCCGGCGAGATCGCTGAAATCGAGCGCCTTTGAGAAGGTGCCGCGCGAGATCGTCACGAAGTAGGAAGCCGGGTAGATCTTGCCAATGATCGCGCCAGCACCTTCAAGCGCCGAGACGGGATCGATCAATCCGGAATATTGCACCGCCGGGATCATAGTGATCAGCGCCGTTCCGAAGATGGCGGCGATCTGGCTCGCCATGAAGGCGGAGATGACAAGGCCGATACTTGTCGTCACCGTCACGTAAAGCAGGGCCGCCAGCGTGTAGGTCAATAGGCTGCCGGTAAACGGGACGCGGAAGATGAATACCGCAAAGGCCGTCAGCATGACGAAATTCAGCATGGCCAATGCAATGTAGGGAAGCTGCTTGCCGAACAAGAATTCGACGCGGGTCACCGGCGTCACGTAGAAATTGATGATCGAACCGAGCTCTTTTTCCCGCACCACGCTCAGTGCCGCGAGCATGGCGGGAATGATCAGCAGAAGCAGCGGAATGACACCGGGCACCATCGCCACCAGGCTCTGGACATCGGGATTATACCTGTAGCGGATATCGAGTTGGAAATTGCCGCTAGCGGCTGCGGAGCCCTGAATTTGCTGGGCCTTCTTCGCCAGCCATTCCGAATGCATCCCCTGCACGTAGCCGCGCACGGTCTCCGCCCGGCTCGGCATTGCGCCATCGATCCACGCACCAACCTCGACGCTGCGACCGCGTGAGACGTCCCGACCGAAGCCCGGCGGAATCTCGATGGCAAGCGCCAGTTCTCCTGCGCGCATGCGCCGATCCATATCGGTGTAGTCGAGGATCGGCGATTTCTCCTCGAAGTATCGCGATCCCGAGATCTGCGTCACATAGTCCTGGCTGATCGAGGTGTCGTCGCGATCCAGGACGGCAAAGGAGAGATTCTCCACATCCATGTTGATGCCGTAACCGATGACGAACATCAGGATGACGCTGCCGACGATGGCCAGGGTGGCGCGGATGGGGTCGCGCTGCAGTTCCAGCGCTTCACGCCTCGTATAGGCGAACATTCTGCGGAAATCGAAGAACTGCCTGCGACGGCTGCCGGGCGAAGCAATTTCGGTGCTGTCAGCGACGGTGAGATCAGGTGGCGCGGCATCCTTCGTTCCGATGGCATCCTCGAGATAGGCGACGAACGCCTCCTCTAGCGTTGCCGCCGACCGCTTTTCGACGATCGCCGCGGGCGTGTCGCTGATCAGCACCTTGCCGGCATGCATCAGCGATATGCGATCGCAGAGCGCTGCCTCGTTCATGAAGTGTGTGGAGACGAAGATCGTTACATTGTCCTTGCGCGACAGGTCCGAGAGGATCTGCCAGAAATTGTCGCGCGCCACCGGGTCGACACCCGATGTCGGCTCGTCGAGGATCAGGATATCTGGCGAGTGGATCATCGCTACCGCGAGCGACAGGCGCTGGCGAATGCCGAGCGGCAGCGCGTCGGGCAAGGCCTCCATCACGTCCGCGAGATCGAAACGCCGCATGGTCTCATCAATGCGCGCCGGGATGACGGCCGGATCCATGCTGAAAAGCCGGGCATGGAGATCGAGGTTCTGCCGCACCGTCAGCTCGGTATAAAGCGAGAAAGCCTGCGACATATACCCGACGCGACGGCGCACCTCGAGATCGTTCGGATCGACCTCGTGGCCAAATATGCGCGCCTTGCCCTCGCTCGCGGGCAGAAGGCCGGTCAGCATCTTCATTGTCGTCGTCTTGCCGCAGCCGTTCGACCCCAGGAAGCCGAAGATTTCGCCGCGCTCGATGCGGAAGCTGACATCGTCGACGGCCGTGTAGCTGCCGAAACGCATGGTCAGATGCTCGGCCTCGATGGCAATTTCCGCCCGGTCGCCGACCGATCGCGGCGGCATGATCACCTCGGTATGCCCCTGGCGTTTCTCCTGCGGAAGCAAGGCGACAAAGGCCGCGTCGAGATTGGTTGTCGCCGTCTTTGTCAGCAGTTCCGCAGGCGTACCCGTCGCCAGGATTTTCCCCGCATCCATCGCCACCAGCCAGTCGAAGCGGGCGGCTTCCTCCATGTAGGCCGTCGCGACGATGACGCTCATGCCGGGCCGGCTGAGCCGGATATTGTCGATCAGCTCCCAGAACTGTCGGCGAGAGAGCGGATCGACACCTGTCGTCGGCTCGTCGAGGATCAGCAGATCCGGATCGTGGATCAGTGCGCAGCACAGGCTGAGCTTCTGCTTCATGCCGCCGGAGAGTTTTCCCGCTGGTCTGTCCGCAAAATCACTGAGGCCGGTTCCCTTGAGCAATCCGGCAATGCGCCGCTCGCGCTCCTCCCTGCCCTGCCCGAACAGCCGGCCGAAAAAGTCGACGTTTTCGAAGACAGAGAGGGTGGGATAGAGGTTCTTGCCAAGACCTTGCGGCATATAGGCGATGCGCGGCGAGGTAGTGCGCCGGTGCGTGGCATCGGCGATGTCGCCACCCAGCACCTCGACGTGTCCCTTCTGGACTACGCGGGCACCTGCAATCATCGACAGGAGGCTCGACTTGCCAACGCCATCCGGGCCGATGAAGCCCACCATGCGATCGGCTGGTATTTCGAGATTGATCGCGTCGAGCGCCTGAACCTTGCCATAGGCCAGGCCGACCCCGTCCAGGCGGGCCACGAAACCCGCCTGCTTGATCGCTACAGGCGGCGTGGCACTCATTGGACCACCGGTCCGGCGATATGGGCCGGCCATTCGGCCTTGGGATCAAGCTGCACGTAGGCCATGCCCGGCAGCCCCGTCTTCACCAGCTGGATGTATTTCCGCAGCAGTTCCGCGGGGATCCTCGCCTTCACGCGAAACATCAGCTTCTGGCGCTCTTCAGCTGTTTCCACGGTCTTCGGCGTGAACTGAGCGACATCGGCAACGAAGGTGGCCTTGGCAGGGATGATGTATTTGGGTGCGGCGTCGAGAACGAGCCGGACGTCCGCCCCCAGCGGAACCCTGCCGGCCTGGTCCGTCGGCAGGAAGAACGTCATATAGACATCGCTGAGATCGACAAGGTTCAGGACGCGCCCGCCGGCCGCCAGGACTTCGCCCGGCTGCGCCACACGGTACTGCACCCGCCCGTCGCGGGGCGATGTGAGCACGCTATCGGTAATGTCGGCGGCAATGCTTTCAATGGCAGCCTTTGCGGCGTCGACGGCAGCCTCGGCATCGACCACCTGGGCCTTGGAAGCAGTAATGGCTGCGTCAGCAGCGGCAAGTTGTGCCTGTGCGGCCGCCACGGCTGCCTGTGCACCGCGCTCGGCGGCACGATCGTCATCCAGCGTCTGCTGTGCGATCGTATTGTTTTTTTGAAGCTGCTCGGATCGGGCCAGCTTGATCTCTGCGGCATGAGCCTCTGCCTGCCGCTGCTCGACCAATGCTGCCGCTGCTTCCTGTTCCGCCTGGCGCTGCTTCACCAGACTGTTCGCGGTATCGACGCCGATGGATGCACGGCGAAGCTGCGCCTCGGCCTGGCGGCGCTGGGCCTCGAGTTGTTCGGTATCCATCCGCGCGAGGACCTGCCCAGCCGTGACAAAGTCGCCCTCATTGACCACGATTTCACGAATTCGACCCGCCGTCTTGGTGGAGATGTCGATCTCGGTCGCCTCGATGCGTCCGTTCCCGGCGGCAATGCCATCCGGGAGGCCGCTATTGGCGAATTTCTGCCACGTGTAATACCCGGCAACTGCCACGACAGCGAGTACGACGATCCAAAGCCATTTCCGAGCAATCATGAGCGCCCCTATTCGACAAAGACACAAAAGACGATCTGCGGTTGATTTCGAAACTAGCAGAATAAACGGTTCGCACAATTCTGCTTCAGCTGAATGTCAGCTGGATCAGGCACATCCTCGGGGCGAACAAAATTGGAGGAGAACAATTGATCCGTTCAAATATCTTCGATAGGTTGTCTGATGGCATAATAGTCGCGCCACAACCGGCGTTGAAAGGATTAAGACAATGAAAGATGGGCCTCACCTGGTGGACGTGCACGTCGGCAAGACGATTCGCATCAAGCGCTTGATGCGCAAGGTCTCTCAAACCGAGCTTGGCGATCGCGTCGGCGTTACCTTCCAGCAGATCCAGAAGTACGAAAAAGGCTCGAACCGCGTTTCGGCGAGCATGCTCGTCGAGATCGCAGGCGCCCTGGATGTTGACGTCCGCTCGTTCTTCGAGGATCTGTCGGCTCCCGGCACGGCAAACGACAATCCTACGCCGAGCGAAGAGTTCGTTGTTTCTCGCGATGGCGTTCTCTTGAACGCTGCCTTCCTGTCGATCAAGAACGAACAGATCCGTAAAAAGATCGTCAAGCTCGTTCAGGCCATCGCCGGCATGGAGCAGACCGAGGAAAGCGAAGCCGCCGAATAACGCGGCTTCTCCTCACCGGCGAAATCTTCCGTTCTAGTGGCAGTCGAGAAGGACCAGGTTTTTGCTGGCATCCTTGAGGGCAATCTTTGTCTTCGTTCCGATCAGCTTCTCGAGATTGACGTCGAGTTCTCGTTCGGGATCGATGCCATCCCAATCGATGACGACCTGTAGCAGAGCCATGTTGGCAAGGTGCGCCAGATTGCGCAGCTTGAGCTTTTCGGCTTCGTCCTTGGCAGCCGATAGCAAGCGGAATATCCGCGCATACTCGCTGCCTGTGCCTTCGTCATTCGTGTGAACATTCATGATAGCCGCCTTCCCCGATGCCATGAGGGCTCCAGTCCTGATGTCATCATTCATCGAGAGCGTTATTCGAGCGTTACAGGCGTGACCGCGCCCGTGACTTCCGCCCTCAACGTCTCCCAATGGGAGGTTGCGGCAAAGCCCCAGCTGCGTTCCTTCTCGCCCAGTTCCGCATCCTGCAGGTAACGCAGAACGTACTCGGCATCCGCGCGCTTGCGCTCGACCTTATTCGAACGAATGAGACGCAGTATCTCGCGGCCGCGCCCCTCGCCCGTAAAGCTGCAGGCGTCGATAGCCTTTGGATAGGTCCGCTCGGAGAAGTGCAAGGCACGACCGGCAAGCACTAGCATCTTGGCCTCGCCTGCGGACAGGGCGCCGTCACGATGCAGCCGTTCGATGGTGGGCAGATAATCGACCCACGGAATGGACAGCGGCAGCCAGCCGAGCTCTTCGGGCGCGTGGACCAGCGCCACTGCCTCGTCGTCGATCAATCGCCCGTCCGCATAGTCCTCATAGATCGTGCCCAGCCCGACCATGCCGAAGGCGGAACACTCGGCGGCGCGCAAGGCGCCCATGCTGGCGCCCCCGGCCACGATGACATTATTCTGCAGGGCGTAGAGGATTTCCTTGTGCCAAACGGAGGGCACTTCACCGAAATAGCCGTCAACAATGCCGATCGCACGGGCGCCGTCCTGTACGGCCTGCAGGATGTCGCCACGCGCCGCGGGCCCTCGGAATTCGATCGACGGGTGGGCTGCGCGCAGTTTGGACATATCGGCTCCGAAGCTCGGGCCTGCGAAGATCACTTTCATTGCTGGACTCCCTGCATGGCTCCAACGGCGCGCAGGCCGAGCTGGATGAACTCGCCGCTCACGTCCACCTCAAGGCCCGGAACGATCATCCGCACGACAGTTACGGGCAGCCGTGGGTGCTCCAGGGGTACTGCCACGACCTGCTCGATCCCGCGTGCCTGCAGGCGCTCGAGAATGTGATGGATGTTTTCCTGAATGCTGCGTGACGTCGGCTCGAAATCGAACCGGGGCGCAACCGGCTTCTCATCGCACAGGCTGATCAGCTGCTGCATCGGACCGTCGGCGTCGAGCCTCTGGTAAAGGCGAGGCGAAAAGTCATCGCGGCTGCCGGCAATCGCCGTCAATCGGCTCTGCGCCGCTTCGGTGATGGCCCGGAGCGCCGCCCGGATGGGGTCGGGATGGCAGCCGCAACCGCCGCAAACCTGTGTCCAGCGCGCGTCGACGCGATCGCCAAGATTGTCAGGAATGATGACCGCGAGGTAGCTGGGAACACCGATATCGGTCGTCATGTCGATCAGGAGGATCCGCATACCGGCTCGTGTGATGCGATCGACGACGATGTCGAGCACCGGATCGCCGAACGCCGCGGGATCGATCCGCGATCCACGCAGGTGTTCGTGGGGTCGAAGCTGAGTCAAAGCCCAGGCGTCTCGCTCGACGAGCTCACACAGGCCATGAAGCACGGCTTCGGCCGGCCGGTTCCCCGAGGCAAGACCGTCGCTGGATTGCTCGAACCCGGAAGGGCGCGTGCCGCGGTGATCGAGACCAACCAGCGACCAAGGCACGAAGACGGGGCGGTTGGAAACGATGTCGAGCCCTTCGCACCACTCAAGCGGCGCATCGCCAATATCGGATGGAACACACCGCGCGACTGAATCGAGATCGATCATCGGCGCGCGTTCGGCCTTCATGCTGGCCAAGGTGGCCACGATCAGCTCGTCCGGACGGATTTCGGCAACGCGGGTCTCGACCGCCTCCATGGCGGCGGAGGTCATCGCGGCTTCCTCGTCGATGCCCTTTCCCTGGAACACTGAGAGCGTGTAGCTATTCGGCCGCGTTGCAAAGGCGACCGGAATGTCGAGCAGGTCGAGGGCCGTCAAAAGGCCGACCCGCGTTATTCCCAACTCGGCAAAATGCGGCTTGATCGCCGCGAATGTCTGTCCAGGCGTCAAAGAGCGATCGTTATAGGCATTGATTCCGGTCGCTGATTGGCTGAGGTCCCCCGCCAAGCGCTCAAGTGCGATCTGGACAGACATTCGCTTGAACCTCAACGGAACTTCAGGGCGTGAACGATGCTGGCCGTTGCGTTCGTGTCGAACTGAACGGAATCCTGCTTCAGAACAGCCTGTGCGGCGGCGGAAAGACGAACTGCAGACGAAGCCGGCTTGATTTCGGTGGTGGTCATCTCTTGTCTCCTACGGAAAGCAGCATTTTTGCTGCGGGCAGGGACAAGATGCATAGGCGGCGTTATTCCGGCGTGACTGAGATCAGCGCCTGGAGAGAGTGTTGGCGGCCTAGGTGTAACAGTTCAGGACAGTCCGGCCATTCGAAGCCCGTCGATCAATTGGCGGGTGTCCTCGGGATTGCGATCTGGCACGAACCGCCAGACATCGTCCGTGCGAAAATCGGGGAAATTTTCGAGCACGATCGAGGCGTAATGCGCCGCCGATTTCAGGTCGCCGTTCTTGGCATGGGCGGCGGCCAACAGCCGGGAGGTTGCCGGCCGATGCTTGACGCGGTCGAGCACCTCGATTGCCTTCGGGTAGTTTTCCTGCACGAAATGAATGCCGCCGAGGTTCCAGTAGTAATAGTCCGGTGGCAGCGGATTGAGCTTGAGTGCCGCCAGGCTGAGGTCCAGCGCCCGATCGCTCTGGCCGTCGTGAAGCAGGGCATCGGCATGATCGGCCAGAATATCGGCATCGTTCGGATTGAGCATCTGCGCTTCGGCGAAGAAGTCGAGGCTATCGGCGAAGCGGCGGCGATAAAGGGCGACGAAGCCCAGTTCGCGCATCGCTCGGCCACTGTTCGGATCACTCTCCCGAGCGAGCCACGCGGATCGATCGGCCTCTTCCAGCAGGTCCGTGTCCTTCATGCCGCGAACCAGCCACTCCATGCCCAGCACGCGAGCCATTCCCGCATGTGCCGAGGAGAACCTGTCATGGCGGGCAAGCGAGGATTTGAACCACTTCCGGGCTTGCCTCAGATGCTGCAGGTCGGTCTTCGAAACGAGCCGTTTGCCCTCCAGATAGAGACGATAGGCTGACGGATTGGTGTCGCTCATCATATCGCTGAGCTCGCGCCGCTCGATCGTATCGGCGAGTGTCATGGCGATACGTCGCGCGAGCTGGCTGAACGATTGAGTCACCTTGTTCATGGCCAGCGGCAGCTCGATCGCCCAAAGGACCTCAGCCGTCGAGGTTTTCGTCAACCGGCAGCTCGCGAAGATATCGTCGTCGCGGCCGTGGATCGTCACGTAGACCGTATAATCGAAGCGAAGTTCCTGCGGCGTCGGTTGCATGGCGCCGTCGGCAAGGCTGCGGTGCAGGATCTCGACGCTTGTGTGGGCGGCGATCACCTTGAATCCGCGCTGTTGGCTCAAGCTGATCGTGACATCTTCAAGCAGCGCGCGGCCGACGCGGTTGAGCAACGGATCGGACAAAATTGTCTCTGGCGGGAGAATGAGAACGCGCGGCTGCCCAACCGGATCACCGGGCTGGTGCCCGACAACCGGCGCCTGGGCTGCAAAGGCGGCCGGGGCGATGATGCCGAGTTCCCGCGCGACGGCCTGCGTCGCTGCATCGGGTTCCGTGTCATACTCGGTCTTCAGCTCATTGCGGCAGCGGAAATAGGCCTGTCGTGCCGACACGCCATCACCCGCCGCTGCGTGGGCGCGCATCAGGGCGCGGCAGGCGACCTCGTGGGAAGGGTCGCTCTTTACAAGCAGCTCCGCAAGCATCACGACATCTGCCAGGGTCCGCTTCTGCGGCATCTCAAGCAGCGTGACGATGTGGGCGTCGCGGCGCTCGGCCACGCGTCGACGCTCCATGGTGATCCATTCGTCCGCTTCCATCGTGGGCGCGCGGAAGCTCTCTAGGAAATCTCCCTGAAGCAGGCTCCAGTCGCCCCGCTCAAGTGGCGCCGGGGCGTCGCACAGCAGCTGTACGTCGACGGGCCAACTCTCCACCTCAAAGGCAAGGTGAGTATTGGTCGCCCTGACAAGACGCGGCAGCTCTTCAGGTACGCTGCGATCCAGGCGGGTCAACAGTTGCCGGAGACTGCCGGCGCGTTGCTTCGACACGTCCGATTGCCACAAAATGCCGCGAAGTGTTTCTCGATCCATGCTGTGATCGGGAGAAGCAACAAGCAATGCCAGCAGCGGATAGGCTTTCTCGGGCAAGGGAATTTCCTGGCCGTGCGCGAAAAGCGCGGGCCTTCCAAGCAACCGAAGAAGACGGCTCTGCTGATCTGCCGGTGTCACTGACAACTCGCTATTGGCTAATCCAAAGCGACTATAGAGACAAACCAGATCAACGCAAAACGATTATGGAGAATCGGTTGAAATTTTCAACCGCTGAGTGCCCTTTGGTCGTGCACGCAAGCCATCACGTACCAGGATAGGACATTCTTCCACCGCCGGCCGGACGGTGAAAAAAGGTAACGCCGGCCTTTCGACCGGCGTTATCAGACATTGCGAAGCGATTCTTAGGCAGCAGCCGAAGCGGAGCCGGCCAGCGGCACTTCCGCGATCGTCTTCAGAACGCGCGAAGCGATCTGGTAAGGGCAGCCCTGCGAGTTCGGGCGGCGATCTTCCAGATAGCCCTTGTAGTCGTTCTTGATGAACGAGTGCGGGACGCGGATCGATGCACCACGATCGGCAACGCCGTAGGAGAACTTGTTCCACGGAGCCGTCTCGTGCTTGCCGGTCAGGCGCTTGTCGTTGTCAGGGCCGTAAACAGCGATGTGGTCGAGCAGGTTCTTGTCGAACTGCGCCATCAGGGCTTCGAAATATTCCTTGCCGCCGACTTCGCGCATGTACTTGGTCGAGAAGTTGCAGTGCATGCCCGAACCGTTCCAGTCGGTGTCGCCGAGCGGCTTGCAGTGATACTCGATGTCGATGCCGTACTTTTCGGTCAGGCGCTGCAGCAGGTAGCGAGCCATCCAGATTTCGTCGGCTGCCTTCTTGGAGCCCTTGCCGAAGATCTGGAATTCCCACTGGCCCTTGGCCACTTCGGCGTTGATGCCTTCGTGGTTGATGCCGGCAGCGAGGCACAGGTCGAGGTGTTCTTCGACGATTTCGCGAGCGACGTCGCCAACGTTGGAGTAGCCAACGCCGGTGTAGTACGGGCCCTGCGGAGCCGGGTAGCCCTGCTCAGGGAAGCCGAGCGGACGGCCGTTCTGGTAGAAGAAGTATTCCTGCTCGAAGCCGAACCAGGTGCCTTCGTCATCCAGGATGGTGGCGCGCGCGTTGGACGGATGCGGGGTGACGCCATCGGGCATCATGACTTCGCACATGACGAGTACGCCGTTGGTACGAGCCGGGTCCGGATAAACCGCGACGGGCTTCAGTACGCAATCAGAGCTGCGGCCTTCGGCCTGCATCGTGGACGAACCATCGAAGCCCCAGAGCGGGAGCTGCTCGAGCGTCGGGAATTCAGCAAATTCCTTGACCTGCGTCTTGCCACGAAGGTTCGGTACCGGGGTGTATCCATCGAGCCAGATGTACTCGAGCTTATACTTGGTCATTTGCGAGTCTCTCAAAACAAAAGGTGTCAGCAAATCCCGGCGGATGTGGAGGCCGAAACTTCCTCATCCGCCGGGGGATGCGTATTGATATGCATATCGCGTGCCAGTTCGAAAATGCCATCGTTGCGGCTTGTCCCGCATAGGAGGTTTCTGTCACAATCCGGGTGAAGGGCGCCCGCAGTGCGGGGCACTGAAGTCATAGCGGACTCAAGCAGTTACACACCATCATTCGGGAGAATGCCGCAGCGCGGATCGGACGGTCGAGAAGCGGATAAGGGCCGGCGAATTTTTTCTCACCTTTGGCAAAAAGATCAAATATTAGGCACCTGATCAATCTTTGGACGTGAGTAAAATCTGATATAAACGTAATCATCCGTGCCCTGCCTATTATTCCAACAAATATTGCACTTTTTTCAATCAAATCGCGCAATCTCTGTGCAGCTGTGCTATTGTGCCCTCAACGTTCAAATGCGGGTCTCACAAGGAGGCATGACATGATTACTGGTGTGCATCACGAGTCTGCGACGATATACGCGTTCCCCGGCAAGCGCTTCGCTGCTGCCAGCACGCGGCAAATGACTGATATCGCAGAAGATATTGGCCCCTGCGTTTATGACAGCTGCTGGTATCACGAAGATGCAATGAAAGAGGCCGAAACGCCTACGAAGCCGAAATTCGTGCCTCGCGTGGTGGATTGATTCTGTTTCGGCCTTGGCTTGGCCAAAGCACTCTCGAGGCGCGGTCGCATGTCGCGATCTCGATCAGTGAGGACGAAATCGTGGCCGGATCGGCATTCGTCCTCACAATCCCTCCGTTAGATCTCCGATTTGCCCATGACGTCCTTCCCCGCTCCAAGTGCGGGGCTGCAAGCATGGAGCGGCGCTACAGCCGTCAGTGAAATTCCCTTCGACCCCTGCTCCTAATCCGACGCGCCTTGCATACGAAGTCTGTGCAGGCCATGAGAGAGTCTCAAGAGCGGCACGGGTAAAGGCATGACACAGAAAGAGATCGCGATCATCGGCGGCGGGCCAGCGGGGCTCATGGCCGCCGAAGTGTTGTCGGCCGTTGGTCATGCGGTCACAGTCTACGAAGCGATGCCGACTGTTGCCCGCAAGTTCCTGCTGGCCGGAAAATCCGGGCTCAACATCACTCATTCCGAGGACTACGATCGCTTCGTCACGCGCTTCGGTGCCGCCAACCGGCGGCTTCGCGCTGCGTTGGATGGCTTCACGCCCGAAGACATCCGGCAGTGGGCCGACGGATTGGGAACACAAACGTTTGTCGGATCGTCAGGCCGCGTGTTTCCGATGGCTATGAAAGCCTCACCGTTGCTACGTGCTTGGCTCAGGAGACTTGAAGGCCAAGGCGTGAAGATCCTGACAAGGCACCGCTGGATCGGATTTTCGCAAGATGCCTTCGCGATCGAATCCGTTGACGGTCTTAAGACAATCCAGTGCGACGCCGCCTTGCTGGCGCTTGGCGGAGAAAGCTGGCCAAGGCTCGGCTCCGATGGTCAATGGATTCCCTGGCTCAAGGACAGGGCAATAGCCATCCACGATTTTCGGCCGGCCAATTGTGGCTTTGATGTCGAATGGAGCGCGTTTTTCCGCGACCGATTTGCCGGCCAGCCGGTCAAATCGGTGACGGCGCGATCAGCCGCTGGTACGTATCCCGGCGAGTTTGTGATCAGCCGGCACGGTATCGAAGGCAGCCTGATCTACGCACATTCCGCAGCGCTGCGCGATGGGCTGGCCGCCGGCCAAGCTATGTGCTTGGAAATCGATCTGATGCCCGGTCGAGCGATCGATCGGATCGAACGCGATCTTGCTCGCCTCGATCCGAAGATGAGCTTTGCCAACCGCCTTCGTAAGGGCTCAGGCCTCGATGGCGTCAAGGCAAACCTGCTCCGCGAACTCGGCAGCGCTGAGGACCTGCAAAGCCCGCAGCGGCTGGCTCAGCTGATCAAGGCGTTGCGGATCCCTGTTGCCAGACCGCGCCCGATCGCCGAGGCGATATCGTCGGCCGGTGGCGTGGCCTGGGAAGAGATCGACGCGCGCTACATGCTGACAGCCCTGCCCGGAACATTCGTTGCCGGCGAAATGATCGATTGGGAAGCGCCGACTGGCGGCTACCTCCTCACGGCATGCATGGCGACCGGTCGAGCGGCCGCGCATGGCATGGCAGACTGGCTAGCTGCCGATAGGGGTTCGGCAAGCTAGGGTCACCGCCGAACCTGGAAGGTATGCTCCTGCGCCGGGAAGCGGCCAGCACGGACATCGTCGGCATAGCTGGCGACAGCCTGTGAAACGAGCGGGCTGAGATCGGCGAAACGCTTGACGAAGCGCGGCTTGAAATCGTTGAAAAGCCCGAGCATGTCATCGGAGACGAGCACCTGACCGTCGCAGGCAGGCGACGCACCAATACCAATGGTCGGCACAGCGAGCGCGGCAGTGATCTCGCGCGCAAGCGGTTCGACGGTACCTTCCACGACGACGGCGAAGGCACCCGCTTCGGCGACGGCAACCGCGTCGCGGCGGATCTTGTCGGCTTCCTGCTCCGAGTGGCCGAGCGATCGGAACCCACCCGCCGTGTTGACCAGCTGCGGCATCAAGCCGACATGACCGCAAACGGGAATGCCCCGGGCCGTCAGGAAGGCTATGGTCTCGGCCATTTCTTCCCCACCCTCGAGCTTAACACCGTCGCACCCGCTCTCCTGCATGATGCGGACTGCGCTGCGAAACGCCTGCTCCTTCGATTCCTGATAGGTTCCAAACGGCAAGTCGACCATCACGCAGGCATGGGCTGCCCCACGCATGACGGCCTTTCCGTGTGCGATCATCATCTCGAGCGTGACGGCGACCGTCGTCTCCATCCCGTAAAGAACCATGCCAACGGAATCGCCGACCAGCAACAGATCGCAATGCGAATCGAGGAGGCGGGCAATCGGCGTCGTATAGGCGGTGAGGCAAACGACCTTTTCGCCGCCTTTCATCGCTCGGATCGTTGCCGTTGTCAGACGCTTCTCTTTGCCTTGCGCGCTCATTATGCTGCCCTCGTCTGGCTGGATGTCTTGAGCCCGATCACACGGTTGTCGAGGAGTCGCGTGGTCCCGACCCTTATGAAGAGCGCCACCAGCACCGGCCCTGATTGTAGAAATGCTATTGGCTTCAACGTTACCGGATCGCGCACGGCAACGACTTCGGCCACAGCCAGTGGCTCTGACGCGACGAACCGCATCAGCGCGGCTTCCAGCTCGGCTGGATTATCGCAGCCTTCCGCGTACAGGCGCTCGGCTTCATCAAGCGTCTTGGGCACGACGACCGCGGCGGCGCGCTCGCGCTCGCTGAGATAGACGTTGCGCGACGAACACGCGAGCCCATCGGCTTCGCGCACGGTGGCAACGGCGACTACCCTGACCGGCTGCGCCAGATCCTCGACCATCCGTTTGATGAGCGCGACCTGCTGATAATCCTTTTCCCCGAAATAGGCTGCCTGGGGCTGAACCAGATTGAAAAGCTTGGTGACGACGGTCGCCACGCCGGCGAAATGCCCGGGGCGCACGGCACCTTCCAGCTCGCTACCAATCTCCGGAACATCGACGACGGTTTGCATCGGTTGCGGATACATCTCCGTCACACCGGGTGCGAAGAGAACGTCGACCCCTGCCTCTTCCAGCATGGCGGCATCGCGCGCGAGGTCGCGCGGATATTTTGCTAGGTCCTCGTTCGCGCCGAACTGAAGTGGATTGACGAAGATGGAAACCACGGTCACGTCGTTCTCGGCAGAGGCGCGTGAAACCAGCGCCATGTGACCGACATGCAGGAAGCCCATCGTCGGCACGAAACCGACCGTTCGCCCATCACGCCGGAAGGCCGCAAGGCAATCGCGCAGCTCCGCCGTGGTCTTGATAATACGCATCGCACCTCCTCCTCGGCCCGTCGCCGGCACGGCCGGCGCAGGAAGGTGGCGGATAGAACTCGATTTGACGAAATGCGTCAACGCGAGCAAGGCGATAATATCGATTAAGCGATCCACGCGGTATGTATTATTTCGCGCATATAGATAATCCGCCCCGAATGCACATCGGGATCCTCCCCAAGCGCCCGGACTCTGCGGCATTCGCCAAAGACAGTTCGTTTCACACAACCTTGTGCATTTTTGTCCAAACTCTGCCCTAGTGATGTTAGAAGAAAGACGGCAATAGACGAATGCCCTTCACGGGTGCCCCGGCGATGTCCGACAACAGCGGAGGGATGGTGACCAATCCTTATGAGATTCTCGGTGTCCGGCGAGACGCGAGCGACGAACAGATCAAGGCCGCCTACCGGCGTCGGGCCAAATCAACGCATCCCGATTCCGGCGGCGACACGACGGCCTTCGGCCGTGTCCAGAAAGCCTATGAGCTCTTGCTGGATCCCGTTCGCCGGAAGGTCTTCGACGATACCGGCTACGATGTCGAGCTTGCCGACCCTGTCGACCTGCAGGCCCTCATCGTCATTGAAAAGCTGGTCAATGAACTCACGCTGGATGAGCGCGAGCCCGGTTCCTTCGACCCCCTGGCCCGCATGCGTTCCGATCTGTCGGAAGAAATGCGTAAGGCCCGGTTCAGCAAACGCGAGCTTGAGCGTCATTCGTCACGCATAGAGCACCATCTGGAGCGCCTGGAAAAAAGGCCGGCGACCGATATTCTCGGCTCGATGTTGCGCGCACGCGTCAAGGCTATCGCCACGGCCATCAGCGAGACCGAGGCGAAGATCAAGGCAAACGAGCGCGCCTGCGAGATGCTTTATGACTATAGCTACGAAGTCGACGTGCAGGAAAGCGACGCGGCGCTCCTAACAGAGGCCGACGCGACGCCATCAATTTCCGCAAAGCGTGAAGAGCGACCGCTCTGGGTTGTGCCGTCAGCCGCGCAGGAAGGCTGAAACGCAGGCGCCGCGATTACGCGGCGCGCTGTTCCGTACCCTGAATGGCGGCGAGTTTCCAATCGGCGCCCGGCTTGCGGACGAAGGTCCAGACCTCGGCCGTCTCGGTCGGGTGGCTGTTGTCACCGCTCACCACTCGCCCGCCTGCCCGCTCGACCAGTGCGTCGATCGACGAGTATCGCATCGCAAGCGTCGCATATTCAGAGCCGTCTTCGCGCCACGCTTCCGCAATGTCACCCTGCAAGAGCTTCACATCAGACACTTCGTTGCGCACACCATTGGTGGCGTTTTCGCCTAGTTCCTCGGCGAGATAGGACATCGCTTCCGGGGTCGTGAGGCGCCTCAGCGTAGCATAGTCCTCGCTGCCGTAGGCGGTCTGCACTTCGGTCAGAAGCTGCTCGAAATTGTCGAGATCGGTCTGTTTCAAACCAATTTCGTCATCCGCCTTGGCACTTTGCCGCGACTGACCGAGGCCGGCCGCAGAGCCGATCGACGGGATGTGGAAGGATGAGTTCGCGCTCGATGCCATGTTGTGTGCAGCGCCTTGCGACGCGGCGCCATAGGAGGGCTGTCGGCGATTGGCGAAGTAACGCATCGCAAACGAGATCGCCATGCCGATCAGGGCTACCTGCAAGAGCATCCCGAGGAAGCCGAAGCCGCCGCCGAAGCCGTGGCCAAGGAGCATGCCGAGCAATCCACCGGCAACGAGGCCGCCGATCATCGAGCGGCCAAAGCCACCAAACATGCCCGGGCGCTGGACCCCTGCGGGTTGCTGGTTAGCATAAGGCGCAGTCGTTTGCGGACGAGTCGTCATCGAACGATCGATCGGTGCCGCCGGAGCCGGGGCTGTTCTGGTAACAGGTGGCGCCTGGAAGGTGCGCGTCCCACGGCTACCGAAACCGAAGCTTCCAGCGCGCCGCGCATCAGCCTCCCCGATCGAGGCAAACACGGTAGCGCCCGTCAGGACGGCAATCGCCGCAACCTTGGCAAAACGCGAAACGGCACGGGGCATTCAATCTCTCCTCTGCAACCCACTATCGGATGTCGGGAGATATATAGGTGGCTTTTTCCGCGTTTGAAGCTTTTCGGCGGCAATTGGCTCACTGACAGACATCGACCCAGGTTGCATTGGTCAATTCCGCCAGTCGTTCGGTCGATATGCGTACGGCCGAATTGGTGGATCCTGCCGCCGGCACGACCACCTCGAAACGTCGCAGCGAGACATCGCAATAGACAGGCAGGGGCGTTGGAAGCCCGAATGGGCAGACGCCGCCGACAGGATGGCTGGTGACCTCGACCACTTCCTCGGCACCCAGCATGCGGCCCTTTGCGCCGAAGGTATCCTTGAATTTTCGGTTGTCGAGCCTTGCCAGACCGCCGGCGACGACGAGGATCGGCTCATCACCGACCCGCAGGCAGATCGTCTTCGCAATCTGCGCGGGATCGACACCATGGGCCTCCGCCGCCAGTGCCACTGTCGACGAACTCTCGGATGTTTCGATGATTTCGACGTCGGGAGCGGACGCCATGAAGAATGCGCGGACTGTTTCTATGCTCATGGAGCAAACGCTAGCGCAACAGCAGATAGAAATGAAGCCCAATTGTCATCGGTGATCGCTCCGCGCGGCCTGCCCTTGTGCGCTGGTTTCGATCAGCCTGACATCATTCTCCAGACAGAGTTGGCGAATGGAGGGAGTAACGCATTGGTCGGTGATGAAGGTGTTTACCTGCGAAAGCTGCGCGATCCGGACCGGAGCGGTGCGCTCGAACTTGGTGGAGTCGGCGACCAGCACAACATGCCGCGCATTGGCGATGATCGCTTGGGCGACCTTGACCTCACGAAAATCATAATCGAGCAGCGCGCCATCAGCATCGATTGCCGAAGCGCCGATGACGGCGTAGTCCACCTTGAACTGCCGGATGAAATCGACAGCCGCCTCACCCACGATCCCGCCATCGGAGCCGCGCACGACCCCGCCGGCGATGACGACTTCGATGGCCGGCAGAATTCTCAGCCTGTTGGCGACATTGATGTTGTTGGTGATCACCATCAATTCGTGGTGATTGATCAAGGCCTCTCCTACCGCCTCCGTCGTCGTGCCGATATTGATGAAGAGGGAGGCATTGTTGGGAATGAGACTGGCGGCAGCGACACCAATCTCTTGCTTCTCAGCCGCGGCAATCTGCCGTCGTGCCTCGTATTTCACATTTTCGGTCCCGCTCGGGAACGTGGCGCCGCCATGCACGCGCGTCAGGATCTGCGCATCGCAAAGATCGTTCAGGTCCTTGCGGATGGTTTGCGGAGTGACCGAAAAATGGGCCGCCAATTCCTCGACGAACACGCGCCCATTCGCCTTTGCCCTGTCGACTATTTCGGTTTGGCGATCGCTCAGGAACATCGGTGTCGGCTCTTTCACTTCGGTTTCGTTTTGCAGACAGACGCATCCTT
The DNA here is from genome assembly GCF_030382195.1 of Rhizobium sp. S96. Classification (NCBI taxonomy): domain Bacteria; kingdom Pseudomonadati; phylum Pseudomonadota; class Alphaproteobacteria; order Hyphomicrobiales; family Rhizobiaceae; genus Rhizobium; species Rhizobium sp. S96. The sequence continues at coordinate 111,413 of NZ_JAUDRY010000026.1, forward strand.
AACAGAGCCGGAGATCGCACGCAAAGCGAAGCCTCAAGCAGCGAACCTGCACTTTGTCATTGACTTCAGGCATGCTTGAATATCCACCTTACGAGGCGACACCACCCCAAGTCATAGGACCTTCTTCATCGCAAGCAGGAAGCTTTTATGCCCAGTTTCGGAAAGATCTTTCACAGGCAGGTTTACCGCCGCCTGAAATATGCATTGACGCGGCCAGTCCCGCTTAAGAGCAGTCCACATTTTACCGGTCCCGTTGTCGTCGTCGGATCGGCGCCAGTCTCCCACAAGCCCGTCGGACTTGATGCCAGCTATGGCATAATCTCGATCAACGGTTCCCAAACCGTGATTGACCGATGGGGGATTGATGAACCCCACATTACCCTCATGCAGCCTCGCCAGATCGAGAGTGAGAATACAAACGCGATCGAGGTTCGCCGCGTTCTAAACGGCCTTAGAACCAAGCGCCTCTATGTCTTCCTCTGGAGAAAAGGCCTGCCGCAACTCAAAGAGGCTATCGCCAAATTCAACTACACCTTCGGCCATTTGGAGATCGTCGACCGATATGATCGCATTGCGCTGATCGATCGCGTCACGGGCGTTAAGTCTTTCGAGATCGACACGGAAGACAAATACTCCAACGGGATCATTGGCGTCATGTTTGCCCTTCACCAAGGTGCAACGGCGGTGATCATAACCGGCATCAATCCTGATTCCTCCGGGCACATCTACAACACGAAGGATTTGCCGCGCCTGCATATGAAGAAGGACAGGGAAATACTCGTTCTGCTTCGTCAAAAGGGATTCCCGATTTATACCGCCGATCCCGAGGTCTCTGCGTCGACTGGCATACCGATATGGCAGGGGCAGACCGCCTGACATCGCTGAACTCGTCATCGGAACCTCGACTGCGACGGCGAACTGAACTCAGCTGCTTGCCGAACGGCCCCACACGGAGGGTCGTTCGGTCGCCCAAGGCTTCACCCCCGGTGGCTGGCGATCAGATCGGCTGGAATTCGGGATCTATCTTGTCGGCAAAGGCCTTCCACTCGGCCGCATACTCCACGTTTTGCCAATCCTTGAACCACGGACCACCATTGGTGAAGTGAACCGCCTTCGGGTATCCGGATTCCGGTTTCTCGTTCCACCCTTCCAGCCAGTTCCACTCCAGTGGAACCTCGCCGATTTCGGAATCTTCCGCCCACTGCATGCGGTGTAGATATGCCCCACTCTCGCGATTGATAAGTTCAGGCGTAAGTTTCCGCGTAGACGGATGCTCGCAATTGAAAAGCATGAAAGAAGACCAGTTCTTGCGCGGATAGGTGGTCTGGACTTTCCCGTCCATCTTCAGACCCTCCTTCGGCGTATAATCGTGGTGCACGCACACGACCGCCTTTGTGTCGTCCCGGTATTTGAGGAGGCCGGCTACGTCGCCGAAAAAGAGGAAGTCGCAATCACAAAAAAGTGCCCAGCCTTTAAAACCGGCCAGCCAGGGAGTGAAAAAACGGGAATAGGTAAACTCGGTGGAGGCTAGCGGATCGATATCCCGCGTATAGGCGCCACGGTCGACCAAGTCTTGAAGCTTGATGGGAATAACGCGAGTGGGGATCGAGGTGTGTTTGTCAATGGAGGCTTTCGCCACGTCGTACGCTATAGGTTCTCGAGAATCCCAGCCAATATAAATATCCAGCTTATCCGGCATTTTATCCTCTTTCTTAAGGTGCACTCCAAAGTGGTATTCCGACTGCCTCAGCCACGCTAACATCTGCGGTGTAAAGGGGCCATCCGTTCTTTATCAATAACTGGAGGACATCAGCATCCGTTTCGGCGTGTTGGCGACGCAGGTTTGCATCGTTGTAGGTGTGGCCGGATGATGACGGGTCAATACCGGTGATGATGACCGCAGGCGCGTTGTTGGCCAGGGCATACAGCACACCCGTGATGCCGTTCGAAAATCGATCGTCTGCACGGAGCTCGAGATTTAGCTCACCGGTCACAGAGCGATGAAGCGCCATGCGCTCCATTCGCGACAACACATAGAGCTCATCGTATCCATATTCGAGCGGAACAAGAGCATCCTTGAGTTCGTCGAACGACCTGTTCCAAAGCGCAACAAACAAACGACCGGTAGACGAACCTTTGATCACGCGTCGCACGGAAACCGCGTTGGTGTTTACCCCTCCGATTTGCTTTGTCGCCATGAAAGTCACATCCGGCTTGGCCCTGCCCCATTTGGCGGACACAGCCTGCGAACCGTTGACAGTGATAACGACATAGCTGTCGTCAAAGCCCTCCGGCTTTGTTGATACCGGTGCAGAACCCACCACGACAACAGGGGTCGAAAAGTTCTGCGGATGCACTGGGGGAGTTGGTTTTCGCCAGTGAAATTTCAGGCGCCTGGCTAGTCCTTGTCCGATCTTCATCTAAGGCCTATATGTGCGAGTGGAAATCGAAGGTGAAAAGGCTCTACGGCTTAAGTTAGGCGACGCATTCCGAAAAGAGCACACATGCTTTTCAACTCGGTGCAATTTATTTTTGCTTTTCTACCAATTGTAATCACAGTTTACTATCTGTTGCACACCAGATCTGAGCAGTTATCGATCTGGTGGCTTGTCGCGGCATCTCTGTTCTTTTATTCCGCTTGGGATATCAGCTTTCTGCCGATCTTCCTGTTGAGCGTGGTTTCCAATTTTTGCTTCTCATTGGGTATCGAGCGCTGCCCGGAGCCGGCCAGAAGGGCCGTGCTCGCCCTTGGCATCATCTTCAATCTCGGTCTCCTGGCATACTTCAAATATGCCAACTTTGTCGTCTCTCAGGTTTCCCGGTTTTCCGGCACACACATCGACTGGGTGGCGGTCGTCCTGCCGATCGGAATTTCCTTTTTCACCTTTCAGCAAATTGCCTATCTGGTGGATGTGTCGCGCTCACAGGCGAAAGAGCGTAGCTTTGTTCGCTATCTGCTATTCAACTCTTTCTTCCCGCACCTGATCGCCGGCCCCATCACCCACCATAAGGAGATGATGTCGCAGTTCGGGCGGTCTCGACCAAACCCGATTGATGACCTAGCAATCGGCTTGACCTTCTTCACCGTGGGATTGGCAAAAAAGGTCCTGATCACCGACACCGTTGCCCCATATTCGACGGCTGTGTTCGCACACGCCGCGAGCGGGAATATGATCTCGTCTGCAGACGCCTGGACGGCCATCCTTTGCTACAGCCTCCAGATCTATTTCGACTTTTCCGCCTATTCGGACATGGCCATTGGCCTGGCAAAAATGTTCGGCATCGATTTTCCGATCAATTTCGCATCGCCCTACAAGAGCACATCAATTTCAGACTTCTGGCGGCGATGGCACATTTCGCTTTCCCGTTTTCTGCGCGACTACCTCTATATTCCGCTGGGCGGCAACAGGGTTAGCCCTCGCCGAAGACAGTTCAATCTCTTCGCCACCATGGTGATTGGCGGGGTGTGGCATGGCGCGGGATGGACGTTCCTGGTGTGGGGTACGCTGCATGGGGTCTATCTTCTCATCAACGATGCATGGCGCAAAACCGCGCTCGCGGGCGTGCTCGCCGACTACCCGATCTGGCGATATGTCGCCTGGCTCTGTACGATGCTCGCCGTCATGTTTGCTTGGGTTCCCTTTCGGGCGGAGAGCATGGGGGTCGCGATCCAGATGTGGCAAGCCATGGGTGGCTTCGGCCCGGACGCCAAATCCGTCGTGGCTCATTGGCAGCCGCTTATCTACATCATCCTTTTCGGAGCCGGCGCCGTACTTCTTCCAAACATCTACGAAATTCTCGCTTCGACCCGTACCGGCCTTCCCAGTAAAGGTTATCCGGCGACCGAGATCTCCAAGTCTCCCGCTCCGACCTGGCTATTCAGCAAAGCGCATGGCGTGGCTTTCGGCGTTGTTTTCGCACTCGTCGCATTGAAGCTGTCTGACGTGAGCGAATTCATATACTTCCAGTTCTAGGGCATCGAAATGAGACGATCCACCCTACCCTTCATCCGCACCTTCATGATCACGGCTGCATCGATCCTGCTCCTGTCGGCGGCCGTGATCGAAGGAACGAGCGCCTTGGGTCGGCCTTCCTTGCCTTATGAGAAGATCTACAACTTCCAGATTGCCAAGCTCGAACACGCCCGTGCTGAACAGCTCTTTATCGGCGATTCTTCGTTGGGAAACTCCGTGAACGCACAGCTCTGGACCAAGCTGTCCGGCGAGCAGACTCTCAATCTCGCGTTGACCGGAGCCTTTGGTTACGAGGGCAGCTACTGGATGCTTCGGCGAGCCTTGTCGGCAGGCATGAGGCCGAAGATCGTCTATCTCATGCAGACATCCGACATGCTTACGCGCCGCCCTGTAGACCAGGAGTTGCTGGCCGAGATCTCGGATGCGAAGGGCCTCGCGCGACTAGCCGCATGGTGGCGAAGCCGGATGAACCTGCAGGAATTGAGTTCCGCCTTCGATTTCATCCAGCAGTATTTTGACGAAAGCCGCCCAAACCAGGAGAACTTCGACATCGTCAATGACTATATGGAGCAGCATGCGAGAGTGGACCTGGCAAAGATCCCATCCGCCCTGTCAGAGGGCGAAATCAACGCGACGAAACCCGCGTATCTCGAAAAGATCGCATCGCTTTGCTCATCGGAGGGGATCAAGTGTATCTACATACACGGCCCGCTCGCGGAACCGACATGCAAGAATTCGGCGCAGTATTTCCAAGCAGCCGATGAAATCATCCGGGATTCAGGCCTTCCGCTCCTATCTCCGCAACCGATGTGCATCTCGATCGAGCAGCTGGGTGATGCGGTCGATCACGTCGCACCCTCCGAAAAAGACAAGTTCACCTCTGCGCTCTTCGATCTCATGCAGATGAGTTCGGGGAAGTTTTGAAAACGCCCGGCTGATGACCTTAGAAGGATGGGATCGCTTTATCGCAGCGATCGATGCGGGTAGGATGAAACCTTAGCGACCCGCTACGCGCTGCCATACTTTCTTCAGTCTTTCCAATGGCAGCCTGCCTTCCATCCGCTGATAGAGCTCTCGATGGATCATATCCATCTGGTAAGGCTCGCGATGTGTGTCTCGCATGTCTCCCGGCTCGCTGCCGGTCTTGATAAACAGCATCGTGTTTTGCTGATACCAGTATCGGATGGCTTCATTTCCCCAGATCTGAGGCCGAACGACATCATAACCTCGATAGCCCTTCCTCAAAAACAGGTCGGCCCAATAACTCTGCCACTGCTCGTTCACGTGACCGCGACCACCCTGATTGGGCACGGCAGCGCTGAACAGCACGACATCGGAAGCCGCGCAGAGATCCTCGACGAAGGTTGATGCGCGACCTTCTGAAAGATGCTCAGCAACTTCCAGCGAGATCGCCAGGTCGACGGGCCGCTCGAGCGATATCCTTTGTTCAAGATCCAGGAGATTGAGCGCGATGCGAGGATCATCAACCATCTCCCGGCGCAACCATTTTCCTTCGAACCCAGTGACGTTCTCAGCGCCGAGTTCAAGCGCAGCGCTCAACCAAGTACCGGTACCGCATCCGAAGTCCACGACCGATTGGAAGGGAACCTTTTGGCGAACGATTTGGAGGATGTGGCGGGCCGCCGGAAGCGTTCTTGATCGACGCTTTTCATAAAAACCTTGATCGTACTCTTGCTTCATTGGATGCCGGATCCGGACGTAAAGTTAGAGAAAATGATCGCTCCAGAGCTGTAGCAATTTAGTTCTGACGATGCAAATTGCCGAAACGACGGGGACGCCTCCCCTGGGAGGCGACCTAGCCCGGCGAACTGAACCTTCCGACGACGCTGGCGGCCCATATTAGCTGGCAACCCTTGGCCGTTGATTTCAAAGCAAGCTTTGGTTTAACAATGCGGGCAAACGTCGGAGACGAAGGACGTGCTAATGAAGTTCTTTCGGAAAAAGCAGCCGTACAGCAAGACGATATCGATTGTTCCTCCGAAACCGTCGACGACGCGCAACGGGATAGCCATCGTTGCGTGCGTCAAAAATGAAGAGCCTTATATAGCCGAGTGGCTGACATTTCATCGTGCCGTGGGTGCCGCGCATTTCTTTCTCTATGACGATGGAAGCGACGACCGCACCCTCGACGTCGCCAGAGAACGGCTGCCCGCCGAGGCACTAACGGTTATCCCATGGCGTGGGAGGATGAGTGACGGGTATTCCGGCAATATTCTCAACAGCCAGACCATAGCTTTCGCCCACGCCATCCTTAACTTCGGAAGCGAATTTGAGCGGTTTGCATTCATCGATGTCGATGAATTCATCGTACCGAAGAAAGGCCTTTCCATCGCCGATAGTCTCAGCGGATCGAAGGGGTTTCCGAACATCTCATTGCCCTGGCATATGTTTGGCTCATCGGGTCACATTCAAAGACCAGCGGGTCCGGTGAGCCGGAACTATACCTACAGAGCAAAAGATCCGATGAGCAGGCTTAAGAATGCCAGCAACTTCAAGTGCATCGTCGATCCTTGCGAAGTGACGGAAGTCAGCATTCATCATTTCAGCACCAGAGATCACGGAGAATTGACGTCCAATGATCGCGGAGAGGTGTTTAGTCGCAGAGGAAGAAAGCGGCCTGAATTCTATTCGTCGGATTTTCTGCAGTTGAACCATTATTATGGGAAATCGAAGGAAGAGTTGGAACAGAAGCTCGCTCGTGGCCCGGCGTCTCCGGCATCGCGGCAGCGATATGAAGAACGCGTGCGGATAGCCGTGACAAATATAGAGCTCGAAACCGTGCGTGATCTGGCGATCATCGACCTTGTTGAGAAATTGGGCGTAGGTGAACATCTTTAATCAATTTCTTATATACAAAGCCTCAGGTCCTGTTTCGAATTGGGAAAGAAACGAGACAAGGCAGGCTTATAGCCAGTTCCCCTCGAAGGATTTACAACATGAGATTGACCGACATCGTTGCCCTCCTGAGTATTGAGGCAGGAAAAAGGTGGAGTTGCTATAATCAAAGCAGTGTTTGATTGTGCTTCTGCAATGCGGCCGGCGGTTAAATATTGATGGCGCTGGTTTTTAGATCGCCGTTGCCATGTCGTGCTGACGCCTGAAACACAGAGTAGACGATGCAAGTCAGAAAAAGCGGACGGCCCTTTCATAGATCGCTTATCAAGATCGGTACCAGACTTCTTCTTGGGCGTTCGAAAAGTCACTTTCAGGACTGGCTTCCAGGATTGGAATTCCAGACCCGATCAGACAACAACGCGACCACCATAATCTATAAGGGACAATCGCTCGCAAACGCCGTGAACTTTCGGGATTTGCAATGGCCGGACACGATTGCGATCGTGGGCAGTGGACCGTCGATCAATCAGTGTCGAATCGATCACATTCCACCCCATCAGGCGATTCTGTTGAACGGCGCCATCAAGCTGATCGGGACCGAAATCCGGGATCCGCTCGCCATTGCAATCGAAGACGAGCGGTTTATCTGGCATCATTTTGATTTTGTCCAAAATTATGTCGGACGCGATACGACCTGCCTGTTGTCGCTTGAGGTCATTCGAGCCATTTGCGAGCTCGATAGAACCTGGATATCCGGCAGAAAAATCGTGCTGATCCGCAATGGACTTGCCCCGTACCAGCACAAAAGGCGAAGCGTGTCCGATTTTGCAAGGGAATGTTCTGTATTCGGTGCGCAAAACGGAGCCATCTCTCTCGATCCAGACTGCGGCACTATTCCTGCCGGCTCAGTGGCGACCACAGTTACGCAGTTCGCTGTTGCATCCCAACCGAAACACATCCTCTTTTTCGGCATTGATTTGAACAATTCGCAGCAACCTCGCTTCTACGAGAAAGAGGGGGCTGTCTCGTTCAGCGGTCTCGCACGCGCCGAAGTGCGGCTTCTCGGCGCGTTTGAAGCCGTGAAGATCTACGCGGACGGCCACGGGATTCAGTTATCGTGCTGTTCGCCGGTATCTTCGCTTCTGAAAATTGGCTACCCCTACGATCCAGCTTATGAGGCTGACGCCAAGCTTTGAACGACGTGCCGCACGCGTCCCGCAATCTTTTGCCGGTTCGCACGTAATCGACACGCTTATTCCTTTGGCATCCCTTCCGGCCGAAGTGCCTTCTTCAGCGCGGCAATGCGGAAGATGGCGTTGGGAGCACCGTAGCCGCGATAGGCGCGGCGCTCGACGATTTCGAAGAAAAAGCCCTCGCCATAGGTTCCGCTGTAGAGGTGGAAATATTCGCCGTGCTCGTCGCGGTCATAAAGAATGTTGTGTGCCTTCAGCCGTTCAGTCAGCTCGGGTTCCAGCCCGAAGCGGGCTTCCACGTCGCCATAATAGTTCTGTGAGATCGGAAGTGGCTTGAAGCCGTTCTTCGTCAACGCCGCGGCGGTGGCGAAAATGTTATTAGTAGAGAATGCCAGGTGCTGCACACCGGAGCCGAACGTCTCGGCGATGAAATGACCGGCAAGCGTGCGGCGGTTTTCCGCACCATTCAGCGTAATCCTCAGTTCGCCGCTGTTGTTTTCAATCACCTGGCTGCGAACGATGCCGGCCGGATCGATGATGTCGACCACCGGTGTCTTGCTGGTTTCGAAGATCGATGTGTAGAACAGGAGCCAGGTCAGCATCTCGTCGTAGGCAACCGTCTGCGCGACGTGATCCACGCGGTTGAGATGCGCGGAGCACACCGCTTCATCGGCCTGGTCCTCTACAGCGACAAAATCGACCTCGGGGAAGCGGCCAAGATCGCTCTTGTGATCAATCAGATAGATCAGGCCACCGCCCACTCCTCGGATTGCCGGAATCTGCATCTCGCCGTCCGCCACTGGCTGCTCGAACGGCTCGGCGCCAAGCGCGATCGCGCGGGCAAACGCGGCCTTGGCATCGTCCACCGCGAGTGCCATGGCATAGGCCGTCGTGCCATGCACGACGAACGAAGCGTTGGCGAAGCCCTTATCCTCAGTGTTGACGATCAGTCGGATTTCGCCCTGGCTGAACAGTCCGACCTTCTTCGTCCGGTGCCCCGCCACCTTGCGGAAACCAAGCGTTCTCAGCATCGCGACGAGGTCGCGTGCATCCTTTTCGTCGGCGGAAAATTCGACGAAGCCGACGCCGTGGACCTTCGCACGTTCCGGCATGGGGGGTACCGTCAGCGCCGTGACGCCAGGAGAGCGGCGGACCTGATCGCCGAGATAGATCAGCGAGCGATGGCCATCGGCGGCGATCGAGCGCGGCGAGCCACCGCGAAACTGGTCGTTGAAGATCTCCAGCGAGAAATAACCGTCGTATCCGGTTTCGGCGATGGCTGATGTAAACGCACCAACCGGAAGATCGCCCTCACCGGGCATGTTGCGGAAATGGCGCGACCAATAGAGGAGGTCCATGTCGATCAGCGGTGCATCGGCCAGTTGCACGATGAAGATCTTCTCCTTGGGGATGGAGCGGATCGAATTGACATCGATCTTGCGCGACAGGGTATGAAAACTGTCGAGGATCAGACCGATGTTAGGATGGTCCGCGCGCCGAACGATCTCCCAGGCGTCGCGATGATCACTGATGTGTCGCCCCCAGGCGAGTGCCTCGTAGCCAACCCTGAGGCCACGCTTCGCTGCCCGTTCGCCGAGTTCGCGGAAATCGTCGGCGGCCCGGTCGATTCCCCCAAGCGAGAGCGGAGACACGTTCGAGCAGACGAGCACCAGATCGGTACCAAGCTCCTGGATGACGTCGAACTTGCGCTCGGCCCTGTCGAATGTGCGGCTCCGGTGCGAGGCCGGCATGCCCTCGAAATCGCGGAACGGCTGGAACAGAGTGATCTCAAGCCCGACGTCGCGCGCCATCCGGCCGACATCCGCTGGACTGCCGTCGAAAGCCAGGAAGTCGTTTTCAAAGATCTCGACGCCGTCAAAGCCGGCGCGCGCAATCGCCTCAAGCTTTTCAGGCAACTCTCCGCTGATCGATACGGTAGCGATTGAGGTTTTCATGACAATACCCTCCCTGACCGGGCCCTACTTGTGTTCCGGCCAGCCGAAGCGGTCGTCGAGCGCGTCGTATTCGGCAAGCCCCGTCACGGCACTGAACTCTGCATAGGTTATCATGGCATCGGCCCGACTCTTCGGGGTGCCCTCCGACTTCAGCACATCAAGCGTCTGGCGAACGGCTTTCACTGCGGAAAACAGTGCCGAAAGCGCATAGAAGGCGATGTTGAAGCCCATCTCCTCGAGATCGTTCGCGGTAAGTGCGGTGGTTTCGTTGCCGTCCACGATGCTGACCACCTTTGCACCGGGCACGCCCTTCGACACGGCCTCGACATCGGCGATCTTTTTGATCCCGTCCACGAAAACCAGATCCGCCCCGGCATCCTGATAGAGCTTGGCGCGGCGCATTGCCTCATCGATCCCCTCGCTCTGGATCGCATCGGTTCGGGCGATCAGCAACATCGGATCCCTGCCGCGCGCCTCAACGGCGCAACGCAGGCGGCGGACGTTCTCATCGGCGGGGATGACGCGCACGCCGGCGCGCTGGCCGCAGCGTTTGGGCAATTGTTGATCTTCGAAATGGATTGCGGCAACGCCGGCCTGGATATATTCCTCGATCGTACGGCGGATATTGGCCGGTCCGCCGTAACCGGTATCGGCATCGGCAATCACAGGAACGGTAACGGCCCTGACCATATCACGCGCATGGGTCGTCATTTCCGTCTGGGTCAGGAGACCGATGTCCGGAAGGCCAAGCCGAGAGGCGGTTGCGCCAAACCCGGTCATATAGATCGCCGGAAAGCCAGCCATCTCGATGAGGCGAGCGGTCAACGCATCCGGTGCGCCCGGCGCCTGGAGAAGGCGTCCTGAAAGCACATCCGCGCGGAGTTTTTCAGCTGCATTCTTCATCGCATCCTCCTCAATCAACGACCGCCCGATACGTCGACAACGACGCCGGTGATGTAGGATGCCGCGCCGGATAGCAGCCAGACCGCCGCATCGGCCACCTCGGCCGCCGTCCCCAGGCGCTTCAAAGGAATCACGCTCGCCATGGCCTCGATATTTGCTGGATCGGCAAAGACATCCTGCTGGATTTCCGTGTTGATGACGCCGGGCGCCAGAGCATTGACGCGGGCCTTGGGTGCCAACTCCTTGGCAAGCGCCACGGTGAAGGATGCGATAGCGCCCTTGGTTGTCGCATAAGCGATGTTGCCGACCATGCCGCCCGTGCGAGCGGCAATCGACGACAGGTTGACGACGGAGCGGTCCTCTCGGGCAGATGGCGCGCGGATGAAGGCACTTGAAACGTAAAACGCGCTCTTGAGGTTGACCGAGAGGACACGATCAAGTTCGAGTTCGTTCATGTCTTCCGCGGTCATCCGTGTACCAATAATGCCCGCATTGTTCAGCAGATGATCGACGCCGCCGAAGTTCGCAACGAGCGCCTCCATGGCAGCGTCAACGGCCTTTCGTTCGGCAACATTGACGACTGCCGTCATGACGCGATCGCCGTGCGCAGTCCGGCACTCTGCCAATCGTTCTGCGTTGATATCCCACACGCCGACCCTTGCGCCCAGACCGACGAGCTTGTCGGTCACGGCCCGGCCGATTCCGGATGCTCCTCCGGTTACCAAGGCCACGCGATCTTGAAAGTAACCGACGCTTGTTGCGGCTGAATGAGACTGCTGCACGTAATCCTCCCGCCGCTAACGGCGCCATGTTGAGTTCGCCGCGAAGAAAGACCCTCGGCGAAAGAATGTCAACTAGGGTTCTAGTTTATGTGCCCCACTTGTGCATTCCAGTTTGCTCCTCTATAGGGGCTTGCGAAGGTGCCGCGGAGGGCGGCATCTATTTGCAGGGAGGATGCCATGGCGGACGCGAGCAGCGCGCACGGCGCTTATTTGAACACCAGTCTCCGTGACCGAACGATCCACAAGCTCAATCTCCGGATCGTGCTGTTCTGTTTCGTTTGCTTCATCGTGAACTATCTCGACCGCGTGAATATCGGTTTCGCCGCACTTCACATGAACGACGACATCGGGCTTACGCCCTACATGTTCGGTCTGGGTGCAGGCATTTTCTTCATCGGCTATCTCGCCTTTGAAATTCCGAGCAACATGATCCTTCACAAGGTCGGCCCGCGCATCTGGATCGCGCGTATCATGGTCACCTGGGGTCTGGTCTCCTGTGCCATGGCCTTTGTGCAGGGCCCGACGTCGTTCTACATCCTGCGCTTCCTGCTCGGCGTTGCCGAAGCCGGCTTCGCACCGGGTGTGCTTCTCTATCTGACCTACTGGTTCCCCGCCAAGGAACGCGGTCGCGCCACGGCCCTGTTCATGACGGCGACCGTTTTGTCGATCGTCATCGGCGCGCCGATTTCCGGCTGGCTCATCGATGCGGGCGAAGGTTTCCTCGGAATGCACGGCTGGCAGGCAATGTTCGTCCTCGAGGGCATTCCCGCTATCTTGCTCGGCGTCATCACCTTCTTCTATCTGGTCGATTCGCCTGCCAAGGATACGAAGTGGCTTGCGGCCGACGAGCGCGCGTGGCTGCTGGAACAGCTTGCCGAAGACCAGAAGAACCTGAAGACCGATACGCGCCATAGCCTGCGCGAAATCTTCAGCGATTTCCGCGTCTGGCTGCTCACCCTTGTCTACATGTTCAACGGTATCGCGGTTTACGGCGTGATCATGTGGCTGCCGCAGATCGTCAAGACCTTCGGCCTGAGCACGGTCCAGACCGGTTTTGTCTCTGCGATCCCGTTTATCTTCGCGGCCGCTGGTCTCATCGTGATTTCACGCAGCTCCGACCGCACCGGCGAACGCAAGATCCACACGGCGATTTCCGGGCTCTTCGGCGGCCTGTTCCTGGCGGCCAGCGCACTAGTCCCGAATCCCTATGTCGGTCTTGCGCTCCTGTGCCTCTGCGCCTTCTTCCTGTGGTCGTATCTCGGCGTATTCTGGACGCTGCCGACACAGTTCCTGACGGGCGCAGCAGCAGCCGGCGGCCTTGCGGCGATCAACGGCTTTGCCCAGATCGGCGGCTTTACCGGCCCCTACATCGTCGGCTGGGTAAAAAGCGCCACGGACAGTTTCTCGCTGTCGCTTCTGACGCTTGCGATCTTCCCGATCATCGCCTTCTTCCTCTGCATGAGCTTGAAAGCCAAGCGCGACTAGACCAGACTTCCGGCAGCGTTGAAAAACGCTGCCGGATTCGTTTCAAGGACATAAGCGGGCATGCCCAATCCCACGGTGAAAGCCAACAAGAGCCTGGTGGCGACAATCGCCGACAAGATCCGCGCGGCGATTGTCGACGCGGAATTCGAGTTCGGTGAAAACCTCTCCGAGGACACGCTTGCATCCGCTTTCGAGGTGAGCCGTACGCCTGTGCGTGAAGCCCTCAACCTTCTGCAGATCGAAGGCCTCGTCACCATTATCCCGAAATCCGGCACCTATGTCTTCACGCCGACGCTCGAAGATATCGCCGAGCTATGCGACTACCGGATCGGCCTGGAGCAACAGGCCGTGGCACTCACACCCACAAAGGCGCTCAAGGCCGCGGTTGGGGAGTTGAAGCAACAGCTCGTCGTCATGGACAGGGCCGTCGAGACCGGCGACATGCAGGCTTACGGGCGCGCCGACACGGCCTTTCACCTGGCCTTCTTCCGCTATTGCGGCAATCGCTACCTGCAGAGTGCATACGACCTCATTCTTGGCCGCGTCGCATCGCTGAGGACCCATCTCGCCATCCGCGCGGAGGGCGAGCCGGATCGGTCATACCGCGATCACACGGACATGATTGCGCTGCTTGCCGACGACAGGCGCGCCGAACTCGCCGATATGCTCACGGCGCATATCCTGCGCACGAAAGACAACTATCTGGATGCCTTCCAGAAGCTCGCGACGAATGCCGGCAATGGCAGAACTGCGCGCCTGCGCCGCCGCCTGGCGCTTCAAGCCTAGCGGCTGTCGTCAGACGCTGCTGAGCAAGATGCTGGTTTCGCTGTTGAGGACACCCTCGACGGTACGAACGTCTCGCAAGACGCGGTCGAATTCGCGCAGGCCGGCCGCACGGATTTCGGCAACCAGATCCCATGATCCATTGGTGGTGTGCAGAGCATGCAGTTCCGGCAGGCCGCGAAGGAACTTGATGACCTTCGTCGTCGAGCGCCCCTGCACTTCGATCATCATGATCGCCCGGATGGCCCCTTCATCATAGTCTTGTCGTACGCGGATCGTAAAACCGAGCGCAGCGCCTGACTGCAGCAGGCGGTCGAGCCGCACCTGAACCGTCCCTCGGGAAACGCCCAGGATCGTCGCCAGCTTGGAAAGCGGCGCACGCCCGTCCTCGCGCAGGATGGAAATTAGCTTGTGATCAAGTTCGTCAAAAATATGCATAGCAATTTGTACAGCACGACCCAGCACTTTGCGAGTTTTTTTACAGGAACTCCCGCAATTCTCGAATTTTAACTCGCGCACTGCTTACCTAGGCTACCACCATCGAATTTCTGGATGGAGCTGCAAACGTGGTTCAATATGTGGGTGTCAGCAATGTTGTCGAATTGGTCCGATCCGTCGGAATCGAAACATTCCTGCTTGGTCTCGTCGACTACATCGAAGAGGATTTCCGGCGTTGGGAGGAGTTCGAAAAGTCTCCTCGCGTTGCCAGCCATTCCAAGGCCGGTGTCATCGAACTCATGCCGACCTCCGATGGCCAGCACTACGGCTTCAAATATGTGAACGGACATCCGAAGAACCCAAGCGTCGGGTTGCAGACGGTCACTGCATTCGGCGTGTTGTCGGATGTTGCCACCGGCTATCCGTGCCTGGTTTCGGAAATGACGCTGATGACCGGCCTGCGCACGGCAGCGACCTCGGCACTCGCGGCGAAATATCTCGCCCGCAAGGACGCCCGCACGATGGCGATCGTCGGTCTTGGCGCCCAGTCGGAATTCCAGGCCCTGGCATTTCGCGCCCTCCTTGGCATCAGGAGCCTGCGCGTCTTTGACATCGACCCTGACGCAGCGAGCAAGTTCCGCGGCAACCTCGCTGAAACGGATATCGAGATCATCGTGACCAAGACCGCCGAGGAGGCAGTCTCCGGCGCCGATATCATCACGACGGTAACCGCCGACAAGCGCAACGCGACGATCCTGTCCGACAACATGGTCGGCGGCGGTGTCCACATCAACGCGGTTGGTGGCGATTGCCCCGGCAAGACGGAACTGCAGGGCGACATCCTGCGGCGCGCTGATGTATTCGTTGAGTTTCCCGAGCAGACCCGGATCGAAGGCGAGATCCAGCAGATGGCGCCGGATTTCCCGGTCACCGAACTGTGGCAGGTCATTGCCGGCCAGGCGACTGGCCGCCGCTCCGATACGCAGATCACGATCTTCGATTCCGTCGGCTTTGCGACCGAAGACTTTTCCGCCCTGCGGTACCTGCGCGACGCCGTGCAGGGAACGAGCTTCTACACCGAGCTTGATCTCACCACGCAGCCTGAAGACCCACGCAATCTCTACGGCTTGTTTCGCCAGCCGGCCCCGGTCATGCAGCGGAGCGTTGCGTAATATGAGCAGGCTATCCGTACAGGCGCCGAAATCCGTGGTGATGATCCGGCCGCATCACTTCACGCCAAACCCGATGACCGCTGCTGACAATTCGTTTCAGTCCAGCGACGAGAAGCGTGCGGCTGCAGCGATCGCCGGCACGGCCTTCCATGAAGTCACCCGCATGGCGCAAGGCCTTGCCGAAGCCGGTGTTACCGTCCACGTGTTCGAGGACCTGACGGTGGCCACACCCGATTCCGTGTTCCCGAACAACTGGTTTTCGACACATTCGGGCGGACACGTTGCGATCTATCCGATGTACTCGGCAAGCCGCCAGAGCGAGCGCCGCTCGGACGTCATCGAGATGCTCAAGAGCGACTACAGGGTACAGGACGTCATCGACTACTCCGGTCTCGAGAAGGATCATGTCTATCTCGAGGGTACAGGCGCCATGGTGCTCGATCATATCGGCCGGGTCGCCTATGCCGTCCGCTCCAACCGCACCAACGAAGTTGCGCTCGAACGGTTCTGCACCCACTTCAACTTCGAGCCAATGGTCTTCGACGCTGTCGATCGCCACGGCAAGTCGATCTATCACACGAACGTCCTGATGTGCATCGGCACCGACTTCGCGCTGCTCGGATCGCAGATGATCCCTGATATCAAGCGTCGCCGGGAGATCGTCGCGAGGCTCGAGGAAACCGGACGGCGGGTGATCGAACTGTCGATCGCGCAGATCGAGAATTTCGCCGGCAATGCCATCGAGCTCGACGGCACGGACGGCCGCCTTGTCGTCTTGTCTGCCCGGGCGCTCGAAGCACTCGACGCCGATCAGGTGAAGGCAATCGAGCAGTCCGCGAGATTGTTGCCGTTCGACGTCTCGACGATCGAGCTGGCCGGTGGATCGGTCCGCTGCATGCTTGCCGGCATCCATCTGTCTCGTCGTGAGCCAGCAGCCACACAATTGCTTTACGCCGCCGGGTGAGCCGGATAGAGAAGCCCCATCGAAAGTAAAGGTACTTGGAAATGTCGCAAGCAAGATCAGTCTACCACTTCAACTCCGTGATCGTGCGCGAGCCCTCGCGTTCGGTCGTCAACGGGCTGCGCGCCGACGATCGGGGCAATCCGACCTATGACGGCGTGAAGGCCGAGCACGATGCCTATATCGCCGCGATGCGCGACGCGGGTGTCGAAGTGACGATTCTTCCGGCGCTTGAAGCCTTCCCCGATTCCATCTTCGTCGAGGATCCGGCAGTTGTATTCACCGAAGGTGCGGTCCTGCTTCGTCCGGGTGCCGCCAGCCGCGTCGACGAAACCGCCGAGATTACTCCGACGCTGCGCGACATGTTCGAAACCGTGCTTGATCTGCCGAACCCGGGCTTTGCCGATGGTGGCGACGTGCTGACGACGCCGAAGAGCGTGATGATCGGCCTGTCCGCCCGCACCGACAAGGTGGGTGCCGAGGGACTTGCCGCCTGCATTGCCAAGCTTGGGCGCAAGGCTGAAATCGTTGCGACGCCGGAAGGCGTGCTGCACTTCAAGACCGATTGCTCGCTGCTCGACGATGAAAGCATCCTCTCGACCGCCCGCCTCGCGCGCTCCGGCGTCTTCAAGGATTTCAAGCAGATCATCATTCCGGAAGGCGAAGAGCCGGCCGCCAACGCGCTGCGTGTCAACGACGTCGTCATGGTCGGCTCCGACTTCCCGCGCACGATCGAAATGCTCGACAAGCTCGGCTACAAGGTCGTGCCGATGAAGACGACCGAGATCGGCAAGATCGATGCGGGCCTTTCCTGCATGTCGCTGCGCTGGTACCGCAACGCCCGATAAGCAGCCTCAAGAAACTGGGAGAACAGAATGAACAGCTTCAAATCGAAGATCGCCGCAGGCGTCGCACTGATCTTGTCCGCGGGCTTTGCCCATGCCGAGGATACCATTCGCCTCGGCATGACGCCTGAGCCCTACATGCCTTTTACGCAGATCAATTCGGGCGGTGAATGGGAAGGCCTCGAGGCCGACCTGTCCCGCGCCGTCTGCGCAAAGCTGCCGGTAAAGTGCGAAATTAAGCAGATGGCCTGGGATGGTCTCATCCCGTCGCTGAAGGAAAACAAGGTCGACTTTATCATCGGCGCCTTCTCAATCACCGATGACCGCCGCAAGGTGGTTGATTTCAGCACGCCCTACTACACCGAGGGCACGTCCTTTGTTGGCGCAAAGTCGGACGACGCCAAGATCAACACGGTCGATGCGCCTGATGGCTCGGGCAAGATCGTCGACCCGGCTGCCGTCTCCGGCAAGATCGTCGGCGTCCAGACGTCGAGTGTCCAGGCGGCTTACGTCGCCAAGTATCTGACGGGCGCAGAAGCCAAGAGCTACGATACGGCAGACAACTCCGTCGCCGATCTGATTGCCGGCCGCGTTGACTACGTCCTGATCCCCGACCTCTACATCAAGACGTTCCTGAAGTCCGATGCAGGCGCCGACTACGAGGTGAAGCTCGAAGTGCCGAAGAACACGACCCTTGGCGAAGGTGTCGCATATGCCACCCGCAAGGGCGATGCTGCGACGCTCGACAAGGTCAATACGGCACTTGCCGAACTCGACAAGGACGGCACGATCAAGCAGCTCGTCGACAAGTGGATCTTCGACAAGAAGTAATCGCGTCACATTGGGCGTGGCTCCGGCCGCGCCCAATGCCGTAGAGCAGCACCCTCACCATCTAGATCCCGGTCTTTGATGAACCCGGTGACAAGAACCGAGGCTGCTGGCGCATTCGGATAGTCGACGGCGAGCAAAGATGCTGCCGCATCGAGCAGGTTGGAAAGCAATGGACTCATATCGGCATTTGCTTGCCTGGGGCGCCGAAGGCTGGGGCGATGAATTTGCCTGGGGCCTGTTGATGACCCTGCAGGTATCCGTGGTGGCCTACATCGTCGCCATCATCTTTGGATTCCTAGGCGCGGCAGGCAAGCTTTCGCGGCATCGGCATTTCCGACTGCTCGCCGAACTCTACACGACGGTCGTTCGCTCCCTGCCGGAGCTGCTGGTCATCCTGCTGCTCTACTTTTCGGTCGCCAGTGGCGCCGAACGCCTGCTGAAATCATTGGGGCTGGTCGACAGCGGTTTCCAGTTTAGCCCGTTCTGGGCAGCGATCGTCGCGCTTGCCTTCGTTTCCGGCGCCTTCATGACCGAGGTGCTGCGCTCCGCCTACCTCGCCGTTCCGCCCGGCCAGATAGAGGCGGCGGTCTCGATCGGTATGCGGCCGCGAAAGATCCTGACGCGCGTGGTCCTGCCGCAGATGATGCGCCATGCGGTGCCTGGCATGGGCAATCTGTGGCTGTCGATCACCAAGGAAAGCGCTATCATATCTGTGCTCGGATCGTTCAGCGAGCTTCTCTACACCGGTTACCGCGCGGCGGCAGGCACGAAGCAATACATTTTCTTCTACGGCCTGACCGCCCTGCTCTTCCTGTTGATCACGCTGGTCTCCGTCCTCATCATCAGCCGCATCGAGAAGCAGCTGAACCGGGGGCACCGCTGATGGAAACGGTCGCCAACGTCATTTCCTTTCTGCCCGCGCTGATCAAGGCCACGCCGTTGACTTTGCTGCTCACGGCAACGGCAGGTATCTTCGGACTGGTGATCGGCACGCTGACGGCGCTCGCCCGGCTGTCGAAGCACAGGCTGCTTGCTTGGCCGGCCTTCGCCTTCACGTTTGCGTTCCGCGGCACACCGCTTCTGGTTCAGATTTACCTCATATACTATGGCCTCGGGCAGATACTCCCGGGCACCTGGGTTCGGCATAGTTTCCTGTGGCCCTACCTCCGGGACGGGTTATGGTACGCCATCGCGGCACTCAGCCTCAATCAGGCCTCCTACAACGCCGAAGTCATTCGCGGTGCCATCCAGTCGATTCCTCGCGGTCAGATCGAGGCCGCGCTCTCGATCGGAATGACGCGGTGGACGATCCTTCGCCGGGTGACGCTGCCGCAGGCCTTCCGCCACTGCATGCCGGTCCTCACGAGCGATCTGATCATTCTTTTGAAGACGACCTCGCTGGCATCCACGATCACGATCCTGGAAGTCATGGGAACCGCCCGTATGCTGCAGCGCCAGTCGCTGCTGATCTTCGAGCCGCTGATTGCGGCGGGCATCATCTATTTCGCCGTGGTCTTCATCCTGACCCGGATCATGAACACCGTCGAGCTCCGCATGACGCGCTATCGCGCCGTCCGGGCGTGAGCTCGAAACCTCGGGAGGAACACTATGGTCGAAACGGCACTGTCGGTAAGAGACATCCACAAGAGCTTCGGCGGCATCGAGGTGCTGAAGGGCATCTCCTTCGAAGCCCGCAAGGGCGACGTGATCTCGCTGATAGGGAGCAGCGGCTCGGGAAAAAGCACGCTTCTGCGCTGCATCAACTACCTCGAGACGCCTGACAAAGGCGAGATTTCGGTGGCCGGCGAAACGATCCGCACGGCGGCGGGCAAAAACGGCAAGCTCCATGCTGCCGATGCCCGCCAGCTGGAACACGTGCGCACGCGCCTGGGCATGGTTTTCCAGAATTTCAATCTCTGGACCCACCGGACGATCCTGGAAAACATCATAGAAGGCCCGATGCACGTGCTCGGCCAATCCAGGAAGGATGCGATAGCGGAAGCGGAAGTTCTGATGGAGAAGGTCGGCATCTCGCCTAAGCGGGACCAGTATCCGGCTCAACTGTCCGGTGGCCAGCAGCAGCGCGCCGCGATCGCACGCGCACTGGCTATGAAGCCCGAGGTGATGTTGTTCGATGAGCCGACATCGGCGCTTGATCCCGAACTCGTCAACGAGGTGCTGCAGGTAATCAAGAAGCTCGCGGAGGAAGGCCGCACCATGGTGATGGTCACACACGAGATGGCCCTAGCGCGCGACATATCGAGCGAAGTCATCTTTCTGCACAAGGGCCTGATCGAAGAGCGCGGAGCACCTGAGAACATCATGAAGAACCCGCAATCCCAGCGGCTGCGTCAATTCCTCCAGATGGCATGAGCATTGAGATGAGCGACATCAACTTCAAGGACTTCCTGCCCGAACTTGTCGGCATTCGCCATCGCCTGCATCAGATGCCCGAGATCGGCCTTTCCGAGGTCAAGACATCGGCTTTCATTGCCGAGCACCTGGAGAAATGGGGTTTCGAGGTCACGCGAGGGCTTGCCGCCACCGGTATCGTCGCCACGCTTCGGGCAGGCAGCAGCAATCGTGCCATCGGGTTCAGGGCCGATTTCGACGCACTGCCGATGCACGAGGAGACAAATCTACCCTATGCCAGCCAACATCCGGGTGCCATGCACGCCTGCGGTCATGACGGTCATACCAGCATGCTTCTCGGCGCGGCCTGGGCGCTGTCGCAAGACAAGTCTTTCTCAGGCACCGTGCACTTCATCTTTCAGCCGGCCGAGGAAAACTACGGCGGCGGCAAGCTGATGATTGAGGATGGCCTTTTCGAACGCTTCCCCTGCGACCAGATCTTTGCGCTGCATAACTGGCCCGGACTGCCAACCGGCTCATTCTCGACGCGCGCCGGACCGGTGGCCGCCTCGATCGATGTCGTGACGATTACCGTCAAGGGCAAAGGTGGTCATGGCGCGCAGCCGGAACTGACCGTCGATCCTGTCGTGGTTGGATCCAGTATCGTCATGGCGCTGCAAACGCTGGTTTCCCGCAATATCTCCCCGCACCAGCCGTCGGTCGTCACGGTCGGCTCGTTCCAGTCGGGTTCGGCCTCGAACATCATCCCGGACAGCGCCGTCCTTGAGGTCAGCATGCGGGCGATGGCGCCGCAGGTGCGCGAAGAGATCCGCACTCGCGTAGAGCAGATCGCCACCTTCCAGGCAAAGAGCTACGATGCGGATATCGCCTTCAAGTGGGACGTCGGCTATCCCGCAACAATCAACGATGCCGATGCCGTCTCAGCTGCGGTTTCCACCATCACCACGCATTTCGGCGAGGAGGCTTTCGCCGAAATGGACATGCCGCTGATGGGCAGCGAAGACTTTTCGTTTCTCCTCGAAAAGGTCCCGGGCGCTTATGTCCTGATCGGCAATGGCGATAGCGCGGGCCTGCACACGACCAAGTATGACTTCAACGACGCCATCCTGGAACGCGGCAGCCTGTATTTCTATCGTCTCGCAAAGGACCACCTGTAAGGATGCAGGCAGACTCCAGGGCACCGGAGGATCAAAGCGCTGGAGAACGGGAACCGTGCCCTTAGTCGCGACATTCCAGTTTGACCGCATTGTATTCTGCCCGATCTTTGCTTGCGATATCGTAGTATCCATGGCTTGGGTCAGCTTTGGAGCGGAGTAGGCCAATGGTTTGGCAAAGCATCGGTTTCGTCGGAACAGGCGCCATCAGCGAGGCTATGGTAAGAGGCCTCTTGCGCGAGCCATCGGCCGTGCAAGAAGTTCATGTATCGCCCCGCAACGCCGAGATTGCCGCGCGGCTTGCCTCCGAATTCAACGCTGTCCAGATTGCTCCTGACAACCAGGCCGTCGTCGATCGTAGCGAGGTCGCGGTCCTCGCGATCCGGCCTCAGATCGCCGAGGATGTCATCCGGCAACTTCGTTTCAGAGCCGGGCAGCCCGTCATCAGCGTCGTCGCGGCAACGCAACGCGATAACCTGCTTGGGTGGATCGACGCAAAAGTACATCTCGTTCAGGCCGTGCCCTTGCCTTTCGTGGCCGACCGGCACGGCGTCACGGCGATCTTCCCGCCCGATCCGGCCGTCGCGGCGCTGTTCAATATGCTGGGAAGCGCGGTCGAATGCGAGAGCCGGAAAGAATACGACTTGCTGGCGGCAGCCAGTGCGCTGATGTCGACCTACTTCGGCATGATGGACATGGCCTCAACGTGGCTCGAGGCGAATGGTCTCGATGCGAAAAAGGCAGGGGCTTTTCTCGCGCCATTGTTCGAAAGCCTGTCGCGACGCGCGAACGCACCCGGCGTGCATGCCTTCACTGAACTCAGCAGCGAATTTGCGACCAAAGGTGGCCTCAACGAGCAAGTCCTGGTCGATTTCGAGAGCGCGGGCGTCCGGAGCGCTCTGCATCGGGCATTGGATCGAGTCTTTGCCCGTATCGAGGGCCGTGACAGCTAGAATGTTGGCGGCGTGCAGGCGCTGATTACCTCGCAGGGGACCGGGCCGACGCAGCGGAACCGGTGCGGGCGACGGCTTTCGAAATAATAGGCGTCGCCCGGACCCAGGATGCGTCGCTCGTTGTCGACCGTTACCTCCAGCCGCCCCGACAGGACGATCCCGCCCTCTTCGCCTTCGTGCACGAGCGGAACCTTGCCCGTATCGGTTCCCGGCTGGTAGCATTCCTTGAGCAACTGCAGGCTTCGGCCGAACATGCTGTCGCCAACCTGCCGGTAGGAAATGCCCCCCTTGCCGATCTCCACGAGCTCTTCGACGGCATAGAAGGCTTTCTTCGGCGTTTCCGGCTCGAGGGAGAAGAACTCCGCAAGGCCGATCGGGATCCCGTCAAGTATCCGCTTGAGCGCGCCCACCGATGGATTCGATGCATTCGATTCGATCAGCGAAATCGTCGAGTTGGGGACGCCGGTCTTCTTCGCCAGCTCGCGCTGCGACAGATTGTGTGCAGTCCTGACATAGCGCAGGCGATTCCCGATATCGAACGTCATCACGGCACCGTTTAGGTTGTTCAGACTAGCTCAAACGATACCGATCCGATATCATCTTTTCAATCGGTTACCGCAGAGAAGAAAAGGGCTTGTTCGTCGATTGGAAATGCTCGAATTGTTCGTCGAGCCCAAGGAGAGCACAATGGATCAGATCAGCAGGACGAACGCCCCGATACTCGATAATTTCTGGATGCCGTTTACGGCGAACCGGCAGTTCAAGGCGGCGCCGCGTCTCCTCGCGTCCGCCGAGGGCATGTACTACACCGATGTCGACGGCAATCGTGTTCTCGACGGTACGGCAGGGCTGTGGTGCTGCAACGCCGGCCATGGCCGCAAGAAGATCTCCCAGGCTGTGGAACGCCAGATCTCGACGATGGATTTCGCGCCGACCTTCCAGATGGGACATCCGATCGCATTCGACTTCGCCGCCAAGCTGGCGAAGATCGCCCCTGGCGGTCCGGACGCAAAACTCGATCGCGTCTTCTTCACCGGCTCCGGCTCGGAATCGGTGGATACTGCCCTGAAGATCGCCATCGCCTACCAACGCGCGATCGGCCAAGGAACCCGCACCCGCATCATCGGTCGAGAAAAGGGCTACCACGGTGTCGGCTTCGGCGGCATCTCGGTCGGCGGCCTGGTCAACAATCGCCGCATGTTTCCGCAGATCCCGGCCGATCACATGCGACACACCCTCGATGTCGAGCGCAACGCGTTCTCGAAGGGGCTGCCGGAGAACGGTGTCGAACTCGCCGACGATCTCGAGCGTCTTGTTCAGCTGCATGGCGCCGAGACGATCGCAGCTGTCATCGTCGAGCCGATGTCCGGCTCGGCCGGCGTTATCCTGCCGCCGAAAGGTTACCTGCAGAAGCTGCGCGCGACGGCCGACAAGTACGGCATTCTCTTGATTTTCGACGAGGTCATCACCGGTTTTGGCCGCCTTGGAACCCCGTTCGCGACCGACTATTTCGGTGTCATCCCGGATCTCGTCACCACGGCAAAGGGTTTGACCAACGGCGCGATCCCGATGGGAGCCGTCTTCGCGAGCCGCAAGGTCTATGACGGCCTGATGGTCGGTCCAGAAAACGCGATCGAGCTGTTCCACGGCTATACCTATTCGGGCCATCCGGTTGCCTGCGCAGCGGGTATTGCGACACTCGAGATCTACGAGGAGGAAGGTCTTCTCACACGTGCAGCCGACATCGCGGACTATTGGCAGGAGGCATTGCACTCGCTGAAGGGCCTTCCCCACGTCGTCGACATTCGCAACCTGGGCCTCGTGGGAGCGATTGAACTTTCGCCTCGCGACGGTGCGCCGGGGGCACGTGCCTACGATGTCTTCGTCGACTGCTTCAACAAGGGTCTGCTGATCCGCGTGACCGGCGACATCATTGCGCTATCGCCGCCGCTCATCGTCGAAAATAGCGAGATCGATACGATCGTTTCCAAGATCGGCGACGCCCTGAAACGGACGGCATAAAACTGTCGGAGCCCGCGGACTGCCAGCCGGTTCGCGGGCCGACATCAGTATTCGATGGGCTACTCGCTCTTTCTTGGAGAGACTTCCTTCAGAAGCCACTCTTGAAAGCTGTCGGCGACCGGATGGCTTTGCTTGGCTTCCGGTCGAACCGAATAATAGGCATTGGCCGTCTGCATCGGCCTTGGAAGCAGCGGCACAAGCGACCCTGACGCAAGCTCGTCTTCTATCAGGTAGGTGGGAAGAAGCGCAGCGCCCAGCCCTGCGGCGACCGCAGCCACCATCATTGAAAACTGATCGAACCTCAGCCCGACATAGGCGTTGTCGACATTGATCTGCTGCAGCTGGAACCAGTCGGCCCAAAGCTTCGGCCTCGTCGTCAGATGCAGCAGTGGCGCTCGTGCGAAGTCGCCGGGGCCCTCGACGTCGAGCCTTTCCGCAAGCTCCTTGCTGGCCATCGGCAGGACCTGTTCATGGCACAGGAAGGTGGGAACGCCGCCTGCCCAGATCGGCTGTCCGAAATGGATCGCGAGGTCAAAGTTGTCTTCCGCAAAACTGAAGGGCTTCGATCTTGATTCTATCGTCAGTGCAACGTCGCCATGTTGCGCCAGAAACCGGCCGAGGCGTGGAACAAGCCATTTGGTACCGAAGGTCGGGAGCGTGGCAACCCGCAGCGACAATCGCGTTCGCCCGGCCGACGCCGCTTCGATCATCAATCGTTCGGATCTCTCCAGGAGGTCCTGCACCTCGGGAAGGAACCGTTGTCCTGCTTCCGAGAGAACCACGCGCTGACGAATCCGTTCGAACAGCTTGAGCCCGGTCTGTTGCTCCAGATCGGCGATCTGCCGGCTGACGGCGCTCTGCGTCAGGTTCAGTTCTTCAGCCGCGCGCGAGAAATTCTCATGTCGCGCGGCCGCTTCGAAGGCTTGGAGCGTCACCATGTCAGGTGTCAAACTGCGGCGCATAGTTATTCCGATTCTGCATCAAGTCACGAGTAACCGTCACAACACGGGTCATGTTTTCGAGATTATATTGCACTCCAAGCATCAAGTCGCAATGTTTGAAGGTTGAGACACCATGACCCACGTTCCATCGAGCGATATCAGAACTGCCTTTTCCGCGGCCATGTCGGCCATGTATCGCAACGAAGTCCCTGCCTATGGAACCTTGATGGATCTGGTGGCGCGCGTGAACGACGAAACGCTTGCCGGAGAGCCCGAACTGAAGGCTCGGCTGGAGACCACCGACAATCTCGATCGTATCTCCGAGGAGCGGCACGGGGCCATTCGACTCGGAACCGCCGAAGAGCTGTCAATGATGCGGCGGGTCTTCGCCGTGATGGGAATTTATCCCGTCGGCTATTATGATCTTTCGACGGCCGGCGTTCCGGTTCATTCGACGGCATTTCGGCCCGTTGGCGACGCCGCACTGAAGCGTAATCCGTTCCGTGTCTTCACCTCTCTCCTGCGTCTCGATCTGATTGCGGACGAAAGCTTGAGGGCGCAAGCGCAGCAAATCCTGGCGACGCGGCAGATTTTCACTGCCGGAGCCATTGAACTTACCAAGAAGGCGGAAACCGACGGCGGGCTTTCCCAGGCTGATGCCGAGCGTTTCGTCGCCGAAGTGCTCGAAACATTCCGCTGGCATGACAAGGCGATCGTCGATGTCGACATGTATCACCGTCTGCATGATGCGCATCGCTTGATCGCAGATGTCGTCTCGTTCAAGGGACCGCACATCAACCATCTCACACCGCGCACGCTCGATATCGACAAGGTGCAGGCACTGATGCCGGAATACGAGATCGCTCCAAAGGCGGTCGTCGAAGGCCCGCCGACGCGCCGTTGCGCTATTCTGCTGCGGCAGACATCCTTCAAGGCGCTCGAGGAAGCCGTGTCATTCAACGACGGCAACGGCGGGTGGAAGACCGGGTCCCACACCGCACGGTTTGGCGAGATCGAACAGCGCGGCATCGCGCTCACGCCCAAGGGCCGCGCCCTTTATGACAGCCTCCTCGATGCGTCCCGGAAGGTCGTCCGGCCGACTGCGGACGGATCCAACGCGAAAGCCTATGAGGCTGCTCTGGCGGAGACGTTCGAGGCATTCCCGGACAGCTGGGAAAGCATACGCGCAGAAGGGCTCGGCTATTTCAGCTACTCGCTCACCGACAAAGGCAGAAGGGCTGTATCCTCATCGACGGCCGACGTGGACCAGCTCATTGCCGACGGGTTGATCGTCTTCGATCCGATCGTCTACGAAGACTTCCTGCCTGTCAGTGCAGCCGGCATCTTTCAATCGAACCTCGGCGACGGCGCGCAGCAGGAATTCGTGGCGAGCCCGAACCAGCAGCGTTTCGAGGCCGACCTCGGCGCGAAGGTTCTCAACGAGTTCGACCACTATGCCGGAATCGAAAAGGCGTCGCTGGATGCCTGCATCAACGTGCTGACGAGACGTTCTGCGGCCGAATGATCCGCCGAACTGACCAATCACCGATAGAGACGTTTTGAACTGGAGCCTACCCAATGAACATTTCCGTTAAATCCGTGTCCGTCGCGGAAGAAGCTGCCGCCATTCTTGATCGTTTGGGCGTCGCCCAGTCGCTTTACACCAAGGGCGACATGGATGCGTTTTCGCCGGTTACCGGAGAACGGACCGGTAAATTGCAGGCCGTAACGCCCGAGCAGGCAACAGTGGCAATCGACCGCGCTCATGCCGCTTTCCAGGCGTGGCGCCTTGTTCCGGCACCGAAGCGTGGGGAGCTCGTGCGGCTTCTTGGCGAAGAACTGCGGGCTGCCAAGGCCGATCTTGGACGTCTGGTCTCGATCGAAGCAGGAAAGATCCCGTCTGAAGGTCTCGGCGAAGTACAGGAAATGATCGACATCTGCGATTTCGCGGTCGGCCTTTCCCGCCAGCTCTATGGCCTGACCATCGCCACCGAGCGCCCCGGTCACCGCATGATGGAGACCTGGCACCCGCTTGGCGTCATCGGCATCATCTCGGCCTTCAACTTCCCTGTTGCCGTATGGGCGTGGAATGCGGCCCTGGCGCTGGTCTGTGGCAACAGCATCGTCTGGAAGCCTTCAGAAAAGACGCCGCTTACGGCACTGGCATCGCAGGCGATCCTGGAGCGCGCCCTGAAGCGCTTCGGCGACGCTCCTGCCGACCTCTCGCAGGTTCTCGTCGGCGACCGCGCGATCGGCGAAACGCTTGTCGACCATCCGAAGGTGGCATTGGTTTCGGCAACCGGATCGACGCGGATGGGCCGCGAAGTCGGACCGCGCCTGGCCAAGCGATTTGCGCGCTCCATCCTGGAACTTGGCGGAAACAATGGCGGCATCGTCTGCCCATCGGCCGACCTTGACATGGCGCTTCGTGCCATCGCATTCGGCGCCATGGGCACGGCCGGCCAGCGCTGCACGACGCTGCGTCGTCTGTTCGTTCATGAAAGCGTCTACGATCAGCTCGTCCCGCGGCTGAAGAATGCCTATGCAAGCGTTTCGGTCGGCAACCCGCTGGACGGCTCCGCGCTCGTCGGTCCACTGGTCGACAAGGCCGCCTATGAAGGCATGCAGAAGGCGCTTGCTGAAGCCGGCAAGCACGGCGGCCAGGTGCATGGCGGTCAGCGTGTCGATACCGGCACCCCGCAGGCCTATTACGTCAAACCTGCTCTGGTCGAAATGCCGAAGCACGAGGGCCCGGTCCTCGAAGAGACATTCGCGCCGATCCTCTATGTCATGAAATACAGCGACTTCGACGCCGTTATCGCAGACCACAATGCCGTCGGAGCTGGATTGTCGTCGTCGATCTTCACTCTCGACATGCGCGAGGCCGAGCGCTTCCTGTCCGCGGACGGTTCCGACTGCGGCATCGCCAACGTCAACATCGGCACTTCGGGTGCTGAGATCGGCGGTGCGTTCGGTGGTGAAAAGGAAACCGGCGGTGGCCGCGAATCCGGCTCCGACGCATGGCGGGCATACATGCGCCGGGCCACCAACACGGTCAACTATTCGAAGGCGCTGCCGCTGGCACAGGGCGTCTCCTTCGACATCGAATAGGGCGACGAGCATGACTGTCATCCCCACCAAGATCGAGCAGGCTGGCTTTCGTCCAGCCTCGCGCATTGCCTCGGTCGGCGTTTCCAAGATCCTGCAGATCGGCGCCAAGGCAGCCGCAATGAAGCGCGACGGTTTCCCCGTTATCATTCTCGGAGCCGGCGAGCCCGACTTCGACACCCCTGACAACGTCAAAGAAGCAGCCAAGGCCGCGATCGATGCCGGCGAAACCAAGTACACGGCGCTCGATGGCACCCCGGCTCTGAAGAAGGCCGTCGCCGAGAAGTTTCGCAGGGAAAATGGCGTCGACTATGCCCTCGACGAGGTGACGGTGGCGACCGGCGCCAAGCAGATCCTCTTCAACGCATTCATGGCGACGCTTGATCCCGGTGACGAAGTCATCATTCCAACGCCTTACTGGACCTCCTATTCGGATATCGTCGAAATTTGCGGTGGCACGCCGGTGCTCATCCCGTGCGACGCGGCAGCCGGCTTTCGCCTCCAGGCTCAACAGCTTGAAGCGGCGATCACGCCGAGGACACGCTGGGTGCTCCTGAATTCGCCATCAAATCCATCGGGCGCCGCCTATTCGGCAAAAGACTACCAACCGCTGATCGATGTGCTGCTCCGCCATCCGCATGTCTGGCTGATGGTCGACGACATGTATGAGCACATCGTCTACGAAGGGTTCGACTTCGTAACGCCCATTGCGCTCGAGCCTCGTCTGAAAGAACGGACGTTGACCATCAACGGCGTGTCGAAGGCCTATGCGATGACCGGCTGGCGTATCGGCTACGCCGGCGGACCGAAGCCATTGATCAAGGCCATGGCCGTGATCCAGAGCCAGGCGACATCCTGCCCGAGCTCGGTTAGCCAGGCAGCCGCCGTCGAGGCCTTGAATGGTCCGCAGACCTTCCTGAAGGAACGGCAGGAGAGCTTTCAGCGCCGCCGCGATCTCGTTGTCCGCAGACTGAACGACATCGATGGCCTTGAATGCCGCACACCGGAGGGAGCCTTTTACACCTTCTCAGGCTGTGAGGGGGTTCTCGGAAAGACCACGCCCAACGGCAAGACGATCGAGGCGGACCACGATTTCACCGACTACCTCCTCGAGGACGCCCATGTCGCGGTCGTTCCCGGGTCGGCTTTCGGGCTTTCACCTTTCTTCCGGATCTCCTATGCGACGTCGCAGGCCGAGCTCGTCGAAGCCCTTGACCGTATCGAACGGGCATGCAAGGCGCTGAAGTAGCAAACGATGGCGGCGAGCTGAACCGATGATACCGCGTCTCCAGTCGCCTTACGCGGCCTCCGCGACACCCGCCGGCTTTTTCGAACATCTCGTCGAGGCCGGATTTGCGGGTGATGCCGAGGCAGGCGCGGCGTCGCGCACGGCTTTTGCGACCGACAATTCCATCTATCAGGTCGAGCCGGCAGCGATCCTGTTTCCCAGGCATTCGGCTGACCTGGAGATAATTGCGAAGGTCCTGAACCTGCCCGCGTTCAGCGGCATGACCGTCACTCCACGCGGAGGCGGAACCGGAACCAATGGCCAGTCGCTGACCTCAGGCATCGTCATCGATTGTTCACGGCACATGAACAGGATCCTGGAGATCGATCCCATCCGCCGCACAGCTCGCGTCGAGGCCGGCGTTGTCAAGGATCAGTTGAACCGCGCGCTGAAGCCATATGGTCTCTTTTTCGCGCCGGAGCTTTCGACGTCGAACAGGGCGACCATTGGCGGCATGATCTCCACCGATGCTTGCGGCCAGGGCTCCTGCCTCTACGGCAAGACGTCCAATCATGTCCTTGGTCTGCGCATCGTGCTCGGCGACGCGTCGGATTGGTGGTCGCGGCCGCTGGACGAACCCGCCCTCGCCGAAATCCTGGAGCGCCAGGACAGGATTGGTGACATTCATCGGACCGTTGAAAGAATTGCCCGCGAAAAGCGCGAACGGATCGAAGCCGTTTTTCCAAAGCTCAACCGTTACATGACGGGTTACGACCTCGCGCATGTCAGGCGAGCGGATGGTCGCTTCGACCTCAATGCCATTCTGTGCGGCTCGGAGGGCACGCTGGCGATGATCGCCGAGGCGGAACTCAACCTGCTTCCGCTGCCCGCGCATGCCGCACTCATCAACATTCGCTACAGCAACTTCAACGCAGCCCTCGAGGATGCCCGAACCCTGACCGCGCTCAAGGTCGCTTCCGTTGAAACGGTGGACGAAAAGGTGCTCGGGCTCGCCAAGAACGACATCGTCTGGAATGGCATTGGGCAGTTCTTTCCGGAGGACACGTCAGGTCCGGCGAACGGGATAAACATCGCCGAAATCCTCGCTGACAGCGAGGATGAACTGGAGCGAAAGATCGCCGATGTGACCGCCGCCCTCGAAACGGGGAAAAACCACAGCCGCCTCGGCCATTCAATCGCTCGAGGCCACCGGGACGTCGAGGCGATCTGGACGATGCGCAAGCGGGCCGTCGGCCTTCTGGGAAATGTCGAGGGGCCGACCCGACCTGTCGCTTTCGTCGAGGACACGGCCGTCCCACCCGAAAACCTGGCCGCCTACATCTGCGAGTTCCGGGCGCTGCTCGACGACGCCGGCCTTTCCTATGGCATGTTCGGCCATGTCGACGCCGGCGTACTGCATGTTCGACCCGCACTCGATCTTACGCGGGCCGATCATGTGCCGCTGGTCCGGACGATCAGCGATGCCGTTGTGGCCTTGACCAGGAAGTACGGCGGCGTCCTTTGGGGTGAGCACGGCAAGGGCGTTCGATCCGAATATGTCCCCGAATTCTTCGGTGACCTCTATCCCTGCCTTCAGGAGATCAAGCGAGCCTTCGATCCGCAGAACCGCCTCAATCCCGGCAAGATTGCTTCCCCGGGCTCCGAGAAGCTGTTGAAAATCGATGAGGTTCCGATGCGCGGCGATGTCGATCGCGCCATCGGCAGCGAGATCCGCGCGGCCTTCGACAACGCTGCTTACTGCAACGGTAACGGCGCCTGCTTCGACTTCGACGAGGTAAGTCCGATGTGCCCCTCCTACAAGGCGACGCGCGATCGCCGGTTTTCGCCCAAGGGTCGGGCAGCCTTGATGCGGGAGTGGCTGAGGCTTCTGGCTGACCAGGGTGTCGATCCCCGCTATGAAGCCAAGCAGCTGCGGCGCGGCCGCCCGCTGACAGCCCTGCCCCGCCGTATCGTGAACTCGTTCAATCCGCGCAACCGGGGCGACTTTTCCCACGACGTCCGTGAAGCAATGGACACCTGTCTGTCCTGCAGGGCCTGCGCAGGTCAGTGTCCGGTCAAGGTCAACGTTCCCGCCTTCCGGGCGAAATTCCTGGAGCTCTATTACGGCAGGTATTTGCGGCCCGTGAAGGATACGCTGGTGAGCGCGATCGAATCATCGCTGCCCTGGATGGCGCGCGCTAGGCCGCTCTACAACGTCATGGTTGGAACCGTGCTCGGCAAGGCGATGATGAGGACGGTCGGTCTGACGGCGCTTCCACGCCTGCCGCCATTGTCCCTTGCAAAAGAAGCCCGGCGTCTCGGCGTCCCGACTGCAACGGCCGACGGTATTCGCCAGGCACTGAGCCAGGGACACCAGCCGGTCGTCTTCGTCCCCGACGCGTTCACTGCTTTCTTCGATCCGCGCGTTCCCCTTGCCGCGATCAAGCTCGCACGCAGGATGGGCTTCGCGGTGTTTCTCGCCAAGCCCCAGGTAAACGGCAAGGCCATGCACGTTCACGGATATCTCGGCCGGTTCGAGAACGCCGCGCGAAAGAGCAGCCAATACCTGCAAGACCTCGCCTCTGCGGGAGCCTCACTCGTGGGCATCGATCCGTCCATGACGCTCTCCTATCGAAGCGAGTACAAGCACATCTTAAACAGCGGATCGAAACCGCTGGTTCTGCTCCCGCAAGAGTGGCTCTCTGCCAACCTCGACAGACTTTCCTCGGTCAGGGATGCCGGCATGGGAAAGACATATAGTCTTCTCGTTCACTGCACGGAGCGAAGTAACGTACCGACCTCGATCGGCCACTGGACGGCAGTGTTCAAAGCGATTGGGGTCAAGCTCGATGTTCCCGGAGCCGGCTGCTGCGGTATGGCCGGAACCTTCGGTCACGAGGTTCGCAACCGCGCAATGTCGCAACAGCTTTATGCGATGAGCTGGGCCGATCAGGTCCACCGGCAATCCGCCGAGACCGTCGTCTGCGCGACGGGATATTCCTGCAGATCCCAGGTCAAGGCGATCGACAACAGAACCGTTCAGCATCCTCTCGAGATCATTGAAGAATTGACCGGCTGACCGTCCGAAAGAATCGAAAGGCCCCGATGCATCATCTGCATCGGGGCCTTTGCGTTCAATCCTCAGACGGCTTCCTTGAAGCGAATAGCCTCCGGATCGTAGACCCGGCCAAACCGGTTCTCCAGGAAGTCGGCAAGGCCAATCTCTTCCTGTCGCACGAACCCCTTCTGCGGAAGCTTGCCCGAGGCAAGCAGGTCGAGCACGGTCGTGATGCCGGCTGCAGTCGTCACCTGGATGGCGCTCATCTTCTTGCCTGCAACGACAGTTGCATAAACCTTGTTGGCATAGGTTTCCTGCATGTAGCGTCCGTCTTTCCAGCCACAAACCGTGACGAAAACAACGACGACGTCCTGCATGGTTGCCGGCAGCGCGTGTTCGAAAAGGTCCTTCAACACGTCACGACGGTTCTTCAGGTTCAGATCGTTCAACAGCGCCTTGATGATCGCCTGGTGGCCCGGATAGCGAATGGTGCGGTAGTTCATGGTGCGAACCCGCCCCTCGAGCGTCTTGGCCAGAGTGCCAAGGCCACCGGAGGTGTTGAAGGCTTCATAGGTCACGCCGTCGAGCGAGAATTCCTCACGCTCTTCCATCGCGGGCACGGTGACCAGCTTGCCCTCAACGATCGCTTCGCAAGGCTCGATGTACTCGTTGATCAGCCCGTCGGTGCTCCAGGTGAGATTGTAGTTCAACGCGTTCGAAGGATACTGCGGCAGGGCGCCAACACGCATGCGCACGCTGTCGAGGCTGTCGAAACGCTTGGCGAGATCATTGGCAACGATGGAGATGAAGCCGGGTGCGAGACCACATTGCGGGATAAACGCAATCTCTGCGCCTTCAGCCAGTTCCTCGACCTTCTTCGTGGTGGCGACATCCTCGGTCAGGTCCAGGTAATGGACCGACGCTTCGAGTGCTGCTTCCGCAACCTTTCCGGTCAAATGGAACGGAGCCGCCGACAGCACCGCAAACTTGCCACGCAGAACATCGACGAGTGCCTTGGCATCGGCGATGTCTACGACGACGCCCTTTATCGCGGGATGGCGATCGAGCTTTGCGATCTGCGCTGCATCCCTGTCGGTGACGGTGACCGTGTAGCTGCCGGTCTCCGCCAGCATGAGTGCGATCGCGCCTCCGATCTTGCCGGCTCCGATTACCACGACTTCCTTCATATAGTTCCCCTTGGTTAGGCATATAAGATTATTATAAACGTAGCCATGGTCTGGTCGAAACATAGCGACAGAATGAGCATTATGGCCTATATTTTTGGTCTAAATGACCAGTTGATTGGACACTTCGAAAGGATGACATGAGCGTCTCGGAAAAGGATCGGCAATTGCTCTCGTTGTTGAGCGAAAACGCCAGAATGCCGGTAGCGACCCTGGCAAAGAGGCTGGCGCTATCGCGAACGACCGTTCAGGCCAGACTGGAACGTCTCGAAAGGGATGGCATCATCGCAGGCTATGCCGTTCGGCTATCGGACGAATATGCATCCAGCCTGATCAGAGCCCATATCCTGATCACGATCGCGCCAAAGGCCCTGTCGCAGGTGGTCGCGTCGTTGGAAAGGGTGAAGGCCGTGACGGCGCTGCATTCCGTCAGCGGGTCATTCGACCTGATCGCCATCATCGCCGCCCCCTCGATCGCCCAATTGGACGATTTGATCGACCAGATCGGAACGATCGATGGCGTGGAACGCACGCTGTCTTCGATCGTCCTTTCGACGCGGATCAACCGCTGATGCATATGCCCGTGTTTCCGACCATCTGCCTTTACGATGTCGTAAAGCATTTGTAGTCAACGAGATCAAAGAGAAGCGCACCGGCATCAAGGACGCCGCCGCGCGGCACAGTACAGTTTCCTCGTCAGACGTTGGGGTATCGAATGAGACATGCATCCGTTTCAGTCCTGAAGGCTTCCATGGTCGCCATGCTGGCCTTCTCGGGTAGCGAAACCGCGCTCCGGGCTGAACCGCAGCCTCAATCGCCGACCGCGGAACTCGGTGGGACGCAAGGCTATCCGGCGCCGGAACGCCGTCTGGTCCACATAGCTCGTCAGGGTGACGGTTCGATGCTCTCCACGCTCTTCGACGGCGGCGCCACCAGTCCGGCCAAAGTACTGCGCGAAATGGGGGGCCTGTCTCTATCGATGGACAGCGATATCGCCGCCGCATTGGAGGCCTACTACAGCCAGCCGAAAGCCAAGCTGATCTGGGTCGACGGGAAAGGTCCCAATGCAAAAGCGCGTGAGGCGTTAGCGCTTCTGAAGCAGGCGGAGGACTGGGGACTTAGCACAGTGGACTACGCCGCAACGGAGACCTTTGCGGCTCTCCCGCAAAATTCGTCCGAGCGGGCAAAGGCTCTGGCGCAATTCGAGGTGTCGCTCTCAAGCGAACTCCTGATGTTCCTCCAGGACAATTTTCGCGGACGCGTCGATCCTAACAAGCTGTCCAACTACTACGATTTCAAGCGCAAGCCGGTCGATCTGAGAGGCACACTGGCTCAGCTGTCTGCCTCCCCGGACTTGAACTCGGCCGTTGACCATTTCATGCCCAGCAGCCCGAAGTTTGCGCAACTGGCCGCTGAACTGCATTGGCTTCGAACGTCCGGACAAGGCGGTGATGCCTCGGTCAACATCAACAAGGTGATCGTGGCCATGGAGGAACTTCGCTGGATGCCACAGGAGTTCCCCGACCGATATGTCTTCATCAACCAGCCTGCCTACATGGCCTACTACACCGAAAACGGCGCCCTGGCGCTATCGATGAAAGCGGTGATCGGCCAACAGGATCATCAGACGAACTTCTTCGACGCTTCGATCAAGACGGTTGAGTTCAACCCCGATTGGGGCGTTCCGCAATCGATCATCAAGAATGAGATGCTTCCGCATCTGAAGCGGGACCCATCCTATCTGGACAAGGAAGGCTACAAGGTCTCCGTGAACGGGAAGTCCATGCCTTCGGCCAAGGTAGATTGGACCCAGCCGCTGGAGAACATCGCTGTCGTTCAGCCGCCGGGGCCTGACAATGCCTTAGGCCAGCTGAAAATCCTGTTTCCCAATCCTCACGCGATCTACATGCATGACACGCCGGCGCGAGGGAAGTTCGCCTCTCAGGACCGGATGTTCAGTCATGGATGCGTGCGCCTGGAAAACCCGCGCGCCATGGCTGCCGCCGTCCTCAAGACGTCGACGGATTCCGTGAACCAGGAGATTGCCGCGGGTGAGAAGAAGGACGTTCCGGTTCCCGAAGAGGTTCCAGTCTATGTTTCCTACTTCACGGCATGGCCGACCGCAGACGGTGTCATCCACTACTATGACGACATCTATGGCCGCGATGCCCAGACATTGAGTGCCATGGCCACGACCACGGCGAGCCGCTCTCAGACCCCATGATCGGCGCATAGTTTGCGCCGACCGGGTGTGATCGCCCTTCGCCTAGGTTTCCGGGCTATTTCGTCGCCGGCTTCGTCGCGCCTTGCTGCAGGTTCGCCTGATCTGCAAGAATAGCGGCAGCCTCGTTCAGCAGAACGTCCTTGACGTTCTTGCGGGCATTTTCCATGGCGATATCGGCACTCAGGCTGCGCTCGTTTGATTGCAGGCCATCATCCGTCCCGAGATCCTCGCCATCGTTTGCCTGAGCGCGAGATTTGAGGCGCTTTTCCCGGGCTGCCGTTTCCTTGCGGCGCTCCGCTTCATTAAGGGAAACGACACCCTTCTCACGCTGAGCCTTCAGGTCGGCAACGTCTTCCAGGAGACGCTGGAAGTCAGGATCGCTCTTCACCCGGGCATCGTGCTGGCTCTGCAAGGTGGGCAGCTCCTTCGTGACGGTGTCTGCCGGCTTATAGTTCGCCGGCTTGATCTCCGCCCACGGCAAGGCGTTGTCGTAGCTGGTCTCCCCGAAAGTGGTCGGATCCGAAAGCCCCGGCAAGCTGATATCCGGCGTCACGCCGCGCAGCTGCGTCGTCCCGCCGTTGACGCGGAAGAACTGAGCAATCGTCACCTTCAACTCGCCGAATTCCGGCTTGCTGTTGCGAACCATCTGGTCAAGGTCGACGACCGTTTGAACGGTCCCCTTGCCGAAGCTGGGCTCGCCGATAATAACGCCTCGACCGTAGTCCTGTATCGCCGCTGCAAAGATCTCCGAGGCCGATGCCGAGCCGCGATTGATCAGGACACCCATCGGGCCGGTCCAGACGGGTTCCGGCAGGTCAGAGCTTCTGATTGCGACCTTGCCGTCGCTGCCGCGCTGCTGAACGACGGGGCCATGGCCGATGAACAGGCCGGTCAGATCGATTGCCTCATCCAACGAGCCGCCGCCATTGTTGCGCACGTCGATGAGAACGCCGTCGACATTCTCCTGCTTCAGTTCCGCGAGCAGCTTGGCCACATCGCGGCTTGCGCTTCTGTAGTCCTTGTCTCCCTTGCGGCGGGCGTCGAAGTCCTCATAGAACGCCGGCAGTGTAATGACGCCGATCTTGCGCGTGGCGTCGCCGACCTTGACGGAAAGCACGACTTTACTGGCAGCCTGCTTTTCGAGGCTGATCTTGTCGCGCACGAGGCTGACGACCCGATGGGCGGCATCCGCGCCGGCGTCCGCCGGCAGGATGTCGAGGCGCACGACGGTGCCTTTCTTCCCGCGGATCATTTGGACGACTTCATCGAGACGTGTACCGACCACTTCCTTGATCGGGCCATCCTTGCCCTGGCCGACGCCGGTAATACGGTCGCCGACCGCAAGCTTGCCGGACGCCTGTGCCGGCCCGCCGGGAACCAACTCGCGGATCGTCGTATAGTCGTCGCGCTCCTGCAGGACAGCACCAATGCCGACCAGCGACAGCTTCATCGAGATGTTGAAATCGGCCGACGCAGCAGCGCCGAAATAATCCGTGTGCGGATCGGTCGACGTCGTAAAGGCATCCATGAACGACTGGAAAACGTCGTCGCTCTTGTACTTGTAAGCGCGCTCGAGGGTGTTGGCATAACGCTTGTCAAGCGTATCACGAATGGCCGCGTCGGCCTTGCCGCCGAGCTTCAAGCGCAACCAGTCGTTCTTGACGCGCTTGCGCCAAAGCTCGTTGCTCTCCGCTTCGGACTGCGGCCACGGTGCCTTGTCGCGCAAAACGGAAAAGTCTTCCTGCGCAGTGAAGTCGAAGCCATCCTTGAGCAGGCTACGCGCATAGGTCATGCGGTCAACGACGCGCTTTTCATAGGTGTTGAAGATCGTAAACGGGATCTTCAGGTCTTCGCGTTCGATGGCGTCGTCAATCTTGGTGCGATCAGCCATGAACTTGTCGATGTCGGCTTGCAGGAAGATCGCGCGGTCCGGATCGAGGGACTTTATGTAGCTGTCCATGACCTTGGCCGACAAGGCGTCGTCGATCGGAACCGGCTTGTAGCTGTAACGCGACAGAAATTGCGCACTCAATTGAGCGGCTTGTGCTTGCGGCTTCAACGGCGCCAAGACGGGAGGCGCGGCGACTTCAGCATATGCGGACTGTACGACGGCAAGAAATGCACCAATAAAAACGTAAGATATGCGCATTCAGCTTTGATCCAATTCTTAATGCTGGGGGCGATCTGTTTATATTTGATCTAGGTGGAGCAATTATGGTTTTTTGGCAACCGGGCGGATCATAAGTACCAAATTTGCGGCCGAAAACCATTAAACATTAGACAGAAAACCCCGCACAGCGAGGCGAGCCACCAGGCTCATTCGCTATCACCAACGAGTTGTCATTCGGATTGATGAACGTGAAGGATGTGCCATCGGCGGCACCTAGAGTGACCGAAGAAACTGTCTGCTTCAGGTGGTCGTCGGAGAGCACCGCAATACCGCTATCGCCGCCTCAATGTTGGCTACCGGGATAGACAACGCCCCAATCTCATCTTTCTCATAGCGTCAACCAGTGTCCGGAGTGGACCTACTCCTGAG
Organism: Rhizobium sp. S96; assembly: GCF_030382195.1. Taxonomy (NCBI): domain Bacteria; kingdom Pseudomonadati; phylum Pseudomonadota; class Alphaproteobacteria; order Hyphomicrobiales; family Rhizobiaceae; genus Rhizobium; species Rhizobium sp. S96. Next base: position 150,375 of record NZ_JAUDRY010000026.1, read on the forward strand.
GGACTTGGCGCTTGTCTCGCTGTCTGCTTAAGATGGGCCGCACCAGCCCGCTGAGTATGTCGCAGGGATGTCATGGATAAGCAGAAGCCGCCCCTCAAGATAACGGCAGTTCGGTTTGTCCGCGCGGTCGGCATCTTCATGAACTCGGAGGTCAAGGGCAGAGCAAGATTGATGCTTGCCGGCCTGGTCATTCTCTTTTGCGGCATCAACGCTCTGAACGTGGCCAACAGCTACGTCGGCAGGAATTTCATGACCGCGATTGCCGACCGTCAGTCGGCAGAATTCGTCCGGCAAGCAATATTTTACATCGCCGTCTTTGCCGCCGCGACCGTCGTTTCGGTCTTTGCACGGTTCACCGAGGAGCGCCTTGCCCTGCTCTGGCGGGAGTTCCTGACGCGACGAGCGGTCAACCATTATCTCGCCGACGCCGCCTATTATCGCCTTGATCATTCAGGTCAGCTCACGCATCCCGATCAGCGGATTGCCGACGACATCCGCGTTTTCACCGTCACGACGCTTTCCTTCGTCCTTCTGGTCTTCAACAGCGGCCTTACGATCCTGGCCTTTTCGGGTGTGCTTTGGTCCATCAGTCCGTTGCTGTTTGTCGTCGCCGTCCTTTACGCCGCTTGCGGCTCGTTCCTCACGATTGCCTTTGGCCGCCCCCTCATCAGACTGAACTACGACCAGCTCGACAAGGAAGCAGGCTTTCGCTCCGGCTTGATCCATGTTCGGGAAAAGGCTGAGGCAATCCTGGTATCGGGGAGCGAAAAGAAACAGAGCGCGCGGCTTCTCCAGCGGCTGGACGACGCCATCTCCAACTTTCGCCAGATCACAGCGATCAATCGCAATGTCGGCTTTTTCACCACCGGCTACAATTGGCTGATCCAGATCATTCCAGCGCTGATCGTCGCTCCCGCGTTCATGAGGGGCGATATTGCATTCGGCGTCATCACCCAGTCGGCCTCGGCCTTCGCATTGCTCGTCGGCGCCTTTTCGCTGATTGTCACGCAGTTCCAGTCGATTTCGAACTTTGCCGCGGTCGTCGCGCGACTGAGTTCGTTGCTCGAGGCAATCGAGCGATCGCAAGCCCCCGGCGTGCCAGCGATCGAAATTGCGGTCGAAGAAAAACACCTTGCCTTCGAGCACCTGACTTTGTTGTCCTCTCCTGACAACGTGCCATTGCTGAAGGATCTGTCGGTATCGGTGCCGGACGGGGCACGCATCCTCATTGCGGTGGACAACCCGGCAACGGCGGTGGCGCTACTCAAGGCGACGGCCGGTATCCCACTCAACGGCAGCGGGCAGATCGTCCGCCCGGGCCCCGGCAATATCCTCTTCCTCCCCCAGCAGCCGTACCTGATACCCGGCACCTTGCGACAGGTTCTCGTCCCTCCCGACAAAGCGGGGGATATCAGCGAGCATCGGATTGCCGAACTGTTGCAGGACTTCGGCCTCGATCGCGTGATCGGGCAAGCGGGTGGCCTCGATGTAGAGCACGACTGGAGCGCGCTGCTTTCGCTCCGCGAGCAACAACTGCTGGCCTTCGTCGGCATCCTTCTCGCGGCGCCGCGGTTCGCTTGGCTCGATCGGATCGACGCGACCTTGGGAGCCGACCAACTCCGTAAGATCCTCCACTCGCTTTCCGAGCAGACCATCACCTGCGTCCACGCCAGCGAAACGGATGTCACACGCGATCCCTATGCTGCGGTTCTCGAATGCAGAGAGGACGGTAGCTGGACGTGGACGGATAATCGCGGTTGATTCCACCATGGCCAATCGGTCGGCACGACCTATTTCAGCTTGCGTATGATCGCGTATCTTACTCTGCCAAACATATGAGGAGTTGTATGCTGGATGGTGACGCATTTGTGGACGGCTGCCGGCAGCAGGTTTCAGCGCGCGCTTCTCTTGGGAGTACTCGCGGTTGATGCATATCAATGCGCGGCTTAGGAACGCGCCTACGACTGCCTAAAACAATCTGGATTCTCGACAGGGAGACACCAAATGGTTTCGCTTACCAAGGCAACGGACGCTCGGCCCTCCATGGACGGAGATTCAAAAGCAAAAGGCCCGCTTTCGGCCAAGGAGTTGCATGCGATGCACGCTTACTGGCGGGCATCGAACTACCTCTCCGTGGGTCAGATCTACCTTCTCGACAATCCGCTGCTGAAAGAACCGCTGAAGCGGGAGCACATCAAGCCGCGGCTGCTTGGCCATTGGGGCACGTCTCCTGGCCTGAACATGCTCTATGTTCACCTCAATCGCGTGATCAAACGCGACGACCTCAACATGATCTATGTGATCGGGCCGGGCCATGGTGGACCCTCTCTGGTCGCACACGCCTATCTCGAGGGAACCTATAGCGAGGTCTACCCGAATGTTTCCCAGGATACCGAGGGCTTGCAGAAGCTGTTCAAGCAGTTCAGCTTCCCCGGTGGCATCCCAAGCCATGTCGCTCCCGAAACACCTGGCAGCATCCATGAGGGCGGCGAACTGGGCTATGCTCTTAGCCATGCCTACGGAGCAGCGTTCGACAACCCCGATCTCATCGTCGCCTGCGTCGTTGGCGACGGCGAAGCCGAGACAGGACCGCTCGCGACCGGTTGGCACGGCAACAAGTTCCTGAACCCGGCCCGTGACGGGTGCGTGCTGCCGATCCTGCACCTGAACGGCTACAAGATCGCCAATCCATGCTTCCTCGCTCGCATTCCCGAGGACGAGCTCAGGAAATTCTTCGAGGGCATGGGCTACAAGCCCTACTTCGTCGAAGGCTCCGACCCTGACAGCGTTCACCAGCAGCTCGCCGGTGTGATGGATACCGCCGTCAAGGAAATCAAGAGCATCTGGGCGGACGCCCGCACCAACGGGAACCTGAAGCGCCCCAACTGGCCTATGATCATTTTCCGCACACCGAAGGGCTGGACATGCCCGCCGGAGATCGATGGCAAGAAGTGCGAGGACTACTGGCGCGCGCATCAGGTTCCGATGGGCGACATGGACAAGCCGGAGCACATCCAGATCCTTCAGGAATGGATGAAGAGCTATCGTCCCGAAGAACTCTTCGATGGCGATGGCAAGCTGATGCCGGAACTGGCAGCGCTGGCGCCTGCGGGGCACCGCCGGATGAGCGACAACCCGCACACCAACGGCGGGCTGCTGCTGCGCGATCTCAAGATGCCTGACTTTGAAGATTATGCGGTCCCGGTCGCAAGCCCCGGCGCGACGATGACAGAGTCGGCGCGGGTGATGGGCAAATTCCTTCGGGATGTCATGAAGCTGAATATGGGGAGCAAGAACTTCCGCCTGTTCAGCCCCGACGAAAACAACTCCAACCGTTGGCAGGATGTGCTGGAAGTCACCAACCGCTGCTACATGGCGGAGATCTACCCCGAGGACGATCATCTTTCACCCGACGGTCGGGTCATGGAGGTGCTGAGCGAGCATCAATGCCAGGGATGGCTGGAAGGGTACCTGCTCACCGGTCGGCATGGCTTCTTTTCGTGCTACGAGGCCTTCATCCACATCATCGACTCGATGTTCAACCAGCATGCCAAATGGCTGAAGGTCTGCAATGAAATCCCGTGGCGCCGGCCGATCCCATCGCTGAACTACTTCCTGAGTTCCCACGTCTGGCGCCAGGACCACAATGGTTTCAGCCACCAGGATCCGGGCTTCCTCGACCACGTGGCCAACAAGAAGGCGGATGTCGTCCGCATCTATCTGCCGCCGGATGCCAATACGCTTCTGTCGGTCACCGATCACTGCCTGCGCAGCCGCAATTACGTCAACGTGGTCGTCGCCGGCAAGCAGCCTGCACCGCAATGGCTGACGATGGACCAAGCCATCAAGCATTGCAGCGAAGGCATCGGCATCTGGGAGTGGGCGAGCAACGACAGGGGAAGCGAGCCCGACGTCGTGATGGCATGCTGCGGCGACGTTCCAACGCTGGAGACATTGGCCGCCGTCGAACTAATCCGGGAGCATCTGCCGGAACTAAAGGTTCGCGTCATCAACGTGGTCAACCTGATGAAACTGCAACCGACAAAGGAACATCCGCATGGCCTGTCGGATGCTGATTTCGATGCGTTGTTCACCAAGGACAAGCCGATCATCTTCGCCTTCCACGGCTATCCCTGGCTGATCCATCGGCTCACCTACCGCCGTACGAACCATGACAACATGCACGTCCGCGGCTACAAGGAAGAAGGAACGACGACGACGCCGTTCGACATGGTTGTGCTGAACGAGATGGACCGCTTCCATCTGGTGGAGGACGTGATCGACCGGCTGCCGCAGCTCGGTGCTCGCGCTGCCTATTTCAAGCAAGCCATTCACGAGAAGCTGATCGAACACAGGCAGTATATCGAGAAGCATGGCGACGACATGCCCGAGATCAGTGGTTGGAGATGGGGCGCAAAGGGAAAAGCGGTGACTTCCGCACGAACCTCGACCGAGGGAGACAACGCCTGATCCGGCCGACGAGAGCGGCCGATGCAATAGGAGGTCTGCCGACGATCATGCCGGCAGACCCCGAGGAATGAAATAGCAGGAAGAAGAAGCCTATCGATCCTTGCGTGCACTGGTTGGTGCCCATGCCTGAAACGCTTTCGACCGATGCCGATCTTGACCGAATGCCAACCGAGCAGGACCTTGCTCGGCTGCAGTTCACGACGGTGCTCTATTATCTGCAATGCACGAATCCCGATAACGGCCTCGTGCGCGACAAGACGGCGCCGAATACGCCGGCCAGCATTGCAGCAATCGGCATGGCGCTCGCGACAATCCCCGTCGTGGTTGAGCATGGCGTGCTGATCCGCGAGTTTGCTGCCAAGATTACGCGCAGCCGCCTGCGATATCTGATCAACTGCCCGCAAGGACCCGAACCGGATGCCTCCGGCTACAAGGGCTTCTTCTATCATTTTCTGGATATCGAAACAGGACGCCGCGTTTGGGATTGCGAGCTGTCGACGATCGATTCCGCCTTCCTCTTCGCCGGGGCGCTGACCGTCGCCACCTATTTTGACGGCGACACCGCCGATGAGGCGGAGATCAGGCGGCTCGCAACGGCATTGTATGAACGGGCCGACTGGAACTGGGCCCGCGACGGCGGCGCGACGCTGACGCACGGGTGGCGCCCGGAGACGGGCTTCATCCCGCATCGATGGCGAGGCTATGACGAAGGTCTGCTGCTCTACATCATCGGCCTTGGATCACCGACCCATCCTTTGCCGCCGGAGAGTTTTGCCGCCTACACGGAAAGCTACGATTGGCGGAACATTTACGGCCGAGAACTGCTCTATTCCGGCCCCTTGTTTACCCACCAGCTGTCGCACATGTGGATCGACTTTCGTGGCATCCGGGACGATTTCATGCGCCGGCATGACAGCGACTATTTCATCAACACCCGCCACGCGACCTATGTGCAGCAGGAATACGCCATTCGCAATCCGATGGGCTTCGTCGGCTACGGCGAACACTGCTGGGGTTTTACCGCAAGTGACGGCCCCGGCTGGTTCAAGCAGACCGTCGACGGGCGCGAGCGTGAGTTCTTCGACTATATCGCCCGCGGTGCGCCCTTTGGACCGGACGATGGAACGGTCGCGCCCTGGGCTGTCGTGGCCTCCCTGCCGTTCGCGCCCGAGATCGTCATCCCCACGGTCAGGAACTTTGCGCGCAAGAACCTCGGCATGACGAGGCTCTACGGTTTCAAGCCGTCGTTCAACGAAACATATCCTGCGCAGGATATTCCAACCGGCGGATGGGTCAGCCCCTACCACTTCGGTATCGACCAGGGGCCGGTGGTGCTGATGATCGAGAATTATCGGACGGGTTTGCTCTGGAACATCATGAAGCGATGCCAGCCTGTCGTTACCGGATTACGCCGTGCCGGTTTCACCGGCGGCTGGCTATAGACGCCCGATTGCCACCCACCGATAATACCAGTATATGTCCAACCGATTTTTTTAGCGGACATTGGCGAACTTTATGGCTCAGAACCAGGTGATCGATGCGATCGAGAAATCACTTGATCAGATCCCGGGGAATATCCCCCTCTACAAGCGGTTGAAGCTCGCCATCGAGAAGGCGATCCAGACGCAGACGTTCCAGTCGGGCAGTGTGCTGCCGGGTGAGCGGGTGATTGCGTCTTCTCTTTCCCTATCGCGCGTCACCGTCCGCAAGGCGCTGTCGTTGCTGGAGGAAGAAGGGTTGCTCAGCCGTCGCCACGGCTTCAAGACCGAGATCGGATCGCGCGTCGAAAAGTCCCTGGCGACCCTGACCAGCTTCTCCGAAGATATCCGCGCCCGAGGCCAAGTGCCTGGGTGCATTTGGATATCGAGGCAGATTACCCGCGCCTCCTCCACTGAAATGATGGCGCTTGGGATCGCCGGAGACGCAAATGTCGTTAGGATCAAGCGCATCCGGACTGCCAATTCGCTCCCGATTGCGGTGGAGACCTCCGTGGTTCCGGTCCGCTTCCTGCCGTCGCCGCACCTGATCGACCAATCGCTTTACGAGGCGCTGCAAGCTCGTGGCTTCTTGCCCGAGCGGGCGGTTCAGCGCATGCGCTCGCGGCCGGCAACGGCAGACGATGCGACCCATCTTCACTGCGAAGCCGGAGCGCCGCTTCTCGTGACGGAACGCCGCTGCTTCCTGGGAGATGGGCAGATCGTCGAATTGTGCGAGACCCGATACAAGGGCGACGTCTTCGACTTCGTCTTCGAACTCCGAAGATAATACCAGTCATAAACTGGTTGCCATCTGGTATTTTCCAATTATCGTGATGCCCGAAATGGAGCATCCCGTGACGCACGAAGACCTGAAGAACGCCCTCATCGTTTCCTGCCAGCCGGTTCCCGATGGTCCGATGGATGATGCCGCGTTCGTCATCGGCTTCGCCAACGCCGCCGCCGCGGCAGGTGCTGCGGCGGTGCGTATCGAATCCGTTGCTTACGTGAAGGCGGCCCGCCCGCATGTGGCTGTTCCGATCATCGGGATCGTCAAGCGCGATCTCGATGACAGCCCGGTTCGCATCACGCCCTTCATCGCCGATGTCGAGGATCTTGCCGATGCCGGTGCCGATATCATCGCCTTCGACGCCACCGATCGCGTCCGCCCGGTAGCCTTCAGCGCGCTTGTCGCTGCGGCAAAGGCCAAGGGCAAGCTGACGATGGCCGACTGCTCCTCGTTCGAGGACGCCAAGCGAGCGTTGGCGGAGGGTGTTGATTTCGTCGGAACCACGCTGTCCGGCTATGTCGGTGGGCCGGAGCCCGTCGACCCGGATATCGCCCTGATTGCGGCAATGCGGACGCTGACGCCCCGCGTGATCGCCGAGGGCCGCATCCGCACGCCGGAGCAGGCAGCCGAAGCGGCGTCCGCCGGCGCCTTCGCCGTTGTCGTCGGCTCGGCGATTACACGCACCGAACACGCGACGACGTGGTTTCACGAGGCCGTCAGTGCCGCGTTCTCGCAGCGTGAGGACGCCGGCAAGCCCGTACTCGCCATCGACATCGGCGGCACGAAGACGATGGTGGCGCTGGTCCAGGGTGACAAGGTCATCGACGAGCGCATTGTACGAACGCAGCGCGAGGAAGGACCCGACGCCTGGCTGGATGCCATCGCAGCGGAGACCGCCGCGTGGCGCGGCCAGTTCGCTCGCGCCGGGATTGCCGTTACCGGTTTCGTGGAAAATGGCTGCTGGTCCGCTCTCAATCCGGCGACGCTTGGTATTCCCGACAACTATCCGCTGATCGAGCGCGCAACCGCGCGCCTTGGCGCGCCAGCCTTCGCCGTCAACGACGCCCAGGCGGCCGCCTGGGGCGAATACCGGTTCGGCGCTGGCCGCAGGGAGGACATCGTCTTCCTGACGATCTCGACGGGCATTGGTGGCGGTATCGTCATCCACGGCAAGCTTGGATCCGGTCTCGCCGGCCATTTCGGCCTGACCCGAAGCGCCTCGCATGGCGCCGCGCCCCTTGAGGACATGACTTCGGGCCTCTGGATAGCGCAGCAGGCAAGAGACGCTGGCCACGACGTCGATGCGGTGACGGTCTTTGCCGAAGCGGCGGCCGGGTCGGCATGGGCCAGCTCCATCGTCGAACAATCAGCCGCGCAAGTTGCGCTCCTCTGCCGCGACATCAAGCTGATGCTCGATCCCCAACGCATCGTCATCGGCGGCGGCATCGGCCTCGCGCCGGGCTATCTCGACCTCGTGCGTGGGAAGATCGGCGGCCTCAGCACCCGGATCACTCCTCACCTCGTCGCGGCAGAACTCGGCAGCCGCGCGGGCATCATCGGCGCTGCGGATCTGGCGCGGCAGCATCGTTAAAAATCCATCAGAAAAGCAACCAAAGAAAGAAAGGGAACATTGATGAAACTGCAAAAGATAATCGCTCCGGCTCTCGCCGCGCTTCTTTCGAGCGCGGCTCTGCCGGGCCTCGCCAATGCAACCGTCACCGTGCTCGGCTGGCCGGGCGGATCGGAAGAGACCGCCCTTCGCGCGACGGTGGAAGCCTATAACAAGTCCGCGTCCGACGCCGACAAGGTCGAGCTTCTGTTCTTCAACCGCGACGGCTTCTACGACAAGCTGCAGGCCGACATGGCGGCCGGATCGGACGCGTTCGACATCAATCTCGTCGCCACCTACACCATCGGCCGCTACGCACCGTACATGGAGCCGGTGGATCTTGGGCCGGACGCCGCGAAGGTTTTCGGCGATTCCGTTCTGAAGACCATGCAGTTCGACGGCAAGCAGTATGGCGTGCCGACGGATCTGTCGCTGCATTTCATGTATTACCGCAAGGACCTCATCGATGCCCTGCTGAAGGACGATGCGGCGAAGAAGACCTATTCTGAGCTTGCCAAGAAGGTACTCGGCAAGGATCTGCAGCCAAAGGATCCTGACAGCTGGACCTGGGATGACTGGGCGGCGACCGCGCTCTATTTCTCCAAGCAGGCCAATCCGGATAGTCCCGTTCGCTACGGCACCGTGCTGCAGATGAAGAACCTGCTGTTCAACATGATGGTGTTCCAGTCACTGCCGCGCTCCTATGGCGCAAACTGGATGGATGACAGCGGCAACGTCACCGTCGATTCCGACGCCTACAAGACCGGCTTGCAGCTCTACAAGACCCTCTACGATGCCGGCGCCTCGCCGAAGGATTCGTTGAGCTACGAATACCCTGAAACCAATGCCGCCTTCGCCGCCGGCCAGGCTGCTACGGCTCTGCAGTGGAATGCGGCAGCCGCCGATCTCACCAGCGCCGAAAAGTCGCCGGCCGTGGCCGATGTAACGGGCATCGTCGCACCGCCGGCCGGTCCGAACGGTCGCGCCGACCACATCCACGGCCTCGGTCTCGGCCTCAACAAGAATGCCAAGAACAAGGAAGGGGCCATCAAGTTCCTGAAATGGCTGGCAACCGAGGATGCGGCACTGACCTACGCGCGCGGCGGCGGCTCGCCGGCCCTGATGCCCGATGTCGTAGCAAAGGTCGCCTCGGAACGCCCCGATCTCGTCAAGCTTGGCGAATTCGCGAGCAAGTACGGCTATGTCATGAACGGCGCGACGTCCGCCAATGCGCTCTCGGTCTACGAGTTGCAGGCCAAGGAGTTCACGGGCTACTGGTCGGGTCAGCAGAGCCTCGAGGACGCCCTTGCCCATACCAAGACCGGTATGCAGGATCTCCTCAAGAAGTAACCTCGATCCGGATGCCGGGCCAAGCCCGGCATCCCTCCATCCGGCGGACCGAAATGGCTATCGTATCACGTGCAGAAGGCAGGGCTTATCTGGTGCCGCTCATCGGCTTCCTGCTGCTCTTCCTGGGCTTTCCGGCCCTCGTCAACCTGATCTATTCGGTCTCGACCGTCGGTTTCCAGAACCTGCGCAGCCCGACGATCACCGGCCTCGGCAACTATCTCGCCGTATTGCAGGATCGCTCCTTCTGGAAGGCAACGTCCTTCTCGTTCACGTTCGGCCTGATTACGGCGATCGCTGAATGCGGGATCGGCTTATTCCTGGCGATCTTCCTGGCGCCGCTGCTTGCGAAGCGCTCGGTCCTGATGGCGCCGCTGATGCTGCCGCTGATGGTCGCACCGGCGATGATCGGCCTGATGTACAGGCTCGTGCTGCACGAGTTCGCTGGACCCGTTCCCTACTATCTCTTCCTCTGGTTCGGCGACAGCCCGGCCTTCCTCGACGTGAACAACGCCTTCAAGACGCTCCTTGTCGTTGAAACGCTGCAGTGGACGCCGTTCGCCTTCCTGCTCTTCTATGTCGCCTATTCGGCAATTCCCCTTGATGTTCGCGAGGCGGCCTCACTCGACGGCGCCTCGGCCTGGCGCATCCTGTGGCTGATAGACTTGCCGCTGATGACGCCGACACTGGTCATCGCCTTCTTCATCCGCTTCATTGACGGCTTCCGTGTGTTCGACAACGTCTATGCGCTGACCGGCAGCGGCGCAGGCGGCTCGACGACCTCGCTGTCCATCTATATCTACCAGGCCTTCTTCAAGGACGGGTTGATCGGCAAGGCGGTTGCGGCCTCGGTCGTGCTGTTCGTCGCCTCCCTTGCGGTGCTCTACGGGTTGAACTGGTTGGCAGGTCGCAGGAGGAAAGCAGCATGATCAACGCACTTCGTTGGATCGTCTTTGCGATCGCCGCGCTTGCGATGAACTTTCCGATAATCGTCACGCTCGTCACCTCGTTCAAAAGCGCACGGGAACTGTCCAGCAATGCCGGCCTGTGGATCAACCAGCCGACGCTTGCCAACTATGCGCGGGTGCTGACCCAGACGGACCGTTTCAATATCTATTCCTACCTGCTGAACAGCACGATTGCTGCTGTGCTCGGCACCGGGCTTGCAATCCTGCTCTGCCTGCCTGCGGCCTACGCCATCGCCAGAAGCGATGTCGGCCGACGGGTGATGCTGCCGCTGGTCATCAACCTGCGCGCCGTGCCACTCATCATCTTCGCGATCCCGCTTTACATGATGTACCAATGGCTCGGGCTGCTCGACACGCAGGTCGGGCTTGGGCTGATCCTGACGATCGTCAATATCCCGCTCGCCCTCGTCATGCTGGTCAACGCCATCAATGACGTACCGCTCGAACTCGACGAGGCGGCGCGGATTGACGGTGCATCATCCTTCCAGGCGATGGTTCGCGTCATCACGCCCGTTATCCGCCCGGCGCTCATCACGGCATTCATCTTCGGCTTTATCACCGCATGGAACGAGTTCCTGTTCGGCCTGATGCTGACCACCAACAAGGCGGTGCCGATGACAGTCGGCGCCTCCTTCTTCTTCGCCGCCAGCGGCGGTGGCGTTCAGTGGGGTGTGGCATCCGCAGTGATGGCGCTCGGCGCGCTTCCTCCCGCCCTGCTTGGGCTTCTGATGTATCGCCAGATCTCCGGCTCGATGACGGCTGGCGCGGTGAAAGGCTAGCGATCAGGCGCAGGGAATGGTGCCTCACGTCCCCAGCATGGTCGCGCGGCTCGCCCAGCGGCAAGAGACGACGTCAGAAGCCGTTCCCCTTGGTGGGCGGAATGAACAAATCCGCATATCCCAGCTTGGGCTGCTTCTTTTGTGATTTTGCATCGACAGTCTGGCTGTGCTTGTGGGTGCTGGCTAGGACGGTGTAGCCAACAAGTGTAGCCACCGCGACGGTCATGCTGGTCACAAGGATCTTTAGCATTGCTGGCTCCTTTCCCGTTGCACCGTGCATTGTTCACCTAAGCAAAGCTCCGATCATTGCGCTTTGTCAAAGCGCCTGTGCTTCAAGGATGAGCGGCGTTGGGGGATGCGCTCTATTCATGAACGCCGGATATAGGTGCATGCCGCCGATCCCGTCTAATCAGATCAATCTTGCTGCGCTATCTTCCTTCTCTGGATAGAAGGACCGTCGGATATGCCCCAACTGAACGTGCTCGTCGTCGGCGCTACGGGAAGTGTCGGCCGCCTTGTCGTGAGCCAGGCGCTTCTGAGAAACCATAAAGTACGTGCGCTTGTCCGCAACGCCTCCTCCGCCCGCCTTCCGGAAGGCGCGGAAATGGTCGTGGGCGACGTGACAAAGCCCGACACCTTGGAGCCGGCTCTTGAGGGAATGGACGCGGTCGTGCTGACCTTGAACGCCGACGGCCAAGGAAAGGCAGCCGCTGAAGCAGTCTATTACCGGGCGTTTCTCGACATACTGGCCGCCCTCGGTGGCCGGAGCCTGCGGATTGCGCTCATGACGACGATCGGCGTCACGGAACGTCACGGCCATTACAACAGGACCAATGAGGGCCACGACTGGAAGCGCAGGGCCGAGCGCCTCGTTCGCAGGAGCGGCCTTCCTTACACGATCGTGCGCCCCGGTTGGTTCGACTACAACGCCGCCGACCAGCACCGTCTGGAATTCCTGCAGGGCGACCGGCGGCATAGCGGCACCCCAAGCGACGGCGTCATTTCCCGACAGCAAATTGCCGAAGTGCTCGTCGAAAGCCTCACCTCCGACGCAGCAACCAGGAAGACCTTCGAACTCGTAGCAGAGACAGGGCCCGCGCCCAGCGATCTCGACCCATTGTTCGCAGCATTGCGCCCTGATCCGGAGGACGCGCTTGATGCCGTCCTCGACCTCGACAACATGCCCTTGGACCAGGAGCCCGATCGCGTTCGGCGCGACTTGGATCTGATCAATAGATATCGCGCAACGGCTTGACGGGCGGCGACTTCCTCATCGGCGATACCGCCTCATATTCCTAAGACGAGCTGGCACCCGAATAAGACGGGGCCTAGCTCGACCATCACAATGAAAGGACAACACCAATGTTGGGAACGAAGCTTTACGGGCCGGGCGACGTCCGTTGCGAAGAAGTCGCCGAGCCGAAGATCCTGAAGCCTACCGACGCCATCATAAAGCTGTCGGCAAGCTGCATCTGTGGTTCCGACCTTTGGCCGTTCCGCGGCGCCAACGAAGTCACCGCGCCGCTGGCCATGGGCCACGAATACTGCGGCGTGGTCGTGGAGGTCGGCAGCGCGGTGAAGACGGTCAAGCCCGGCCAGTTCGTGGTCGGCTCCTTCTGCCTGTCGGACAACACCTGCCCCCATTGCAAGTTCGGCTTCCAGTCCTCTTGCGAGCAGCGCGAGTTCATGACGGGCGCACAGGCGCCCTATGCGCGCGTTCCCCTTGCCGATGGCACGCTTGTCGCCACAGCGGAGCTTCCGGCAGACGATCTCATTCCGAGCCTGCTCGCGGTTTCCGACGTCCTGGGGACCGGGTGGTATGCGGCCGATGCCGCAGGTGTCCAGGAAGGCGGCACGGCAGTAGTGGTCGGCGACGGTGCGGTCGGCTTGATGGGCGTTCTTGCCGCCAAGCAGATGGGCGCATCGCGGATCATCGCGATGAGCCGCCATAAGAGCCGCCAGGATCTCGCGCTCGAGTTCGGAGCGACCGATATCATCTCCGAGCGCGGCGATGACGGCGTAGTGCGGATCAAGGAACTCACGAGTGGCGTCGGCGCGGATTCCGTTCTCGAATGCGTCGGAACGCCGGAATCCATGGGCCAGGCAATCAACTGCGCCCGTCCGGGCGGCAAGATCGGCTTCGTCGGCGTTCCCCATGGTGTCACGTTCGACGGTCAGAACCTGTTCTTCCAGCAAAAGAGCCTGCTTGGCGGACCTGCGCCGGTCCGGCGCTACCTGCCTTATCTGATGGATCTTGTGCTCGACCGAAAGATCAACCCCGGAAAGGTGTTCGATCTCGAGGTGCCGCTTGCCGACGTTGCGGAAGGCTACCGCGCCATGGATGAGCGCCGTGCCATCAAGACGCTTCTTCGCGTCTAGCCGAAGGGGCCGCTTCGGTGGCCCCGTTCGTTCCTTCCCCAAGACAATATCGACGGAGTCGAGTTCATGAAAAAAATTGCAGCCACGATCGCGGTGTCCGCCCTGGCCGCGACGGGTGTCGAAGCCCAGGAAAAGCGCCAGCGCGTCGCGCCGCAAGCCGTCTACGAGACGGCACCGGGCCTTGCCGATTTTACGGACGATGTCTTGTTCGGCGAGGTTTGGGAGCGAGGGGAGCTGTCCGCCCGCGACCGCAGCCTCGTCACCGTTGCCACGCTCGTCTCGACGGGAAAGGCCGCGCAAACCGGCAGCCATGTGCGTCGAGCGCTCGACAACGGCGTGCAACCGGAAGAGATCGGTGAGTTGATCACGCACCTTGCATTCTATTCCGGTTGGCCGAATGCGATGTCAGCGGTCACCGAGACGAAGAAGGTGTTTGAAGAGCGCGGGATTGGAGCCTTGGCCAACAGTGCTGCCGCCCGCATCGAACTAGACGCCAAGGCGGAGGCGACACGTGCCGCGACGGTTGACGCGAATGTGGCGCCAACGGCTTCGGCACTTGCCGACCTTACCAATCGCGTCCTCTTTGGGGATCTCTGGCAACGTCCGGATCTGTCCGCACGGGACCGCAGCCTCGTGACGATGGCAGCCCTGATCGCGATCGGTCAGCCGGAACAGCTTCCCTTCCACGCAAACCGCGCCATGGACAACGGCTTGACGCGCGCCGAGGCGTCGGAGGTCGTTACCCATGTGGCATTCTATGCCGGCTGGCCGAGGGCGATGTCGGCCGTCCCGGTCCTGCAGCGTGTCTTCGAAAGCCGTGATGTCGCGTCCAAGATTGCTGCGGCACCCGCCGAGGTAAAGATCGCACGCGCGGGCGACGGCCGGGCTGCCGCGCCTGAGCAGTACTTTACCGGCAAGGTCGAGACATCAGGCTTCTATCGCGGTGATGCACCCGCCCGCATCGGCGGCGCGACGGTCTCGTTCTCGGCCGGAGCAAGGACGGCATGGCATACCCATCCGCTTGGGCAAACACTGTTCATCGTTTCTGGAACCGGCTGGGTTCAGAAGGAAGGGGACGCGGTCGTATGCGTGGCGCCGGGAGACGTGGTCTGGATTCCACCCCATGTCAGGCACTGGCACGGCGCTTCCGCTGAAAGCGCCATGACCCATTTCGCCGTAGCCGAGGCGCTGGACGGTGTCTCCGTATCCTGGATGGAGAAGGTTAGCGACGAAGATTACGCCCAAGGCAGTGAGGGCGAGTGAAAGCTCGCATTGCCGCATGTGGCATGGCGGTGGGTCATTCCACCGCCAGATCCAGTTGGCGATGCGCTTAAGGCGTCCGAGGATCCAGCTGACGGGTCATTTCGACCATCGTCGGCTGAAATCCTGCCGCAGCAAATAGCCGCTTTCCCACCTCGTTCTGATAGGCCGTGGACAGCACGATCTGCGTTGCACCACGTTGCGCCAACGCATCTACGGCTGCCTCGATCAGCGCCCGCCCGAGGCCACATCGACGCTTCCGTGGATCAACGAAAAGATCGTGCAGCACGCCGGCGGGGCCACGCAGCGCCATGTAGTCGTAGCCTTCGATGGCGCCGTAGCAGTAGCCCACGATCGCATTGTCCTCCTCGGCAACGATAACCAGAACATCATCCTTGCCCAACTGGCTCGAAAGGTATCGCGCGTAGCTCTGTGGCGTCTTGTCGTTCGATGAAATGAACCGCTTGGGGTCCCATTGATGGTGCAGCGCCATCAGCTGCGCCCCATATGCCCCGAGGACCGCGGCGTCCTCGCTGGTCGCCACCCTGATGCGCGTGTCTGATGCCTGAAAGATTGTCATCTGTTCCCCGGGTGTTTGTGGCAGCACTAGCCTCTATATCGAAGTGCCTCGACCAGAACTGAAAAGGCCGCCGACGGCTGCCGTCGGCTCGGATAGTATAGATGATATCCGGCAAAGCGCGGACACCAGTCTTCCAGCACGCGGACTAGGCGTCCGTCTGCAAGCCGATCGGCGACCTGATCTTCCATGACGAAGCCGAGCCCGAATCCATCTTCGGCCGCGCGAGCGATCATGTTCACATTGTTGAAAGCGAGCTGACCGTCGACACGCACGCGCAGCTCCCTGGATCCCTGTTCGAGCTCCCACGCATAAAGGCCGCCGCCGCTCAGCATCCGAAGATTGATGCAGCGGTGAGACGCCAGATCCTGCGGCAGTTTTGGCTTTGGATTCCGATCAAAATAGGCAGGAGAGCCGATGACGGCCATTCTGAGGTCCGGTCCGATTCGCACAGCCACCATGTCCTTGGCAAGTGCCTCCCCGAGGCGGACACCGGCGTCGAACCGATCGGACACGATGTCGGTGAAGCTGGAATCGATACTGAGCTCGACGTTGATGTCCGGGTAATCCGGCAGGAGCCTGCGTAGAACTGGCCACAACAGCGACGTCGCGGCATGCTCCGACGTCGTAATGCGAATGGTGCCGGACGGCCTGTCGCGCAGCTCGCTCAGGGAGGCTAGGCCAGTTCCTATGCTGTCCATCGCGGGCCGCAGCGACGCCAGCAATCTTTCGCCTGCTTCGGTGGGAGCGACATTGCGTGTCGTTCGGGTCAGAAGGCGGACGCCGAGCCTTGTCTCGAGGCGCCGTATCGTATGACTGAGGGCAGACTGCGAGGTACCAAGAATGGCAGCCGCACGCGTGAAATTCTGCTCTTCCGCGACTGTGATGAACGCATTGAGATCGACAAGGTCTTCTCGCCTCATTCATGAACCCTTGGCATGAGTGCTACATGATTGTCGAAGTTGGCCCCGACAATCCCGGACGTCAAGCGGAGGTCCGCGCAGAAACGAGCGAGAGGCTCAGGAAGCTGCCAACTCCGGCAATGGCGATGACCAGCGCGAGCGGCCAGGGCGTGCCGTCCGCAAGGGCGCTGACGGCTGCCGAACCGACGATGCCGCTGCCGTAGTGCATCGCACCAACCAATGCCGACACCGATCCGGCCCGATCCGGATGGTCTTCGAGCGCGCCGCCGATGGAATTGGCGACGATCAATCCGGACCACGACACAAAGACGAACAGAGGAACCGCCAGCCCCCACAGTCCGCCCCATCCGGTCCAACCCGAAAAGAGCAGGAAGAGGCCCGAAAGCGCAGCGCCTGCCGTGCCCAGCCTCAGCAACACGCGGCTGCCGAAGCGCACAACCAAGCGCGAATTGATCATGTTGGCGGCCATGATCCCGACAATTCCGACAGCAAACAGGATGCCGTAGAATTCTGCGGGAACGTGGTAGTAATCGATATAGGCGAATGGCGTACCAGCGATATAGGCGTAGATGCCCCCATAAAAGAATCCACCGGACGCCGCGAAGCCGAGGAGGCGCCGGTTGGTAAGCAGCTTTCCGTAGCCCGAAATCGCGCCAAGCACGGAATCGTGGCGCCGCCGCTCGCGGGGAAGCGTCTCCGGGATGCTCATCAGCGCCGCCAGCGTCACCAATCCGACGCCGACCAGCACCCAGAAGATCGATCGCCAGCCTGCGATTGCCAGGATCTGGCCCCCAACGATCGGCCCGAGCAGCGGTGCGACAGCCATGATGGTGATAAGCGTCGACAGCATCTGTGCAGCGCGCGCGCCTTCGTAGAGATCACGCACCATCGCGCGGGCGAGGACGACACCCGAGCAGGCGCCGACGGCCTGCACCATGCGCCATGCGATCATCTCCGTGGCGGAGTTCGACAGCCCGCAACCGGCAGAGCCAATGACGAAGAGCAGCAAACCGATTGCAACCGGAATCCGCCTGCCGAACCTGTCGGCGATCGGTCCCCAGAGGAGCTGTCCGACGCTGAACCCGACGAGGAAACCCGACACCGTCAGCTCCATCGAACCGGCGTCCGCCTGCAAGTCCCTGCCCATGGTCGGCATCGCCGGCAGATAGAGATCCGTCGAGATCGACGCGAAACCCATGAGAGCACTGAGCACGCCGAGGACCCGCCAGCGAGGCGCTTCGCTGCGCTCGGAGGCGACAGGCGGGCATACGACGTCGATTGCCGAGGAATCGGTGATGTCTTGAGACATGAGGATTGTCTTTCCGAAGAAGCAGGAAAGGCGTCCCGAAGGACGCCTCCTGAGAGAGATCAAAGACCGGTGGTCTTCATCAGTTGTTCCGGATATCGCTCGCCTTCGACCTGTATCTTGGCGGCAGCGTCTTCCAGTTCCGCAAGTTCCGAGGCAGCCAGCTGGATGTCGGCAGCGCCCAGGTTTTCTTCCAGGCGGTGAAGCTTCGTTGTGCCTGGTATCGGCACGATCCAGGATTTCCGGGCAAGCAGCCAGGCGAGCGCGATCTGTGCCGGCGTTGCCTTTTTCTCATCCCCGACGCGACGGATCAGGTCGATCAGCGCCTGGTTCTTCTCCATCGCTTCCGGCGTGAAGCGTGGCAGGATCTTGCGGAAGTCGTTTTCGGCAATCTTGCTGTCCTTGCCCATGGCACCCGTCAGAAAGCCCTTGCCAAGCGGACTGTAGGCCACAAGACCGATGCCGAGTTCCTCGCATGCCTGGAGGATGCCATTGGTTTCCGGCCCGCGGGTCCACAGCGAATATTCGTTCTGGAGGGCGGTGATCGGCTGCACGGCGTGGGCCCGGCGCACCGTCGTAGCACCCGGCTCGGAAAGCCCGAAATGCTTCACCTTGCCCTCGGCGATAAGGTCCTTGACCGCTCCGGCCACGTCCTCGATCGGGACATTGGGATCGACGCGATGCTGATAGAAAAGGTCGATGACCTCGACGCCGAGACGTTTCAAAGAAGCCTCGGCAACCGTCTTGATATGCTCCGGACGGCTGTTGACGCCGGCCATCTTGCCGTCCTGAATGTTGAAGCCAAACTTTGTCGCGATGACGACCCGATCGCGCACGGGCCGCAGGGCCTCGCCGACGATCTCCTCGTTCGTGAAGGGACCGTAGACTTCCGCGGTGTCGAAGAACGTTACGCCCCGATCCACGGCATCGCGCACGAGCTTGATGCTTTCGTCGTTACTCAGCGCATGCCCATAGCTGAAGTTCAGCCCCATGCAGCCGAAACCCAAGGCGGACACTTCCAGGCCTTGTCCAAGCAGTCGCTTCTTCATGATCGCCATCTCCGATGTTTGGGATGGCCGCAACATAGCCCCATGCCGCCGCAAGCATTAGACGGTTAAATCGGCATGCGGTCATGATTTCAGTTCATGAATGTCCTATCCAATCAGCCGGATTACGCAAACCGGAAATCGCTCGACTGAAGGCTGGATACGAGCACGTTCTGCAACGTGATGCTGTTATTCGAGTCGGCCGTGATCAGTGCATCGGCACCAGACTGGCTGGATGCGGCAAGCAGGGTGGCCCAATCGGCAAAGATGGTTTGGTCGATCCTGATCGTGTCATGCGCGGTACCTGTCGCCACAAAGTTTGTGATCGTATCGTGCCCCCAGTTCGGCAGATAAACGAAGGTGTCTGCCGCAGCCCCACCCGTGAGGGTATCGTTGCCCGCACCGCCAGTCAGCGTATTCGGACCACTGCCGCCGACAATGACGTTATCAAGGTCATTGCCCGTGCCGGCAAACGCCGTCTTGCCGGTGTAGGTAAGGTTCTCCACATTCTCCCTGGCTGCAAGTGAGTAACTGGCGAGAGCCGTCTTGACCGTATCGATGCCCTCGTCGGCATTTTCGGTTATGACGTCTGCGGCGCTGTCAACGACATAGGTGTCGTTGCCGAGACCGCCGATCAGCCTGTCCGCGCCGGCACCGCCGTTCAGCGTGTCATTGCCCGCGCCGCCGCTGATCGAGTTGGCAGAGGCGTTGCCGGTGCCCGAGAAATTGCCCGCACCGGTGTAGGAGAGGTTCTCGACGTTGACGAGCGCGGCAATCGAATACGATCCAAGCGAGGTACGGATTTCATCCGTGCCGGCATTCGCCGCCTCAGTGACGACATCGGAGATGCTATCGACGATATAGACGTCGTTGCCAGCACCGCCGATCAAGGTATCGGCACCGGCGCCGCCATCCAGCGTGTCGTTGCCGGCGCCGCCTGCGATGACGTTCGCCAACGCGTTTCCGGTCCCCACGAAATCACCGCTGCCGGTGAAGGCCAGCTTCTCGACATTGGCGATGTCGATCAGGGCGTAAGCCGAAAGCGCCGTCTTGATCAGATCGGTGCCAGCGTTGACGGCTTCTGTAACGATATCGGCGAGATCGTCGACGATGTAGGTGTCGTTGCCAAGGCCGCCGATCAATGTGTCGATCCCGACACCGCCGTCCAGGATGTCGGCGCCAACTCCGCCCCTGATCGTATTGGCAAGCCCATTGCCGGTGCCGACAAACGCAACCGCGCCGGCATAGGTCAGGTTTTCGACGTTTGCTCGGGATGCGAGCGAATAGGCGGCGAGTGCCGTCTTGACGGTATCGATACCCTCGTCGACATTTTCGGTGACGACGTCCGCGGCGCTGTCGACGATATAAATATCGTCGCCCAAACCGCCGATCAGCGTATCGACACCTTTACCACCGTTCAGCGTGTCGTTGCCGTCGCCGCCCGACAATGTATCTGCCGCCACACCGCCCGTGATCGTATTTCCTAGCGCGTTGCCAGTTCCCGCAAATGCAGTCGTGCCGATGTAGGTCAAGTTCTCGACATTGGCAGCGAGCGCATAGCTCGCCAACGCCGTCTGGACCGTATCTATGCCCTCTCCGTCGTTCTCGACGATCACATCGGAGGCGTTATCGGCGACGTAAATGTCATTGCCCAAACCACCGATCAGGGTGTCGGCACCGGCGCCTCCGTTCAGGATGTCATTGCCGGAGCCGCCACTGATCGTGTTTGCAAGCGCATTGCCAGTGCCCGAAAAGTTGCCAGCGCCGGTATAGACAAGGGCTTCGACGTTGGCCGCAAGCGTCAGCGCCGCGAGTCCGGTTTTCACCGTGTCATTGCCCTGGCCAACGGCTTCCGTCACCACGTCTTTGGCGTTGTCGACGATGAAGATGTCGTCGCCGGCGCCGCCAATCAATCTATCGGCGCCGGCACCACCATCCAATGTGTCATTACCGGCGCCGCCTGTCAGTGTGTCGGCTGCCTTGCCACCCTTGATGACATTGTCGAGCCCGTTGCCGACGCCGGTGAAGGTGGTGCTGCCGGTGAAGATCAGATTTTCGACGTTCGCGCCGAGTGAATACGAAGCCAGATTTGTCCGTACCGTGTCGATACCGGCGTCGGTATCCTCGATGACGATGTCACGGGTGCTGACGATATAGATATCGTCGCCTGCCCCACCAGCCAACCTGTCGGCTCCCGCCCCGCCGGTCATGATGTTGTTCAGCGCATTACCGATACCGTTAAAGGCCGCGGTGCCGATATTGGTAAGGTTTTCGACGTCAGCACCGAGCGCATAGCTTGCTAGGCTCGTCCGCACGGTATCGATGCCTTCGTCGGCATGTTCGCTGACCGTGTCCCCGGCATTGTCGATGATGTAAGTGTCGTCACCAGCGCCACCCGCTAGAGCATCTGCTCCCGCTCCGCCGTTCAGCGTGTCGTTGCCCGCATCGCCCGAGAGGGCGTCACTCCCAGCCCCACCGGTGATGACGTTGTCGAGAGTATTGCCGGCGCCGGCGAAGTCAGCGGTGCCCACATAAGTCAAGTTTTCAACATTGGCGATCGACGCCAGCGAATAGGTTGCAAGAGCAGTTTTGATGAGATCGACACCACCGCCAACCTCTTCGACCACGGCATCATCCAAGGTATCGACGATATATGTGTCGTTGCCAGCGCCGCCGACCAGCCGATCGTCACCCGCCTTACCGTCGAGCGTGTCGGCGCCCGCTCCACCGGTAATCCAGTTCGTCGCGGCATTGCCAATACCCGCGAAGGTCGCCGTGCCAATGTAGGTCAGGTTCTCAACATTCGCGCCGAGGGTATAGGTCCCCAGCGTTGTCTTGATCGTATCCGCGCCCTCATCAGGGTTCTCGAGCGCAACGTCGGTCGCGACGTCGACCACATAGATGTCGTCGCCCAAGCCCCCAGACATCCTGTCCGAGCCTGCGCCTCCAATCAGCGTGTCGTTGCCAAGACCGCCCGTCAGCTTATCCGCAGCAGCACCACCCGTGAGGACGTTATCGAGATCATTCCCGATACCGACAAACGCAGCCTTGCCGATATATGTCAGGTTCTCGACGTCGCTTATTGCAGCGAGCGAATAGCTGGAAAGCGCCGTCTTGATCGTGTCGATGCCCTCGTCGGCGTTCTCGACTACGACGTCGGTCGCAAGGTCGACGAGGTAGGCGTCGTTTCCGGCGCCGCCGATCAGCGTGTCGACACCGGCGCCACCATTCAATGTGTCATCCCCCGCCGCGCCAGTGATCCTATTCGCTGCGGCGTTGCCTGTGCCCGAGAATTTTCCGGTGCCGGTGTAGGTCAGGTTCTCAACATTGGTGAACGCCGCGATCGAATAGGTCGCAAGCGCGGTCTGGATTTCGTCAATACCCCCATTGATGGCCTCGGAGATAACGTCAGCAGTGCTATCGACCAAATAGAGGTCGTTGCCGGCGCCGCCGATCAGCGTGTCGGCACCCGCACCACCATCCAACGTGTCGCTGCCCGCGCCGCCGCTGATGACATTCGCGAGGCTATTTCCGGTCCCGGTGAATGCGCCGGTGCCGATGAAGGCCAATCTCTCGACATTGGCAATTGTGGTCAACGAATAGACGGAAAGCGCCGTCTTGATCAGATCGTTGCCCGCGTTGGCACCTTCGACAACGACGTCCAGATCATCGACGATGTAAGTGTCGTCTCCGGTACCGCCGATCAGGGTATCGGCGCCGGCGCGGCCATCAAGCGTATCGTTGCCGGCGTTGCCCCACAGGGTGTTGTCCGCCTCGTTGCCGATAATCGTGTCGTTGCCCGAACCGGCCTTCACATTTTCGATAAGCGAAGCGACGTTTCCCTCATACAGCAGGGCATTGAAAATATTGCCACGGGCATAGCCCTTGTTTGGACCGCCACCCAGATACGCAAGCTGGCCTTGAGAAAAGACCGAATAGCCGCCGGCTCGCAGGTCTATTCTGATGCTGGTCTTATAGGCAGTCAGATCATAGGTATCGATACCGCCGCCATCCCAGATGGTTGCGAAGATCCGGTTCGCTGCTGGCGTAATGGCAGCGGCGCCGTTGACATAGGTAATGCCCTGGTTCGGATTCCAGCGATAGACGGTATCGTCGCTGTTGGTCGTGTAGTCGGCACCATACATCTGCTGCAGGGCCGCGATGTCGAGCATCATGAAGGTCTGGGGCGCGCCATTCTGCTCGTATTTGTAGCCCGTCCCGCTATCGCCGACATAGGTGCGATAGGTCATGGTGGTATATTCAAGAGAATCGTATGCGTCGGGCACCACGACGGTGTTGTCCTCCGCGACATGGCCATGCTTCAGGCCAAGGGCGTGACCGAGCTCATGCACGATCGTTTGCCCTGCATAGTTTCCGAACTCGGGATAGCGATAGTCAGCCGTCGTGCGGGCGAATGCGGTTCCGAACCAGACATCACCAGAACTGTCGTACGGGCCCGGATAATAGGTCCATGCCGTCGAAAGATCGGGATATGACGACTGAGCGAACCGGACCGTTGCGGTACTCGCAGATCCGGCCTCGAAATCGGCGTTGGTGAAACCCTCTACGGAGAACCCGTCATTTGCTGCGTTTCCATACGACTGTTCCAGAAAGAACAGGGCCATGGATTGCTGCTGCCGGGAAATCGAGGAGAAGCCATAGTTTTTCTCGCCGCTATAAGTGTACGACGTAGAAGCGGTCGGAAACGCATAGGTTATCGTTCCATCCCAGGCGTAACCGCTGAGAAGCCCATCGACCTTCTCGTCTCCCGTCAAATACACGTACGTTGTGGAGGTATTGGTGCCCGTCATCCTGTTCCTGCCCGCCTAATCCACTCTGCCGCACGATTGACTGAGAAGTGTCGCCATGAAGAGCCTACCTCTCCCGCATGGCCTCTTCCGCGACTTCAACCAGCGGCGAAAAAACATATTCCAATATTCTGCGGTCACCCGTTCTAACTTCCGCGATCGCCGCCATGCCGGCGCTCAGCTTGATGTTGCGGCCATCCGCCGAGATCTGGTCGGCTTCCAGACTCAGCGTTACCGGAAAGACCAGATTCTGCATCCTCTCCGCACCGCCGAACGTTGTCCCCGCCTGTCTCGCTGCAGCATCGCCTTCGCGGCGCGCGGCGTCAGGCTCGGGAATCGCATCCGCGGCGATTTTTGTGACACGGGCCGGGATCGTTCCATAGCGGGTGAAGGGAAAGGCTTCGAGCTTGACGACCGCCTCCTGGCCGACCTTGATGAAGCCGATGTCCTTGTTCAAGGCGTAAACCTCGAGTTCCAAGGTGCTACCCTTCGGTACGATACGCATGGCGTCCTGGCCAACCGTGACCACCTGACCCACGCTGGTGATGGACGATGCCTGCACCGTACCGTCTATCGGACTGCGCAAGGACATCTGCTCGCGAGAGTTCCTCGCTTTAGCCAGCCGTTGCTCCAGTTCCTCGACGCGACGTTCCGCATCGCCCAGCCGCTCGAATTGGTCGCTCAGGAAGGCCCGCGTCACCTTCTCCTTCTCCCGCGCATAGACCTCGATGCCCGCGGCGGCATCCGCAAGCTGCCCCTCCTGAACGGCAAGCTGCGTCGCCTGCTCTTTCAGCGTTTCCGTGGCATCGATCACGCTCGCCATCGTGCCGGCATCCTTCGAGGCGAGCGTGTTGCGCATCGTCACACGCTCTTTCAGCGTTTCGACCAGAGACGCCTGGGCTGCAACCGTCAGCCTCAGGCGATCGCGCTCGACTTCCTTCTGATGCTTCTGGGCATCGAGGGAAGCCATCGTTGCCGCCTGTTGTTCGATATCGCCCATGAGGATGCTGTCTTCCCGCCGCCGCAGGTCGTCGGGCACCTCTGCATCCCATTTGATTGTTGGCGGTGGCTGGTCGGTCTTGGTTGACCCCACATAGTCCGCGACAGCCTTTCTACGCGCAACTTCGGCCCGCACCGAGGCCAGGCTCTTTACCGCGTCCGTCTCATCGGCAATGGCATCCGTAGGATCGAGTTCAAGGAGAATGTCACCCGCGCTGACAGACGTGCCGTTTGTCGGGGGAAGCGTCTTCACCTTGCCCGTCAGCAATGGTTGTACGACTTTCACCCGTCCGGTCGGCTGGATCTTGCCTTGTGCCGCCGCGATGATGTCGATGCGGCCGATGTAAGACCAAATCAACGCAGTCGTGACAAAAGCACAAATGACCAGGATCAATGCCATGCGCACGGGTGACGGCGGGGTCTCCAGGATCTCGAGTGCAGGCCCCAGGAACTCGTGGTCAGACCGCCTCTCCGGGCGCTGCGGAAGGCCTGCATAGCGATCCTTTTGGGCTGTCGCTGCTTTCATGCGGCGCCCCTGTCGTTCTGCAGCGCCCACAACCGCGCATAGAGCCCATCTGGACGCCCGAGCAGGTCGTCATGGCTGCCAACTTCCACGACGCGCCCGTCCATCATGCCGACGATCCGGTCGCAACCTCGCACAGCCGCGAGGCGGTGTGCGATAATGATCACCGTCCTGCCCTCGGCGATCTGGTGCATGTTCGCATGGACGATGCGTTCGCTCTCATAATCAAGCGCGCTGGTCGCTTCGTCGAAGATCAGGATCGGCGGATTGGTTGCGAGCGCACGGGCGATGGCAATCCTCTGGCGTTCGCCTCCGGACAGGTTTGCGCCTCGCTCCTCAACCATCGTGTCATAGCCGTGCGGCAAGCGGCTTATGAACTCGTCCGCGCCGGCAAGCTTGGCAACGGCGATAACCTGTGCCCGCTGCATCGCGGGATTCGACAAGGCGATGTTGTCGTGGATCGTCCGGTTGAACAGCAGGTTTTCCTGGAGAACGACGCCGATATGGCTTCGAAGCCATGCGGGATCAAGTTGCGACAGATCCGCGCCGTCGAGAAGGACCTGACCCTCTTCGGGGACATAAAGACGCTGGATCAGTTTGGTGAGCGTCGACTTTCCGCAACCGGACGGGCCGACAATGCCGATCACCTCGCCCGCCTTGATGTCGAGCGATACGTTCTTCAGGACCACCGGCGAACCCGGTCGATAGCGGAAGCTCGTGTTCCGAAATGCAATATTGCCCCGTGGCGCCGGCAGCGTCATGCGCGCGCCGGGCCGCTGCTCTATCGGCGTGTTCAAGATGTCGCCCAGGCGGTCTACCGAGATCTGCACCTGCTGGAAATCCTGCCAGAGCTGAGACAACCTCAGAACCGGCTGGGTGACCTGACCGGCTATCATGTTGAAGGCCACCAATGAACCAACGGTCAACTCGCCATCGATGACAGCCTTGGCGCCGAACAGCAGAAGTGCCGCGGTGGAAAGCTTGCTGACATATTGAATTGCATTCTGGCCGCCGGCGCCGAGAAGCGTGGCCTGGAACGCCGTGCGAACGTAGGCCGCCAACTTCTCTTCCCATTGCGCCTGCATGACCGGCTCAACCGCGGCGGCCTTGACGGTGTGAACACCAACGACCGCTTCGACGAGAAACTGCTGGCTTGCAGCGCCTCGATTGAATTTCTCCTTCACCAACTCGCGGAGCGGCGGTCGGACAATGATGCCGATCAGGATGTAGATCGGGATCGTGGCGATAACGATGAGCGTCAGGCTCCAGGAATAGGCAAGAAGCACGGCGATGAAAATGAACGCGAAGACGACGTCGAGCGCCGAAAACAGCCCCTGACCGGTCAGGAATGCGCGGATCGTCTCCAGTTCTCGAACGCGCGCGACGGTCTGCCCCGCCGACCTGGTCTCGAAGTAGCCGAGCGGCAGTCGCAAGAGGTGGTGAAACAGTCGCTGGCCGAGTTCGACGTCGATCCGGTTCGTCGTGTGCGCCAGGGCATAGGTTCTCAGATATTGGAGAACGACATCGAAAAGCCCGATGATGGCGATGCCCGCGACGAGCACAAAGAGCGTGGAATAACCCTTGTGCGTCAGAACCTTGTCGACCACAACCTGGAAGAACAGGGGCGTGACGAGTGCGAAGATCTGAACGAACAGGGAGGCGAGCAGCACGTGAGCAAGCGGCTTTCGATATCGCCAGATCGACGGCCAGAACCATTTGAAACCGAATTCCCTCGGGTCGGATCCCTCGCCGCCCAGGCGCCGTCCGACGAGGATAACGCTTGAGTTGATTTCAGCGAGAATGTCTGACGGAGCAATTTCGCGGTCGACGCGCGTTATCGGATCGACAAGCCTGTATTTGCCCGATGGGTTCAGCCCACCGAGGACCTGGAAGGAACCGCTTCGCACCTGGACGATTGCAGGGACGGGAATTGTTCGCAGACGTTGTTCGCTGAGTTTTTCGACGACGCGCGCCTTGAGCCCGATGATCCCGGCTGCGCGCTGTAAGTCCTTCGCCTCAGCCGCCCTCCCCTTCAACGCGAGATCGTGCTGTAGCCGGACCGGATCGGCAGCGATCCGATAGAACGCGGCGATCCCGCAGAGCGCACGAAGACCGGAATCGTGATGCTGCGAGCCGATGCCATCCATGCGCGGAAACTATTCTCCTAAGCTGCAGACTGCTGCGCTTACGTCGTCCACCGACTGGTCGCCGCGACTCTCGCCTGAGCTTTAACGCACTCAAAGGTAGAGCGCCATGGGTATATTAGCCGACGCCGTATTTCATATCGGTCGTGGCTGTTTCGCAACAACGCCGCGCTCCCGCATCGTATTTATCCCCGGCGCTTCCGCGACGGGGTAACGGTTCTGTGCTAGTCTCGCCACGCCTCGTGGATGCGATCTGTGGGAACTACGCGGAGGGCGAATGGCGAGCGTTCCTGTCAAGCGACGGCTGGCAGCAATCATGGCCACGGATGTGGTTGGTTATGCTCGCCTCATGGAGCGTGACGAAGAGACGACCCTTGCCCGGATCAAGGCATTGCACACCGACATCATCGCACCGAACATCGAAGACAACGGCGGCAGGATATTCAAGCTGATAGGCGACGGAACCCTGTCTGTCTTCGATTCCGCCACGGGGGCAGTCGAATGCGCTATGGCGATCCAAGGCGAACTGGCGCGATGCGAGCCGGAAAGCGCCCGCATGGTTCTTAGAATTGGGATCAACCTTGCCGACGTGCTGGTTGATGGCTCCGACATGTTCGGTGACGGCGTAAACGTCGCCTCTCGCGTCGAAGCCGGTGCTGCACCTGGCGGGCTTTGCATCACCGAGGGTGTCTACCACCAGATCGCCGCGCGGATCGGCGCCGAGTTCGTAGAGGGCGGAGAAAAACGTCTGAAGAATATCGAGCGACCCGTCCGTGTCTGGCACTGGCAACCGCACTGCGCCGAAACCGCGAAGGCGGAGCCCTCGCGCGCTGCTGAACCGGCGACATCGTCTGATCGGGGAAAAGTGCTGGTCAGAGTGGAGGTCATGTCCGCAGCCCTTCCCCATCAGCAGGAGGTCATGGGGCTTATTACCTCAAGCCTCGAACAATTCCTTTCCGATCGGCATTGGATCGACGTCGCATCCGTCCCGGTGGGTGAGACAGGCAGTCGTCCACTCGACTACACGGTCAGCATCAGCCTCCACGGGGCGGGTCCTTTTCGCTTGAACGTCCGGTTCCTGCGCACCGCGGCCACATCCATCCTCTGGTCGAGGCCTTTCGATCTTCCTGCGGATTGCGATATCGAAGCCATCGAATGGGCGGCCGCGGAAATCGTGTCGCTCGTGGTGGACAAGGTGCTCTCTACTGCATCAGGGGCCATTGCCACGAAGCCCCAAGCCTCCTGGTCAGCCTACGAGAATTTTCTTTATGGCAGGATGCTGGACGCGAAGCATCGGCTGCCCGAAGCGGAACGTTTTTTCCAGAGAGCGACGGAACTTGATACGGGGCTTATCGACGCGCATGCGATGTACGCCATTGCACTGTCTTACGGCTTCGTCACGGAAGGGGTGATCGAGCGGCTTCATCGCGCCGAAGAAGTCGCGCGCGTTGCCTTGCGCCTCGACAACAACCATGCCTTCTCCCACTACGCGGCGGCGTTGGTTCAATTGTCGATGCGAAACCACGACAGCGCAGAATCCCACTACGTCAAGGCGCGTGACTTGGCTCCGACCGATGTAGAGATTCGCGCCGATCATGCCGAATTGCTTCACTACGTCGGTGATCTGGAAGAGGCCGCAGCCGAAATCGAGGAATGCTTCAGGAAGTCGAAGTATCCGCCTGTATGGTTCTGGGGTGTCCGGGGCATTATCCGGCTTCAGCAGGGCCGTCCGGATGCTGCCATCGACGATTTCGAGAATGTTCCGGACAAGTCGTGGCGGACGCTTGTTCTGCTCGCCGCCGCTCATGCACTGCGTGGTGACGACGCACAGCGAAGGCGATGCGAGGTTGAGGCTCGCAGCCTTCAGCCTCGGCTGAGCCCGGAGTTGGTGCAGAGAACATTTCCCTATCGCCACGAAGGCGCGCTTGCAAAGCTCCTTGGCGCGTTCGGAACCGCGACCTAGATGCTTGAGGCGGTTCATTGAAGACCGAACCCGCCACAGTATTCCGCACCGTTCATCGCGACTGGGCTCGAGATCTACCGAGCGAGCTTATCCTCGGCTCGGCCGCGCGCCTCCTCCCCCAAAGCGGTTGCGCTTGGTGCTTGCGAGATGCTTTCGCGACGAATGATCCGGCTGGGGATCACGATGCGGCTTTCCTCAGGGCGTTCGATGTCCGCCATCCACCGGATTAAGAGCTCTGCCGCGGTCTCGCCCAGCGCTTCCATCGGCTGCTCGATCGTGGAGAGTGGCGGCGCGCAATATTCGCAGACCGGCGACCCGTCGAAGGAGACGATCGACAGATCGTTGGGCACGCGCCAGCCCATCTTCTGGACCCTGCTCATGAAGGAGATCGCCATGTCGTCGCTCGTCGCGACCACGGCAGTGGGCTTTTCCGTAAGGGTTGAAAACTCCTCGGCGGCCCGCAGGCCCGTTTCGAAGCCGAACTGGAACGATAGTTCGCCGCCGGAGCGGGTTACATACTCTTCCGACAAGCCCGCTTCCTGCAAGGCTTCAACCAGACCGGCGTAGCGTTCGATGTCATGGTAATTTCCCGTCGGACCGGCAATGTAGAAGAACCGGCGGTGTCCGAGCGCCAGCAACTCCCGCGCAACCTCTCTCACAGCCTGCCGATCATTGGTGACGATGCTCGGCACCGCGGTATCGCTCATGTCGAGCAGCAAAGACACGATTGGCAGACCGGCCTCCGCAAGCGATCTGTTGGCAACCACCGGTAACTGCGATGACAGGATGAGCGCGCCCCTCACCGTTCCGCCGAAGGCGAGATCGAGAATGTGCCGCTCCGAACTCTCGTCTCGATCGAGGTTGGCGATCATCAGGTTATAGCCGTTGCGGATGAGCGTGCGGTTCACCGCATCGAGAACCTGCGGAATGATCTGCGAGGCGCCATAGTGCAGCGAGCCGGGCAAGATGATCATGATCACGTTGGACTTGCCGACGCGAAGATTGCGAGCCGCGGCATTGGGCGTGTAGCCAAGCTGCTCGGCGGCGGCGGCTATTCTTGCCCGTGTCTTCTCGTTGACCCGCCCGGGGTTTGCCAATGCGCGACTGACCGTCGAGGTCGCGACGCCAGCAAGACGCGCCACGTCGGCCATCAAGGCGGACGATCCCTCCACAGGTGGATTGTCGTCGATTTTCTTCATGGATCCATCCACTTAGCCCAGCGCAGGCAAAACCTGCCGCTTCTCCCGAATCCCGTTATAGCAAACGATTGCCAAAAACTCGCAAAAAACCGTTGCATATTTTATCGGCCTGACTAATATCGCGCCATGGCAATCGATTGCCAAGTGCCAATATATTGAATTCGTTAAATAAAACTCCAGCGCGAAAACACATTCGTGACGGATGACTCATGCTTGACCGGAGGAGATCGGACAGTGGCTGCGACAGAGAATTTACGTTTCGGGGTAGACCTTGTGACCTTCTTTCACCCGGGATTCTGGGGCGTCGACAGCTATGATGCGATTGTCGACTATGCGAAGGCCGAACCCCGCAAGTTCTGGGACAAGATCCTCGACAGTATCCAGGCTTCGGGCGTCACCGGCGTCGAGCTGACGTTTTCGCCGTTTAACTGGCAGGACGCCATCAAGACCTACGGCTCGGTCGAAGGCTTCGCCGCCGAACTCTCCAAGCGCGGCCTGCAGCTCGCATCCGGCTTCTTCGCGGAACTGGAAGCATCGGGCGACTTCACCGAGGCGGCGGCACAGGACGCCATCATCGCCAAGGCTGAACTCTACGCCGACTTTATCAAGGCCTGCGGCGGCGATGTGATGGTGATCGGCGCGCCGATGCGCCAGACACCGGGTGCAGAACCGGTTCGCCTCCGCGATTTCGACCAAGCCAAGATCATCGCCGATTTCCTCAACCGCTTGGGCGCGATCCTCTACAAAAAGGGCGTCAAGCTCGCGGTTCATACGGAAGCACACTCGATCTTCGCTGCAGCTCGCGACGTCGACCTGCTGATGCTGTTGACCGACCCGACCTACGTCCACATGTGCCCGGATACGGCCCATATCATTCTCGAAGGCTCGGATCCGATCCAGCTCGTCGACCGCCATCACGAGCGCATGGTCATTGCGCACTGGAAGGACGCGATCGGCAAGATGCCTTCAGACACACCGATCGGCAAAGACATCCACGAGCGTCATCGCCCCTATTTCTGCGGCTTCGGGCTTGGTCGTGTCGATTGGCCGGCCTGGATCCGGCTGCTGCGTGACCGCCAGTTCAACGGCTGGGCGATCCTCGAGCTCGACGCCGCTCCTGATCCCGTTGGCGATATCGCCAATGGCCTGACCCTCGTGCGGCAGTCGCTACTGCCGATCTATCGCTAACCGAACCTGTAACCAACGGCCCCGCAAAGAGGGCCCATGAAGAGGTGGAACCATGAAGAGAATGACAATCCTGCTCGCCGGCACCATCCTGCTCGGCGCCGTCGGCCTCGCGCAGGCCGATGACAAACTGAAGGCCGAGGTCTTCACCTCCTGGACCTCGGGCGGCGAGGGCCGCGCCGTCGACGCGATCAAGAAGGAATTCGAAAAGCGCGGCGGCGTGTGGGAAAGCTCCACCGTGGCCGGCTTCGAAAACGCCAATGCCGCCTTCCAGAACCGCCTCGTTGCCGGCGACCCGCCGACGGCAAAGCAGGTCGTCGTCGGTAAGGACCCGGCAGAGTTTATCGAACAGGGCCTGATGAACCCGATCGATGAGGTGGCTGCCGCCGGCAAGTGGAAGGACGTCCTTCCGAAGGCGCTCTACGACTACATCTCCTACGACGGCAAGGTTTACCTGACGCCGACAGGCATTCACGGCGAAAGCTGGATGTTCTACTCCAAGGACGCCTTCGCCAAGGCCGGCATCACCGAAGAGCCCAAGGATTGGGACGCCTTCTTCGCTGACATGGACAAGCTGAAGGCCGCCGGCCTGACACCGATCGCCTGGGGCGGCCAGGCATGGCAGGAAGTGAAGGTCTTCAACATGGTGCTCCTGTCGCAGGTCGGCATGGACGGCTTCATGAAGATCTATGCCGACAAGGATCAGGCAGCACTGACGTCGGACGGCGTCAAGAAGTCGCTCGAGATCTTCGGCAAACTGCGCAGCTACGTTGACGAAGGTTCCCCCGGCCGCAACTGGAACGACGCGACCGCAATGGTCATCACCGGCAAGGCCGGCGTACAGTTCATGGGTGACTGGGCCAAGGGCGAATTCACCGCCGCCGGCAAGGTCGCCGACAAGGACTTCGGCTGCGCCATTTCGCCGGCCTCTCCTGGCCTGATCTACATCTCCGACGCCCTCGGCTACATGAAGACCAAGGATCCGAACCAGGATGCAGCGCAAAAACTGCTGGCCGAAGTGGTCATGGATCCTGCCGTGCAAGTCGACTTCTCCCTCAACAAGGGATCGATCCCCGTGCGCACAGATGTCGATAAATCCAAGTTCGACGTTTGCGCCCAGAAGGGCATGGCATTCCTGGCGGACGGCAAGATCGTCCCCGAGCATGCCATCACCACGACACCGGAACAGGTTGGCACTCTGACCGATTTCATCGGCGAGTTCTGGGCAAATCCGTCCGCTGACATCGACGCATCGGCCGCGCAGTTCGCGGCGATTTTCGAATAAGACCGGACAGCTGCTGCCTGCGTCGCACCACCGGCGCGGGCGGTCTTCGAAGCCATTTCGCAAAGACGCTCTGATGAAACGGAAGCAAAACCGCTCTAAGGCGGCGCTCATCGCCCTGATCCCAACCTGGGCGGCGGTGGTCGTCGTCTATCTCGGCACCATGGTCTGGTCGGTGACCCTATCCTTCACCAATTCGAAGCTGTTCCCGTCCTGGAACTTCGTCGGCCTGGAGCAATATTCCAAGCTGTTCGCGACGGCGAAATGGCTGATCTCGTTCCAGAACCTGATCATCTTCGGCATTCTTTACGTCTTCGGCTGTCTGTTTCTCGGCTTCCTGCTCGCCGCAGCCCTTGATCGCAAGGTGCGCTTCGAAAGCGCCTTCCGCACGATCTTTCTCTACCCCTACGCCATGTCCTTCGTCGTCACCGGCCTGATCTGGCAGTGGATGATGAACCCGACGCTTGGCGTCCAGGCAAGCGTGCGTGCGCTCGGCTGGGAAAGCTTCACCTTCGACTGGATCATCAACCGCGACCTCGCGATCTATGCCGTGGTCATCGCGGCCCTGTGGCAGGGCGCCGGCCTGGTCATGATCCTCGTTCTTGCCGGCATGCGCGGCATCGACGGCGAGCAATGGCGCGCGGCGCGCATCGACGGCATTCCGGTGTGGCGGACCTACGTGTCCATCATCCTGCCGCAGATGACGCCGGCCTTTGCGGCCGCCGGCACGCTACTCTCGATGGGCGTCATCAAGACCTACGATATCGTCGTGGCACTCACCAATGGCGGGCCGGGATCGGCCACCGAGGTGCCGGCGAAGTTCATCATGGACAACCTGTTCCAGCGCCAGAACCTTGGCCTCGCGACGGCTGCGGCCACCGTTCTGCTGCTCACCGTCCTGATCATCATCGCGCCGTTCCGCTATGCCCAACACATCCGCGCCCGGCGCCAGGCAGGTACGCTATGACGACCCATCCCCGCGGCCCGAAGCCCACACAGTTCAACGTGGCGCGCGTCGGCCTCTATGCCTTCCTGATTTCCGCAGCCCTGTTCTTCGCCGTGCCGCTCTATGTGATGATCGTCACCTCGCTGAAGACAATGGACGAGATCCGGCTCGGCCAGATCTTCGCGCTTCCGCTCCATCTCGATTTCACCGCCTGGAAGACCGCCTGGTCCGGCGCCTGCGCCGGCAGCGAATGCGGCGGCGTGCGCATGGGCTTCTGGAACTCCATCAAAATCACCGTCCCGGCCGTTGCCATTTCCGTCTTCTTCGGCGCGATCAACGGCTATGCCTTGTCCTTCTGGCGGCCCAAGGGCGGCCGCATGATGTTCGGCATGCTGATGGCCGGCGCGCTCGTTCCCTACCAGATCTTCCTCTATCCGCTGGTGCGCGGCATGGCCGTCATGGGCTTCTATAACAGCCTGGGTGGCATCATCCTCGTGCATGTGCTGTTCGGCCTGCCGCTGGTGACGCTGCTCTTCCGCAACTACTTCGTGACGATCCCGGAAGAACTCTTCAAGGCGGCGCGCGTCGATGGTGCCGGCTTCTGGCGCATCTTCGTAGAGATCATGCTGCCGATGGCGCTTCCGATGATCGTTGTCGCCTCGATGTTCCAGTTCACCGGCATCTGGAACGACTTCCTGCTCGGCGTGGTCTTCGCCGGACGCGACAACCTTCCGATGACCGTACAGCTCAACAACATCGTCAACACGACGATGGGTGAGCGCAATTACAACGTCAACATGGCGGCCACCATCCTCACCGCCATCATTCCGCTTGCCATCTATTTCCTGTCCGGACGCTGGTTCGTCCGCGGGATCGCGGCCGGCGCCGTCAAGGGGTAAAGCTGAATGCAATCCGCTGTATCAATCAAGGACCTGAAGATCACCTATGGCGACCATACGGTGATCGAGAAGATGTCGCTGGATATCGCCGCCAAGGAGTTTCTGGTTCTGCTCGGGCCCTCCGGCTGCGGCAAGTCCACGCTGCTCAACGCCATCGCCGGCCTTGCCGACATCACCGACGGCGAAATCTGGATTTCGGGCAACAACGTCACCTGGGACGAGCCCAAGGATCGCGGCATCGGCATGGTGTTCCAGTCCTATGCGCTTTACCCCCGCATGTCGGTGCGCAAGAACCTCTCCTTCGGCCTGCGCGTCGCCGGCCTGCCGAAGGCCGAGATCGACAGCCGCGTCGAGCGCGCCGCTTCACTGCTGCATCTGGAAAAGCTGCTCGACCGCCGCCCGGCCGAGCTCTCCGGCGGCCAGCGCCAGCGCGTCGCGATCGGCCGCGCGCTGGTTCGCGAGGTCGATGTCTTCCTCTTCGACGAGCCGCTGTCGAACCTCGACGCCAAGCTGCGCAACGAGTTGCGCGTCGAGATCAAGAAGCTGCACCAGCAGCTCGGCAACACGATGATCTACGTCACCCACGACCAGGTGGAAGCGCTGACGCTTGCCGATCGCATCGCCATCATGAAGGAGGGTGTGATCCAGCAATTGGGCACGCCGGCGGAAATCTATCACCGCCCGGCCAACCTCTTCGTCGCCGGCTTCATCGGCGCGCCTGCGATGAATTTCATAAATGGCAACATCGAACGCGAGGGTGACAAGCTGCTCTTCAAGGCTGCGGATCTTGTGGTCGATATCTCCAGCTATGCCTTTGCCTCCGAGCCCAAGCCAGGCCCGGCGACCCTTGGCCTGCGTCCCGAACATCTCGCCATCCGGGCGAAGGGCGAAAGCGCCGTGATCACGGCCAGCGTCTCGGTCATCGAGCCCATGGGCTCGGACACGGTTGTCTGGCTCAGCTGGAACGACACGACGCTGTCGTTGCGGGTGATGGGCGATCTCGATCTACAGCCGGGCGATGAGATCGGTCTTGGGCTTGATCTCTCGAAGGCATCGCTATTCGGCGAGGACGCAAACCGTCTGTGAGCCATCTTCGCGGCCCATTCACGGGCTGCGCCTTTATTTCATTGATGAAGTCAGGTTTTGAACGACATGTCTGAGAAAGTGTATGACGCGCTGGTGATCGGCTCCGGCGCTGCCGGGTCCTTTGCCGCCAAGGAGCTGACGGCGAACGGCCTCTCCGTTCTTCTGCTCGAGGCCGGCCCCGAGATCGGCAAGAAGGATTTCAATCCGTCGAAGAAGAAGCCGCCGGCAAGCGCCATTAACATCTGGGAGCGCGCCCGCGCCACCATCAAGGGCCAGCCGATCCAGGCGCGCGCTGCCTTCTTCACCGAGCGCTTCAGCCGTTTCTTCGTCAACGACCGCAAGAACCCTTATACGACGCCGCGCGGCGAGCCCTTCCTCTGGATCCGCGGCCGCCAGGCCGGCGGCCGTCTTCACAGCTTCGGTCGCGTGTTGCTGCGCTGGACGGACGACGACTTCAAGATCAACAGCCGCAGCGGCCGTGGCGTCGATTGGCCCGTCTCCTATGACGAGCTCGCGCCCTTCTACGCCGAGGCGGAAAGCCATCTGGGGCTTTACGGCAACGAGGACCACGTCGCGACACTGCCCGACGGCGTGTATTCCCGCCCCGCCAAGCTGACACCGGCGGAAGAACTCTTCAAGAAGACCGTCGAGGGCGATGCGCCGGAGCGGCATGTCGTCTCGTGGCGCTATATCGCGCCGGATGCCGAGCGCGTGCCGCGCCCGTTGCGCGAGGCGATGGCATCAGGCAAGCTCACCATACGCTACGACTCGATCGTCCGCCGCGTCACCACCGATCCGCAGACCGGTCGCGCGACCGGTGCCGAGATCATCGATCGCAACTCTGGCGCCGTTCACACGGTTCGGGCCGAAAACGTCGTTCTCTGCGCCTCCCCGATCGAAAGCATTCGCCTGCTCCTGAACTCGGCTTCGGAGAAACACCCGAACGGGCTCGGCAACAGCTCCGGCACGCTCGGCCGTTATTTCATGGATCAGCTGCCTTGCCTCGCCTTCGGCACCTACCCGCCCGCCAAGGGTTGGTCGCACGACGATTCCGCGCCGCAGGACCCCTTCTACAATCCATCGGGCGGCATCTTCGTGCCGCGCTTCGAAAACGTGGACGGCAAGCCACAGCGCGGTGATTTCGCCTATCAGGGCAGCGTTGGACGCGCGCCGGTGGGAAACAATGACGCCGCGAGCCTCGCCTTCTTCGGCTTCGGCATGATGCTGCCGCACGCCGACAATCGCGTCACGCTTGATGCGCGCCGCAAAGACGCCTGGGGCATACCGGTCCCGCATATCCGCTGCGTCATGCACGAGACGGAAAACGAACTGATCCGCAAGCAGGAAAAAACGCTGATCGACATGATCGAGGGCGCCGGCGGCAAGCTCGACTTCATCGGTTCGCCCCTCGGCCTCAAGGAAATGGGCCGTGGTGCCTTCCCAGAAGCCGATGCGCTGAGCCGCTTCCTGTTTCGCAAATGGTTTCGCAAGACCATGGTCATGGGCGCGGCCATCCACGAGAGCGGCGGCGCGCGCATGGGTACAACGCGCGAGAATTCCGTGCTCAACAGCTGGAACCAGAGCTGGGACGTTCCGAACCTTCTCGTCACCGACGCCAGCGCTTTTCCGGGCGGCGGAACGGCGGGCACGACGCTGACCGTCATGGCGCTGACGCTACGCGCCTGCCGCAAGCTGGCTGCCGGCTATCGCAACGAAGCCGAGTAGGACCGGGCGATCAGGGAGATGCTTGAAGCATCACGCGTCTCCCTAAAGCCCGAGGTCGAGCAGCGTCCGGCGCATCACATCGCCGTCGGCGTCGATGCCCGTCCAATAGCGGATGGCGATGATGCCCTGGTTGACCAGCATGCCGAGACCATCGGCTGTCCGGCATCCCCTCGCCTGGGCGGCTTTCAAGAAGGGTGTCAGCGGTGGATTGGGAATGCCGTCAGCGACGATCATGTCTGGTCGAAGGCTGTCGAGATCAATGTCGGGAATGCCCGTCACGTCGGGGAAGAGCCCGACCGAAGTGGCGTTGATGACAATGTCGGTTCCCTCCGGCAGGCGATACCGGCTTTCCCATCGCTGGTACCGCCCCTTGGCAGGGGTCTGGCTATCGACAATGCCGGCAACCGCTTCGCCGCGGGCAGCGTCACGATTGACCACGGTGATCTCGGAGGCACCGGCAAGCGCCATCTCGACCCCGACCGCCCGAGCGGCACCGCCTGCTCCAAGCAGCACGACGCGCTTGCCGGTCGGGTCGGCAACGTGACGGAGCGCGGTCACGAAGCCCTTCCCGTCGGTGTTTTCGCCGATCAGCCGTTCGCCATGCCGAACAACCGTGTTGACCGCACCGATGATGCGAGCGGATTCACCGAGGCCATCGAGATGGTCGATCACCGCAACCTTGTGCGGGATCGAGCAATTGAAGCCTCTCCAGCCCATGGCGCGCGCGCCGCGCACGGCATCGCCCAGGCCTTCGGGGGCCACTTCGCAATTGAGGTAGCGCCAATTGAGACCGTGATGCCGATAGGCCGCCTCGATCATGGCAACGGTCGGATTTTCCGCTGCGGGCATGGCGAAGGAACCGGTGAGCGGTGACAGGAAATCATGGGCCATAAGCTTCTCCTTCAGGATCAGGCGGCGAACGTGCCGTTGCGCCAGGCGTCGCGCAGGTGGGCGCCGACGCGAAGCGCCTGCGCGCAAACGGTCAGCGCCGGGTTGAGAGCAGCAGACGATGGGAAGAAACTCGCATCGACGACGTAGAGGTTGCGGTGGTCGTGCGACCGACAGAGCGCATCAAGCGCGGAGCGCGCCGGGTCGTCGCCCATGCGCACCGTGCCGCATTGATGCGACGGCGCCTCGATGCCGAAGGAATGGCGCAGGACTACCGGAAATATGTTTCGAAGTCGTGCGCGGACGTGGCGCACGAACCGGTCATGGGCTGCGACATCGCCGGGATGATAGGCAATCTCGACCCGGTCGCCCTGGAGCAGCCGCACCCGGCTTTCGGCCCGTGGCAGATCTTCGGACATGCAGAGCCAATCGACGCTGTGGCGCCCCAGAAGGTTTGCCAGGGTGCGCGGCATCCACGAGTAGGTCGAACGGATCATCGGCCCCTGGATGTTGCCGAGCATCTGGATGTTGCCCCGTGCGGCAGCGTCTCCAGGCAGGCCGTGGTAGAAATCGTTCACTGTCAGCGTCTTGGGGAATTTCGTATCATTCACCCGAAACGGCATCAGCCCCATCAGACCCGTGAGATGATGGTTCATCAGGTAGCGGCCAACGACGCCCGACCGATTGGCAAGGCCTTCGGGGTGGTTCCCGCTTGCCGAGCGCAGCAACACCAGCGCAGAATTGATGGCGCCGGCGCTCAGCACGAAGAGCGGCGCCTCGACGCGTAGCGTCTGCCCGTCCCTAACCATCTCCACTGCGGCGATGCGTCCATCCGATGCCGGAATGAGCCGCGTGACCTGCGCGTTGGTCCACAAGGTGACGTCGGGATGGGCAAGTATCGGGCGGATCAGCCGCGTCTCGCCGTCGCCTTTCGCGCCATATCGACAGGCAAAGGCATCGCAGGTGCCGCAGCGGCGACAGCTCCCGCCCGGTCCGAAATCGACAGCCGACGGCATGGAGAACGGCCGAAGCCCCTGGCCCTTCAGCCGGTCGATCATATCGGCGATGATGGGTTCGTGTGGAACCGCGGCGTGGGCATATTCGGCCGAACGTGGCGGCTCCGCCGGGTCCTCCCCGACCTGTCCATGTACGCCGAAAAGCCGCTCGGCAGCGTCATACCAGGGTTCGAGCTCGGCATAGGAGAGCGGCCAGGCAGGCGAGGTTCCGTCTTCATGGGCAACAGCACGAAAATCGCTCTCGCGAAAGCGGAACATCGCCGTGCCGTAGAACTTCGTGTGTCCGCCGACATAATAGTATTGGCCGGGACGATACCGGCGTCCTGACTCGTCCTGATACTCTTCGCGTGTTCGGTACCGGGCTTGAACGAAAACCGCCTCCGCGTCCGAATTCTCCGGCTCGTTCGGCAGAAAATCGCCGCGCTCGAGGATCAGCACCTTCGCACCCGATCCCGCCAGCTGCCGGGCCACTGCGCCACCGCCAACGCCTGAACCGACGATCACAACATCCGGTTTTATTGTACCGTCCATAGCTGCCCTCTCCCAACTGTGAGCGGCAAATTACGAACCAGGGAGGGCGTGCGCCATTCCTTCCGGCCGCAATGTTTTGTATGATTACCGCATTCACAGTCGAGCCGAAGGAGCTCCCGGCCATGCAGCCGTGGTTCGAAACCGTTACAATTCCGCCCGACCGTTCATGGCTGCTGTTTGATCGGCAATTGCCCGATTTCCCCTTCAACTGGCACTATCATCCCGAGTTCGAGCTGACGCTGACGGTCGGCAGCCGGGGCATGCGTTTCGTCGGCGATCAGATCGAGCGTTATGACGACGGAGATCTCGTGCTGCTCGGACCGAATCTCCCTCACGCGTGGCAATCTGAGGCGCTTGCGGGTGAAGGCGGACTGCACAGGGCGATCATTTGCTGGTTCACCCGCGAATGGGTCGAAGGGCTGACGAGCCTGATGCCGGAATATGGCTCGCTTGCTGCACTTGCAGCGGAGGCTGGGCGCGGTCTGCAATTCTCAGCCGAGACCGTTCGGTTGCTGCGCCCGCGAATGCTGGCCATCGGCACCCTGTCTCCGGCGCGGCAAGCGTTGGAGCTTCAGGCAATCCTTCTCGAGCTCGCCAATGCCGAGCGCCGACATCTTGCAGCGGGGGAGGTCCAGCCAGGCGAAAACCCGCGCGACCGCGAAAGGATGCGTCGGGTGCTGGCATGGCTGCATGCCCATTACGACAAGCCGCTCCGGCTTGCGCCGCTCTGCGCGCTCACCCACCTCACGGACAGCCAGCTTCAGCGTGTGTTCAAGCGCAGCACGCGCATGTCTATCAGTGAGTACGTTGCGCAATTGCGCATCGGCAAAGCCTGCCGGCTGCTTGTCGAAACCGACCTGCCCATGAGCCACATCGCAGCGGAATGCGGCTTTTCAGACGCAGCCCATCTTGCCCGCCAGTTCCGTGTCGCCAAGGGGCTGCCGCCAAGCCACTACCGGCAACGATTCAAACATGCCGATTTGGATCGGGAACGGCCGCGACGAACCGCGGCCTAAGCGCTGCGGCGGGCACCAGCGGCCGGTGCCCGCCGCAATGCCGGTCTATTTCCGGTGATGAACCGGTTGGAGGCCGTAGACCGGCGTGGAGATGCCTTCGAGCCGCGCTTTCAGTTGCAGCGAAAGGTACTGCGAATAGTGGCGTGACTGATGCAAGTTGCCGCCGTGGAACCAGAGTGCCTCCTGCTGCGTCGGCTTCCACATGTTACGCTGCTCGCCTTCCCAGGGGCCGGGATCCTTTGGCGTATCCGATCCAAGCCCCCAGACCTTGCCGACCTTGTCTGCCGTTGCTTGGTCGATCAAGTCGGCGACCCAACCGTTCATGGAGCCATAGCCTGTGGCGTAGACAATGACGTCAGCCGGGATTTCCGTGCCGTTGGAGAGCTTTATGGAATTCTCGGTGATCTCGTCGACCTGCCCCGCCGCAAGCTTCACCTTGCCATCGATGATGAGTTGCGAGGCGCCGATATCGATGTAGTAGCCCGAGCCGCGGCGAAGGTATTTCATGAAGAGGCCCGAGCCGTCCGCGCCCCAGTCCAGCTGAAAGCCGGCCTTTTCCAGCGCCGCGTAGAAGTCGGCGTCGCGTTCGCGCATCTTGTCGTAAAGCGGGATCTGGAACTCGTGCATGATCCTGTAGGGAAGCGAGGCGAAGATTAGGTCGGCCTTGCCTGTTGTCACGCCATTGGCGAGCGCCTGCTCGGAGTAAAGCGCGCCAAGGCCGATATCCATGAGCGTATCGGATTTGACGATATGGGTGGTCGAACGCTGGATCATGGTCACGTCGACACCCGCCTCATAGAGTGCGGCGCAGATATCATGGGCCGAGTTGTTCGAGCCAATAACGACAACCTTCCTGCCCTTGTAGCCATCCGGGCCCGGATGTTGCGAGGAGTGGTGTTGTTCGCCCTTGAAACGCTCACGTCCCTTGAAGTCCGGAATATTCGCCTTGCCTGACATGCCAGTCGCAAAGACGAGCTGCTTCGGCTTCAACACCACCTCTTCGCCGTCCCGGTCGACGACGATGGTCCACTCCTTGGTTGCCTCATCCCATTTCGCGGACTTGGCGGCAGAGCGGGTCCAGTAGTTCAGCTCCATCACCTTCGTATAGAATTCCAGCCAGTCGCCGATCTTGTCCTTCGGAGCAAACACCGGCCAGTTTTTCGGGAAATCGATATAGGGCAGATGATCGTACCAGACCGGGTCGTGCAGGCAGAGCGACTTGTAGCGCTTGCGCCAGCTATCGCCGGGCCGGTCGTTCTTTTCGAGAATGATGGCGGGCACGCCGAGCTGGCGCAGCCGCGCGCCAAGCGCGATACCGCCCTGCCCGCCGCCGATGATCACCACATAGGGCTGCGTCTCATAGCCGAGCGTGCGCTCCTCGTATTCGCGCTCTTCCTTCCAGGTTCTCGCTCCGAGATTCTGGCCGTGTTTGGCGCCGAGCGGTCGAGTGAAGCCGGATTTTTCCTCGTGGCCCTTGAGCTCCGCCAGCGCTGTCAGCAGCGTCCAGACAAGGCCGTTCTTGAAGCGCACGAGACCGTAGCCGCGGCCGGTCGCCGTTTCGAACGAGATCCAGCTTTCCAGCACACCATCGGCCTCTGTCGCCTCTTCGCCGGTGGCAACGCGCCAGTTGGAAGGCTTCGTGCCGGCAAGCTGCGACTGCAGCATATCGCGGACCTGGTCGCGCCCTTCGACCGTCTTGATGTTCCAGGTGAAGGCGACGAGGTCGCGCCAATAGCACTCCTCGGCAAAGAGATTGACTGCATCCTCGATGCGGCCGGATTGAAGGGCGGCACCAAACGTATCGAGCAGCGCCTGGACGCGGGTGGTGGGTGTCTTGTCGAGCATTGTTTTCTCCTCCAGCTCTGTTGGGAAGCGGGGCGGCTCCTCAACCGCGCCCGCATGCACGGATCGGCCTATCGGGAAAGGTCGATCAGGATCTTCAGGTGTTTTCCGGCGGGATCGAGCAGCTGGTCGAACCCCTCCTCAACAGCCTCGCTGAGCGAGACATATTTCGTGACAATCCGGCTTGCCGGGATCTGGCCGCTGGCGATCAGCCGGGCGACGCGGGGCCAGTAGTGCGTCGGATAGGCCCAGGAGCCCCTGATGTCGATGTCCTTGAAGGTGACGTCGAACCAGTTCAGCGGGTTTTCGCCGGGGTGTAGCCCCGTCTGAACGACGACGCCCTGCTTGCGAACCGCATCCGCGCAGTTCTTCAGAGCGTGTTCGTTACCGACACATTCGATGGCAACGTCGCAACCGACGCCACCCTCCGTCTCGGCGCGAATGACGTCGCCGACCCTTTCCGTCTTCGGATTGATGGTGCGTATATCGCCCAGCGCGTCGCGCGCCAGCGACAGGCGCGTGTCGTTGAGATCGGATAGGAAGATCCGTGACGCTCCGGCTGCCCGCGCGGCCATGGCAACGAGAATGCCGATCGGCCCGGCACCGGTGACGAGCACGCTGTTGCCGGCGGTAACGCCGCCGCGATCGCAGGCATAGACCGCAACCGCCGTCGGCTCGATCAGCGCCGCTTCCTGGTCGCTCAGCGCATTGGGAATGGGCTGGACGTTGTAGTCATTGAGAAGGGCTACCTCCGCCATTCCTCCCGAATGCCAGGAAAGGCCGGCAAGCGCGAGGTTCGCGCTCAGGTGAAACAGCCCGCGATCGGCATAATAATCCCCGTGGCGGGGCATGATGAGCGGCTGAATCGACACCCGGTCGCCGGGCTTCACATGGCTGACGCCCGCGCCAACGGCTTGGACGACGCCGCCGAATTCGTGACCGAGGATCTGCGGACCATGGGCACCGGTAAAGGGGTGCGGCTCCTTCGGTATGAAGATCGGCCCATAGGCATATTCATGCAGGTCCGTCCCGCAGATGCCGCAGAACCGGTTTTCCACCAGCACCTGTCCCGGCCCGGGCTGTGGTGGAGCGTCGACATGTTCGATGCGCAGATCCTTGGCAGCGTGAAAGCGCAGAGCTTTCATTGCATTCCCTCCTGTGTTGTGCTTGCACAGGAAGGTCAGCAAGCGTCGTGCCAGACCGTTATGTCGCCAGTTTGTTGAATTTTATCAGTGCATTAGGGCGCCTGAGATTTTCGAAGATTCGAGGACGCAACAGGCGAGCTGCCACAGGTGTTGC
This sequence comes from Rhizobium sp. S96, assembly GCF_030382195.1. Lineage (NCBI taxonomy): Bacteria > Pseudomonadati > Pseudomonadota > Alphaproteobacteria > Hyphomicrobiales > Rhizobiaceae > Rhizobium > Rhizobium sp. S96. Next base: position 194,655 of record NZ_JAUDRY010000026.1, read on the forward strand.
AGCCGTTGCATCAGTTGAGCCGCTTCAGCCGTCGGTGAATGGTCGAGCGGTTGACGCCGAGCTTGCGCGCGAGTGCGGAGATATTGTCACCGCATTCGCTCAGGGCGCGACGCAGCTCGCCGCCGCCTTCTGCCACGGGAACAGGGCCGGCGAAAAGGTGATCCGGAAGGCAGTCGAGCGTTATAAGGCCATCATCACACAGGGCGGCCGCGAACCGGAGCGCATTTGATAGTTCGCGGAGATTGCCCGGCCAGTCATGTGCGAGCAGAGCGGCGCGTGCGGCCTTGTCGAGACGGTATGCCTCACCGTTGTCCTTTGCGATGCGACCGAGAAGCTGGCCGATCAACCAGCCGAGGTCCTCCCGCTGGCGCAGCGCCGGGAGGCTGAGCGTCGCGGCATTGAGGCGATAATAGAGATCCTGCCGGAAACGGCCTTCCGATACGAGTTCGCCCAGGTCGCGGTGCGAGGCGGAGAGGACACGCAGGCGCACCGGTCGTGCCTTCAGCGCGCCGACGGGCTGCACTTCGTTTTCCGAGAGCACGCGGAGCAGCCGGCTCTGCAGCACCAGCGGCATGTCACCCACTTCATCGAGAAACAGCGTACCGCCGTTCGCCTCTTCGATCAGACCGCGTTTGCCCTTCTGGCTGGCACCGGTAAAGGCGCCGGGCGCGTAACCGAAGAGCTCGGATTCGATGAGGTGTTCCGGGATCGCGGCGCAGTTGACGGCAACGAAATTGCCGGGGTTCTCACAGCTCTCGTGGATGGCACGGGCCAGAAACTCCTTGCCGCTGCCCGTTTCACCCTTGATGAGGATCGGGATGTCGCGGGCGGCGAGCTTTGCCGCGCGCATCTGCACGCGCTCCATCGCTGCATCTCCCTGGCTCAGGTCTCTCAGTGCCCGCGGCAGGCGCGGCTCCGGCGAAGCAGGTGCACGCAGGTTGACGGCCGGCGCGATGGCACTGGCAAACAACACCAATCCATTGCGGGCCTTGATCAAGCGCTCGCCATTCGGCCGGCCGCGCATGAAGCGTGGCAGATCATCGACGTCGATATCGAAAACCTGAGAAATGGGCTGGCCCAGAAAATCACGAGTGGAAAGACCACGCAGGTTCATCGAGCGCGCGAGCGCGCTGAACCCGCCATGCGTCATGCCCGTGATGCGACCGCTGCCGTCGAGTGCGACGGCGGCATCCGGATCGACATCGAGGAATTCCGGCGAGCGGGCAAGACGCAACACCCAGTCGTTGCGTGTGCGCGTCATGAGGTTTGCAAACTCGATACGCCGCGCGGTCGACGCCACCAGATGCAACGCCAGCTGTTGGCTCGTCTTGGCTGTCGGAGAGCGGAGCTGCGAGATATCGAGCACCGCGGTCAGATCACCAAGCGTGTCGAAGACCGGTGCAGCGGTGCATGTCAGCCCAATATGGCTGGTATCGAAATGATCGTCCTGATGGATGATGACCGGCTCGCCTGAGACGATGCAGGCTCCGACCGCGCAGGTGCCCGCCCGGTTTTCCGACCATTCGGAACCGAGATAGAGCCCGGCCCGGCGCAGCTGATTGTCGAAGGTTGGATCGCCCATGAAGTCGACCGTGACGCCGCGCGCATCTGACAACAGCAGCACGTAATTCTGCTCGGCGATCTGGTTGAACAGTGCCTCCAGCCCGGAGCGGCCGATCCTGATCAGCTCCTCGGCCTGCTCGCGGTGTTCGCGCAGCTTCAGTTCCGGAACGATGTAGGCTTCCTGAGCAACGGTCGGGTCGAGCTTGTAGTCGTTGAGACAGCGCAGCCAGGATTGAACAACGGGCGTGTCGCGAGGGCTGACCGCGCCCATGCCGACGCGTTCGATCTCGCGAATGTGCGATAAGGTCAAGTCCACAAGCACTCCTCCCAACGGGATGTTGGCACAGGAGCGGCGTGCCGACAATTCAATTGTCATGATAGTTCAGGAGGCTCTTCGGCCTGTAATCGTCCGAGAACTCCGCATGCACGCGCCGAATTCAGCGGCCTGTCGCGTCGGCTTTTTCGAGCCGGAGGAAAAAGAATACCGTCAGCACAAGGACGATCAGCAAAAGGAAGAAAGCCGCTGCAGCCCCCTGGTTCAGCGACAGGCCGAGGAAGGCCTTGCGATAGGCGAAGTAGCTGAGCACCTCGGTGGAGGTGCCCGGTCCACCGCGTGTCAGGATATAGGGGAGATCGTAAGTCCTGAACTCGTTGATAAGCTGGATGATGATTGCGATGCCCGCCACGGATCGGAGCATGGGAAGCGTGATGTAGAAGAATTGCTGAAAGGCGCTCGCACCGTCCACCTCGGCCGCCTCGTAGGGTTCGCTCGGCAGGGCTGCCAAACCCGCGGCAAGAAGAAGGACAACGAAGGACGTCTGCTGCCAGATGTCGACGAAAGCCATTGTCGACAGCGCCAGGTTTGCATTGCCGAGCCAGTCGATGCGCGGCAGGCCGACCGTTTCCAGGAGATGGTTGACGATACCGAGATTGGGTTGCAGGAGCATTTTCCATATTAGCGCGACGCTGATCGGCGACATGGCCATGGGGATGGTCAGGATGCCGAAGTAGATCGGCTTCATCCGCACCGTGCGTTTCAGCATGAGTGCGATCGCAAGGCCGACGACGAACTCGCCGATGACCGTTATGGCCGAGTAACGGACAGTCAGGAAAAGCGCATTCCAGAACAGCTTGTCACCGAGGACGGTCGCGAAATTGTCCAGGCCCGTCAGAGGGAAAAGGCCGGGCTTCAGCAAGGTCAATGACGAGATCGCCATCAGAACCGAATAGGCAAGCGGGAAGCCCATGACAACGGCAAGCAGGGCAAGGCCGGGCGCTGCAAATGCCCAGCCAGTGCGCCATTCGCGATCGAATCTGTCGAATCCTGCCATCGTCATTCCCTGTCTTCCAGAAATTCGGCAGCGACGCGAGGCCGCTGCCGTTCTTCTCGCTCTATCAGCGGCTCATGAGTTCCTTGAGCCCGTCGGACGACGCCTTGATGGCTTCCTCCACCGTTGTTCCGCCGCTGGCGGCCGTGGAGACCTGCGTGCCGATTACGTTTTCGTATTCAGCCGAGTAGGTGAAGATCGGGAAGGACTTGCCACTGGCAACCACGGCTTGCGCCGTCTTGTAGTAAGGGTATTTGGCCAATACCGCCCGATCGGAAAACACGTCGGTGCGCACAGGTGCATGCCCTTGCAGCGCACGCTTCACCGATACGTCCTTGCTCTGTACCCATTGGATGAATTTCCATGCCGCTCCCTGCTGATCGGCCGGCGTATTCTGTGGAATACCCCAGCCCCAGCCACCGCTTTCGCCATGGCCGCCCGGCATCACCGAGAGCGCCACCTTGCCGGCCGCTTCGGGGCACGCCTTGGCATCGTCGATCTGCGGCAGCATCCACCAGTAGGTGACCATGCTGAAGGCCTTGCCGCTGCACATCAGACGCAACGTGTCGTCAAGCGTTGCGGAAAGCGCGCCTTGCTGCGCTCCGCTCTTGATGTTGTTGATGTAGAGGCCAAGCGCCTTGGCCGCCTCGGGGCTGTTGAGCGCAATCGAACGGTCGTCATTGAGGTACTTGCCGCCCGATGAGAAGAGGTAGTTCGAGAACTCCATCGCATTGGGGTCACCGCGCTGCCCCTGCATGGCAGCGCCTTCCACACCGGCATTGGCCTTCATGAACGTGGATATCGCAACGTAGTCCTCAATCGTCTCAGGAACGGCGAGATCCTTGCCGGTCTGCTGCTTGTAGGCAGCTTTCAGCTTTTCATCCTTGAGCAGGTCGGTCCGGTAGATCAGACCCATCGAATAATTGTACATGGGCAAGATCGGCATTTTTTCCGCCGTCCGGCCGAGAAGGTCGAGCATGGAGGGGACGAACGGTTCGAGGTCGAACTTGGACGCCTCGGCAAGCGGCTTAAGATCAACCAGCCAGTTCGCAGCCGGGAACTCGCCTGCCCACAGGAAATCGACCTCGAGCAGATTGTAATAGCTTTCGGCGCTGACGAGTTGGGTGACCAGCTTGTCATGCATATCGGGGTAACCGATTTTCTCGAACTCGACCTTAATGCCCGTCTGTTGGGTGAACTCCGGCAGCAACGCCTCGATGATACGGGTTTCGGGGACGTCCTCCATAAGCGCACGCAGCGTAACGTCAGCGGCTTGCGCCGCCATCGTCGACATGCTCAGGGCGGTCGCAGCAAGCAGGCCGACGGCATATGATGATCTATTCCATGCTGAAGATTTCATAATTCGCTTTTCCTTCTTTTTGTTTCGACGCGCCGGCTGGCGCGGGCATGCATGAGTGTCCGAGCGCTACTTCACGCTCCCGTAGGTCAGGCCTTCCACGATGAAGCGCTGGATAAAGCGCGAGGCGACGACGAGCGGCAGGATGGCGAGAATGACGCCGGCCGCGACATTGCCGATCTGGACGCCGTTCGAGGTTTGAAGCGATGCCAGGGCAACCGGAATGGTTTGCGTGGCGGGTCCGCTCAGCACCAGGGCGAAGAGGAACTCGTTCCAGGACAGGATGAAACCGAGCACCCCGGCCGCTGCCATCCCCGGCAGCGATACCGGCAGGACGATGCGCCAGAACGCACCCCATGCCGTTGCGCCGTCCGTCATCGCAGCCCATTCGAGATCGACGGGGATCGCCTTGAAGAAGCCCATCAGGATCCAGCTGAGGAACGGCAGGTTGATCGCGGCGTAGACGATGATGAGACCCGTCAGGCTGTTGGTCAGCGCCAGTCCCCTCAGCAGGCTGAAGCTCGGCAGCACAAGCGCAACGGGTGGCAGCATCTGTGTGGCGAGCATGAGAAAGCGGGCGAAGCGGCCGCCGGTCGAAAAGCGGGCGAAGGCATATCCCGTCATGGCCGCGAATGGCAGGGCGATGATGACGGAGCCCAGGGAAACAATGATGCTGTTGAAATAGGACTGGCCGAACCGACCGGAAAGAAGCGCGCGGTAGTTTTCCGTCGACAAGCCGGGAAACAGGTCCGTGCTGTAGGATTGTTCCGGCGCAATGAGGCTTACCCTCAAGACCCAAAGAAGCGGCAGCAGCACCGCAAGACAAACGAATACAAGTCCCAGATGAAGACCGAAGCGCCGCAGAAAGGGTGTTTCTTGATCCTCCGGCGTCATGCGGGCCTCCTGACACTTGGCCTCGCAATCACCGTTTCGCTCGTCGGATCGAACAGATGGGCGGGCAGCAGATCCGCGTGGAGGACGACCGCCTCCCCGACCGTGACCTGCGCGTGACGGCCAAGACGGGCCGTGACCTCTATCGGTTTTGCGGTTGTGCTACCGCCAACCGTACCGACGACTATGATTTCGGCCCCAAGCGCTTCCACGGCGGTGACCCGAAGTCCAAAAGGCTGCGTTCCGTCGCCTCTGGGCTGCTCGTAGATATCTTCCGGCCGCAAACCCAAAATGAGGTTCTCACCCGTCTTCGACGCATAGGCGGCGCGATGACGTTCGGGCACGCGAAAGCGGAAGCCTTCATGGCCTTCGATGGTGAGCGTCCCGTCGAGGTCGCGGAGGGTGACCGGCAGCAGGTTCATTGCCGGGCTTGCCAAGAAGCGCGCCACGAACATATTGACGGGGTCGGCGTACACGTCGAGCGGCTTGCCGGCCTGGATCAGCCGACCGTCCCGCATGATGCAGATGCGATCCCCCATCGTCATTGCCTCCACCTGGTCGTGGGTGACATGGATTGTGGTACGGCCAAGCCTGCGGTGTAATTTCACCAGTTCGAGCCGCATCTCGGCGCGCAGCTGCGCATCCAGGTTGGACAAAGGCTCGTCGAGCAGGAAGACATCCGGCTCTCGAACAATGGCGCGACCGAGCGCGACGCGCTGGCGTTGGCCGCCCGAAAGCGCCGAAGGTTTGCGATCGAGAAGATGGGACAGGCCGAGCATGCTCGCCGCGGTTTCGGTCTTGGCGGCAATTTCCTGCGCCGATGCGCCACGCATCTTGAGACCGAATCCCATGTTCGCCCGAACACTCATATGCGGATAGAGCGCGTAACTCTGAAATACGACCGCGACGTTGCGGTCGCGCGGCGCTACCCGGTTCATGTTCCGGTCGCCGATCACAAGGTCACCGGAGCTGATCGATTCCAGCCCGGCGATCATCCTCAGCGTCGTCGACTTTCCACAGCCCGACGGTCCAAGAAAGATGACGAACTCGCCATTCTCGATCTTGAGACTGACGTCGCGGACGCCGTGTGCGCCATTCGGGTAAATTTTGGATACGCTTCGAAGGTCGATCGAGGCCATGCGTCGATTTCCGTATGATGCCGTAACGAATGCGAGGCCGGGTCGCCACGGACCCGACGACCGGTCAGGTCATGTAGACGCCGCCGGTAACGTTGATGCCCTGGCCGGTCATGAAGCGGGCACTGTCGGAGCAGAGGAAGACCACGACGTCGGCGACGTCCTCCGGCGTCTCGATGCGCCCGAGCGGGGTCTGACCGACATATTCGTTGAAAACCTGTTCGGCGCTGATGCCGCGCAGACGGGCTTCCCACTCGATCTCGCGGCTTTGCATGCCGGTCTTGACGAAGCCGGGGCACACGGCGTTGACACGAATTCCAGTGGGCGCAAGCTCACGAGCAAAGGCCTGAGTCCAGCCGAGAACGGCGAACTTGCTTGCGGAATAGTGAGCCAGCAACGGCGCACCGACCTTGGCGGCCAGCGATGCCGTGTTGACGATGCAGCCATGTCCTTGCGCCACCAGGTGGCGTCCGGCAATCTGATTGGTCAGGAAGATGCCGCGGGTGTTGACGTCGAAGTTGAAGTCCCATTCCTCGTCGGTCAGCTCCAGCGCCTTCTGCATTGTGGAGACTCCGGCGTTGGCAATGACGATCTCGCAGCCGCCAATCACTTCAACGGCCTTGGCGAACGCCGCGTCGACGGATGCGCGCTGGCGAACATCAATCGCAACGGCGACTGCACCACCGCCAATGGACGTGGCCGCGCGCTCTGCCGCCTCGACGTCGATATCGGCGATCGCAACCGTCACACCCTGCGCTGCAAGCGCCCGCGCTATGGCAAAGCCAATGCCGGTCGCGCCGCCTGTCAGGAATGCGCGGCGACCGCCAAGCTCGGGAAAGATGGGCTGTGACATAGCTGCTCCTCATTGTGATTTTTCAAAACCGTATCCAACAAAATCTAACTTCGCAAATGTTTTTTTTGTTTGATTAAGTTCGTTTCGCTGTTTATGTTTCAGGCAGGTCATGGTTTCGGCCCGACGCAAAACGCCGACCGTACCGTGCGCGACCCCTGCTCCCACAGGGACGTGACAAGCATAACAAAGGCCGCCCGTAGCATCGGGTGGCACAACGTGGCGCCGCTGAAGGATTTGACGATGGTTTTTGAGTGTTTTGGAGATCGCAAGAAGGCAGTAATCGCGATGGCCCATATCGGCGCCCTGCCCGGCTCGCCGCTATATAACATGGATGGCGGCCTGCAGAAGCTGATCGACGACGTCGCTTCCGATGTCGAAAAACTCCAGGCTGGCGGCGTCGACGCCATCATGTTCGGAAACGAAAACGACCGCCCTTATGTTTTCAAAGGATCACCGGAAAGCATCGCGGCGATGACAGCCGTCGTGCAGGCAATCAAGCCATCACTCAAAGTACCCTTCGGCGTCAACTATCTGTGGGATCCACTGTCCAGCGTTGCGATCGGCGCGGTGACCGGCGCAAGCTTCGTGCGCGAAATCTTCACCGGCCTTTTCGCATCCGACATGGGCATGTGGGAGCCCGATTGCGCGGGGGCCGCCCGCCTTCGCGCCAATCTCGGCCGCAAAGACATGAAGATGCTCTTCAATATTAATGCCGAGTTTGCACACTCGCTCGACCAGCGCCCCATCGCGCTTCGCGCCAAGAGCGCCGTGTTCTCCTCGCTCGCCGATGCGATCCTCGTCTCCGGTCCGATCACCGGGCAGCCGGCGAACCAATCGGACCTGCGTGACGTATGCGACGCGGTCAAGGACGTTCCGGTTTTTGCCAACACAGGCGTCAATATCGACAACATCCGCGACGTCTTCTCCATGGCGCAAGGCTGCGTGATCGGAACCCACTTCAAGGTTGACGGCAATACCTGGAATGCCGTTGACGCGAGCCGCGTCAAGCGGTTCATGGATGTCGTTGAAACGCTGCGCTAGTACGGGAAGCTCTCATGACTGCGGTCATTGGCCTGGATATCGGGACGACGTCGACTATTGGAATTCTCGTCGGCCTGCCCAACACGATCCTTGCGACGGCATCCCGGCCAGTCACCCTGTCCTCGCCGCATGCCGGCTGGGCGGAAGAAAACCCTGCCGACTGGTGGGCGAATGCGCGCGCCATCATCTCCGAACTCCTCGAAGTGTCCGGCATTTCCGCATCCGCCGTATCGGCAATCGGGGTCACCGGCATGCTTCCCGCCGTCGTCCTTCTCGACAAGGAGGGTGCAGTTCTGCGTCCCAGCATTCAGCAGAGCGACGGGCGTTGCGGAGCCGAGGTCGAAGCGTTGCGCGCCGAATGGAACGAGGACGATTTTCTGGCCCGAGCCGGCAACGGCATCAACCAGCAACTCGTGACCGCAAAGCTGCGCTGGATTGAAAAGCACGAGCCGGAGGTGTTCTCGCGGATTGCTACCGTGTTCGGCTCCTACGACTATATCAACTACCGTCTGACGGGGACGCAGGCGGTGGAACAGAATTGGGCGCTGGAAGCCGGCTTCGTCAATGTTGCAACCGATGCTATTGACGAAGAGCTGGTGCGTCTCGCCCATATCGAGTCTGCCACCATCCCCCCGAAGCGGGCTTCGTCCGACATCATGGGGCATGTCGACGAGCGCGGCTCCTCCGAGACGGGCCTGGCAATTGGCACGCCCGTTGTCGGAGGCGCGGCCGACATGATCGCGTCCGCCCTTGGCGCTGGTGTGATCGATGCCGGCGACGTCTTGCTAAAGTTCGGAGGCGCGGTGGATATCCTGACGGCAACGGACGTCGTCAAGCCCGACCCTCGTCTGTTCCTCGACTACCACCTCGTGCCCGGCCTCTACATGCCGAACGGGTGTATGTCGACAGGCGGCTCGGCGCTGAACTGGTTCGTTGACACCTTTGCGCGCGGTGAGCAGGCGGCGGCGCTCGCAGCTGGCCGCACCATTCATCAGCATCTCGATGCGCTGGCCGCTAAAAAGCCGGCTGGTGCGGACGGCTTGACGATCCTGCCCTATATGCTCGGGGAAAAGACGCCGATCCACGATCCAGCGGCGCGGGGCGTCATCGAAGGGCTGACGCTTTCCCACGACATCGGCCACCTCTGGCGGGCCCTGCTCGAATCCTACGCTTATGCGATCCGCCATCATATCGAGGTGCTAGTCGACATGGGCCATGAGCCGAAACGCTTCCTGGTTTCGGACGGCGGCTCGCACAGCACGGTCTGGATGCAGATCGTGGCCGACGTGCTGAATGCACCCCTGCAGCGGCTTTCGGGTCATCCCGGCTCATGCATCGGCGCGGCTTGGGCAGCGGCGATCGGCGTCGGTCTCGAAAGCGATTGGCGTAGCGTGACACGGTTCACCACTTTCTCCGACATGCTCGAGCCACAAGCGCAGAATGTGCGTATCTACGACGCCGGCTACGACCGCTATCGCGATCTCTATCAACGCCTTGCTCCGAAGTGGAAAACTAGCTGATGGGGGGCATGCCGCACCTTTGCGCTGTTGCCTGGGATATCGACGGGACGCTGGTCGATAGCGAACCGCTGCATCATCGTGCGCTGGTGGCGGCGTCGCTGGAATTCGGAGTGGATCTTCGCGACTTGCCCGATATGGCGTTTCGCGGCGTTCACATGGGCGATGTCTGGAAGCGGCTCGCCCACTGCTTGCCGCCGTTGCTGGAAGAAGAGGTGTGGATCAGCGCCATCAACCGCCACTACGTCCGCGCGCGCCATACCCTTGTAGCCATCCCCGGTGCGGTGGAAACCGTCCGCGCGCTGCATGAACTTGGCATACGCCAGGTCTGCGTTTCCAATTCCTGCCGAGCGGTCGTCGATGCCAATCTCGACGCGCTCGGAATCGGTCGCTGGATCCAATTCTCGATCAGCTTGGATGACGTAACCGAGGGCAAGCCCTCGCCTGTGCCTTACTGCATGGCCGCCCAACGGCTCGGTCGTGCGCCGGCACAGATCATCGCCGTCGAGGACAGCAGCACCGGAATCTGCTCGGCAAAGGCTGCGGGTCTTCATGCCGTCTTTCTGCGCACTGGCGACAATGGCGGCCAGGCGCAACAGGAAGCAAGCCTGCCGGATGTCACGATCGACAATCTTTTGCTCGTGAGGGGGCTTTTCGAGACCAAAGGCGCGCTTTGCCCACAGGCGTGAGAAATGTGCGCCTGTACATTAGCGCCTGCTGCGGCGTATTCTGGATCGATACAGTATGTTTGATTCGAACATGCTATGTTTGAAACGGTCTTCGTCGAGATACTCACGAAGCCGTTGAGGATGAAACGAGCAGTGGATAGATGACGAGCGAGCAATCCGCATCGAAAACGGGTGAACGGCCGAAGTTCCTTGCACAGGTTCGCCAGGCGGCAATCGTTGGCGAGATTAGCAGGGTTGGCTCCGTTACCGTGAGCGAACTCGCCCAGCAGTTGGCGGTCTCTGAGATGACGGTCCGGCGGGACCTGGTCGAGCTCGAAAAGGATGGCAGGCTCATTCGTACCCATGGCGGAGCCGTCAAGCCCGATCGCGCACCGCCTATCCCGGTCACCGATAACTTCGACGGAGAAGAGCCGGCGTTTGATGCCCGTCTCGCACGCAACGTCTCCCTTAAGCGGCGCATCGCGGCGACCGCCGCCGAACTTGCCAACGGCGCGCGCAGTATTGCACTGGATGTGGGAACCACGACTTATTTCGTGGCGGAAGCGCTCGCGCCGCGCCCGCAAGCCAAGATTTTCACCAACAGCATTCGGACCGCCGGACACCTGACGGGCAGAGGACTGGAAACCTATCTCGCTGGCGGCAAGATTCGCAGTGAGGAGATGTCGACGAGCGGACCGTCGGCCGTTGGCCAGTTCGAGATGCTGTGGTTCGATATCGCCTTCGTGGGCGTCTCGGGTCTGACCCCTGAAGGGGTCTTCGATTATTCCTTCGAGGAAACCGACATGAAGCGCGTCTATCTCACGCGCGCCTCCCGCCGCGTGGTGCTGTGCGATTCGACGAAATTCAACCGCATGTCGCTGGTTCTTGTCGCAGGTCTCACCGAATTCACCACTCTGATCTGCGACGAGGCGCCGACGGGCGACCTTGAGAGTGCGCTTAAGAAGGCCGGCGTCGAGGTTATCGTCGCTCGTTGAGCTCGGGCGGACGTTCCATTGCGAGCACAAGTGGCTGCCTGGACCAGCCAGCAGCACTGTAAGCGTGGCTGTCTCTCCCACCTTTCCAAGAGTCACATTGCCACCGGCCGCCCACGTTCCGCGCCGACCGGGCCAATCGCCTTCGCACCGAAATAAAGGTTGAAAGATGTTTCATTCTGTTTGATATTGTTCGCATCCCATTCAATCAAACAGAAATTGCCCGATAACGGGAAATCAACGCGACAGGACGCCTGCCATGCTCCAGACGACAAGCGCTGCGGCGCCAGACAGTCCTTATCCCGATGCAACGGTAGCCGCACCCGTGAAGACGCTCATCGCGGAGATAGGTCGGCGCAGCGGCGAATTTCCGGTCAGCCTTGCAAATCATCTACCGATGGTGCTTGAGGCGATAGCGCGACTTGGCGCCTCGACTGCCCGGCTCGAGGAATATGCCGATCACTATATTCGCGTTCATGCCGTGCCCTTCCCGCCACCGGGGGTCTCACCGCTCGATGAAACCGGCTGGATCGGTGTGCTCGGTGATCGTCGGCGCGAGGCCGATCTGCGGCTGTTCTTCGAAGCCGTCGTCGGACAGATCGGCGGCCCGGCCGCCGTGCGCCAGTATCTCCCGGTGCTCGCACCCGGTGTCGCGGCGTCGGCCACTCATGGTTTGATGCGGCTTGCCTATGCGCTTCTGCGGGAAGACGACACCGAAGTGGCCGCCTCGCTTGGGTATTGGGCCGCCACCTATCTGGCCTATGACGGCATTCCCGCCGATCGCGGCCGGACCGTCACAGATCCATTGGCGCATCTGGTTGCCATGCGCGATGAGCCAAGTCTTCATGGGGTGGAAGCCCCAACACATCTGCTATGGAAATGGATAGAGGCGATGGGCAGGTTGCCGGCGTTTCAGGATCGTCTCGGGCGCATGATCGCAGGTCCGGATTTTCTGGACCGCATCCGCCCCGCAGCACTTTCTCTCTACGCTGGCACGATGAGCTTCGAAGCCTTGCATGCGGTGACCGGCTGCCACTGGCTACGACTGGTCAGTTCTCATGTCGCTGAGCCGCAGCATCTTGCGATGCATTTCTGGGAGGTCGTTCTTGCCCTTTACACCAAGATCGACATGCCGCTCCCGCCCGCCGACGATGTGATGGACGCGTGGCGCCACCTGCCGCTGCCGGATGATCGGGAGATCGCAGCTGCTGCTGTTGCTTCTGATGACGAACACGATCACTCGCTCGTCTTCTCGGCCTTCGAGGAATATCGCTACACTGGCGATCTGCTCTACAAGGTGGTTGCTGCAAGGCGGGTCGGGCTGATCGATTAAGCTCGCCGGCCTCAGATCCGCGCGCCGTCCGGCTGGAAGTGCACCTTGTCGTAGCTGTCGAGCAGTTGGTAGAAATGTTCGACTTCACGCGCGAAAAGGCCACGAGAAATCCCCGAAACCAGCTTCGGAACGCCTGACTTCAGCCCCGTTATGCCATTGCAGATGGGACCGAGGCTCGGCACCGCCGCGCTATTGAACACGTGTATGTTGGCGAGCATCGGCAAGGCACCCGGCGTCTTCTCCTGAAGCTCGAAGGCAGGGCCTAGATAGGGATAGGCCAGAAGATCGGCATCTTCCTCGCCATCTGGCGGGGTAAAGCGGTCCGCCCAGGTGGCGATCTTCTCGATATGGCTAGCGAGTTCGGGCCGATGCGACAGGTCAACACAATAACCTGTTCCAAGCAGCAGGTGATCGAAAAGGAAATCGCCCACCGCAGTTTCGATCCTAACATCGTTCCCGACCATGGTGATCGAGCGCGTTTCAGCGCCCGTTACCAGCCGGCAGTTTGCGAAGGCCATCGCGCGACTGAACATCTCGTTGGTGGGCGGTGTCTTGAATGCAAACATCCGTCGGGTGAAACGATAGCGGCTACCGTCATCAAGATCGGCAAAGTGGTTCAGAAAGCCCGGAAAATTCGACCAGTCCAGAATTTCGGTATGAGGCAGTGTCGGGGAACGGGCCAGCACGGTCACGCTGGCGGCTCCGGCTTCCAGCGCTGCCACAGCCCAATCGAAGCTCGACGCAGCCGCACCTATGACGCCGATGCACTTTCCAGCGAGCGAAGTGGCATCCAGCGCTTCGCCACTGTGTGTCCACCGCGAACGCGGCAGGGCGTCGCTTACCAGGCGTGGCACATTCAGTCCCCCGGCGCCCTCCAGCCCTGTCGCCAACACCACTTTGCGACAGGCGATATCGGCACGCTTGCCGTCCGTGTCGACATGCAGCCGCAGATAGTCGCCCTCAGGAGAGATCGATAACAGCCGCGTACCGTTCTCGATCGATAGCCCGAGAATGCAGCGGAACCAGCCAAGATAGGCCATCCAGTCGGTGCGATCGATCTTGTCGAGTGCGTCCCAGTCGGCCCTGCCCTGGTGGGCCTCGTGCCAGGCGCGGTAGGTCAGGCTTGGCACGCCGAGATCCGGGCCACTGAGTGTCTTCGGAGACCTGAGTGTCCGCATGCGGGCGGTTGTCAGCCAAGGTCCTTCGAGACCGGGCGGGGCAGCATCAATCACTCGGACCCGCTCTATGCCCTGCCGCTTCAATCCGAACGCAAGCGAAAGACCGGAAAGCCCTGCGCCAACGATGACGACATCGGCGATGACTGCGCCGGCAGGATCGCGCCGCTCCGGCACCCATTCGCGCGGCACCGCCTCGATGCTTTCGAGGTCGCGCCGGACCTGAGCCTCAAGCTGTACGAGCCCGCTAGTGCCTGCTGGCTCCTCGTACAAAGCCGAGCGTGGGCTTTCCATTGGGGGTGTCTGAGGCATGTGGCAGCACTCCAGCGTTTTCAGGCAGCGTAACGAACATCAAAAAGTTGTAAAGTGTTTGAATATGTTGTTTTACCCCTTCGGGCGGTGGTACTCGTGCTGATTTCGATGGGCACTTAGCGATACCGACCACAGCAACGAGCACGACTCATCGTCTTCCATCCTGGCTCGATTGTCAAAAAAAATAGTTAAATAAATCAATGATGTAAACGACTGACCGTTTTGCTGAAAAAATCGACAGTCACGTGACTACCGTTTAAGCATTCTGCGGCAGCTTTGAGCAAAGATGCTTTGAGCGTCATCTAAATGTTATTTTTGTGTTTTTTTGTTTGACTTGATGAGGCGTCGCGATAACCTTTCTCCATCAACTCCAGAACGGGAAAGGTTGGCAGCCATGGGGAACGCTTCTTCATCATCCGCACTGAAATCTTCAGGACATGTAGTAGCCACGGCATTCGCGGCACTTTTGGCGACGACGGCCTATACGCAGGCCAAGTCGCTCGAGGGCGTTACTTTGACCATCGCCTCGATGAACGACGGCTTCTCGAACGTGCTGACCAAGCTCGCGCCGGAATTCAAGGAAGAGACTGGCGCCGACCTCAAGATCGAGATCATGGACTACGGCACTCTTCTGACCAAGACGACCGCCGATTTTATCGGCGATACCAAGGGCTATGACCTCGTCACCATGGACATCGTCTGGGCCGGCGCCTTTGCGGAAAACAAGTATTCGGTCGATCTGACGGACTGGGTCAAGCGCGACGCCGCCGAACTTGATCTCGACGACATCTACCCGGTCGCGCTGGAATCGCTTGGCCAGTACAAGGGCAAGTACGTTGCCTTCCCGCTTGCGGCCTACGCCAACGTCCTCGCCTACCGCAAGGACGTGCTCGCGGCTGCCGGCCTCAAGCCGCCGGCGAGCATGGAAGAGCTGGTGGCGGATGCCAAGAAGCTCAACGACCCGTCGAAGAAGATCTACGGTTTCGTCGCCAACGGGCAGAAGGGCCCGGCAGTCGCTCAGGATTGGATGCAGTACAACAACCAGCTCGGTGGCTCGATCGTCGACAAGGACGGCCAGCCGGTGTTGAACTCCGAAGCCAACATCAAGAGCCTGACAGTCTACAAGGAGCTGTTCACTGAAGCTGCACCTCCCGGCGCGATCGAATATGATTGGGGCGGCCGCGAGGAAAGCTTCCGCCAAGGCATGGCGACCTTCATGCAGACCTGGTCGGTTGGTGCCGCGGCCTATTCCGATCCGAAGGTGTCGAACATTGTCGGCAAGGTCGGTATAGCGGTCGCACCGGTTGCCAACGGAATGACGCCGCAATACGGCGTGGGCGGTTGGGGTCTTGCCATCAATGCGGACGTGGACAAGGCCAAGCAGGAAGCTGCCTGGACCTTCATCAAGTGGGTAACAAGCAAGAAAATCCACAAGGAATTCAATATGATGGGCGCTGGCGGCTTTATGCGCAAGAGCCAGATGACCGACCCCGACCTGCTCGCAAAATATGATTTCCTGCCTGTCATCGCCGAAACCTATGAGCACGGCAATGGCGAGTTCCGCCCGCGCATTCCGGAATACCCTGAGATCCAGGACCTGCTTGGCACCGCCGTCAATTCCGTGCTTGCGGGCGCTGCGACGCCGGAAGAGGCGCTCGGCAAGGCGCAGGAAGCCGCCAAGAAGCTGTTCTGATGCCATCTCGCGCGCCGCCTGCCCGGCGGCGCGCGAAATCCGGCCGATTGGCCTTGATCTGTCCGTCCGCAGGCCTTCTTAATCTGGTCCTGTGATGCGCCAGGCCGAGCGGCCTTCCTTTAATGAGCTTTATTCCGATATGCGCTACAGCTTCTCCGACCGCCGCAGGTTCTTCCTGTTTTTGATGGCAACGCCCGCCGTGCTCTATGTGGCCGCCGTCGGGCTCTGGCCGCTGGCACAGGGTATCGGCTACAGCTTCTACAAGTACAATCTTCTGCGCCCTGCCCGCACGCAATTCGTGGGTTTTCAGAACTACATCGACATCTTCTCCGATGCCTCGACGCGCAGGGCGATCCTCAACACCTTCCAATTCACTTTCTTCAGCGTCGCGTTGCAGCTTGTTCTGGGTTTTGCACTTGCCCTGCTTCTGTGGCGCGACAGCCGCTTCAACCGAATGGTGCTCGCTTTCCTTCTCATTCCCTCGACGATCACGCCGCTGGTCGTCGGTCTGATTTTCAAGGCAATGCTCGGCGCGGACTACGGCATTATCGGCTTCTTTCTTTCGGAGGCCGGCATCGGTCCCCGCACCGGCCTGCTGACGGACGCCAGCACGGCATTGTGGATGCTCATTCTGATCGATTGCTGGGAATGGACGCCGCTCATGACGCTGATCCTGCTTGCCGGCCTCAAGGCGCTTCCGGGTGACGTGCTGGAGGCCGGACGTGTCGATGGCGCCACCGCCTGGCAACGCTTCCGCATGTTGATCCTACCTTTGATGCTGCCATCAGTATTCCTGGCGCTGACACTGAGAACGATGGACGCATTCCGGGTATTCGATTCTGTTTTCGTCACGACCGGCGGCGGGCCCAACGATGCCACCAATACGCTCATGATGCTTGGCGTGAAGGAAGGCTTGCAGTTCTTCAATGTCGGTTTCGCTTCCGCGGTCGGAAATGTCACCCTCCTGTTCATCGCGTTGATCGCCACCGTGCTGCTGCTGGTGGTGCGTCGCGCCGATGTCCGGATCAACGGGAAGTAAGCCGATGGCAAAGGTCTCCACACGCCGCATCGTTGCCGAAAGAACGACCGTTCTCATCGCCACGATCCTGTTTCTCCTGCCGGTCTGCTGGCTGATCTCGACCGCCTACAAACCGTCCAACCAGATATTCTCGGTTCCGCCGCGCTTGACGTTCGAGCCAACCCTCGATCAGTTCCGCCAGGCCTTCGCACTTTTCGATGTCGTCTCATTGGTCCGCTCGTCACTGATCATCAGTATCGGCACCACGCTTCTGTCACTCGTTCTCGGTGTGCCCGCCGGCTATGCTCTCGCGCGCTCGAAGTCACGCTTCTCCGCCGGTTTTGCCTATTTCTTTCTGGCGATCCGCATGATCCCCGCGGTCGCCGCGCTGATCCCCTTCTATCTCTTGATGCGCGATATCGGGCTCCTCGGCACGTGGTGGGCGGTCATCGTGTTCAACACGATGCTCAACTGCGCATTCGTGACCTGGATGATGTTCTCCTATTTCAAGGCGTTGCCGCCCGACATGGAAGAAGCGGCACTGACCGACGGCTGCACGCAGATGGGGTCTTTCCTCAAGGTCGCCGTGCCCGCTGTGCGCTCCGGCATCATTGCCTGCGCCCTATTCTGCATGATGTTCTCGTGGAATGACTTCCTGCACGCCATGTTCCTGACCACGCTCGATTCAAAGCCGATCTCGGTCGCCCTCCTGACCGCCTATGGCACCAAGGACATCACCTGGGGCACGCTCGGCGCTCTCGCTCACTTTTCAACAATCCCGATTGTCCTGATGGCGCTGTTCATGAACCGCTATTTCGTTCAGGGCGCGACTAACGGCGTACAGTAGGACTGACAGCATGGCCCAAATTTCGTTCGAGAACGTTTCGAAGACCTATCCGGGCGGCAAGGCCGCCGCCTTGGTCGACTTCAACCTTGATATCAATGACGGTGAGTTCCTGGTGCTCGTCGGGCCATCGGGCTGCGGCAAGACCACGGCCCTGCGCATGATCGCGGGACTCGAGGATATTTCCGGCGGCACGCTTAAGATCAACAATGCAGTCGCCAACGATCTCGCCCCGCGCGACCGGGACATCGCGATGGTCTTCCAGTCCTACGCGCTCTATCCGCATCTGACGGTTGCGGAAAACATCGCTTTCGGTCTCAAGGTGCGGGGCGTCAAATCCGATGTCATTTCCCAGAAAGTGGGCGAGACAGCGCAACTTCTCGAACTGACCGAGTTCATGGACCGCAAGCCCGCCCGGCTTTCCGGAGGACAGCGCCAGCGTGTGGCCATGGGCCGCGCGCTCGTGCGCTCACCAAATGCCTTCCTTATGGACGAGCCGCTTTCGAACCTCGACGCCCGCCTTCGCGGCCAGATGCGCGCGGAAATCGCTCGCCTCCAGCGCATGACAGCTGTTACCACCGTCTATGTCACGCATGACCAGGTCGAGGCCATGACGATGGGCCACCGCGTCGCCGTCATGAACAAGGGTACGTTGCAGCAACTCGACACGCCCCGGCGACTCTACGACAACCCCGCCAACATGTTCGTGGCGAGCTTTATCGGCTCGCCGCCGATCAACTTCATTCAGGCGGCAGTGGTTTCGCACGAGAACGCGGCGGCGGTGTCCTGTGGTGATTTTCTGCTGCCGCTCGGTGCCTCCGGTGAGTGCCTGTCGTCAAGGATCGGCAAGACCGTCATCCTCGGCATCCGGCCCGAACATCTGAAAATCGCGGCAGAAGCAGGTGCGACGGGGACGATCTCGGCGCGAGCCAGCTTCGTCGAAGATCTCGGCGCGACGCTCCTCCTCCACATGGACGGGCACGGTATCGCGATTGGCCACGCCAATATGGTGGAAGACGAGCGCGATCTGATGAAGACGGCACCCAAGCTGAAGGCCGTCGTCGACAGCAGCCACCGCATTTCCCGCGACGATGCGGTCAGCTTTACCCTGGATCCTGCCCTCATTCTCTTCTTCGATGCACACACCGGAGGCGCGCTATGAAACCTTCGGAGGTCGTGGATTTCTGGCCGCTCGGCGGTCCGGTCCTGAAGGCGCAGATTGCGCTTGTCATCATCGACATGCAGGTGGATTTCTGCGAACCTGGCGGCTGGGTCGACCAGCTTGGCGAAGATGTCTCGAACACGCGCTCGGTGATCGAGCCTATCCGCGAGGCGCTGGAAACCGCTCGATCCGCCGGGATCACCATCGTCCACACGCGGGAAGGACATGTCGCGGATCTCTCCGACCTTCATGCCAACAAGCAGTGGCGCACCCGGGTTCATGGCCTCGGTATTGGAGACCGCGGCAAGAACGGCCGCATTCTCGTCCACGGCGAGCCCGGTTGGCAGATCATTCCAGAGCTTGCACCGCTGCCTGGCGAATTGGTACTCGACAAACCGGGAAAGTCGTCATTCCATCGCACTGAACTTGCCGAAGAGCTGGAAAGGCGCGGAATTACACGGCTGGTCGTCACCGGCGTCACGTCAGATTGCTGCGTGCAGTCGACCATCCGTGACGGCTACGAACACGGCATCGAATGCGTCTTGCTGGAAGACTGCACGGCCGCCGTCGAGACGCCGAACCACGACGCCACGCTGGAAATCCTGAAGGCCTATGGCGGTCGCTGGGGCGGCGTTTCCAACCGCGTGGCGTTCCATGACATGATGGAGTTGGCCGATGACTGAAGCCACGATCAGCCTTTTCACACCGATCACGTCACAACCTTATGCCTGGCCCTTCGACGGACGCTGGTCGGCGGGCGATACGGCTTTACTTTTGCTGGGTTTCCAGCGGGCGCCGGTCGCAGAGCTTGCCGCCGAGACAGAACTGGCCGCGGCATCTGAATTGCTGAATACCGCCTCCACACTTGGCATCACCATTGTTGCCGTTCGACGCGGTTACGGTCCGCAGGAGAGCCCGCTTGCTGCCAGGCGGCGTGCACTTGGGGATACCATTCCCAAGCGCGGCAGCGCCGAATGGCGCTTCGATGAGCGCTTGCCGCTCCCAACCGACGCCATCATCGTCGATATTTCCGGCGACAATGCGTTCTTCAGCACCGGTCTTGAAGAGGAACTGCGCAGGCGCGGGGTACGCAATCTTCTGCTCACCGGGTTTCCGACCGAAGGTTTGGTGCACGCCACCCAGCGCGCGGCCAACGACATGGGTTTTGAATGCATGGCGGTTGCCGATGCCTGCAAAGGCACGTCTTCGCAACGCCACAGCGCCCAGCTTCGTATCACCACGTTCGGCAACGGCCTGTTCGGCACCGTAGCCAATTCCGCCGACATCCATTCGGCCCTCAAGAATCTCTAGGAGCATACCATGTCCGAAATGCCTTGGACCGACGCCACCGGCAGTCTCGATCTCGCGACGCTGACGAAGGCATATGCCAGCGGCGCCCTGACGCCAACCCGTGTGATCAACGCGATCTACGACCGCATCGCAGCCCGTGGCGACGACCATGTCTGGATCTATCTCGTCTCCCGCGAAACCGCGCTCGCCGCGGCAAAAGAGCTTGAAGCGCAGGGCTATGATGGTCGCGCGCTCTGGGGCATTCCTTTCTCGGTGAAGGACTGCAACGACATTGTCGGTCTTCCGACGACAAACGCACTGAAGGAAGGCGCCTATATCGCGACCTCCAGTGGCCAGGCGCTCGACCGAATCTTCGACGCCGGCGCGTTGTTGATAGGCAAGACGAACATGGACCAATTCGGCATTGGCCTCGTCGGCATGCGCTCGCCCTATGGTGCGTGCTCGTCCGTATTCGACGACCGCTTTATCTCCGGCGGCTCGAGCTCCGGTTCCGGTGTGTCGGTCGCAGCCGGTCTGAGCAGTTTCTCTATCGCCAACGATGCGGCTGGTTCCGGCCGGGTTCCGGCGGGCTTCAACAATATTGTCGGCATCAAGCCAACGCCGGGCCTTATCAGCAACGCTTGCGTTTCCGGCGGCGGTTGCGTCAAGACCATCGAGACGCTCTCGATCTTTTCGCTGACGGTCGAAGACGGGATGAAGGTCCTTGACCTCATCGCCGGCTACGATCCTTCCTACCCCTTCTCCAAGCCTGATGCAGATGCGGTCCCGCTCATCCCTGTCGCCGTGCCCCCGCAGTTTCGCTTCGGCGTACCGGCGGGAGCGGCGTTGCGGTTCTTTGGCGATACTGAAGCCGAACGTCTCTTCAACGAGGCGATCGCCCGTCTGACGGCCATGGGTGGCGAGAAGGTCGAGGTCGACTTCACGCCCTTCGACGAGACCCAGCGTATTCTCTATGAAGGTCCATGGATTTCCGAGCGCGCACTCAGCCTTGACAGCGTGCTTGCCAAGTACGGCGAAGCCATTCACCCGGTCACCCGGGAAATCCTGTCGCGGTCCGGAAATTTCTCGGCGCTCGATACCTTTGCGGCGATCCACCGCATCGCTGAACTGAAGCGTGACACTCGCGCGGCCTGGGATGACATTTCCGTCCTCATGGTGCCGACGACACCGACGATCTACACGAAGGATGAAATTGCGGCGAACCCGATCCAGCTCAACAGCAACCTTGGAATCTACACCAACTTCGTCAATCTGATGGGGCTCTGCGGCATTGCCGTGCCCAATGGCTTCCGCAACGACGGCCTGCCGCTCGGCGTGACCTTCCTTGCGCCAGCCTTTGAAGAGGCGCGCGCCGCAGGCATCGCGGCCGCCTTCCACAAGGCGACCGGCCTCAACCTCGCCAAGTTCGACAACCCCTATCCCGAGGCTATCGAAACGGCACTCGCTGAGGACTATCGCGAAATCGCCGTCGTCGGGGCACATCTTTCAGGAATGCCGCTCAACCGTGAACTCAAGGAGCGCGGTGGCTTCTTCCGCCGAGCCGCAGAGACCACGAGCGACTATCGCCTGTTTGCGCTCGACGGGACCGAGCCGCCCAAACCCGGCCTAGTCCGTGTCGCCTATGACGGCGGGCCAATCGCCGTCGAGGTATGGGCGCTGCCGGTTGCCGGCTTCGGCGATTTCATCGGTCGTATTCCGGCGCCACTCGGCGTCGGCAAGCTGTCGCTCGCCGATGGTTCAACGGTGACTGGCTTCCTGTGCGAGACAGCGGCGACGCAAAGCCAGCCTGATATCACCGCCTATGGCGGTTGGCGCAGCTACGTCTCAAGCCTCAGCGCCTGATCGTGAATATCGGAAGCGAGACGCCTTGCACGCCTCGCCAAGGTACTGGAGTTAAGGCCAGATCGATGGGTGGCCGGCGACGAAATGGCACATTGCAGCCCGCCGCCCCTACTTCATTACGGAGCAGCATCTCAGTCCTCGCGAAGGCGTTGCCGTTGCGACATCGGACCTAGCTTGGAATCAATTGGCCAAGGCTCCCACGGCCGGCCAAGAGTAGACCTCGGCGGCACGCCGAACCAGGGCATTTGCCAGCACGAATCCGCGATCGGAATCCGTCATGACAACGATGCCTTGCCCGCGTGCTGGAAACATTAGGAGGTACGACTGATAGCCGACGTTGTGCCCACGCTTCATGAGGACGACATCATCGCCAGCTCCGTGGACGGCGGCGCCGAGCCCATAGGGTCCATCGCCCACTCGCTCCAGCATCGCCTCGACCGTATCGGGGTTGAGAAAGCGCGAGCGCGCCTGATAGACATCAGTGATCGCGATAAGCAGCTTTGCGAGATCGGAGGGTGTGGACCAAAGACCCGCCGCTGCAAGCTCTGGCGTCACACGCCAGCCACCTGAAATTTCCTGTCCGTTGGCCGTATGGCCACGCGCCACGCATTGCAGGAGTGCCGGAGGCAAGGGGTAACTGAAGGTACTGCTCGCCATGCCCAAAGGATTAAGGACTTGTTCCGCTGCGACGTCGGCGAACCTACGTCTCGTCGCATCCTCGATGAGAGCCTCGACGACCTCGTAGCCACCGCCCGAATAGGCGTATTGATTGCCCGGCTGAGCGACGACAGCCACCGGTGGTGAGTTGGCGGGCGGGGTGCCGTCCAGAATCTGCGGCAGCGTCGGGAGCGAAGAACCGATGGCATAGCCACGGAAGCTGGGGACATTGATCCCCGCGCGCATGCTCAACAGCAACCTCAATGTAACCGGGAGCCCATCCGTTATCGGCGGGCGAGCTGACGTCCATCGTTTCTGGATGCCATCGACAGGTGCGTCCAGCGACAGTACGCCTTTGTCTACCAGCCTGAGAGCGACGACAGCGGTGACGAGTTTCGACAGACTGGCGGCCTGGTAGATAGGCTCGGCGCATTCCGATCCGATGGCCTCAGTCCAGGCGATTTCGCCTCCGTCAATCAAGGCTATGCTCGCGGTTTGTATCCGTAATGCCTGCATGGCTTCGTATAGATCGAGCGTCTGTCCAACGCCGTTCGGAGCCTTGATCGCTAGAAATTCGAGCGATCTGTGCATATCGTCAGTGCGAAACGCCTGGATGGCGGGTGCACTCGTAAGCAGAGCGACACAGACAGTCAGCGCCAGCACGCGTACAAAGCTTCGCCTTATCCCTATCACGACGCCGACCTCCACGTTTCCACAGCGTGCGAGCCCTCTGGAATTCGCGTATTCGATTTGAGCGTGCGAAGCTTACAACGGAGTTGTCTTGACTGCAGCTAGGCCAAATGGTTGGTCGGGCATGAAGATGCGGCGCAGTATGTTGCGGCTAGCCCATCCCGATTCAAAGGCCCGTGACCCGAAAACCTGTCTCTCGATCGACAAAGCACGCCCTGCGGCAGGGCGTTGGCATCCCTTGCAACGCCCAGCGCGTCGGCAAGGGCCGCAAACGCGTCGATCTCGATGTCGGCCAGTCGCGACAGTTCGTCGGGGCGAGCAGGCCGAATACTCAAACCATCAGCCTGTGTCTCGCTCATTCGCGCAGCCTCACATGTTCGGATAGACCGGCCCCTCGCCGCCCTGCGGCGGCACCCAGTTGATGTTCTGGTTGGGGTCCTTGATGTCACAGGTCTTGCAGTGGACGCAGTTCTGGGCGTTGATGACGTAGGTTTCCTCACCGTCCTTCTCCACCCATTCGTAGACACCGGCCGGACAGTAGCGGGTCGAGGGACCGGCATAGATGTCGTGCTCGGACGAGACCTGCAGCGCCATGTCCTTTACCTGCAGGTGCACCGGCTGGTCTTCCTCGTGGTTGGTGTTCGACAGGAACACCGACGAGAGCCGGTCGAAGGTGAGGACACCGTCAGGCTTCGGATAGGCGATCGGCTTGTGCTTCGAAGCCGGCTCCAGCGAGGCGGCATCGGTCTTGCCGTGCTTCAGCGTGCCGAAGAAGGAGAAGCCGAGCAGCTGGTTGGTCCACATGTCGAGGCCGCCGAGCGCCACGCCGATTGCGGTGCCGAACTTCGACCACAGCGGCTTGACGTTGCGGACCTTCTTGAGGTCCTTGCCGATGTCGCTCGAACGCCAGTCGTTCTCGATCTCGACCACTTCGTCATTGGCGCGGCCGGCGGCAATCGCGCCGGCGATCCGGTCCGCCGCCATCATCCCCGACAGCACCGCATTGTGGCTGCCCTTGATGCGTGGGACGTTGACGAAGCCGGCCGAGCAGCCGATCAGGGCGCCACCAGGGAAGGAGAGCTTCGGCACCGACTGGTAGCCGCCCTCGGTGATCGCACGCGCACCGTAGGACAGGCGCTTGGCCCCCTCGAAGGTGCCCCGGATCGACGGATGCGTCTTGAAGCGCTGGAATTCCTCGAAGGGATAGAGATAGGGGTTCTTGTAGTTCAGGTGCACCACGAAACCGACGGCCACGAGGTTGTCTTCCAGGTGATAGAGGAAGGAACCGCCGCCGGTCTTCATACCGAGCGGCCAGCCGAAGGAATGCTGCACGAGACCCTGCTTGTGGTTCTCCGGCTTCACCTGCCAGAGTTCCTTGATGCCGATGCCGAATTTTTGGGGCTCACGATCCCGGGACAGTTCGAATTTCGAGATGAGCTGCTTGGTGAGCGAACCACGCACGCCTTCGCCGATCAAAACGTACTTGCCGAGCAGCGCCATGCCGCGGGTGTAGTTCGGGCCGGGCTCGCCGTTCTTCTCGATACCCATGTCGCCGGTGGCGACACCGATGACAGCGCCTTCGTCGTTGTAGAGCACTTCGGTTGCGGCAAAGCCCGGATAGATCTCGACGCCGAGCGCCTCCGCATGGCCCGCCAGCCAGCGACAGACAAGCCCAAGCGATACGATGTAATTGCCGTGATTATTCATCAGCGGCGGCATCAGCATGTTCGGCAGACGCACAGAGCCGGCCGGGCCGAGCAGCAGGAAGTGGTCGTCCTTGACCTCGGTCTTGAACGGATGATCCGTCTCCTGCCGCCAATCCGGCAGCAGCCGGTCGATGCCGATGGGATCGACGACGGCACCCGACAGGATATGGGCACCGACCTCGGCACCCTTTTCCAGCACGACGACGGACAGCTCGGGATTGAGCTGCTTCAGCCGGATCGCAGCCGACAGACCCGCAGGACCGCCGCCGACGATCACCACGTCGAATTCCATGCTTTCGCGTTCGGGCAATTCCTGCGCGCTCAATTTCTATGCTTTCCTCTCGTTAGGTTGCGTACCAGCCCGGGATCCGACGGCCCGAGCGACAAAACGTCCAGGCGGCGACGGATCGCCGCTTTGAAAAAAAACGAACTTCTCGCTCTTTCGATCACAGCGCCTTCTGCAATTCCGGCAAGACGTCGAAGAGATCGGCGACGAGGCCGTAGTCGGCAACCTGGAAGATCGGCGCCTCTTCGTCCTTGTTGATGGCGACGATGACCTTCGAATCCTTCATGCCGGCAAGATGCTGGATCGCACCGGAGATGCCGCAGGCGATGTAGAGATCGGGAGCAACCACCTTGCCGGTCTGGCCAACCTGCCAGTCGTTCGGGGCATAGCCGGCATCGACGGCGGCACGGCTTGCGCCGACGGCAGCACCGAGCTTGTCGGCCACCGGCAGGATGACCTCCTGGAACTTCTCGGCCGAGCCGAGCGCACGGCCGCCGGAGATGATGATCTTGGCAGAGGTCAGTTCCGGACGGTCGGAGGCAGATAGCGCGTCCTTGACGAAGGTGGAGAGACCCGGATCGGAAACGGCCGGGATCGCCTCGACGGAAGCGGAGCCGCCGTCGGCTGCTGCGGCGAAGGACGCCGTACGCACGGTGATCACCTTTTTGGCATCGGTCGACTGCACCGTCTGGATGGCATTGCCGGCATAGATCGGACGCTTGAAGGTGTCGGCGGAGACGACCTCGATGATCTCCGAGATCTGCGCGACGTCGAGAAGGGCTGCGACGCGCGGCAGCACATTCTTGCCGGTCGAGGTGGCGGCGGCGATGATCGTATCGTAGCCGGCAGCCAGCGAGACGATCAGATCGGCCAGCGGCTCGGCCAGATTGTTGGCAAGCTCGTCGCTTTCGGCGAGCAGCACCTTGGAGACGCCTGACAGTTTGGCGGCGGCATCGGCGGCCGCTTTGACGCCCTTGCCGGCGACGAGAACGGTGACATCGCTTCCCTTTTCCTTGGCGATCTTGGAAGCGGCCGTCAGTGCCTTGGCGGTCTGGTCGGAAAGGCTGGCATTGTCGTGGTCAGCCAGGAGAAGAATGGCCATGGTGATGTTTCCTTTCGAACCTTAGAGGACGCCGGCTTCGGACTTGAGCTTCTCGACGAGCTCGGCGACCGACTTGACCTTGACGCCTGCCTTGCGGCCGGACGGCTCCTCGGTCTTCAGCACCTTCAGCCGCGGAGCGGTGGAGACGCCGAAATCAGCCGGGCTCTTCTTGTCGAGCGGCTTCTTCTTCGCCTTCATGATGTTCGGCAGCGAAGCGTAGCGCGGCTCGTTGAGACGCAGATCGGTGGTGACGACGGCTGGAAGCTTGATCTCGATCGTCTGCAAGCCGCCATCGACTTCGCGGGTCACCTGCGCCTTGCCGTCCCCAATCTCGATCTTCGAGGCGAAGGTGGCCTGGGCCGAGCCGAGGAGGGCTGCCAGCATCTGGCCGGTCTGGTTCGAGTCGTCATCGATCGCCTGCTTGCCGACGATCACAAGACCCGGCTGCTCGGCGTCGGCGACACCCTTGAGGATCTTGGCGACAGCGAGCGGTTCGACGGCATCGTCGGTCTCGACCAGGATGGCGCGGTCGGCGCCCATGGCGAGTGCGGTGCGCAGCGTCTCTTCTGCCTTCGCGGGACCGATCGACACAACCACCACTTCCTCGGCCTTGCCGGCTTCCTTCAGCCGCAGCGCCTCTTCCACAGAGATCTCGTCGAACGGGTTCATCGACATCTTGACGTTCGCGAGCTCAACGCCTGTGCCATCGGCCTTCACGCGGATCTTCACGTTGTAATCAACGACGCGTTTTACGGGTACGAGTACTTTCAATTCATCTTCCTCTCGGCGAGATCTGGTTCAAACAGGTCGGCTGAAATTCGTCCGCATGGCCAGTCATTCCGCGGCCTCGAAGGTCCATGCATTCTTGACCAGCCGCTGGAAATCGGCAGGTGGCATCAGGCCAAGCGCGACAATGGCGTCTGCAACCGTACCGCCGCTTTTCATGGCGGTAGCCGCGATGCGAGACGCCCCTTCATAGCCGATCAGCGGGGCAAGCGCGGTGACCACGACAAGGCTGTTGTTGACGTGGTCGGCGCATCGCTCAGCATCGGCTTCAATGCCATCAACGCAGCGCTCTGCCAGAACATTGATAGCCCGGCTCAGAATGCGAATGGACTGGAGGACATTGAGAATGATCACCGGTTCCATAGCATTCAACTGAAGCTGGCCGGCTTCGGCGGCAAATGTCACAGTGAGGTCATTTCCTATGACCTGATAGGCGACCTGGTTGACCATCTCGGGGATAACAGGATTGACCTTTCCAGGCATGATCGAGGATCCCGGCTGAACTGCCGGGAGACGTATCTCCCCGATGCCGGCCCGCGGTCCGCTGCTGAGAAGCCGCAGATCGTTGCATATCTTGGAGAGCTTCACGGCGATCCGCTTGAGGACGCCGGAGAAGGTCACGAAGGCGCCGACATCCGAGGTTGCCTCAATCAGGTCCTTGGCCTTGACCAAGCTGTAACCGGACACTTGGCACAGATGGGCGATCGCCCTTTGACCGTAGCCGGCCGGCGAATTGATGCCCGTACCGATGGCAGTGGCGCCGAGATTGACCTCCTTGAGCAGTTCGCTCAGCTGGTTGATGCGGTCGATATCCTCCTCGACTGTCGCGGCAAACCCTCCGAACTCCATGCCGAGCGTCATCGGCACGGCGTCCTGCAGCTGGGTACGGCCGACTTTGCCGATAGGGGCGAACTCCACCGCCTTGCAGGCGAAACTCTGGCGAAGCCGATCCAGCGCGCCGACGAGATTTCCGCATTGGCTGACGACCGCGAGCCGCATCGCTGTGGGATAAACATCATTGGTGGACTGCGAGAGGTTCACCTGATCGTTAGGATGAAGGTGGGTGTATTCGCCGGGCTTGTGACCGAGTTTGATCAGCGCGAGGTTTGCGATGACCTCGTTCGCGTTCATGTTGGTGGAGGTCCCGGCGCCGCCCTGGATCATGTCGACAACGAAGTGCTCGTGATGCTGGCCGGCAATGATGCTGTCACAGGCCGCCACGATCGCATCGTGGGCGCGGGTTGAAAGTACGCCTGAGTCCATGTTGGCGAGCGCGCAGGCCTTCTTGACCATTGCCAGCGCGACGACGAGTTCGGGGAAATCCCGAAGCCGGACATCGGTAATCGGAAAGTTCTCGACCGCACGGGCTGTCTGGATGCCATAGAGGGCGTCGACAGGAAGCGTCATGTCGCCGAGGAAATCATGCTCACTGCGTTGGGCAACGGTCATCAATTGCGATCACCCTCCAGCCCGGCGGTGGTGGCCAGATAGCTCTTCAGAACCCTGTCGCTCTTGATGGTCCAGCGAACGGGCGTTCCCTTCTTGATAAGCCAGCTGTCTCCCTGCCTGTAGAGATTGCTGACGCCGGTCCGTTCATCAGTCAGTTCGACCTCACCCTGCATCACCGTCGCATGCTCGTGGAATGGGTAGACGACGCGATAAACCCCGCGCGTTGCGGCATATAGCCCGCCGAACACAGGACCTTCGGTCGAGCCAAGGTCGATGCTGCCGGAGCACTGGATAGGGCCTGACACGGTCTCGGCGCCGATATCTTCAGGTGCTCCCCAATCAGCCAACTCCGTCTGCTGAGCTTGGGTTATATATGAGTGCATCGCAGGTCTCTCCCTCCGCGTGTATCCAGCGTGATCCGTGGCATCAGCGTGTGGGGACGTCATCTCTTGCGGCACGCGCTTGACGACCACCCTGGCAATGCCTTGCCGGACCGCAGGGCAATCTGTCGGGATCGAGATGCCAAAGAAACAATAGTTTTCTTCGTCGGCAATTAGGCCGGGCCTAATCATCGTGACGACGGATAAAACCCGCCTTTCGACATCAGGGGCTCCATTCCTCGCCAATTACCCGCTGGGGTCGATGTGGGGATTTTCCTAATCAACGCTGAACCAAACACTTATGTCGGCAGCCCCACCTTTCCGTTATCGATTCATACACGTTGGCCCCAAGGCCTGAATTCGAGCACAACCTGAGAGGGACCCGTATGTCGATTGAAACAGTGGATACGCTTGTGGTTGGCGCCGGCCAAGCGGGAGTTGCGATGAGCGAACATCTCGGCAAGCAAGGCGTCTCTCATGTCGTCCTGGAGCGCAATCGCATTGCCGAGAACTGGCGTACCGCACGCTGGGACTCGCTGGTTGCCAACGGTCCCGCATGGCACGATCGGTTTCCCGGGATGACGTTTTCGGATGTCGGAGACGATGCGTTCGCACCGAAAGAGCGCGTCGCCGATTACTTTGTCGACTACGCCAAACAGATCTCGGCGCCGATCCGCTGTGGTGTGGAGGTCAAGGCCGTGAAGCGGAATTCAGAAGGTCCGCGTTTCCGGGTCGAAACCTCCGATGGCATTTACGAGGCAAACAATATCGTTGCGGCAACCGGGCCGTTCCAGGTGCCGGTATTTCCTGCCATCGTTCCGCAGACGGAGGGGATCGAGCAGATCCATTCCCATGCCTATCGCAACCCCGACCAGCTTCCCGAGGGCGCGGTGCTTGTCGTTGGCGCCGGATCTTCCGGAACGCAGATCGCCGAGGAACTGATGCGCTCGGGACGGCGCGTCTATCTTTCGGTTGGTCCTCATCATCGCCCGCCCCGGCGCTACCGCGGCAAGGACTTCGTGTGGTGGCTCGGCGTCCTCGGCATCTGGGATCTCAAGGTCCCCGCCCCGAATACGGAGCACGTCACGATCGCGGTCAGCGGCGCCGACGGTGGCAAAACGGTCGATTTCCGCCAGCTTGCCGAGCGCGGCATGACACTGCTCGGCATGGCCAAGTCCTATATCAACGGCACGCTGCAGTTCGCTGGCGACCTCAAGGACAACATCACGCTGGGCGACAGGAACTATCTCGACCTGCTCGATCAAGCCGACGAATATGCGCGGAAACACGGGCTCGATCTTCCGGAAGAGCCGAACGCGCGCGCCCTTTCCAAGGACCCCGCCTGTGTGAGCGATCCGATCCTTTCGCTTGATCTGAAAAAGAACGGCATCACTTCGATCGTCTGGGCGACCGGCTATTCGTTCGATTTCAAGTGGCTCCACCTCGACGCATTCGACGCCAAGGGGCGCCCCGTGCACGAACGCGGCGTTTCCAGAGTGCCCGGCCTGTTCTTCCTCGGCCTCCCATGGCTTTCCCGCCGCGCATCGTCCTTTATCTGGGGCGTCTGGCACGACGCAGCCTATCTGGCTGAGCAGATCGCCGATCGCGAGGAGCCGGAACAGCGCGTCCGGTTGCGCTAGGAGGCGTCGCCTGCCTGGCTTATCGCCAATCGTCTTGGCCTGGCCCGGGCAGAACCCGGGCGCGGCTTTATCTTGGGGATCAGGGCCACGGGCGTTTCGTTCCAAGGACCCTCTCTGTATCCTGATGGAGAGGGTAACAGGAATAATGACATGATCTTGCGATTCACGATTAGGCAGCTGGAATATCTCGTCGCGGTTGGCGAGTTTGGCTCGGTTACGGAAGCTGCAGAACGGGTAAACGTTTCGGCGCCGTCGATCTCCGCCGCTATCTCCCAGCTCGAGAGAGAGTTCGGCATCACGCTCTTCGTTCGCCGCCACGCGCATGGCCTTTCGCTGACGCAGGCTGGCCACAGCTTCGTCGCGCAGGCACGCCAGATTCTATCCGAAGCCAACAAGCTCAACGCCTTGTCGAACGAGCTGACCGGACAGGTTAGAGGTCCGCTTCACGTCGCATGCCTCGTGACATTCGCACAGACCGTCATTCCGCCGCTGCGTCGCGCCTTCGCCGACACTTATCCCGATGTCGAGTTCTTCCAGTATGAGCGCGATCACGCCCTGATCATCGAAGGGCTGCGCATGGCGCGCTTTGACATTGCGCTGAGCTACGACCTGGACGTTCCAGCAGACATGGAGTTTCACGAGCTCGCGGTGCTCCCACCCTACGCCGTCCTGCCGGAAGACCACCCGCTCGCGTCGCGGACTGAACTCGATGTGCGCGAACTCGCGCCACAGCCGATGATCCTCCTGGACCTGCCCCATAGCTCCGCCTATTTCCTGTCGCTGTTTCGCGACGCCGACCTGGCGCCGCGCATTATCGAACGCACACGCGACATGTCGGTGATGCGAGCGATGGTAGCCAACCACTTTGGCTATTCCATTGCCAATATCCGGCCCGTTTCGTCACACGCTCTGAGCGGAGACAAGCTGGCTTTCGTCCCGCTGGCCGGCGGGCTGCGCCCCATGCGCATGGGGATATTGGCCATGCGTGGCCTGAGCTCGCCGCTCGTGGTGCGGCGTTTCATCGATTTCTGCAGTGAACAGCTCCGAACCATGAGCGGCATGCAGCTCCCAATTCCGAACGCTCGACTAGACGAAGAGAAAGGCAGTCCATGACCACTTCGACAGCTGACTGGCGCGCTCGCGCCGCTGGCCTGAAATTCCGCAACGGCCTTTTCATCGATGGCGCCTTTCGCGATGCCGCCAAGGGTGGCCGGTTCGATACGGTGAACCCCGCCAATGCGCAAGTGCTCACAGCGGTTGCTCGCGGCACCGCTGATGATATCGATGCCGCCGTGGCCTCGGCGCGCCGGGCGTTCAACGATGGTCGGTGGTCCGGAAAATCGCCCGCCGAGCGCAAGGAAGTGCTGCTGCGCCTGGCGGCGCTCATTCGTGAAAACATACCGGAACTTGCCCTTCTCGACACGCTGGACATGGGCAAGCCGATCGGCGACAGCTCGACCATCGACGCGCCGGGATCCGCCCACTTCTTCCAGTGGCACGCCGAAGCGATCGACAAGCTCTATGACGAGATCGCTCCCACGGGTCGCGGCGACCTTGCCATGATCCGCCGCGTGCCGCTCGGCGTCATCGGCGCCGTCGTCCCGTGGAACTTTCCGCTCGACATGGCGACCTGGAAGCTTGCGCCCGCTCTTGCCACCGGCAACTCGGTGGTCCTGAAGCCCGCCGAACAATCCCCGCTTTCCGCGCTGATGCTTGCCGAGCTGGCATCGGAGGCGGGCCTTCCGGATGGGGTTCTCAACGTCGTTCCGGGCTTTGGCGAGGATGCCGGTCGTGCACTCGGTCTTCATCCCGACGTCGATGCGCTTGTCTTTACCGGCTCCACCAAGGTCGGCAAGCTTTTCATGACCTATTCCGGTCAGAGCAACATGAAACAGGTGTGGCCGGAAACCGGCGGCAAGTCGCCAAACCTGGTGTTTGCCGATGCCGACATCGAGAGGGCGGCGGAAATGGCCGCTTTCGGCATCCTGTTCAATTCGGGCGAGGTCTGCTCGGCCAATTCCCGTCTCCTCGTCCATCGGTCGGTGCAGGAGGAATTCACAGAGAGGCTGATCGCGGCCACCGCCGCATGGCCGCTCGGCGACCCGCTTGATCTTGCAACCCGCATGGGACCGCTTGTCGAAAAGGCCCATGCCGATCGCGTCGCTGGCTACATCGACATCGGCCGCTCCGAGGCACGGCTCGCCCACGGCGGCGAGCGGGAAACGCGCAATGGATCGGATTGCTATATCCAGCCGACGATCTTCAACAACGTGCCGCCGGATGCCCGCATCGCGCGGGAAGAGGTGTTTGGTCCGCTGCTCGCCATCACGCCGTTCGATGATGAAGCGGACGCGGTTCGGATCGCCAACGACAGCGAGTACGGCCTCGCAGCTTCGGTCTGGACGAAAGATCTGTCGCGGGCCTTGTCGGTTTCCGATCGGCTCCATGCCGGAACGGTTTCCGTCAACACCGTCGATGCCCTGTCGGCAATGACGCCCTTCGGCGGCATGAAGCAGTCCGGCTTTGGCCGAGATCTGTCGATCCATAGCTTCGACAAGTATTCGGCGCTGAAGACCGTCTGGGTCAAGTACTAGGTATTCACGTTGAACCGGGCGCCCCGGCGCCCGGTTGGACTGCCGCGGGCGAAGATCGACCAGCGCGAAAGCATCTCTGAGTGGCGCCATCGGCGGCATGCAGGGGCCGCTTCGTCTAAACGCCATTTTGATTAGGCTCAGCCTAATCCACGCTTCCAGAACGCGTCATTTACAGCCCGGCTCTCAACAAATCCAATGCACGGCGACAAGCAGTGAGGAACACCATGCGCGATAACAAGTACGACATTCTCTTCGAACCCGTCCGGATAGGTCCACACACTGCGAAGAACCGTTTCTACCAGGTGCCCCATTGCAACGGCGGCGGCTATCGCGACCCGTCGGCGGTCGCGGCCATGCGCGGGATCAAGTCGGAAGGCGGGTGGGGTGTCATCTTCACCGAGCAGACCGAGATGCACCACACCTCGGAGATCACGCCCTTCATCGAACTTCGCCTGTGGGAAGACAAGGACATCCCTGGCCTTCGGCGCATGTCCGACGCCATGAAGGTCCACGGGGCGCTTGCCGGCATCCAGCTCGCCTACTCCGGCATCAACGGCCCCAATTTCTACACCAAGGAGGTTCCGCTGGCACCTTCCGCCCTGCCGATCCGCACCTTCACCAACGATCCGGTGCAGGCGCGCGCATTGGACAAGCAGGATATCAAGAATCTAAGACGCTGGTTCGTCAACGCCGCCAAGCGGTCGAAGATCGCCGGTTTCGATCTGATCTGTCTCTACGGCGCGCACGGCTTCGGGATCTTCCAGCACTTCCTGTCGCGCGCGACCAACCAGCGCACCGATGAGTATGGCGGAAGCCTCGAGAACCGTTCGCGCTTTGCCCGCGAAGTCGTCGAGGACATTAAGGAAGCGGTTGGCGACACCACCGCTATCACCATGCGCGTGAGCCTGGACGAGACGATCGGCGAGCTCGGGTTCTCCAATGCCGAGGTCCGGGAGTTCGTCGAGATGAATGCGAACCTGCCGGATCTGTGGGATCTTGCGCAGGGAACCTGGGAAGACTGTTCCGGGCCTTCCCGCTTCAAGGAAGAAGGCGCGCAGGAGATTCTGGTCAAGGGGATCCGCGAGCTGTCCTCGAAACCGGTTGTCGGCGTCGGTCGCTTCACGTCTCCCGATGTGATGGCGCGCATGGTGCGCCAGGGTGTTCTCGACTTCATCGGCTGCGCTCGCCCATCGATCGCTGATCCGTTCCTGCCGAAGAAGATCGAGGAAGGGCGCATCGAAGACATTCGCGAATGCATCGGATGCAACATCTGCATCACCGGCGACATGACCATGTCGATCAGCCGCTGCACGCAGAACCCGACCTTCATGGAAGAATGGCGTAAGGGCTGGCACCCGGAGCGCATGAACGCCAAGGGTGACAGCAGCACCGTGCTCGTTGTGGGCGCCGGTCCGGCCGGCCTCGAAGCGACACGCGCCCTGTCCGTCCGGGGCTACGACGTGACGCTGGCGGAAGCCACGACCACGCTTGGCGGACGCGTTGCGCGTGAGCGCTTGTTGCCTGGTCTTTCCGCCTGGGGGCGCGTCGTCGACTATCGCCAGTATCAGATCAGCCAGCGCACCAATGTCGAGACCTACTTCGACAGCCGGTTGACGGCAGAGGACGTGCTCGGCTTCGGGTTCGAACATGTCGCGATCGCAACCGGTTGTCACTGGCGCCGTGACGGCGTTGCGCGCCAGCACGTCGTGCCGATGCCGATCGATCCTTCCATGACCGTGTGGACACCCGACGACATCATGGCCAAGGTGCATCCCGAAAACCTGTCCGGAAAGACGATCGTCGTCTATGACGACGACCACTATTACATGGGTGGCGTCATGGCCGAGGTCATGACCAAGGCCGGCGCCAAGGTCATCCTCGTGACGTCGTCGGCCTATGTGTCCGACTGGACGCGAAACACGCTTGAGCAGGGTGCAATCCATGTGCGCCTTGACGATCTCGGCGTCGATATACGCCTCAACCGCGGCGTGACGGCGATTCGAGCTGGAGAAGTCGAGACCAACTGCGTCTATACCGGCAAGCGAAGCGCGATCGGCTGCAACGCGGTTCTCATGGTTGCGTCACGGACGTCCGAGGATCAGCTCTTCAACGACCTGATTGCCCGGCAGGGTGATTGGGCCGATGCCGGCATCAAGAGCGTGAAGATCATCGGCGATGCCGCGGCACCCGCCCCGATCGCATGGGCCACCTATGCCGGTCACCGCTATGCCCGTGAACTCGACACACCAGATATCGGCGATGACCTCCCGTTCCGCCGCGAAGTCACGCAGCTGGAGCCGGCGTGAGGCGCCAGGATTGATCGATCATGCCGACACCCGCACGCTGGGTGTCGGCCACTCGATGAGAAGCAGTCTACGAAGAACTCGAGGCGCCACTTCGCGAGCCGCGAGGCAAGCGCCCAAGCGCAAGAACCTACGAAGTTTTTTCCGAAGCGGGGCGTTGGCAAAAACGACTTACCCCTCGCGCCGCGCAACGATACTTTTCCTGCACCACCCATCAAGGAGACCAGCATGCCCGTGCACACCCGTATCCGTCCCTTCAACACGAAGGACACCTATCCGGAACAGAAGCTCGACAACGATCTTTGCCAGGCGGTGGTGGCACGCGGCACGATGATTTTCCTGCGTGGCCAGTGCCCTCAGGAACTCGACGGCGGCAAGAACATCGACAGCCATGATCCTGTCGAACAGACCCACAAGGTCATGCAGAACATCAGACAGCTTGTCGAGGAGAGCGGCGGCAAGATGGAACACGTCTGCAAGGTCGTCGTCTATCTGACCGATGTTCGCCACCGCGAGGCCGTGTACCGCACCATGGGCGAGTACATCAAGGGTGTCTTCCCCGTCTCGACAGGTGTGGTCGTCACGGCACTCGCCCGTCCTGAATGGCTGGTCGAAATCGATGCCACGGCGATGATTCCGGATTGAGCAACCGCGCAGCCCGGCAAGCGGCAGCTGCAACGAAGAAACCACTTTGGGGATGATAGAAGCATGACATTTTCCGTCTCTGGACGTTGCGCCGACACAGGCATGTTCGGCATTGCCGTCTCATCGTCATCGCCGAGCGTGGCCGCGCGATGCGCTCACGTCCGCGCCGGCGTCGGTGTCGTTTCGACGCAGAATGTCACCGATCCGCGTCTCGGCCCCAAAGGGCTCGATCTGATGGCGAGCGGCCTCTCCGCCGAGGCGGCACTGGCCCGCCTCGTCGCGGAGGCACCGCATATCGAGTATCGCCAGCTCGCGCTCGTTGACGCCGTAGGCGGAACGGCTGCCTATTCCGGGCCGAAGACCCTGGGCACTCACGCGACGGCACGCGGCGAGGGCGTCGTCGCGGCCGGTAACATGCTGACCAGCACTGCGATCCCTGAAAAGATGGTCGCGGCCTTCGAGGCAACCAGGGGGCAGTCGCTCGGCGACCGCCTGATTGCGTCCATGCGGGCTGCTGTTGCTGCCGGTGGCGAGGAAGGTCCGGTGCACTCGATGGGTCTGGTCATGGTCGACAAGGTCTCCTGGAATGTCGCCGACCTTCGCGTCGACTGGACCGACGGAGACCCGATCGAGGAATGCGCCAACCTTTGGGAGCGGTGGCGCCACGAGATGAACGCCTATGTCACCCGGGCGCTCAACCCGACCGAGGCGCCGAGTTACGGCGTGCCGGGCGACCTTTGATCACGAAGAGGCGACGTCCATGGCGTCGACTCTGTCTATGGACCGGATGAGTGCATGATCCCCTCGACCCTGGAAATCCTCACGCGTCTGGTGGCCAAGCCGACGGTTTCGCGGACCTCCAACCTCGCGCTGCTCGATTATGCCGAGAGCCTGTTGCGAGGCGCCGGCGCGCGCATCGAGCGCTTCGCGCATCCGGACGGCAGTCGCGCCAATCTTTGGGCGAGTATCGGGCCGGAAGGTCCGGGTGGCGTGGTGCTGTCCGGGCACACGGACGTGGTTCCGGTCGATGGCCAGGCCTGGTCCACCGACCCTTATCTACTCTGTGAACGGGACGGGCGGCTCTACGGCCGCGGCACGGCCGACATGAAAGGTTTCGTGGCGGCGGCGCTGCGCGCCCTTATGCTTGCCGCAACCGGCCCGCTGCGACGCCCGCTGCATCTCGCCCTCTCCTACGACGAGGAGATCGGATGCCTTGGGGTGCGCGGGATGATCGACGCATTGGCGCAGAGGCCCGACCGTCCGGCGCTCTGTATCGTCGGCGAACCGACGGGAATGCGCATCGCCACCGGCCACAAGGGCAAGCTGGCACTGCGGGCCTGTTGCCACGGACAAGCGGGACATTCCGCCCTCGCCCCTAAAGCACTGAACGCGCTGCATCTCGGTGCCGCCTTCATTACAGCCTTGCAGGCCCGGCAGGACGAACTGTCGGTCAACGGCGCGCGAGATCCTGACTACGATATCCCCTACTCCACCATTCACGCAGGGATGATGCACGGCGGCACGGCGCTGAACATCGTGCCGAACCGCTGCGATATCGACTTCGAAATCCGCAATGTCGCGGAAGATGACCCCAACGACATTCTTGCCGGGATCGAGGCGGATGCAAGGTCGATTGCCGTCGCGCATCACAACCGGTTTCCCAAGGCCTGTATAGAAATCGAGCGCGTCTCCGGCTATCCCGGCCTCAATTCCGATCGTGGCGCGCCCGTGGTGCAACTCCTACAGCGGATCCTGGGGGACGATGCGCCCACGCTGAAGGTCGCCTTCGGCACAGAGGGCGGCCTCTTCGAGCAAAGCCTTGGCATGTCGACGGCGGTCTGCGGTCCGGGTTTCATGGACCAGGGCCATAAGCCTGATGAGTTCGTCAGCATGGACCAACTCGCCCGTTGCGATGCCATGCTCGGACGCCTGCTCGCGGAGCTTCGGCAGGGCTCGTAGGGCGGGCTTCGACACCTGCGATCTCCAGTGCCGATGCGCTCGGGCACTCCAATTTCCTCTGGCATGGCAGTCGGCCAAGCCAGCGCAGGACCGTGTTCCGTTTCGCCACTGCCGTTGCGACTTACCACGGCCAAAATCTCCGCCCATCCGGAAAGCGTGCATCTGCCTGAGAACGCGGCCCGGTGCGATCAAAACTTGTGCAATCGCAGACCGTCGCCGCTGATCCTTCCGAGGAAATCACGCGCCGGTCCTACGCCTAAGCGATTGTTAAAAAACTACTTTACTCAACATCGCAGGTCTCGGCCGAGATTTTACCACCTTCACCCATGAGGTGAGGAAAACGCGCGAGAACGCACGATTAGCCTAAGCCTAAGCCATGCTTCCAGATCGCGTTATTTACAGAAAACCTCTCTCGAAATCCAATGGGGTCAAAATAAGGGGAATGCCAATGCGCAACCGCAAGGGCTTCGATCGAGAGGCCTTTTCAACGAGCTTTCGCGTCGCCAGGACCGCACGGAACGGCCATGCCGCCATGCGCGGAAACGGCACCCTTGAATACGGGTCTGCGTTGTTCGTCGTCCCGCCAACGCACCCACAACAGGTTCTTACGAGGAGCGCGGCATGAGCCAATCAATGGCCATCGAAGTCAGATCAGTCTCGAAAAACTTCGGGATCTATCAGGCGCTGAAGTCCGTCAGTTTCAACATTGGCGGCAACGAGTTCTTCACGATGCTGGGGCCCTCCGGCTGTGGCAAGACCACGCTGCTGCGCATGCTGGCTGGCTTCGAAAGCCCAA
Source organism: Rhizobium sp. S96 (assembly GCF_030382195.1). Taxonomy (NCBI): domain Bacteria; kingdom Pseudomonadati; phylum Pseudomonadota; class Alphaproteobacteria; order Hyphomicrobiales; family Rhizobiaceae; genus Rhizobium; species Rhizobium sp. S96. The sequence goes on from NZ_JAUDRY010000026.1 coordinate 233,684, forward strand.
ACAGCGGTTCAATCCTTCTCCATGGCGCTGAGGTCAACGCAATTCCGCCCCACAAGCGGCGCGTCAACACGGTCTTCCAGAGCTACGCGCTCTTCCCGCACATGACGCTCGAACAGAATGTCGCCTACGGCCTCGAAAACCTCGGATGGGACCAGACCCGCATAAAAAGGCGCGTCGGGCAAATGCTGGAGCGGGTGCACATGAGCCCGATGGCCAAGCGCAAGCCTGCCCAGCTCTCCGGCGGCCAGCGTCAGCGCATCGCGCTTGCCCGCGCGCTTGCGCCGGAGCCGGAAGTCCTGCTGCTCGACGAGCCGCTGTCAGCGCTCGACCTCAAGCTGCGTCAGGCGATGCGCGACGAATTGCGGACATTGCAGCGCGATACCGGCATTACCTTCGTCTTCGTGACGCACGACCAGGAAGAAGCCCTTGACATGTCGGATCGCATTGCGGTCCTCGGCGGTGGCGAGGTTCAGCAGATCGGTACGCCGACGCAGATCTACGAAGAGCCGGTCAACCGCTTTGTCGCCGACTTCGTCGGTGAGACGAACTTCCTGGATGTCGAGATCCTGGAAGCGGCGGGTGGCCAGGCAACCGTGCGCATGCCCTTCGGCGTGGCCGTCACAGTTCCGTCGACGGCATCGATCAGTAAAGGTCGGGCGACGCTGTCCGTCCGCCCGGAGAAGATCAACCTTGGCAACCAGGCGCAGGGGATCACCTTCGAGGGACGCGTCGTCAACAAAAACTACATGGGCGGCTTTACCCACTACACGCTCGACGTGGCGGGCACGGAGTTGCGGGCCTCGCGCCGCAACGCTTCGCGCGAGGGCGACACGATCCCGCTCGGCGCAACCGTTCCGCTTGGGTTCGTTGCGGTCTCTGCGCGGGTGCTTTCGGCATGACAGACACTGCGCTCCACGCTCCCGTCGAACCGGTGCAACACGCAAATCGCCCTCGCTTCTGGCATGATCTCTCCTTCTGGGGACTGCTGCCATCCTGGCTGTTGATGGGATTTGCCCTGATCTTGCCGATCGTCATCATCGCTGCCGTGTCTTTCGCGACCCGCGGCGCGCATGGCGGCTTTGCCTGGGACTTCAACCTCGCGGGCTATCGCCAGATCCTCTTCAACGAGGGCTGGACGGGCGAACTGGAGTTCACCGCCCAGTATCTCTTCATCATTGCCCGCACCTTCCTGCTCGCCGGCGCCACCACGCTCATCTGTCTCATCTTCGCGGTGCCGGTCGCCTATTTCATTTCGCGCCAGCGCCCGGGCTTGAAGGCGGTGCTCGTCTATCTCGTGACCTTGCCGTTCTGGGTCTCGATGATCCTGCGCGTCTATGCCTGGATGATCATCCTCGGCAAGGACGGCACCTTGCCGCGTCTGCTCGAACATCTGGGTTTTGCGCCGGGCATGAGCTTTATGTTCAACGACGGCGCAACGTTGACCGCGATGGTCTACACCACGATGCCACTGATGATCTTGCCGGTCTTCGCGTCGATCGAGAAGCTCGACGGCACCCTGATCGAGGCCTCGCATGACCTTTATGGCAACCGCTGGACGACGCTGCGCCGGGTAATCCTGCCGCTGACCGCTCCGGGCATCATCGCGGGCGCCATCCTCGTCTTTGTCCCCGCCCTTGGCGCGGTATTGGAGCCGACCCTGATGGGTGGCGGAAAGCAGATGATGATGGGCTCCCTGATCCAATTGCAGTTCGGGCCGTCCCGCAACTGGCCTTTCGGCGCGGCGATCGCCATGACGCTGATGGCCTTGGTGATGATCTTCCTCGTCTTCACCGCAATGCGCGCCGCGCGTCGGGAGGTGGCCGCATGAGCACGAAACACGACGTCAAGCGCTACCCCGGGCTTGGTCCTCTCACCGCTCTCTTCTTCGTCTATCTCTACGCACCGCTGGCCGTGGTCGTGACCTACTCCTTCAACGCCAATCGGGTCGCGGGTGTCTGGACGGAATTTTCGCTGCAGTGGTATGGCAACGCGCTCGAGAACACCGCGCTGATGAGCGCGCTGAAGACCTCGCTTACGGTCGCAGCGATCGCCACGGTCACCTCGACGACGATTGCACTATGCGCTGCGCTCGCGATCATTCGCGGCAAGAATGTTCGCTTCCGCAAGCTCTCGGAGACAATCGTCAACCTTCCGTTGGTCCTGCCTGAGATCGTGCTGGCCGTTGCCACGCTGATCTTGTTTTCGCTGCTCGGCGTCCAGAACGGCCTGGTGCGCGTGGTTATCGCCCACTCCGCCTTCTGCACCCCCTTTGCGTTCCTGCCGATCCGGGCGCGACTGCAAGGCATGTCGCTAGACCTGGAAGAAGCCAGTGCCGATCTCTACGCCAATCGCTGGACGACCTTCCGCCGGGTGACGCTGCCGCTGATTTTTCCCGGCGTCTTTTCGGGAGCCATGCTCGCCTTCCTGATTTCGATGGACGACTTCATCACCTCGAACATGCTCGCGACCGGCGGCACGACGACGCTGCCCGTCTACATCTTCTCGCTGATCCGTGTCGGCACATCGCCAGAACTCAACGCGATCGCTGCACTGCTGATTCTCGCCTCGCTCGTCCTTGCAACCGTTGCCCTTCTGGTCGCGGCAAGAGGCGCCCGTGACAATGACTGAACGAATAAAGAAAGAGAGGAACACATGAAAAAGATACTTGCAGCCACAGCACTTACGCTCTCCCTGGCCTCGGCCGCGCATGCCGAAGGATCGCTTAACGTCTTCGTTTGGGCAGACTCCATCGCGCCGTCCTTGATCGAGAAGTTCTCGAAGGAATATGACGTCAAGGTTAGCGTCGACGCCTATACGTCCAACGAAGACCTTCTGACGAAACTCCAGGCAGGCTCCTCGGGCTACGACATTGCCACGCCCTCACAGCACTTCGTACGCGTGATGATCGATGAGGGGCTTCTGGAGAACTACCAGGCCAACAAGCTGGAAGCCTACCAGAACCTCGAGCCACGCTGGCGCAATCAGTGGTGGGATGAAAAGCAGGAATATTCGATCCCGATCGCCTACGGCACGGCTGGCTTCGTCGTGAACACCAATCAGTACAAGGGACCGACCGACAGCTATAAATACTTCTTCGAGCCGGACGGTGACCTGAAGGGCAAGATCGCCATGCTCGGCCAGCCCGACGAGGTGATCGGCGCCGCCGAGCTCTACCTTGGAGTGCCCTTCTGCACGGAGGATCCGGCGGAAATGAAAAAGGTGCTGGACCTGCTGCAGAGCCAAAAGCCCTCGGTCGCCGTCTACTCGTCCGACAACATCGCCAGCCGTCTGGACACCGGCGAAGTCTCCACGCATTTCTGGTGGGATGGCGAGGAACTGAAGGCGCGGACCGGCGGCTCGCCGATTGCGCTCGCCATGACCAAGGAAGGCCTCGTCGGCTGGCTCGACAGCATGGTGATCCCGAAGGGCGCGGCGAACAAGGAGAACGCCGTCAAGTTCATCGAATTCATGTCCCGGCCGGAAAACGCGACCGAGGAGATGAACCACTACGCGCACTCTTCTCCGATGAAGCTCATCCAGGACAAGATGAAATACACGAAGGAGAACGCGCCGGAACTTTATCCGGAGGTTCCCGTCCAGTTCTCGCGTACGTGCTCGCCCGCCGCGCAGGATCTCGTGACCCGGGTTTGGACGCAGCTGCTCCAGTAATCCGTCGTGGGGGCTTCGGCCCCCACCCCTCATTCTGTTGCCTGGAGCCGACCATGCCCGCTGACCTGATCGTCGTGAACGCCAAGGTGCGCTCACTCTTCGCCCCTTCGGAAACGACCGCTGTCGCGGTTACCGCCGGCAAGATCCTTGCCATTGGCTCGGACGAAAGCATCCGCGCGCATAGCGGCCCCGCAACGCAGGTCATTGATGCCGGCGGACGCGAGCTTATGCCAGGCTTCATCGAAAGCCATCTCCACCTCTTCATGGGCGGCGCGACGCTGTCCATGCTGAACCTCGGGCCGACCTTCGGCTTCGAGGCGACACGCGAAGCCATCCAGGCGTTTGCCGCCGGTCATCCGGGTGAGGACATCCTTTTCGGCTATGCGGTCAACTACGTGATTTTCGGAGAGGATCGTCGTCCCGATCGCAACCTGCTTGACGCAATCATCGCCGACCGGCCGCTATGCCTGCTGTCGACCGACCTGCATTGCGCCTGGGCGAACACGCGCGCGCTTGAACTTGCCGGCATCCTTCACGGAGCCGACGTCGGACCGGGCGCCGAGATCGTCATGGCCGAGGACGGTCTCGCAAACGGCGAACTGCGGGAGTTTGCAGCGATAAGCCGGGTCAAGATGCTGTCTCGTCTCAGAGGTCGCGACAGCCTTGACTATAAGGGCGGCGAGGTTTCCGAAGAGGACCGGACCTATGACAAGGGGTTGATCGTCAAGGCCGGTTCCTACTGTGCGGAAAACGGCATTACGACCGCCGTCAACATGGACGGCAACGCATACCAGGCCGGGCTGATGCGTGATCTGGCACTTGCCGGCGACATGCCCGTTCGCGTCAGCCTGCCCTTGCGGCTGGAGCAGCACCATGGGCCGCAGGGCATCGCACGAATCGACAGCTTCGGTCCCGAGGTCCCGGGCTGGCTTCGGTTCGGCCGCGTCAAGCTCTTCATGGACGGCGTCTATGACACCTGGACTGCACTGACGGTGACCGACTATCCCGACCGGCCCGGCTTCCGGTCCGAACCGTTGATCGAACCCAACATTTTCAATGCCATGTGCATCGAAGCCGATCGCCGGGGGCTTCAGGTCGCAACCCATGCAGTCGGCGATGGTGCGGTCCGCGCCACGATCGATGGCTATGAGGCCGCACGCACGGCGAATGGCGCCAGGGACGCGCGCCATCGCATCGAACACATCGACACGATCACGCCGGACGATCTCGAACGACTGCGGCCGCTCGGCATCATCGCATCGATGCAGCCGGTTCATCCGCCTGGTTCGGCCGGTCTTCCCCTCGAGCCGACGACAACAATCATGGGACGCGATCGCTGGGCAACTGCCTTCCCATGGCGCATGATCCAGGATCGCGGCGTGGCGCTCGCCTTTGGCACCGACTGGCCAGTCTCTCCGATCGCGCCTCTCTACGCCATCCACTGCGCCCTGACACGCAGTCCCTGGGCGGCCGATATGCCCGACCAGCGCCTCACCCTCGACGAATGCCTGCTCGCCTATACGGCAGGCGGTGCCTACGCAGATTTTGCCGAAGACCACAGCGGCCGGCTAGAGCCGGGCTTCGATGCAGATCTCGTTTTGGTCGACGGTAGGCTCGAGGCTCTCGCCGAGAGCGCCGATGCGGCTCGTATCGTGCTGACCGTCTGCGGCGGCAAGATCACCTTCAACGCGGAGTCATAATGGAAACCTTCGACTTTATCGTGATTGGCGCAGGGTCGGCCGGCTGCGTCGTGGCCAACCGCCTGTCGGCTGATCCATCAAAGCGTGTTCTGGTCATCGAAAACGGCGGCAGCGATCGCGATCCCCGCGTCAAGGTCCCGGCAGGCATCCTCGCCATGTACGGCCGGCCACGCTTCGACTACGGTTTTGTCGGAACGCCGCAACCGGAACTCAACAACCGTCGCATCCCGGTAAACCGGGGCCGAATGCTGGGCGGCTCCTCGTCCATGAATTCGATGCTGTATATCCGCGGCGCGGCGGAGGATTACGACGAATGGCGCGATCTCGGCTGCGAAGGCTGGAGTTGGCAGGATGTCCTGCCGGTGTTCAAGGCACTCGAAAAGAATCGCATCGGGCAGGATCCCGCCCTGCATGGAACAGCGGGCGAACTCTATGTCGACCGTCCGAAGGATCCCAACCCGGTTTGCCAGGACTTCATCGCGGCCGGAGAGACAATCGGCCTGCCTCGCAACACCGACTTTAACGGTCGCAGCCAGTTGGGCCTCGGCGTCTATGACGTAACGCAGAAAAACGGCATCCGCTTTTCCGCCTATAACGCGTTCCTGGAACCGGTACGCGGTCGCTCCAACCTGACGATCTGGACCGACACGGAAGTGCTGCGTCTGATGATCGAAGGAAAGAGGGTGACGGGCGTCGAAATCCTGCGCGGCGGGCAGATCGTCACCGTCAGTTGCCGCGGCGAGATCGTCCTGTCGGCAGGTGCGATCGGGACGCCCGTCATTCTGAGGGCCTCAGGGATCGGCCCCGGCGCCCGCTTGCGCCAGGAAGGAATTTCGGTTGCCGTTGAGCTCCCAGGCGTCGGACAGAACCTGCGCGACCATGTCGACGGCATGATTACCGTTCGCAGCCCCTCCACGCGCACGCTCGGGATTTCGTTCGGCAATGCAGGCAAGCTGCTTGCAGCCCCGTTCTCGTTTGCAGCCGGGCGCAAGGGATTGCTGTCGACCAACTATGTCGTGGCCGGAGGCTTTGCCAAGACGCGCTATGCCGGCGCATTGCCTGACGTCCAGTTTCACTTCGTGCCCGGCTATCGCAGCCATCGGGGGCGTTTGGTGGAATGGGGGCACGGATTTGCAATCCACACCTGCGTTCTGCGTCCCAAGTCGATCGGCGAGCTTCGTCTTGTCCGCAAGGACGGACGCTTGATGCCTGAGATCGACCATCGCTTCTTCAGCGACAACCAGGATGCCCGAGTACTGGTGGAAGGTATAAAGCTCGCTCGCGCAATTTTCGCCGCCAAGCCGATGGCGGACCTTCAAGGTCGCGAGATCCTGCCCGGCCCTGAGGTTCGCACGGACGATGATATTCTTCGCTATCTCAGGGAGGAAGCGTTGACCGTCTATCACCCTGTCGGCACAGCGAAGATGGGCCGGGACCCGATGGCGGTCGTCGATCCGGTTTCCATGAAGGTGCACGGTATCGAAGGTCTGCGCGTCGCGGACGCTTCAGTCATGCCGACGCTTATCGGCGGCAATACCAACGCACCGTCGATGATGATCGGCGAAAAATGCGCGCGCGCCATCGGTGCCCGGCAAGCCAGCGCGACCGTTACCGTTCTGGCAGGCGAACGACTATCCGAAAAGACCGACCAATAGGATCGTGCGGGTCCACCGTGAAAGATTGCCAAATAAAGAGACCTGTCCGCTTTCCAGCGGGCAGGTCTTCTTGCGTCTTAGCGATATGTTCAGTCATCGCCGATCAGGCTATCCGGATTCCAGGTCTGGCTCGGTATGGAGCGGCTTTATCTGGGGCGGCGGCCACGGCCAATGATTCGCCCGCACCATTCCTGGCCCTATTGGGACTATCCTCGATATAAGTGATCCCCAAGGCGCTCATCGCGGCCCCGGGGATCATTTCGTCTAGAGGCGCTGCTCGGTTGCGGCAGAGAAGATCGAGGCCTTGGTCATGTTGAAACGCAGGCCCACCGTCTCGTCGAGGCTGCGTGCGGCGTCCACGCTCAATTTCACGCTCAGGCGCTTGCCAAGGCAATGAAACCAACCAAGCGCATCGGCGCCGAGGAGTTCGACAAAGGCGAGCGACGCTGGAATGCTGTCCGGTGCGCCGGCGTCCACGACCGCGATGTCCTCGCAGCGCACGCCGAGCACGCTGGCGCCGGGCGTCATCTTGCTTTCGAAGACGTAGCCGGAGGTTTCGATCGCAACATCGGCAGTCTTGAAAACGCCCGCGGCATCGAGTTCGCCATGGAAGAAATTCATCGCCGGAGAGCCGACGAACCCGGCGACGAAGAGGCTCGCGGGCTTCTCGTAGATGGACTGGGGATGGGCAAACTGTTCGACCTTACCCTTGTGCATGACGGCAACCCGGTCTGCCATGGTCATTGCCTCGATCTGGTCGTGCGTGACGTAGACCATTGTGGACTTCAGCGTTTCATGAAGCTGCTTGAGTTCGACGCGGGTTTCCGCACGCAGCTTTGCATCGAGGTTGGAAAGAGGTTCGTCGAACAGGCAGATACTCGATGAGCGGACCAGGGCACGCCCGATCGCCACGCGTTGACGCTGTCCACCGGAGAGCTGGCCTGGTTTGCGATCCAGCAAGGCTTCGATCTGCAGCAGCTTCGCGACCCAGGCGACCTTGTTCTTGATCTCCTGCTTCGGCTTGCCGGCAATCTCCATGCCGAAGGAGAGATTGCGGCGCACGGTCATGGCCGGAAACAGCGCATAGGACTGGAACACCATGGCAAGCCCGCGCTGGCTTGGCTCAAGTCCGCTAACGTCCTTGCCGTCGATGATGATCTGCCCGGAATCGCAGTCATCCAATCCGGCGATGACATTGAGGAGCGTGGACTTGCCACAGCCGGAAGGGCCGAGGATGACAATGAACTCACCCTTCTCGATGTCCATGTCTACGGACTGAAGGATCGTGAGACCGGCGAAGGATTTCTTGATCTGGTTTAGAGAGATGCTGGACATGTTCAACCCTTGACGGCGCCGGCGGCGATGCCGCGGACGAAATAGCGGCCGGAGAGGAAATAGACGATGAGTGTCGGGATGGCGGTAATCAGCGCTGCGGCCATGTTGATGTTCGGCGTGGCAGCCCCGCGCGCATTGTTGACGATGTTGGTCAGTTGCACGGTCATCGGCAGGTTGTCGTTGCCTGCGAAGATGAGGCCGAGAAGATAGTCGTTCCAGATGCCGGTGAACTGAAGGATCGCAACGACGACCAGACTGTTCGTCGATATCGGCAGGATCACCGACCAGAATGTGCGCAGGAAGCTCGCGCCCTCCATACGTGCCGCCCGGCTGATGTCGTCGGGAATGGCGACGTAGAAATTGCGAAACAAGAGTGTGGTGTACGGAAGCCCGTAGATCACATGGACGAAGACGATGCCGGCATAGGTGCGAAACAACCCGACAGTACTGAGGATCTTGACCGTCGGATAGAGCATCGCCTGGTAGGGGATGAACAGTCCGATCGTCACCAGAAGCATGATCAGATGGACATGCCGCGAGCGCCATTGGGCGAGCGCGTAGCCGTTCAAGGCGCCGGCCAACGTTGAGATAACAACAGCAGGCACGGTGATCTTGATCGAGTTCCAGAGACCCGGACGTACCCCGCCGCACTCAAGTCCCGTGCAGGCGGTCTTCCATGCTGCGACCCAGGATTCGAAGTTCGGATTGATCGGAAGAGCCAGGAGATTGCCTTGGCGTATCTCGTCCAGCGGCTTCAGTGAGTTCATGAGAACCAGGAGGAGCGGCAGCAGGAAGAAAACAGCCGACACGACCAGGAAGGTATAAAGGCCGATCCGCGCCGCCGTTGGAGCAGAAGCCAACCGATGGGTAGTGGCCGTCATGTGCGCCTCCTGAATTCGGTGATGAAGTAGGGTGTCAGCAACAGCAGCGACAGCAGCAGCAACATGATCGAGGCAGCCGAAGCGAGCCCGAGATTGACGCGCGCGAAATAGAAATCGACAGCGTATTTCGCCGGCATTTCAGTGGAGATGCCAGGGCCACCCTTGGTCATGGCGATCACGAGGTCATAGCCACGGATCACGTCGGACATGAGCAGCACGACACAGGAGGCGATCACAGGACGAAGCGAAGGGAAGATAACCTGGAGATAGGCCCGCCACAGCGGGATCGCCTCCATTCGAATTGCCTTCCACAGTTCGGTGTCGACACCGCGCAGGCCGGCGAGGATGATCACCATGATCAGGCCGGCGGAATGCCAGATGCTGGCGAAGACCAATGTGTAGATCGCGCGATCCGGGCTGGTCAGCCAGTCGAAGGTAAAACTCTCCCAGCCGAGGCTCCTGACGAGTGCCGGGAAGCCGTTCACGGGATCAAGCAGCCATCGCCAGGAAAGGCCGGTGACGATCAGCGAAACCGCAAGCGGATAGAGGAAGATCGTGCGGAAGAACGACTCCGCCTTGATCCGCCGGTCCGCAAACACGGCAAGTAGCATACCGATCGCCAGCGTGCCTACGATGTAGAGTACGCCGAAGATGACCATGTTCAGGCAAGACACCAGCCAGCGATGATCGGAAAAGAGCTTCACATATTGCTGGAAGCCAATCAGTTCGTATGTTGGCATCAACGTGGATCGGGTCAGGGACATCCAGAATGTCCAGCCGATCGAGCCATAGAAGAACAGAGCTACGATCGAGAAGAAGACCGCCACGGTGACATCAGGCCGGAAGCGTTGCCGCCGGAGCCATGTATTCATGTTCAGTTACCTCACAAGCCATGGCGTCCCACCGGTGGGCTGGCCGGCCATGCAATGGTTGCGGGCCAGCGTCGCGCGCTGGCCCGGGTGACGATTACTCGCTCTGCAGGAGCGATATCAGGGCCTCGGCGCCCGCCTTCGGCGTCATTGACGGGTCGGTCCAGAACTGCGTTGCGATATCGTTTGCACGACCGCCCAGGTCGCCCGGCAGCGCATCGATGAAATCGGAGACCGCAACACCAGGCGTGGCGAGGGCTTTGACGCCCTTTGCCGCGCACGCATCAAGCGAAGAGGTCTCGACGTCGAGGCGCGAGGGGATCGAGCCCTTCACTTCGGCAATCTTTGCTTCGACCTTCGTGTCCATGATCGTCTTGGCGAGAAGCGTCTGGCCCGAAACACGTTCTTCATCGGTGTTTTGCGGGAAGACGAAGACATCGACGAGGATCTGGTAGCCGAGCTTGCCGGGGACGATCATGCAGCCAAAGTCTTCACCAGGCTTCTTGCCTGCGGCGATGAACTCACCGCGCGCCCAGTCACCCATGAGCTGCATGCCGGCCTTGCCGTTGATGATCATGTTGGTAGTGTCGTTCCACGACCGTCCCGGGCTTGAGGGGTCAACATAGGTCGAAATGCGCCGGTACATCTCGAAGGCCTGCTCGACCACAGGGGACTTCATCGCCTCGGGATCGCGCTTGACCACCAGCTGATTGTAGTATTCCGGTCCACCGACGGCGAGAATGAGGTCCCAGAGGATCATCGCCTCCTGCCAGGGCTCCCCACCGACGGCAAAGGCGGTCACACCGGCTGCCTTCAGCTTGTCGGCAACCGCGAACATCTCGTCGAGGCTTTTCGGCTCTTCAATGCCGTACTTGCTGAAGACTTCCTTCGAATAGTAGAGCCAGTTATCGGCGTGGATGCCGACAGGCAGCGCCACGAGGTTGCCGTCAACGTTGAGCTTGTTCCAGACGATCCCCGGGATCTGCTTCTGCCAGCCACCCTCCGTGGCAAGGTCATCGAGTTTGCGGAGCGAACCGGCACCGGCAAGATCGCGCATTGCCGAGTTCGGCGTCATCAGCAGCGCCGTGGGCGGCTCGCCGCCGGCGATCCGGCTGGTTGCGGCAGCAAGAGCGGCATCGAAATCGGCCGAAGGACTGTCGATCCACTTGCCCCCGCGCGCCTTGAACTCATCGGCGATCGCATGCATTGCCTTGGATTCGCTGGCGCTCGTCCAATATTGCTGCACATCGACGGTCTGGCCGAACGCTGCTGTCGAGGCGGCGAGCAGACCGACGAGCGCGACCGTTGACGAGACGTATTTGAATTTCATGTTATTCCCCTTGCTTTTTTGATAGGGCCGGATGCGCCGGGCTGGCCGGCGCATGCGTTGTCAGGCTGCGGTTGCGACCGCAGCGCTCATTTCCTTGTTGAGACTGTCAAGGAAGGCGGCCATATCCGCCTTGGAGATCGTGTCGCCCGCGACCCACGCGACGGTGTTGTAGATGCCGAGGAAAGAACCTGCGCAGTAGGAGATCATCTTCTCGGCCTCGTCGTCGCCCAGATCCAGTTGCTCCTTGAGGAACTGGCCGAAGCGCTTCCGGGCATATTCCTGCTCGAGAACAAGGAACGGCTGGCTTTCAACATTCAGAATGCTCGATGGCAAGGCCGGCGCCTGAACGTCGAGAGTGACGTCGAGCAGCAAATCGCGCGAGGACGCACCGACTTCCATCGTCAGCTTTCCGGCGTCAAGCAGCCACTGGCGGTGATCCGGATCGTAGTAACGCAGGTCGCGCGCCTCGATCGTTACATCCACCCGCTTGGTCTGGCCGGGCTCGAGGGCAACCTTGGCAAAACCCTTTAGTTCACGGATCGGGCGGCTAAGGCGCGGATTGTGCGGGCGGGCATAAACCTGGGCGATTTCCTTGCCCGCCGTGGTGCCGGTGTTGGTCACGTCGAAGGACAGCTTGACGGTGCTCGATACGTCGATCGTGGAGGTATCGACGGCGAGGTTCGCGTATTCGAACGTCGTGAAGCTGAGGCCGTAGCCGAACGGGAAGAGCGGCGCGAGCTTTCTCTTGTCATAAGAGCGATAGCCGACGTGAATGCCTTCGCTATAGATATGCCGGTTGTTCTCGCCGGGATAGGTGAGGAAGCCTGGCGTGTCTTCGAGCTGCATCGGGAAGCTGACGGTGAGCTTGCCGCAGGGATTCTGCTTGCCGAACAGCACATCGGCGACAGCCTTGCCGGCTCCCTGGCCACCGAAGAACGCGGCGAGCACCGAAGCTGCCCCGTCAATCCACGGCATGACGACGGCGTCCGGCGTAGCAAGAATGACTGCGAACTTGCTGTTCCGCTTTGACAGCCGTTCGATCAGCGCATCCTGTCCTACATCAAGATTGAGATGTGTGCGATCCGAGCCTTCACCGTCATAGCCAACCTCGGTGTTGCCAAAGAACAGGACAACGTCGGCGGCATCGATCTCTGAAAGTGCTGCCTGTTCGGTTGCGCTGCCGTCCTCGAAGTCGGAAACCGCGTGGAATGTGACGTGGACGCCCGGGGCCATCTGGCGGATTTCATCGAGCGGGACGTCGATTTCCGTCGGACGGGTCGTCGCGCAGCCCGACCCCTGGATGACCGGCTCGCGAGCGGCGGCGCCGATCACGGCGATCTTGCGAAGCTTGCCGGCATCGAGCGGCAGCAACTTGTTTTCGTTCTTCAGAAGAACGATTGATTCCGCGGCCATGCGCTGCGACAGCGCATGATGCTTCTTATAGTCTGCCGTTGCATTCGGATGAATGTTGTTTCGAGCCAGCCGCACCAGCTTGAGCATGCGAAGGCAGGAGCGATCGAGGACGGCCATCGGCACGCGGCCGGCTTCAACGGCCTCCAGGAGTTCCTGCTTGCGGGCACCGCTTTCCGGCATGTCGAGGTCGTTGCCGGCGTTCAGCGAAGCCGGACGATCCTTGATGCCGTGCCAGTCGGACACGACGACACCATCGTAACCCCATTCGTCGCGCAGCACTTCGGTCAGGAGCCAATGGTTTTCTGCCGCCTGCACATCGTTCAGGCGATTGTAGGAGCTCATCACCGTCCAGGGATTGGACTTGCGGATCGCGCGCTCGAAGCCTGCGAGATAGACCTCGCGCAGGGCCCGCTCCTCGACCACCGAGCTCATCGTCGTGCGCTGAACTTCGGAGTTGTTGCAGGCAAAATGCTTGAGCGACGCGCCGACGCCATTGTCCTGCATGCCACTGATGACGGCAGCGGCGATTTCGCCGGTCACGACAGGATCCTCGGAGTAGTATTCGTAGCTGCGACCGGCAAGCGGAGTACGACGGATATTGATCCCGGGGCCGAGCAGGATGTTGACACCGAACGCCTGGCATTCGGCCGCGAGCGCCTCACCCAGTTCACGCGCGAGATCAACGTCCCACGAGCAGGCAAAAGAGGATCCATTGGGGAAGCAGGTTGCCGGACGCGTCGTTCCGAACGCGGTCTCGACACTCTCTGACGCGTCGGCATTCACCACACTCAGGAAGGCGGCAAGCTGGGTGTCGCTGTCTTGTGGACCATCGATCTGCTCCACCGAGTAACGCACGCCATACGTGCCGTCAGTCATCAGCACTTCCGGGATGTTGAGGCGATAATTGGCAGCTGTCCGCCACAGGCCATAGCCGCTCACCATCGCGACTTTCTCCTGCAGCGTCATCTGCTCGACGAGCTGTCCGAGTTCCTTATCCGAAATATTCCACGTCATAAATTTCATCCCATTGTGACAGACGCGCCGTCGGCCTTTGCAGGCCTCCTCGCCTGTGCGGCTCCATCGACCGCATCAAAGAATGACCGATTGATGACACGGGAAAGAGAAGCGATCTAGCCGCGAAACTTGCTCTAGATTTACGACACTTTTTGATGTTTATTGCCACCCGAACGGAGGGGATGAGAATGAACATTGCCTATCTGCGGCCGGATCCGAACCTCGATAATCGCAGCTGCGGCTACGAAAACCACGCCCCGTCGGCCGAGGCCCACTGCCGCGCATTCGTGCATGGATACGCCGACGTGCCGTATCACTGGCATCGGGAGATGGAGATACTTTTCGTTCTGCGCGGCAGCTTTCGGCTGGTCGTCGATGGTCAGTCCTGCGAGATGAACCAGGACGACATGATCATCATCAATGGCGACGTTCCCCATAATTCCACATCGATTTCGCGCGATGGGCTGGTGTGCGGCGTTCACCTTGACGTCGGTCACTTCGAGCGCATGGGGCTGCCGTCTTTTGCCGCCCGTCAATATCTCTGCCGAACGTTTCTGCACAGCAAATCCTACATGAACCGGGTCGCACCCCTGAAGGCGCTGATGGCTCGCTTGATCCTCGACCAGACGAACCACGCCGAAGAATCGATGGCGCGGCAGACGATCGCCAATCTTCTCGCCTGCTACATTTATCGCTGGATTCCGTATGAGGCGGCAGATGCGACGGTCGCGCAACTCCGCTCGGACAGCCGCCACCGTATTCTCAGGATCATGGATACGCTTAGCGAAAAGGACGAAAACCAGGACCTGAGCGAGATTGCCGATGCGGAGGGGCTGACACTCAGCCACCTCTCACGGCTGTTCAAGCGGCATGTCGGTATCGGATATCGTGATTACTCCCAGAATCTTCGGCTGGACAATGCAGCCGAAGAACTGCGCACCACCGACCACACCATTGCCGTTGTCATGGAGAAAAACGGGTTCGGAAATCCTGCTGTATTCTACAACAAGTTCCGCGGGCGGTTTGGCTCAAGTCCCGCAGAATTCCGTCGCGGCCGTCGTGCGCTGAAGCCCCAAAGCCACCTGACGGAGGAGGACTCCAGCGAGGTGCAGAAGATTCTCTCAGCGCATGCAGGCGGCGTCGGGAAAGCTGCAGAACTCGCAGTCGGTCTGACCGCCGGCGGCAAGCGACAGATCGTGCTGAGCGCACCGCACAATGCCAGTTTGAGCTAGTCTAGCGGTTCCCTCCTGATTCTTGCCGCAGGAAGAGTTCCCTCATGGCAAACACCAGACATTTGGCCCGAGCGCCGTGGAGCTGACGGCTCAGGCATCAAAGATGTGAAAATGGAATGCACCGACGCCCATCAGGGCGTGCTGCGCATCTGCGACATCCGTTCCGTCATAGTTGGCGCCGTCGAGATAGAGGTTGCGATCCGTCGAAGGCGTCCCGTCCCAGGCGTCGTTCAGGAAAGTGACGGCGACATCGTGGCTGCCATTGCCCCAGTCTCCCTGAACGAGCACCTGATCCGTTTGGCCGGACCCGTGCAGGGAGTGAGCCGTCTGGATCCCGCCGACCTGTGTTCCGTCGACCTCGACCCTGTATTGCGCGTCACCAAGATAAGCATCCTGGCTGATCGACAAGACAAGCTTGTGTGTACCGGCTCCGATCGTTGATCCATCGCCGGTCGGCGGCGTCGTGGTCGTAGGAGGCGGCGTGGCGGCAGTGTCGGAATTGGTGGGCGTATTCGTCACAGTGCCGGTATCAGGAAGGTGGGAATAGACCCTGATATAGTCGATCTGCGATGAGATAGGCACGTTGGCGACATCCGCATTGTTGTTGGGATCGGCCTGTGTTGCCAGATCGGCCAACAGGTACATCGGCCCATGCATGTCGCTCGGCGTGGGTTTTGATCCGACGAGCTGGCCGTCCACGTAGAAGCCGATCGTATCCTCGTTCCAATCCAGTCCGTAGGTATGGAAGCCGGATGGCTGGGGAAGCTCGCTATAGACCTGCAGGTTCTGTTGCCAGTTCTCGTTCGGTGCCGCATCGGTGGTGTGAATGCCGCTATAGATGCCCTTTTCAAAGCTTCCGTAGTTCTCGACGACATCCAGTTCCTGCCAGTGCCCGGCATTGTTCGGGTCAGCTATCGCATGGTCGGGCAGCAGCCAGAATGCATTCCAAGCGCCGGCAAGGTTCGAGAAGTCTGCACGGATCTCGAAGTAGCCGTAGGTTTGTGAAAAATGCCCCTGCGTCGTGATGAGGCCGGATTCCCAGCTGTCCGGAAAGCCCGACGCCGTGCGGTCAGGCACGGCCGTGATCGTCAGCACCCCATTGCTCACGTTGAACGGATCATAGCCTGAGGCCGGATCGACAAATGACGAATGGCCAAAGCCGATATCGGAGTTGGCGTCAAAACGCCATTGCGGCCGGATATCCGCCCAGGTCGTGCCGTCTCCCGTCTGAGAAATGCTGCGACTGTTGAACTCGTCGTCAAACGTCAGCTGGTATTTGCTAAGATCGATCGCAGACAATTTCACCTCCATGACAAGTGAACTGGTCCGGATGCTCCGGGCGCTATGCGAACAGAAAATCGTCCGCCATCAAAGCATGCTGGCTGTGAACGACCACGCCGCCGGTACCGAATGAAATGGTGCTTTCATGCGTTGTCGGGTCGAAGGCCGAGATAAAATCAAGCGCGCTGAAGTCCGTGATCCCTAGCGCCGACACGTCGATGTGGTCGATGCCCCAATTGTTTCCCACGCCGTGACCGCCTTGTCCGAAATCTTCAATTCTGTCGTTGCCATTGTTCGGCTTGAAGACGAACGTGTCGTTTCCGCCCCTGGCGTGGCCAATCATGACCTGTGCGTCGCCCCACATGTCGTCATTGCCGTTGCCGCTGATCAGGGTGTCGTCGCCGCCCCTGGCGTGGCCGGACATGGTCTGGGCATCGCCGATCAGCGTGATCGTTCCCTGCAGGTGGCGGACGGCATCGACGTTGAGGACGTCGTCGCCTCCACGCGCATGGCCCGACATCGTTTGCGCGTCGCCCACGATCAGATCGCCGGCATTCTGCTGTGCTCGGACGAAAAGACTGTCATTGCCGCCGCGGGAATGACCCGACATGGTCATCGCGTCACCATAAGCCAGAACCGCGCCGACCGACGCGACGTTCAAGGTGTCGTCTCCACCAACAGCCCGATCACCTAGATTGCCTCCGGCATCGCCGAAGAATGTAACGCTGTCTTCCAGGCCGGTGTTCAGGGCGTCGTTGCCGCCATGGACGTGCCCGTACATATTGCGGCCAGCATCACCGTAGAAGGTGACAAAGCCCTCTGAGCTGCCATCCGTGACTGTATCGTTGCCGCCGATGGCGCGATCTCGCATATCGCGGCCAACGTCTCCATAGATCGTGAAGGTGTTCTGAAAAGCAGAGAGGCTAAAGGTATCATCGCCACCCGCGCCGCAGCCAACTATGTCCTGGCCTGCGTCACCATACATGGCAACCGTGATGTTGCTGGAACTCGCGGCCGTGTTGAACGCGTCGTTTCCGCCTGTTGCGTGGTCCGCTATGTTCTTGACGGCGTCGCCAAAGAAGCTGCCTGATCCGCTTATCGTCAGATGATCGTTTCCGCCTGTGGAATGGTCCAGCAGGCTTTTTCCGGCATCGCCGTAGGCAATCGTCGTCGTGTCCGGCGGCGCCAGGATATCATCCGTGCCGATCTGATGGTTGATTAAATTCCCTGCCGTTATCGGAATTCGCTTAACCATCCCGGCCTCCTTCGAGCTGAAATGACGTGTTAGCCTGCGATCGACTGCCCCTAAAATCAATAGGCAAAATGGGCTCGCCCGCTATCCGGCTGATCCCGCAGGCTAACTTTTTCCGTGTACCTTGATCTCACACACCCAAATCCGCAGGGTGCGGCATCATTCTTCCCGAAAGGCTCTGGCCATCTGGTCCTTCATCGGCTTTGTCAGATAGGCGAGAACGGTTCTTTCCCCTGTTTGCAGGAAAGCCTCGACCGGCATGCCGGCAACCGCAGTCAGCTTGCCGAGGCGGTTCCACTCCTCTTTCGATATGCTGGCGCGCAGAACATAATAGCTCGCTCCGGAATGCTGGTCAGTGGTGAGCTCCGCCGAGATCTTGGTGAGCTGCGCGTTGAGCTGGGGCGTGTCCTGTTGATTGAACGCGGAAAACCGCAGCATGACCGGCTGCCCGACGCTCACCTGATCGATATCCTGCGGCGAAAGCTTGAGTTCGGCAACGAGCGCGTCCTGATCCGGAACGATCTGCATGACGGTATCACCCGGCGATATGACCGCGCCCGGTGCATGCACACTCAAATGGTCGACGATGCCCGCCTGCGGCGCTGTTATATCGACCCGTTTAAGGTCGTCCTGTGCGGCGACCAGCCGTTCCATGAATTGGCCGGTGTCGCTTTGCGCCTGGCGCAGCTGGTCGGACACTTCCGCGCTGTGATCATCATCGATCTGGGTGATCTGCAATTCCGTCTCGGTCACCTTGCCCTTGGCCTGAGCGATGCTCGAGACGAGATTGCCTAGCTCCCCCGTGAGGCTGGCGCTCTCGCGCTGCAATGCGTAGACCTTCGCGGCCGGGACAATCCCCCTGTCGAACAGCCCCTGCAGGCTGGAAAGCTCCTTGTTGATCAGATCGATCTCGATGCGTTTGCCGCCCTCCTGCGCGGCGAGACCATCGGCCTCCTGGTTCAACTGCTGGATCCGCTCTCTGAGCTGCGATTTGCGGCTTTGCCTTGAGGCCAATCGGTCGTCGAACAGGCGCTTCTCGCCCGCAATCGTGCGTTCGACCTCATCTTCACCGGCGCGCGACATCAAACCTGTCGGAAAGGCAATCTCCGGTGCGTCGTCGCGTTCGGCAAAGAGCCGCGCCGTCCGCGCCGAGAGTTCGTCCAGACGCTTCCGGATGATGGCGAGACTGGCGAGCGTCTGGGTGTCGTCCAGATGGATCAGAAGCTGGCCGGCCGCGACACGGTCGCCGTTCTTTACGCGAATGTCGCCGACAATTCCCCCTTTGAGATGCTGGACCGGCTTGACATAGCTGTCGACAACGAGCGATCCAGGGGCGATGACGGCGCCAGAGATCTGCGTGGTCGCGGCGAGGCCTCCCATCACACCGACAAGCAGGGCGATCGTCCCCAGCGCTACGGCCGAAAGCCGTCGCATCGAACGTTCGGTCGGTGACAGCTTGTCCGCGCTCATGAGCCCGTGTCCTCGCCGGCGAGTTTCAGCCTGATCGCGCCTTGCTTGATCGGCGGTCTCACGGGGGCTCCTATAATCGTGTCTTTTGGCCCGAAGGCCTGCAACCGGCCCTCGACGATGACCATCAGTGTGTCGGCCGCTGCCAAAGCGCTCGGCCGATGGGCGATGACGACGGCGATCCCGCCCCGCGCGCGCACGTTCAGCAGCGCCTGGGTCAGGGCCGCATCACCCTCGCTATCAAGGTTGGAATTGGGCTCATCGAGCACCACCAGAAAGGGCTCGCCATAGAGCGCGCGGGCCAGTGCGATACGCTGCCGCTGTCCCGCCGAAAGCCGAGAGCCACCCTCCCCGATCATGGTGTCGAAGCCCTGCGGGAGCTTTACGATCATGTCGTAGACACCCGCCGCCTTCGCAGCGCCGACGACCAATTTCGATGAGGGCTCCTTTTCGAAACGGGCGATGTTGTCGGCAATAGAACCGTCAAACAGGCTGACGTCCTGCGGGAGATAGCCGAGATTGCGCCCGAGCTTCGCCGGATCCCATTGCGAGAGCGCGGCATGGTCGAGGCGGATGGAGCCGATCGCGCTGGGCCAAATGCCGGTGATCGCGCGAGCAAGCGACGACTTTCCCGAGGCGCTGGGTCCAATAACGCCGAGAACGGTCCCGGCCGAGACCTCGAACGAGAAGTTGCGGAGGATGAGCTCACGGCTGCCCGGAGGCGCGACGCTCAGATTCTCCACCGTCAATTTCGACCGCGGCGCCGGCAAGCTCACGCTTCGGCTCTCTTCGGGAAGAACCTCCAGCAACCTGACAAGCCGCAACCAGCTTTGCCGGGCAGCGACGAACCCCTTCCATTGGCCGATTGCAAGTTCGACGGGCGCGAGCGCGCGACTGACAAGGATCGAGCTTGCAATCATGATCCCACCGGTCGCCTCCTGTCGGATAACCAGAATTGCGCCGACCGCCAGCACGGCGGATTGCAGCATCAGACGCAGGATGCGGGATGTGGTCGTCAGTGTGCCGATCACATTGCCGGCTGCAAGCTGGTTTGCCATGTAGGCGCCATTGATATCGGCCCATCGATCTGTCATGCGGCCGACGAAACCCATGGCGACCACCGCTTCCCAGTTCCTTCGCACGCCCTCGGCGAAGGCAAGGCGTGTGGCTGAATGCCTGGCAGCGTCGGCGGCCGGTCGTTGTGACAGGATTTCGGCCAGAACCGCCAGGCCCACGAGAACGATGGCGCCACAGGTCGCGGTAAACCCGATCCAGAAGTGAAACAGGAAACACAATCCGAGGTAAAGCGGTATCCAGGGCAGATCGAACAATGCGATTGGACCGGCGCTGGCAAGAAAGGAACGGACCTTGTCAAGATCGCGAACCGACTGCATCCCATCACCGGGCACCGATGCCACCCGCTGCTGAAGCATCAGCGAACCGAAGATCCTGCTGTTCATCCGCTCATCAAGCGACACGCCGACGCGTGCCAGCAACATCGAACGCAACAGCTCCAGAATACCCTGAAAGACGAAGAGGATCGCGGCGATGATTGCTATGCCGACCAGTGTCGAGACGCTACGACCGGGGATGACCCGGTCGTAGACCTGCAGCATGAAGAAAGAGCCCGTCAGCGCCAGTACGCTGGTCACCGCGCTGGCAAGCGCGATGCTGAAAAATACCCTTCGCAACGACGCAAGCATCGCCAGCAGAAATGTCCGAGGCAGTTCTTTCGATGGCTCGACCACGCAGCTGCACTCCTTCATTCATCGCCGCCGCTAGGCGGACATATTCGCGATGGAGGTCGTCGACGGCCGGATGGAAAGTGATCAAACTGCCGTCCCTAGAATGACAAGTGGCTCAGGCATCATTAAAGAGACCAAAGCCACTGCAAGAGCTAGAACTGCAACAACAGCACTTGTCTGCTGTTGGCCAAGACGATGACAGCCGGTACCACCCTTGTCAACCGGACTGCATGGGTGCCTGCCCCGTCTTGTCGCATCCACCACGACACGGCGGCTGTCGGCTGATGTTGGTTCATTGAGGCTGTAGGTACCCCGACCATACAAGGTGCGTCACGACCAGCATATTGACAAGCTTTCGCCGATTGGAGGCGGACCCCTATCCCAGCCAAACACACTTCGATCGCCAAGCTTGTTCGCCTGCGTTAGAACTGTGCCGGCTCTCGGAAATCAACAGCCGAAGCAGAGGCCTGCGCCCAATACGACTTTTGAGACCTCACGTATTATTCGTCGAAACGCCATCGCCACTCGTCTGCCTCTCCTTGTGCAAAATTGTTCTGGCGCGGACATAAAAGCGAAGTCGTCTGGCGCGACTGTTTGACCTGACGGCACGCCAGGGGAAGTTTTGGTTGGCCTGCTCGAAAAACCGCAGAACTCGCCTAGAATAATTGCCTTTCGCGACTGGCCCGGTCCACGAGCGTCATGCAAGAGATTTCGCCGCAAACGCTGCATGTGTGGAGATTGAGACTTGATACCGGCGTACCCCAGCGGTACCGCGTTGAGACACAATATTATCCAGGATTCCATTATGCTTGTCAGCGAATATACGATCCCCGGCGTCCATGTCCGTGACCACCTTGTCGATGTGCCGCTCGATTGGAAGAAGCCGGATGGCGCGACGATCAAGGTGTTCGCACGCGAAGTCTGCGATCCCTCGCGCAAGAAGGAAACGCTGCCTGTGCTGCTGTTTCTGCAGGGCGGCCCGGGCGGCAAGTCGCCGCGCCCGGTGGGCGGCGGTCCATCGTGGCTCGGCGAAGCGCTCAAGAATTACCGTGTCGTGCTGCTGGACCAGCGCGGCACCGGCAGAAGCACCCGTATCGAGAGTGCCACAATGGCGGCGTTTGCCGATGGAAATGCTGGAGCTCTTTATCTCAGCCACTTCCGCGCCGACAGCATCGTTGCCGATTGCGAGCATCTCAGGAAGACCATGTTTGGTGGCGCGCGTTGGGAGACGCTCGGCCAGAGCTATGGCGGCTTCCTGACCCTGACCTATCTGTCGCGGGCACCCGAGGGGCTGGCGGCCTGCTATGTCACCGGCGGCCTTGCGGGACTTTCAGCGACCGCGGACGACGTTTACAGACGCACCTATCCGCGTGTGGCTGCCAAGAACCGCGAGTACTACACGCGATACCCTGGCGATCGCGACCGCATCGGTCGGATCGCAGACAAGATTGCCGCGGAGGATATCCGTCTTCCGGATGGCGACCGGCTGACGGTCCGCCGATTGCAGACTGTCGGCATCGACTTCGGCATGGCGCCGGGATATGAGAATATCCACTGGCTGATCGATGAGGCCTTCTCCGACCACGAGGAAACGCGCTTCTCTGACGCTTTCCTGGCGTCCGTCATGTCGCTCACTTCGTATGACGGCAACCCGATGTTCGCCGCTCTGCAGGAGAGCATCTACGGCCAGGGCTCGGGTGCAACCGGTTGGGCTGCCGAACGGGTAAGGCCCGAGTTCTCAGAGTTTGGCGAAGGAAGCCGGCCGCTGCTCCTGACCGGCGAAATGATGTATCCGTGGATGTTCGAGGAAATCCGCTCGCTGCGGCCGTTCCATGACTCGGTCGAGGCACTTGCGCGCTACGACGAGTTCGAGCCGCTTTACGATCCTTCTCGATTGGCATCGAGCGAGATCCCCGTGGCCGCAGCCGTCTACTTCGACGACATGTATGTCGATGCCGAACTGTCGCTGCAAACTGCGAGAGATGTCAGCAATGTCCAGGTCTGGGTGACCAACGAGTTCGAGCATGACGGCGTCCGCCAGTCCTCGGCCGTCTTCTCGCGCCTCCGCCAGATGGTGCGCGAGCGGGGAGGCCCACTGGGCTAAAACCAAGAATGACCTGTTCTGGTCGGCAACTATGCCGGCCAGAACGCTTCCAGCTGTTCATCCGTGACGCCATCAGGACGAAAGCGAACGGCCTCCAGCTGGGTCGAAAAGGTGCATGCGGTTCATGTTGAAGGAAAGCGGCATGCGCGAACCCGGACGCGGCTCGCTTTCCGGATCGACATTGGCGCAAAGGCTGACCGACCCGATATTGAAATAGATCATCGTTTCCGGACCCAGCGGCTCAACGAGATCGATACTCGCCTCGACCGTTTCAAAACCGGCTTTTGGCGTCAGGCTTGATATCGATTCGGGCCGGATACCGAAGACAACAGGCTTGCCTGCATGCGGCCTGTATTCGGCGGTCCGGGACGCGGGAACGGCAAGCCGGCTGCCATCGTCGAGAACGACAATCAATCCGTCGCCAGCGCTCTCAAGCTTCGCGTTCAGGAAATTCATCGACGGCGAGCCGATGAAGCCCGCTACGAACTGACTGACCGGACGATGGTACAGTTCCTGCGGCGGCCCCGCCTGCTCGATGATGCCGCCGTTCATGACGACAACACGATCGGCCATCGTCATCGCCTCGACCTGGTCATGGGTGACATAGACGGTCGTCGTCGGAAGCAATTGATGCAGGCGCTTGATCTCGGTGCGCATCTGAACGCGTAGCTTGGCGTCGAGATTGGAGAGTGGCTCGTCGAACAGAAAGACTTTCGGGTTGCGTACGATGGCGCGTCCCATGGCCACACGTTGACGCTGCCCGCCAGAAAGCTGACCGGGGCGCCGCGACAGGAGTTCGGTGATATGCAGCGTCTCGGCGGCGCGGGTGATCCGCTCGTCGATCTGCGCCTTCGGCAGCTTCTGCTGCTCCAGGCAGAAGGAGATGTTCTCCCTGACGCTCATGTGCGGATAGAGCGCATAGTTCTGGAAGACCATGGCAATATCGCGCTTACCGGGCCCCAGCCGATTGACGACCTGATCGCCGATGACGATGTCGCCACCGGTGATATGTTCCAGACCGGCGATCATGCGCAGCGTCGTCGACTTGCCGCAGCCGGACGGACCGACGAAGACGACAAACTCGTTATCCTCGATCGTAAGGTTGATGCCGCGCACGGCTTCGTAGATGCCGTAAGATTTGACCACGTTGCGAAGTTCAAGGCGAGCCATCGTATACCCCTACTTCTCGTGCAGCCAGACGGCCATCGCGCCCGGCTCTCGGTTTGCCCAGAGGTGGTACGGGATCGCCTTGAAGCGCGTCGGCTTCAACGCCGGCGGCTGTGTGCGGTAAAGGGTTTCCTGCCAATCGGAGGCATCTGCCTCCAGTGCATCACCTTCAAGGACGGTGGCGCCGCCAAGAAGGGTCTGATCGAAGCTTACGGCGATCTCGCCCTGCGCCGGCAGTCTCAGCCGTTGTGGTTCGGTGCCAAGATCGGCTTCTTCGACGCAGAAGATCACCGGGCCGCGCCGAAGAGCAAAGCGGCCATTGTCTTCTGTCGCCGCGGGATGGGCATAGAGGCGGTCGACCGGCATGTCGAAGGCCAGCCTGACCGTATCGCCGTCCTTCCACTCCCGTTCGACCGCGGCGTAGCCCTTGGTGACATCGAGCTTGACGGCCTCACCGTTGACGAGGATACGCGCGTCGCGGCACCAGCCGGGAATACGAAGCCGCAAGGTGAAGCGCTTCGCCTGATCGAGGCCAAGCGAGATGGCGACGTCGCCGTTCCACGGATATTGGCTCGTCTGCCGCAGGCGCAGGAAGGCATTGCCCAAGGAAAGCTCGGCTGTGTTCTCACCGTAGAGATGGACAGCCACCTCATCGGCCTTCGTCGAATAGAAATACTGGCCGAGCGACGTGATGAAACGGGCGATGTTGGTTGGGCAGCACGGGCAATAGTGCCACTTCCAGCGCCGGTTCTGCCCGTGGCTCTCCAGCACGTTCTCGTAGAAGTAATGCTCGCCATCGCGCGAGATGCCGGAAAGGGCGCCATTGTAGAGCACCGTCTCGAGCTTGTCGGTGAATTTGCTGTCGAGCTCGATCTGGGCCATGCGGTGGCTGAAGAAGCCGAGCGCAACCGCCGCACAGGTCTCGGCATAAGCGGTTTCGTTCGGCAGATCGTATTCGCGCGTGAAGCCTTCGTTGGAAGCCGATGGGCCGAGACCGCCAGTGACATAGAGCTGACGCCCGACCAGATTGTCGAACAGCCGGTCGCAGGCGCTCTTCAGGCTTTCATCGTCGTTCTCAAAGGCGAGATCCGCCATGGCGGAGAACAGGTACATTGCACGCACCGCATGACCGACCACCTGGGTCTGTTCCCGCACCGGCATGTGGGCCTGGCTGTAGGCGTAGGTCTGGAAAACGTAGGTCGCTGGATCCTCGCCGCGCTTGCGCGCTTCCTCATCATAATAGGAAGGCATCTGGCCGCGCTCGTCGACAAAGTAGGTCGCCAGCTTCAGGTGGCGCGGATCCTTGGTCACGCGGTAGAGCTTGACGAGCGCCAGCTCGATCTCCTCGTGCGCGTCGTAGCCGCGAAGCTTGCCCGGCTCGCGGCCGAAGGTATCGATGATATGATCGACGGCACGGATCATCACGTCGAGGAAGCGGCGCTTTCCTGTCGCTTCGAAATAGGCGACGGCTCCTTCGAGGAGATGACCCATCGAATACATCTCGTGAAGATCACGCAGGTTGGTCCAACGGTTCTCCGGCTCGCGACGGATGAACCAGCTGTTCAAATAGCCATCCGCCATCTGGCCGTGCTCGAGCTTCTCGACGATCACATCGATCTTCGCCTCGACATCAGGATTGGGATTGTTCTTCAGCGTATAGCTCGCTGCCTCGATCCACTTACCGAAATCGGAATCGAAGAAGTGTTGCATCGACAGGCCGCTCGGCTGGATCGGGCGAGCAAGAGGACCGGCAGGCTTGTCGAAGTCTAGAACTTCCAGGAAGCCTTCCTCGTCCAGCCGCATGTGCTGGGTCGGAATGGTGACGTCACGGACGGTTTCCGTCCAGCTCTTCCAGAAACCGCCGTCGAAGGTGACGCTGGCGTGGTCGGCCGGAAGGTAGCGGTCGATCGGCAACCGCGGCTGTGCTTTCTGGGCATTAGACATGAAGGCTCCTTGAGCGGACGGACCGCTTCTCATTTCACGGCGCCGGCCGTCAGGCCGCGCACATAGTAGCGTTGCAGAAGAAGGAAGAGGATGATGCAGGGGATCATCGTGACGGCGATGCCGGCCTGCAGTGCGCCCCAATCGATGATGCCATAGAGGCCCGACGACACGTTCACCAGCATGATCGGCAGGGTGAACTTGTTCTGGTCCGACAGAAAGATGAGTGCGGCCAGGAACTCGTTCCACGAATTCAGGAAGGCGAACATCGCCACCGTCGCTACACCAGGCAAGGCGATCGGCAACATGATCCGCCGCAGGATTGTCGCCTGCGAAGCGCCGTCGATGCGCGCCGCCTCGATCAGCGCCTTGGGCACGGCATCAAAGGCATTGCGCATCATGAAGACGGAAAACGGTAGCTGGAACGTGACGTAGATCAGGACGAGGCCGAACAGGCTGTTCTGCAGGCTGAGCATCTTCAGGATCAGGAACAGCGGCGTCAGGATCGACTGAAACGGGATCATCATCGTCGCCATGATCAAGACGAACAGCATCGACTGGCCGGGGAACTTGAACTTGGAGAAACCATAGCCGGCGGGCACTGAGACGATGACGGTCAACAGCACCGTGCCCACCGCGATCAGCACGGAGTTACCGGCATAGACGTACCATCCGGCACCGACATTCTCGAGGCGGCGATAGTTTTCCACCGAGAACGTCTTCGAGAACAGCGCCGCCGGATTGGCGAGCGCTTCGGCGGCTGGCTTGAACGAATTCGCCAGCGACCAGACGAGCGGCATGATGAAGAAGATAGCAAACAGGATCGAAGCGAGCAGAAAGAGCAGATAGCCGGCCTGGCCGCCGCGCGGGTTGCTGCTCGGATTGGATTGTGTGGAGGTCATCAGCCTTCCTCCGCGCGTTCGCGCAACAGCACGAATTGAATGGCACTGATGGCAACGAGAACGATCAGCAGCGCAAAGGAAAGCGCAGAGCCGTAACCGAGCCGATAGGACGAGAAGGACGCGAGGTAGATCGAGAAAACCGCTGATATCGTGCTGTTTTCCGGGCCGCCTTGCGTGATGATAAAGAACTGGTCAAATGCAAGCATCGACGAGGTGACGTTGAGGACCAGGGCCAGCACAAGGGAATTGCGCATCAGTGGCAGCGTAATCCTGCGAAAGCGACTGAAAACGCTGGCGCCGTCGATCTTGGCAGCCTCGATCACGTCGTTAGAAATACCCTGCAGACCTGTTAGCAGAATGACCATAGTGAAGCCGGCGGTCTTCCAGACAACCATCAGGATGATCACGGCGAGCGCCGGCCAGAAGCTTTCAAGCGGCCGGGGTGCGGCACTGATAAGGCCGATACCGCGCAGGACCTGGGCAAACACACCGCTATCGGGGTTGAGCAGCCACATCCAAAGCGTCGATGCCGCTCCGAAGCCAATGACAACAGGCATGAAGAAGATCGTACGGAAGACACCGGCCGATCGAAGCGGGCGATCGACAAGCAGCGCCAAGGGAAAGGCCACAGCAAAGATCGCGGCCGTTACCAGCACCGTGTAGAGCATGGTGAAGCCCAGCGAGTGCCAGAGCTGCATATCGCCAAGGAGTTCACCGTAGTTGGCAAAACCGATGAACTTCTTCCGGCCGAGCAGCGGCCAGTTGTAGAAGCTCATCCATATCGTCATGGCGAGCGGAACAAGAAACAGAACCAGGATGAACAGGAAGCCGGGCAGGATGAACGCCAGTCCGAGCCAGCCCTGTGGCTCCGGTTCCCCGGAGATCGGCTGTTTCATATCCTTTGTCGGGGTATCGACCACTATCATTCCTCGAAGAACTCGAAAATGCGCATCAGCGATTGGGTAGGTGCGGGGCGGAGGACCGCCCCGCACGGAGCCGTTACGGATTGGTACGGTCGAGAATCTTGGTGAAGTCGTCCTGCGCCTTCTTGATCGATCCATCGACGTCATCGCCGAAGATCGTGCCCTGGATCAGGTTGAGGAACGGGCCCGTGCGGCTGACGAACAATTCATCAGACGAGAACGTGTAAGGCGTGCGGGCCTTTGCCAGGATGTCATAGGCAATGAGGTTGCGCTGATCGAATTTCGCGTAGGCTTCCTTGGCGAGGTCCGTGCGCGACGGCATGCCGGATTCCTGCGTGATGTAGACCTGCTGCTCGGGCTCCATGTAGAATTTAACGAAGTCGAGGGCGACCTTCTTCTTTTCCTCGCTGAGGCCCTTGATGAGCGCCAGCGTATCGCCGCCGGCAAAGCTCGACGCGCCGCCCTTCGGGCCGGGGATCGGAGCAACCGCGAACTTCACATCCGGATACTTGCTGGTGAGCAAGTTGACGATATAGGAGCCGGTCATGAGGATGCCGACCTTGCCCGATGCGAAGGCCTCGACGGCGTTGTTGCCGTTGCCCGAGCGCGAGGTCGGGTGAATGGCGCCGTCCTTCCACATATCGCGATAAGCGGCGACCGTATCACGCAACGCCGGCGTATCGACGGTCGCGGTGCGGCCGTCATCGCTCAGCACGTCGGCGCTAGCAGCCCAGAGATGCGGCAGGAAGTCGTAGATCAGCCAACTGCCGGAATTGGCGACGAAATAGAAGCCATAGGTTTCCTTGTCGAGCGCATGGATCTTCTTGGCGTCGGCGGCGATCTCCTCGAGGGAAGCCGGTGCCTTGTCCGGGTCGAGGCCCGCCTTCTTGAAGAGGTCCGTGTTGTAGGCAATGATCGAGGCATCAGGCAAAGCGGGCACGCCGTAAACCTTGCCGTCATATGTGGCCAGACGAATATGCGAGGGGCTGAGGGCCGCGGCGTATGGAAGGCCCTTTACGAAATCGCTGATGTCTTCGAGGCTGTCGTTCGCGGCAAAGGTCGGGAGATAGATGAGGTCGAGGACCGCGCCGTCTGGCGCTGCGCCACCGGCAATCGCGGCACCGAGCTTCGGCACCATCTGTTCAGCGGTGATCTGGGTTACGTTGACCTTGTCGGAATGGGCGGCGTTGTATTTTTCAGCAAGCCCCTGGAGCACTGCCCCCGATGACGTACGCACCCATAGCGTGATTTCTTCAGCGCTGGCGAGAGAAGTGCTCGCCAACAGTGCAACAGCTGCAATCGTAGTTTTTAGACGGTACATGCGGTTCCCCTTCTCTTATGCGAGGCTCCAGGACCTCGAGACAAGGGCAACGTTAGATGAGAAAATACTTTATGTCGACAGCGTGACGGGTCGCGAAGCGTTGTTTTTGATAAAACCTTTTATCTCCTATATTTTTTCTGTTAAAAGGTTTTATCAACTAGACTAGGAGTACCGAACTTTGACCAGTCCGGACGACAAACGGCGAACAATCCGCGATGTGGCTAAAGCGGCAGGCGTCAGCATTTCAACTGCGTCAAACGCGCTGAACGGTATCGGCCGGACGAACGCTGAAACGCGCGAAAAGGTCAAGCGCGTCGCCGACGAGCTTGGTTTTCGACCGAATGCACTCGCGCGAGGGTTGCTGACAAAGCGCAGTCATGCCATCGGAATGCTGACGAACGATACCTATGGTCGACTAACGCTTCCTATGGCCGCCGGGGTCTCGGAAATCCTCGTGGATCACGGCGTCTCGCTGTTCCTCTGCGCCACCAACAACGATCCGCGGCTCGCCAAGCTCCATCTCGATGCATTGCTGGACCGCCAGGTCGATGGGATCATCTTCACCGCCACGCGGATCGACCTTGAGCCGCCGCCTGAGCTCCTGAAACTTGGGATTCCTGTCATCTACGCATTCGCGCAGGGGCCGGCCGATAGCGTTAGCTTCCATCCCGATGATGCCCAAGGGGCACGCATCGCCGTGCAACACCTCCAGACCTTAGGCAGGTCGCGCATTCTACATGTCACCGGCGAGCAGAATTACTTGGCCGCGCGCATCCGTGCGGACGCCTACAGGGAACTTGCGGGGCCCTCCGGCCAAGTGATGTTCGGTGAGTGGTCTGAAGAGTGGGGGCACTCCGCAATCGATACGGTCTATTCGCAATCGGGCCCAAAACCCGATGCAATCTTCTGTGGCAGCGACGAAATCGCCCGCGGCGTCATCGATGCGCTTCGCGATCGAGGGGTCTCGATCCCCGACGACGTCGCGGTCGTTGGCTTCGATAACTGGGAAGTCGTCTCGAAGCAGACGCGACCGCCGCTGACGACGATCGACATGGAGCTCAAAGAGCTCGGGCACCGAGCGGGCCTAGCTATTCTTGGGCTTTCCCGCCGCGAGAAGCTTGCGCCGGGCATCGTGCGGCTGCCTTGCAGCCTTGTTGCGCGGGCGTCGGCTTGACGCACGCGAAGGCTTTTGGCCTCGCCAGATATATTTAGTGCCCCAACGCATCCAAGTCTCTAAGTCGCGCAATTGCGTCGGCGATGGCTGCTCGAGATCATCGATTTGCGTGGCATTGACCGTTTTGCCGCGCCTTCGCATTCCTTCGGCATTTTTCAGTCTGGATCAACGCCCTCCATATCGAGAGCTTGCTCTTCGATGACCCCAATAACCACCCGATCACTCCAATAGGCTCAATGATTATTACGCCCAGCGGAATGATGAACTGCCAAATTCAGCCGTTCAAACCGCTCTATAACTAAAGCACCTTGCACATGCGGATCGGGAATGGACCCGACCGGCACTCGCAGGGAGCACACCATGAAGCTTTATCACCATCCGCTGTCGGGCCACGCGCATCGGGCGCGGCTTTTCCTTTCCTTGCTCGGCGTAGAGCACGATCTGGTCGAAATTGACCTCGCTTCCGGTGCGCACAAGGCGCCGGAATTCCTTGCCATGAACCCGTTCGGTCAGGTGCCGGTGCTTGAGGACGAAGGCATCTTCGTTTCGGATTCCAACGCGATCCTGATCTACGCGGCAAAGAAGGCCGGGCGGACGGATTGGCTGCCGGAAGATCCAGCGGGTGCCGCTGCCGTTCAGCGCTGGCTCTCGGTTGCGGCGGGTGAACTCGCTTACGGCCCAGCCGCGGCGCGGCTGATTACCGTGTTCGGCGCCAAGTTTAATCCTGAAGAGGTCATCGGTCGCGCCCATACGTTGCTTGGCAGGATCGAAAGCCAGCTAGCCGGTCGTGACTGGCTTGTCGCCGACCATCCGACGATCGCGGATGTCGCCATCTACAGCTATGTGGCGCGTGCGCCCGAAGGGAACGTCGACCTGTCGGGCTATCCTGCTGTGAACGCCCTTCTGCGTCGCGTGGAAGCCCTGCCGGGCTTTGTCGATTTCGTTCAAACGCCGGTTGGCCTCGCGGCGGCCTGACCTCCGCTCCGGCGCCTTTGCACCCACGCTTGCTGCAATTGAAGGAGATGGAAATGGGCGAAGACCTGAAAAAACTGCCGGTATGGCACGAGGGCGAAACCTTCTTGCAGGAAAAGCTGGGCGTTGCCGAGCGCATGGCCGTTGTCGGCCAGCGCGTGATCCGCGACTTCATGCCCGACCAGCACCGGGATTTCTTCGCCCAGCTTCCTTTCATCGTCCTCGGCAGCGTCGATTCGCGGAACGACGCCTGGGCAACCTTCGTCGAGGGGCATCCGGGGTTCATGACCTCGCCCTCGCCGACGGTGCTGGACATTGCTGCGCGCACAGATCCAAGCGACCCTGCCAGCGAAGGTATGACGGACGGCAGGCCGGTCGGTCTGCTCGGTATCGAGATGCACACACGCCGCCGCAACCGGATGAATGGCGTCGCATTCACTGACGCTCGCGGCATCCGCGTCGATGTCGACCAGAGCTTTGGGAATTGCCCGCGTTACATCCAGTTGCGGGATTTCGAGTTTGCGCGCGAACCTGGGCAGGCGTTCCCGGGCGTCATCGAAGAGCTTCCCGTCCTCGACGCTCGCGCGCGGTCCATGATCGAGGGTAGCGACGCTTTTTTCGTCGCGTCCTACGCCGATCGCGAAGACAGGCGGCAGGTCGATGTTTCGCATCGCGGCGGCAATGCAGGTTTCGTCCGTGTGAGCGAAGATGGCACGCTGACGATCCCGGATTTCGACGGCAACCTGTTCTTCTCCACGCTCGGGAATATCCTGCTGAATGGCAAGGCCGGTCTTCTCTTTGTTGATTTCACGAACGGCGACGTGCTGCAGATGACAGGCAACGCCGAAGTCGTTCTCGACTCGCCTGAAATTGCAGCCTTTCAAGGGGCCGAACGTCTCTGGACATTCAGGCCTCGCCGTATCGTACTTCGGTCCGAAGCGCTGGCGCTCCGCTGGAAGTTCCAGACGGACGGCTGGTCGCCAAACTCGCTGATGACGGGCAACTGGACACAGACCGCGGAGCGGATGCGCGCGGCAGAACTCGCCACGACATGGCGCCCCCTGACGGTCACGAAGATCGTCGACGAGAGCGAAACGATCCGATCGTTTCACCTGCAGCCGCGCGATGGGGCGGGATTGCTGCCGCATGTCGCCGGCCAGCACCTGCCGATCCGGGTCATACTTCCGGGGAGCGACAGGCCGCTCATCCGCACATACACCCTATCAGTCGCTCCCTCAGATGGCCTCTATCGCATCAGTGTGAGACGGGATGGGCTGGTATCGCAGTTCCTGCACGACAACATCATGGTCGGCGACGTCATCGAGGCTCGGGCGCCGGCCGGCGACTTCACCCTGGATGCCCGCTCCACGCGTCCTGCCGTACTGCTTGCGGGCGGCGTCGGGATTACCCCGCTGCTCGCGATGCTGCGCCATGCGGTCTATGAAGGACTTCGAAAGCAGCGGCTTCGTCCGGTCACCCTCGTCCACGCTGTCCGATCGAAAGCCGACCGCCCGTTCGAGGCCGAGATCACCGAGCTCGTGAGCACTGCCAAGGGAGCAGTCAAATTCGTCCGCGTGCTGAGCGACACGGATGGGGCAGTAGAGGGAACCGACTACGACGCAGCCGGTCGGATCGACATGGCGCTGCTGACGCGACTTCTGCCGTTCAACGACTACGATTTCTACCTCTGCGGCCCGCCGCAGTTTACCCAGGCGCTCTACGACGGGCTGCGCGGCTATAATGTTGCCGATGATCGTATCCACGCAGAAGCTTTTGGCCCTTCATCCCTGAAGAGAACAGAGAGCACTCTGGTGGCGTCCGTGCGGCCGCAACGGATGCCGCCTTCCACCAAGGCCGTGCCTGTCGTGTTCACGAACTCGCTGAAAGAAGCGCGCTGGACGCCCGACGCCGGCACTCTGCTGGAGCTTGCGGAAGCGCGCGGGCTGCAACCCGACTTCAGTTGTCGCGAGGGCACTTGCGGAACCTGCAGCACGAAACTCATCAAGGGTGAAGTGACCTATATCAAGGAACCGACCGCGAAGGTCGGCGACGGCGAGGTCCTTCTATGCTGCTCAGTTCCCGCTAACCAGGACGGCGAAGGTATCCAGCTTGCGGTCTGAAGAACTCACAGAGAGTCCTTCAGCTTTTGCCATCAACCCTTTCACAAGCAATCAAGGAGTTCCCAAATGTCACGCCCACCGCTTCCCCCTTTCACCGAACAGACCGCCATCGAAAAAGTTCGCCTTGCGGAAGATGGCTGGAACAGTCGCGATCCTGCCAAGGTAGCGCTCGCCTATACGCCCGACACGCGGTGGCGCAACCGTGCGGAGTTCGTCACGAACCGTGCTGAGGCCGAGGCGTTTCTGACCCGGAAGTGGAACAAGGAACTGGACTATCGCCTGATCAAGGAACTCTGGGCGTTTCGGGACAATCGTATCGCCGTTCGCTACGCCTACGAATATCATGACGATAGTGGCCAATGGTTTCGCGCCTATGGCAACGAGAACTGGGAATTTGCCGAGGATGGCCTGATGCGCGTGCGTCATGCCAGCATCAACGAACATCCGATTGCCGAAGCCGACCGCAAGTTCAGGTGGCCTCTCGGCCGCCGCCCGGATGATCATCCTGGCCTGAGCGACTTCGGTTTCTAGGCGGAGGAGTTGAAGGCATGCCAAAGACGGTGGGGCCCAGGCTCGATGCGCGGCTGCTGCTTTCGATCGAACTCGCTCTTTCTGCGTCATGCGCCGATCTGCAGCTGTCACGAAGGCAGGACAAGGACGCGCATGCCATCGGCATGACAGGCGCCGAGATCGATATGGCGCGGCGCGGGTCGAGTTTCGATGTCAAGATATCGGCGGCCGTCGCATTGGCGCTGGCGCCTTCCGAGGAACGGCGGCGGTGTGCACGGCGAACCGGACTTTGCGAGCGCAGTTGCATGGAAATAGAAAAGCTCGCCGCCCGCATCCAGCGATCCTTGCAATGACATTTGGTGTGTCGGTCATTGAGCCCCTTGCCGCTCCTGGGTGCCGGCCTCTACTATGGCGACATCCAGATAACTGACGGGGAAAAGCATGGATCGTTGGCAGGCGATGCGGATATTCGTGAAGGTTGCCGAGACCGAGAGTTTCGCAGACACAGCCCGTCAGATGCACATGAGCCCCCCGGCAGTGACACGCGCCGTCGCGGCGCTCGAGGACGTAATCGGAGCCAGGCTTTTCGTGCGCACGACCCGCTCGGTCAAGATGACGGAAGCCGGCCTAAGATACCTTGAGGATTGTCGCCGCATCCTCGCCGATATTGCCGAGTCGGAGGCTGCGGCGGGTGGCTGCTACGCAGTACCGACGGGCATGCTGTCCGTGACCGCCTCGGTCATGTTCGGCCAGATGTATGTGCTTCCCGTCGTGACGGAATATCTTGATACCTATCAAGCCATGCGAGCGCGAACGCTGTTCATCGACAGGCCGGTCAACATCGTCGACGAAGGCATCGATGTCGCCATCCGCATCGGCCACCTTGCCGACTCCACGCTTGCGGCCATCAAGGTCGGGACAGTGCGCCGCGTCGTCTGCGGATCGCCGGCCTACTTCGAGCGCCATGGTGTTCCTAACGTTCCAGCCGATCTCAAGGCGCATCGCATGGCACTGCCAACGAGCGCGTGGGCGTCGCCGGAATGGCGGTTCGCCGGCGAGCATCGCGTCACGATCGACGCCGTCCTCCAATGCAATACGAACGAGGCAGCCATCACAGCCGCGAGAGAGGGTTGGGGACTGACGAGAGTGCTGAACTACCAGATCGGTCCCGCACTGATCGCAGGAGACCTCCAGATCGTGCTCGGTGAATACGAAGACGATGCCCTGCCTATCCATGTGCTTCACCCCGAGGGGCGGCACGCTCCGGCCAAGGTGCGAGCATTCGTCGATATGGTGGTATCCCGCCTGCGGGCGAACCGCCTTCTCAATTGACCTTGAAGCTAGATTGGACGCGGCTCGATCAACAATATGTTGAGGGGGCGCCGGTATCGCATGCCGACGGCCGCAAATGGCACCCGACACCGGCGGCTACGCCACCGCCTGCTCCAGTGATTTCCACCAGTGAGCCACATACGAACGCCGCCTCCTCAGAAGCAAAGAATGCCACGAGTGCGGCGACTTCCCCGGGATAGCGAGAACAGGTTTCCGCGACGGTTGATGCCGGCGTCGACCAGAGCGAAGCATGAATCTTTCCGTGAAATATCCGATCATGGATCGAGATCGTCGCGCGTGGCCAAGCAATCGCTTTGGCCACGGCGCGCAAGATAGTGATGCCTGCTCGTCACACTATACTCATCAGCGGGCACCTCGAACGAAGCTTTCGCCCAAGGCCTGCGGCAGACTTGCCTTGCGGCCCGCGACGAGCAGCACAAGCATCACCATCGCAAAAGGCAGCATCTCGATGATATCTGTCGGGACGTTAACACCAGCGACCTGCAACGCAGTGGCAAGCGAAAGGCTAGCGCCGAAGAGCAGCGCTCCTCCTAGTACCCACAGCGGCCGTCCCCGAGCCAACATCGCGAGAACGATGGCGATGAAGCCGTTTCCGTGGCTCATGAACGGAATGAAGACGCCTGCGACGGCAACAGACATGAAAGCCCCGCCGAGGCCGGCCAGAACGCCCGTCATCAGGACCGCAATGCTGCGGGTCCGGATGACATCCACACCCATGGCATCGAGCGCCGCCGGCTTGTCGCCGGCCGCCTGCAGGACCGAACCGAAATGGGTCATGCGATAGAGCCAGGCGAACACCGCGACAAGAATGGCCGCGAGATAGACAACCGGATTGTGGTTGAAGAAAATTGACCCGACGATCGGGATTTCGGACAGCGGCCAGATTGGCCATTTCGAAATCCCGTCAAGGCGGGGATAGCTGCTGGAAAACTGTACAAAATGGAAAAGGGCGGTCAGCCCCTGCACTGCAAGGGTTAGCGCAATGCCGATAACGATCTGATTGAGACCCAGGCGCACGCAAAACAGCACCATGAACACCGCGACGAAGGCACCCGCCGCGGCGCCCCCGACAAAACCAAGGGCCATGCTGCCGCTCGACCAAGCGGCAAGAAAGCCGGCATAGGCGCCTGCGAGCAGCATGCCCTCAAGGCCGATATTAAGCACCCCGGCCTTTTCGGAGAGCTGCTCCCCAAGACCGGCAAGGAGGAGAGGCGTTCCGGCCGAGATTGCTCCGAGGAACAGGGTAATGATGAAACTTTCTGTGAAAAGCGACACGGTTCTATCCTTCTTTTCAGAGCTTGGTCCGGTATTGCCGGCGCTTGTCCAGATATTCGGCGAGGGCGAGCGTGATCAGCAGCAAAGCCACGATGACCAGTGAAAAGAAGCTCGGCACCCCGAGCCGGCGCGCCGCGCTCTCGCTGCCGATGGTAAGCGCGGAAAAGAGGAACACGTAGGCAATCGCGCCAAAGCCGTTGAGGCGCGCAAGGAAGACCAGTGGAACGACGGTGAGGCTATAGGCAGGATTCCAGTCGGCGCGTACGTTACCCTGGGTGCCCAGAATATCCACGGCTCCCGACAACCCCGCCAGACCGGCAGAGATCGCGAACACCGCGATCGTCAACCTGGGCACCGAAAGCCCGGCATGGATGGCCGCACGCGGGTTTGCGCCGACGAGCCGCAGTTTCATGCCAAACGAGGTGCGGGTCATCATCAGATGCACGGCAACGATCACCACCAGTCCGACGATCAAACCCGAGGAAATCGTCGTGTCGAACAGCTTCGGCAGACGTGCATCCACCGGGAGGGTGCGCGTCTGCGGCGTTGTCGTCGCCGGATCGAGAAACGCGAGCTTGACCAGAACATTGGCAAGCGACACGCCAAGAAAGCTCATCATCAGCGTCGTGATGATTTCGTTGATACCATGCCAGGCTTTGAGCGCGGCCGGCAGGATGCCCCATAGACCACCGATCACAAGTCCGATGATCATGCCGATCAGCAGGTTCAGCCAGATGGGCATGCCTGCCGCATGCATGAGCGGCGTTGTTGCTGCGACCATGACCGCAGCCAGCAGAAACTGCCCGTCGCCTCCGAGATTCCAGATGCCTGCGCGGAATGCGACAATCAGGCTCGCCGCAATCAGAAGAAACGGCCCCATGCGGGTTAAGGTAGCAGAAAGCCCGGAGGGCGACAGGATCGCCCGGTCGACAACGTAAACGTAGTAGCTCAGCGGATTAACGCCCATGACCAGGAGGATAACGCCACCCAGAACAAGAGCTGCGACCAGCGGTGCGACGCTGGTAGCGAGCACCCTGCCCCACGCCGGGAAAGCAGCTCGCCTGCTGGAACTCGCCACGCTGACGGCGTTGGCTTGCGGATCGCTCATTGTTCTTCTCCGGTACTCATCAGGCGGCCGATCGCATCGCGCGCGCCTGCATTATTCTGGATCGCTCCGAGCAGTCTGCCCCTGTCGATCACGACGATACGGTCGGCGAGTTCGAGAAGCTCGTCGAGATCCGTCGAAATCAACAGCACGGCCTTGCCCGCATCCGCCGCGTCGCGAATGCGTTGGCGCGTGGCGCGAATATTTTTGACATCAAGTCCGTAGGTGGGCTTGGCGAAGATCACGGCTTCGGCAGATCCTGTAAGCTCACGCGCAAGCAGGACCTTCTGGATGTTGCCGCCCGACAGTGTCCCGACCGGCGTCAGGCTGTCCGGGGTCCGGATATCGAAATTGCGGATGTGTTCGGCAGCTTGCGAACGAATGGCCTGCGGCTGCTCCAAGCCCTTGCGCCAGAAAGGAGCCGCGCCGATGTCCTTGAGGAGGAAATTGGTCGCAACGGCGAAGCTTCCCACGGTTCCTTCGCCGAGCCGGTCGTCGGTAACGTAGCGGAGTCCTGCCGCACGACGTGCACCGACGGTGAGGGCTCCGATCTCGGCACCGTTCAATCGGACGCTGCCCGAAGCCACGGCCTGCCCCGCCAGCGCTTCGGCGAGCTCTTTCTGCCCGTTGCCGTCGATCCCCGCGATGCCGAGGATTTCGCCAGCGCGCAACGTCAGCGAAATGTCGCGCAACGCTACCCTACCGGACGTGCAATTCAGGTTGGCGACATCGAGAACGACAGATCCGAGATCGCGCGTCATCCTCGGCTGGTTCTCGCCGTTGCCGACGGCCGA
Source organism: Rhizobium sp. S96 (assembly GCF_030382195.1). NCBI lineage: Bacteria > Pseudomonadati > Pseudomonadota > Alphaproteobacteria > Hyphomicrobiales > Rhizobiaceae > Rhizobium > Rhizobium sp. S96. The sequence continues at coordinate 272,188 of NZ_JAUDRY010000026.1, forward strand.
CTGGCCGAACATCAAGGCAATGATTTGCGCCGTGTTGTCTTCATCGGAACGCGCGCGCAGTTCTTCGGGGCCGATCGCGCCAGCATTGCGACCGAGCCTCAGGACGGAGATTCTATCACCGTAGGCCAGCGCCTCGTTCAGCTTGTGGGTGATGAAAATGACTGCAAGGCCCTCGCCAGCGAGCCGGCGCATCAGTTCGCCAAGCGCGACGGCCTCATGCGGGGTCAACATCGCTGTCGCCTCGTCAAGGATCAGGCATCGGCTACCGCGCGTCAGTGCGCGCAGGATCTCGACCTGCTGCCGCTCGCCGAGCGAAAGGCTGGAGACGAGAGCGAAGGGATCGACTCTCAGGCCGACGCGGTTCGCGGTCTCATGAATACGCTGGGCAACGCCGGATCTATCCGGCCTCTGCCACCACACGCCGTCAAGCGTGAAATTGTCGACCACGGTCAGGCTCGGAACCAGCATGGAATGCTGAAACACCGTGCCGATCCCAAGCGACAGCGACTGACGGGGCGACGTGATCACGACCGGAAAACCGTCGATCTCGATGCTGCCCTCATCCGGTTGCTGCAAGCCGGAAAGCATACCGACCAGAGTGGATTTGCCTGCACCGTTTTCGCCCAGCAAGACATGCACCTCACCTGGGTGGATATCTATGCTGACATTGTTGTTGGCGATAACACCGGGGAAGCGTTTCGTTACGCCGCGCAAACCGAGAAACGGTCTGCCGGAGGCATCTGACTGAGAGGCTGCCGCCTCGTTTGCCGCCTGCATTTCATCATCCTTTATGCAATTCCTTTTCGCCGCATCCGTGCGAATGCGGCGACACAGGTTTCAAAGCAGATGGCTCACTTTGCGGCGACCGACTTTACCAGCGCATGAACGCTGTCGGCATCGAACTTCTGCTCGACCTTGATCTTGCCGGAGGCAACGTCGGCCTGGATGGCCTGCATTTCGGTCCAGACCTGATCAGGGATATTGGCAGTCTTCAGAAGACGAAGGCTGCCATCGTCGAGCTTGATATTGTAGTTGTGGCTACCGTATTTTCCGTCCTTCAGGTCCTTGATCATCGCCGTGTAGACAGGCGTGAGGTCCCAGACGACCGACGACAGCAGGAATCCCTTGTCGATCGAGGTCTTGTCGCCGATGACGTCGATAAAGTAGGCCTTTCCGCCATCGGTCGCCTTCGTGGTCTCCACTGCCTGCAGCATGCCGAAGCTCGAGCCGTTTCCCTGTCCGAAGATAATATCGGCGCCGGAAGCGATGACCGTTTCGGTGACGCGTTTCCCGCCCGCAGCATCGGCGTAGGCAGCCGGTCCGATGACCGCGTAGCGCACATCCACGGCCGGGTTTTCCGCCTTCACGCCCTGCGCGAAAGCGACCGACATGTTGTTCCACGACGGAGGCTCACCGGAGACGACGATGCCGACAACCTTGGTGCGGCTCATTTTGGCGGCAAGGCGACCGGCAAGATAGGCGCCGTCGCCGCCTGCAGCCGTATAGTCGGCAACTTTGCCGGCAGAGAGCTTGTCCGGGCTATCGACGATGGCAACCGGTATTCCCATTTCGGCGCCGATCTCAGGAGCCGCGGTGTTGTAGCCGGAAGCATGAGCGATCAAAAGGTCCGCTCCATCCTCTGCCAATTCGCGCAGGGTCGGGCGTACATCGCCGTAGCCGAGGTTCTCGGCCACGACAGCCTTGATACCGGCAGCAGCGGCTGCAGCCTTGGCGGCGGCGACGCCCTGCTGGTTCCAGCCCATATCCGTTCCCATCTCAGGCGCAAGTATTGCAATGGAGTCTATGTCTTGCGCCATAGTATGGTTTGCGACACCGCCGCTCAATACAACAGCAATTGCAGTATTACAAAGAATTGATTTCATTTTTATTTTCATTTTATTGTTCCCACTGTTTGGTTTGTGATTGACTGTTACTCGACTTCGTGCAGTTTTTTGGTTGTACGAAAATCAAGCCGATAGGTTTTATATGAGACTCCACCTCGCTTTTGTTTCATTGGTTCTCGCCGGCGCGAACGCCGCATCAGCCTCAGCGACCGCGCAATCCATCGACTTCGCGGTTGAAAATACCGGCAAGACGACCCTTGCCTGCAGTGCGTCGATTGCGCACTGGTATTCGGCAAATCTGGGCGACGTTGCCCCCGGTGAGAATCTCTCCTTCAGCTTCGGCGTCGACGTTGCCACTGGCACGGTGTTCCAGATGAATACGGTCGGCAACAAAATGGCGGTGCAGCGCGTCTGGTGCGGCCGCAAAGGCGATGACTGGCAGACGCGGGCCGAAATCCCACTGGAGCGACGAGCAGGCGTGGCTCCCGCGCCGATCCATCTGCGCTGCACGGGGGATGGCGAACGGACGGGCTGCACCGCGCAGTAGGCGCTTTGAACGCGACCCGCACGCAGTTCGCGATGCGATCTCCGGCCCTTCCACTCAAGAAGGGCTGGATGCCAGAGCAACAAATTCGACACGACCCCGCAACCCATAATTACGATCTCGATTGACAGTGTGAGAATACGATAGCATGATCATACCGTAATACAATATTGAAACTGTGGATCGGAACGAAATTTAGGATTCGTCGGGCAATGTATTGATTCCATGAAGTATTATGTGAAAGTGCATACCGCACGGGTAAGAGGAAATGGGAATGCGCACAGCAATTGTAACCGGCGCCAGCCGCGGGCTAGGCCAGGCTTTCGCCATCGGATTGGCAAAGGACGGGTTCGCGCTCGGCCTCTGTGCGCGAGACGCTGCAGCACTTGAAGAAACCGCAAATGCCGCTCGCGCCGCGGGGGCGCCGAGGGTGGTGACCGTCGTTGCTGATCTGTCGCGCGCCAGCGCGGCGGAGAAAATCGTGGGCGAAACGTTGGCTGCAACCGGGCAGATCGATGCGCTGATCAACAATGCAGGCGCGACGAAACGCGGTGATTTTCTGGCTCTGACGGACGAGGATTTTCTGGACGGTTTTGCATTGAAGTTTCACGCGACCGTCCGTCTCTGCCGTGCCGCCTGGAGCTCGCTGTCAGACCGCAAGGGTGTGATCGTCAACATATCGGGCGTCGGCGCACACACGCCCGAACCGGATTTCACCATCGGTGGTTCGGTCAATTCCGCCCTGATCAACTTCACCAAGGCGATCGCCAAGCGTGCGCAGAGCAGCGGCATGCGCGTCAACACGCTTTGCCCAGGGCACATCCTCACGGACCGACTGAGCCGTCGCATCGACGTTCTCGCCGCGGAACGCAATATTTCGCTCGACGCCGCGCGCGAGGAACTTCGCATCGCGCAGGGTATCCAGCGCTACGGGACGCCGGAGGAAGTGGCTAATGTGGTCCGGTTCCTCTGCAGCCCCGCTGCCACCTACGTCCATGGCGCGGTGATCAACGTCGACGGTGGCGCAACCCCGGGGATCTGACCGGTTACCGCCCGATCAGGCGGAGGCCTCCTCGGCCAGCCGCTCACGAAGAATGGCTATGGCGACCTTGCCCGCATTCATCACGTGATGAGCAGCTGCCTTGCGGGCTTCCTTGCCCCGCCGGGCGGCCAGATGACCGACAACCACGTCCAGTTCCTCAAGGCTTTCGCGCGTTCTCCCCGGCGCACCAAGAGAGGTTGCCCGCAACACCATGACGCGCGCGTTCAGCGAAGACAGCGTGTGGCCAAGCGCCTCGTTGTGTGCGCCGAAAATCAAGCAGTCGTAGAAGGCATTCTTCGCGGTCAGCCTCTCCAGGGGGTCAGTGATCTTCTCCCCCTGTTTCAGCACCTCGAACGCAGCCTTCAGCGCTTCGATATCGCTATCGGTAGCATTCTTGGCGAAAAGCTCACACGCGAGCCCTTCCAGTTCGACACGCACCTGGTAGATGCCTTCGGCTTGGTCCGGCCTCAGGCGAGCGACGATCGGCCCGCGATGAGGCACCACCTCGACGAGGCCCTCGCTTTCAAGTTGGCGCAGCGCTTCGCGCACGGCCGTACGGCTGACGCCGGTCATCTCACAGAGATCGCGCTCCGTAATGCGCTGGCCGGCCTCGAAATATCCAAGCGCAATGGAATTGCGAATGCTCTCCGTAACGCTGTGACGTACCGGCGCAGCAGCCTTGACCACTTTGAAGTCGAAAGGCGGTGTTTTTCCATTCATAGACATAGCCTTGGGTTGGTCCTTCTGGCCCGCGAGAAGGATCGGTATTACCGTATTACTATACGGCAATTGCTTCTTTTGGAAGCACCAGATTTTCCCGATGCCCGTTTCTCGTGCAATGTTTCACTTTTCTGCACTGTCTATGACCTTCATTGCCGCCGCAACTCCAGCCTCCACATCAAGGTCCTTGACGCCGGCGGCCTTGAGCCCGCCAACGATGGCTGCAACCGAGACGAGTGAATAGGTCGGACGTGCAGTCGGGCCCATATGCCCGATGCGCGTAAGCTTGCCCAGCGTCTCGGCACGGCCAGAAGAAAAGACAACGCCGTAGCGATCACGGATCGACGCCCGCAGCTTTGCTTCGTCGATCCCATCGGGGATTGCCACGGCAGTGCAGGTTGGCGAGGCGATGTCTTCCCGTGCCGCCCAGAGCTTCAGGCCGGCTGCTTGCACGCCTGCCCGGCATGCCTTGGCTGTCAGCGCATGGCGCGCCCATACTGCCTGCTCGCCTTCCTCCAGATAGAGATCCATGGCGGCGTCGAGGGCGTTGATTTCGGAAACCGAGGGGGTAAACGGGAACGGTTGGCCAGCCTCGTGAGCTCGTTTCCAATCACTGATCGAAAGCATCGAAGCTGTCGGGGCATCGGGATTGGCGGCGATCTTCTCCCAGGCAGCCTCGCTGACGTGCAGAAGCGACAAACCGGGCGGGCAGCCGAGACATTTATTGGGGCCGGTTACGAAAATATCGGCGCAAGCCGTCTCCGGAAGCACGTCCATGCCGCCAAAGGCCGATACGGAATCGACGATGAAGAGCTTTCCCGCCGCTCTCACCACTGCACCGATTTCGGCCACGGGATTGACGGTGCCTGACGGGGTATCATGGTGGCAGAGCGCGACCACGGCGATATCCGGACGCTTTTTCAACATGTCGGCCACCGCATCGGCCGTCAGGACATCGTTATAGGGAACTTCCAATTCGACCAGCTCCCGCGCATAGCGCGCTGCCCAAAAGCCGAACCCCTTGCCGTAGACGCCGGAAACGAGGTTAAGCACCACGTCTTTCTTGGCGATCAGCGAAGCCGCAGCCGCTTCGAGCCCCAGCACGGGCTCGCCCTGGAGGATCACGGGTGGGGTTTTCGTGTGGAAGGCGCGCTGTACCTTGGCATTGACGGCTTCGTAGAACGCAAGGAACGCCGGATCGTAGTCGTAGAGCACCGGGCGGGACAGGGCGCGCAGCACCGCTGGATAGGCATCGACCGGCCCCGTGGTCAAGGTAAAGATTGGATCGGCAATTTTCGTCTGGTTCATATCGCTCCCCTTTTTGTTCTCAGTTGTCGTCTCTCGTCAGGGCGAGAAACGACGTTCCATCCCTCGCGGTCTCGATCGCTTCAAGCGATGAGATCAGCGCATCCGCGTCGAGCGCGAGACCGCGCCAACCAATCTGCGCCCGGAACTTTGCTGCGAGTTCAGTATCGGTCATGGGCTGGTCGAGCCCGCCTCTGGCGCCCGCTATCTCGCGTGCGATGTGGCGCCCATCGCGCAGCCGCAACCGAACCTCAACGGATTCCACCACGTAGGATGGATCATCGGCGAACGTCACTTTCGCCCCCATTGTCCTCAGGGCTGGATCGAGAACGGCGCTATCGGAAAAGGCCTGAAGATCGGCCCTGCCCCACAGCAAGCTAACGGCGACAGCATGCTGCGCACTCACCTGTGCGAGCCGACCGGTCTTAACATCGGGCCGATCGGTACGCTGCCGCAACAACGGATGGCCGACCAATTCGACGGATACGATATCGTCCGCGTCGAAACCGCCTTCAGCATGAACCGCCAGGCAGGCTTCGATCACCGGGTTAAGGACCACGCCACAAGGATAGGGCTTGAAGGTGTTTTTCAATATTTCCCAGCGACTGCCGAGTTCTCCAGTCAGCGCGGTGTAGTCGGGTGCGTCGGAATGCAGCGCAAGGAAACCGCGAACGCCTTCGAGCGGCAGGTCCGGCCCGGTATAGCCTTCGGCCGCAAGCTTGGCCGCCATCAGCCCGGCGCGCGCGGCCTGCCCCACGGAGAGGCTCTTCGACATCGTCCCGAGCGTTTCCACGGAACCTGCAGCCTGAGCCAGTGCATGACCCAGCGCGTCCACGAGTTGCGGCGGCGAAAGCCGCATCAGCCGCCCAGCGGCCATCGCTGCGCCGAACGTGCCGCAGGTCGACGTAATATGCCAGCCGCGCGCATAGTGGACAGGGTGCAGTGCATTGCCCAGCCGGCAGGTGATCTCGGCGCCGAGCACGAAAGCTTCCACCAATGCCTCGCCCGACACCGCGCGCCCCTCGCCGGCCAACGTCTCAGCCAATGCCAGCACGGCAGGTCCGACCGGAGCGGATGGATGGATAACCGTTGGAATATGCGTGTCGTCGTAGTCGAATATGTTGGCGGAGGCCGCATTGATGTAGGCAGCCCACAGCATATCGGTCCGTTCCCGCCGTCCGATAAGGCTCGCGGTCGCGGGCCCCGAAAAGGCCGGCAGCAGTGCCACAAGCTTCTGGATCGCCGCCTCGTTCGATCCGCCGATCGCCGTTCCGACCATGTTCAGCAGCGAGCGTCGACCGGCTGCTCGCACCGGATCCGGCAGATCCGGCGGAGAGTGAACGAAACTGGCGACAGCAGCGCTGAGATCGGCCATATCAGACACCGGCGGCCTTGCCGCGTACCTCAGTCTCCGCCCATTTTTCAAGCGGGCGGATGATGGCCGTCATGTCCGCGTCAGGACCGAGATCCGCCTTTGTAATCGAAAAGAGCATCCGTACTGCGTTCCCGACCATCATCGGCACGCCCAGCCGCTCGGCCTCCTCCAGGCAAAGGCGGATATCCTTCAGCGACAAGCTGATGGCGAAACCGAAATCGAAACCGCGCGGCAGCACGAAACGCGGAATCTTGTCGACGCTTGCCGAGGTGCGTCCCGAGCCGGCATTCAGCACTTCAATCATCACATCCGCATCGAGGCCAGCCTTCGCGCCCATGACCATTGCCTCGGAGGTGATCGCGAGAGCCGCTGCCGAGCATATGTTGTTGATCAGCTTCATTACCTGCGCCTTGCCGGGCTCCTCGGCAACGCGGATAACCTTGCCGAGCGTAAGCAGCATCGGCTCGGCCACCGCGAAATGCGCGGACGGACCGGCGGCCATCAATGCCAGCGTTCCCTTTTTCGCACCGGCCACACCGCCGGAGACCGGGCTATCGATCAAGGCGATGCCCGCCGCCGAGAGTATCTCTGCGAGGTCCATTTCCGCCTTGGGGCCCGTCGTCGAGAGATCGACCACACGCTTCACCACACCGGGATTGGCCGCGATGGCTCGCCCAACGGCCAGCACCACTTCGGGTGTCGGCAGCGACAGGAACACCGTTTCGACGCGCCCTGCCAGCTCCTCAACGCTGCCGCCGGCATCCGCGCCCGCCGATGTTAGGGCAGCGACGGCAGCCTCGGCGCGATCGTTGACAACGAGCTTGTAGCCCGCGCCGATCATGCGCTCCGCCATCGGACGTCCCATATTGCCGAGGCCGACAAAACCCACTTCAGTCATTCCACTCTCCTGTTATCGTGCCGGTCCTGCCGTCAGGCAAAGGACCAGCCATTGTCTACGGGGATGGCCGCACCATTGATGCCTTCGCTGGCAGAACCGCAAAGGAAGAGCGCGAGCGCCGTCACTGTCTCCATCGGGATGAATTTGCCGCCGGGCTGCCGGCTGGAGAGGAAAAGCGCTGTCGCCTCCCCGACGCTGATCGCCTTTTCAGCCGCCAGCGCGCCGATGCGGTCCAGCGCCGAATCCGTTGCCATCAATCCCGGGCAGATCGCGTTGCAGGTGATGCCGGTGGCAGCGAGTTCGAGCGCGACCGTGCGCGTCAGTCCGACAATCGCGTGCTTGGTCGTGACGTAATCGGCCCGTCCGGCAAGCGCGATCAGGCTGTAGACCGAGGCCATGTTGACGATCCGACCCCAGCCCTGCTCCTGCATGGCGGGCAGGCAGGCGCGGATCAACCGAAACGGCGCCGAAAGATTGACTTCCATTGCCCTGTCCCAGTCAGCGTCTGCGAGCGACTGTACCGGCGACATCTTACGGACTACGGCGTTGTTGATGAGGATGTCTATTTTTCCGAGGTCCTGCTTTGCCGCGCCAACGAGACGATCGGCTGCGCCTTCCTCCGAAAGGTCCAGTTCAATCGCTCCGGCCGGCCGTCCGATCTCGGCAGATAGGGCCGCCGCCGCATCAGCAATCTCGGGGCGGATGTCCGTAAGGAAGACGCGATCGCCGGACTTCGCGAAGGCTCGCGCCAATTCCAAACCCAGGCCAAGGGCGGAGCCGGTGATCAAGACGCCACGTCCAGACACATCGCTCATCGCGCCAATACCTCCCAGGAAGGAAGCGGCTCCGCATCCAGCCGCACAACGATGCCCTCCAGCGCCGTCGAGGATGCGGGATAAGCGCGCATCACCGCAGGGTCATGCCCCGGCACGATATGGTTCGGGCTCGGAGCAAGCTCCAGTAGCCTGGAATAGCCACGAATGAGGGCCGCTTCGTCATAGAGGACCGGAAAGGGGTTGCGCCGTTCCATATTGGCATAAAAATGGGTTGCATCGGAGGCGAGCACTACCCAGCCACGCTCCGTAAAGACGCGAACCGCCTGCAGGCCGGCACTGTGACCCGGCACGGCATGCAGCCATAGGCCGGAAGCAAGCTCGACATCTCCCCGATGGAATTCGATTCGTCCGTCGTAGAGGCTCCTGATGTAGGCAACGATATTTTCGACATCGAAAGGCGCGCGCGCCTTGGCATCGCACATGCAGGGGCCGGTGGCATGCCCAGCTTCGTCGACCTGCAGGTGGAACCGAGCCTTCGGGAAGTCCGACAGCGTCCCCGCATGGTCATAGTGAAGATGCGTCAGGACCACCTGCGCAACAGCGGAGGCATCGACGCCGAGAAGGGCCAGCGCATCGACCGGGCGCCGCAAAAGCGTACGGCCTCGCGCATCGGCAGCCTCCTGCCCGAAGCCTGTATCGATGACAAAGACCTCTTCTCCCCGGCGGGCAAGCCAGATGAAATAGTCGAGATCGGCTCCCGACTCATGCGGATCCGCATAGAGAAAATTGTCCTTGGCCTTGCGTCCTCCGTGGGTGGCATAGCGCAGCGCATAAAGCTCGAAAGGCGCAATTTCAGTCTCGGGCGCTGCTGCTGAATCTGCCATTATTCCCACTCCCACCGCGTGACGCCCTGGCAGGCACCGCGGCTCCATTTCAGTATGACCGTAATCTTGTCATACAATCTATTGACAGGTCAAGTCCGGCATGTCTAACCTTGAGACAATCAGAACGGCCACACGGGGAACTCGAAAGACAACTGGCCGGACTGCCCCTCAACGGAGAGATGCATGACTCGTCCCGAATTCGATACTGAACAATTCCAGAAAGGGTTGAAGGTTAGGCGCGAAGTGCTCGGCGATGCATATGTCGCACCGTCGCTGGCGAACGCCGATGACCTTACCGCGCCCCTGCAGAAGCTTGTTACCGAATGGTGCTGGGGTGAAATCTGGACACGTCCGGGACTTGAACGCAAGACCCGCAGCTTTCTCAACCTCGCCATGCTGACCGCGCTGAACCGTCCGCACGAGGTCAAGCTCCATGTCCGCGGAGCGCTTAACAACGGCGTGACGGAAGAGGAGATCGTCGAGGTCATCCTCCAGGCAGCCATCTATTGCGGCGTACCCGCCGCGCTTGATTCCATGCGTGTTGCCTCCGAAGTGATCCGGCAGGTCCGCGAAGAAAAAGCCGCTAACGCTTAACTCTCATCAACCGGAAGCGCTCCACAAAAAGGGGAACACCGGCGATTCCAATTGCAATAGGAGGCCTGAGTGACAAAGGGAAAGCCCGAGACCATCAACGGTAAGCCGCACAAGCTGAAGACCGGGGAAGAATACAAGGAGTCCCTCAAGGACAACCGCCAGATATGGGTCGGCGGCGAGAAGCTAAAGTCGGTCTACGATGAGCCGGCACTCGCGAGCGGCATCGATCTGCTGGCGTCGATGTTCGACGATCAGTTCACCGAGGAGCATGCCGACGCGACCACCTACTACGACGAAAAGGTCGGCGCCGTCCTCAGCCGTTCCTGGCAGATCCCGCGCACCAAGGAAGACCTCGCCGCGCGGCGCAAGATGATCGAATACACCTCGCTCAAGACTGCCGGCACCTTCGGTCGTCCGCCGGATCTCGCACCTTCGATCGTTGTCGGCCTCTATGCCTATCTGCCGACCTTCAAGAAGAAGAAGTCGCTGATCGAAGGCATTGATCCGGATTTTGCCGAGAATATCGAGCGCTACATGGAGTTCGGTCAGAACAACAACCTGACTGCCTCGGAAAGCCTCGCCGGCCCGCAAGCCGACCGGTCCTCCCCGAAAGCATCCGAAGCCTCGCTGCTCAAGGCGCGCAAGGTCACCAAGGACGGTGTCTATATCTACGGCGCGAAGACAGTCGGCTCGATCGCTGCGCAGGCCAACGACATCTTCTTCACCAATCTCGGCGGCATTCAGGAAACGCCGGCGGACGCCTGCATCTGGGGCTCGGTTCCGATCGACACCCCCGGCATCAAGATGATCTCCCGCGAAATGGTTTCGCAGCCTCAGTCGAGCAAGTTCGACCATCCGGTGTCCAGCCTCGGTGAGGAAGCCGACCAGTTCATCGTCTTCGACAACGTCTTCGTTCCAAAGGAGCGGCTGTTCAACCTCGGCGACCCGACTGCGATGAGCTACTACGGTCCGGTCTGCGTCTTCGCGCACTGGCACGTTCTCACCCGCCTCGCGGTGAAGGCCGAACTCTTCGTCGGCGCCGGCCAGATGGTGCTCGATTATCTGGGCACCGGCCGAATCCCGGCCGTGCAGATGATGCTCGGCCAGCTCGTCGAATACGCCCAGACGCTGCGCGCCTTCGTCACCGCTGCCGAAGCGCTTGCCGTTCCGACGGAAGGCGACGTCATGCGCCCCGATGTCGGGATGCTGACGGCCGGTCGCCTCTACTCGATCGAGAACTACCCGAAGATCATCCACATCCTGCAGGAATTGTGCGGCCAGGGCCTGGTCATGCGTTTCGGCAAGAAGGCTTTCGACAACCCTGACGTCGGCCACTTCCTGCACGAACTCCTTCCCGGACATGGCGTTTCGGCCATGGTCAAGGAGCAGTTGATGAACTTCATCTGGGACATGACGTCGGGTTCGCTCGCGGGTCGCGTGGCCTTGTTCGAAAACGTCAACGCCACCCCAGCGCCTGCCCTTCGCGCAAGACTCTACAACGAAGTCAAGCGTGATGGTTATGTCGCGCAAGTGAAGAAGATCGCCGGGATCGAATAAGCTGGCTGCCCCGTCCGACCCAAAGTCGGGCGGGGTTTACTTTTCGGACATGCTGGAGACTGCGATGGATCATGCCGCGCTCATCGACCGATTTTATCTTGCCTACGCGTCGCGCGACGCGGAACAGGCCGTCGCCCTCTACCATCCCGAGGGCTGGCATGAGGAAGTCGCCATGGGCAAACGCCGCGAAGGGCGCACCGCCCTGGCGGAAGGCCTGGTCGGGTTTTGGCGCATGCTGCCTGATGTCTCCTGGGACCGAAGAGGTTATATAAGGGCGGGCAACACCATTGCCGTCCCCTATCACATGACCGGAACGTTCACACCGCGTGGAGAAGGCGCGACCCCACGCGGGATTGCTCTTGACGGCCTGCATCTTTTCGAACTCCACGCAGGGCTCTTGATCGGGACCAAGGACATGTGGGACCTCGATGTTTTCAAAGGGCAGATGAGTTAAGACGATGGACGATCTGGCAAAACTGGACGGCATGGCGACAGCCGGATTGATCTCCAAAGGCGAGATCAGCGCCGTTGAAGCGCTTGATGCGGCAATCACGCGGATCGGGCGATTGAACCCGAAGCTGAATGCCGTCGTCCACGAGCACTTCGATCTCGCTCGGCAGCAGATTGCAAACGGACTGCCGAAAAGCCCGCTTTCCGGCGTACCCATGCTCCTGAAGAATACCGGCTTCGAGGCCGAGGGCATGCTCTTGTCGAGCGGCTCCGAACTGCTGCGCAACGCCGTCAGCAAGCGCGACTCCACCATCACCGCACGCTACAAGGCGGCCGGCATGGTGATCGTCGGTAAATCCAACACGCCGGAATTCGCCCTCAGCTTCACCACCGAACCCGACGCCTTCGGCTCGACCCGAAATCCCTGGGACGTCAGTCGCACGGCCGGCGGCTCGTCGGGCGGTTCGACGGCTGCAGTCGCAAGCGGCATGGTGCCGCTCGCCAACAGCTCGGACGGCGCTGGCTCGACGCGGCTCCCCGCCAGCCATTGCGGCCTCTTCGGCTTCAAGCCGTCGCGACTGGTAAATCCCGTCGGTCCGGTTGCGGCTGAAGCAATCGGCGGCATGTCGACGCCGCATGCCGTCACCTGGTCGGTGCGCGACAATGCCGCCATGCTCGACATATCCAGTGGCGGCGATCTCGGCGATCCCTGGGCCTCGCCAGCCACACCCGGAAGCTATCTCGCATCGCTCGACAAGACGCCTCCCCGCCTCAAGGTAGCGATGATCGTTGCCTCGCCGACAGGCAGCCACATCGAACCAGAGATGATCCGCAGCGTGCGTGAAACGGCGCGGCTGCTGGAGGGCCTCGGCCATCACGTCGAGGAGGTCGCCGACGCTGGCTACGACGGGGAGGCCCTGAAGACTGCCTGGCGCGTCGTCGTCGGTGTCAACGCAGCCCTTGGCGTCTCTGGTGGCGATCCCTCTTCCGCGAACATTTCAAAACTTGAACCGGTCAATCAGGAGTGGGTTCGCGAGGCGCTTAACGTGCCCGGCACGCGCTATGTCTGGGCTATCAATCAGCTGCATGCCTCCGCCCGCGCGCTGGCGCGGTTTTTCTCCAGCTATGATCTCATGTTGACGCCGGCCGCGGCCGAGCCCGCCCCGCCGCTCGGCAAGCTGGCCGGCACGGGCAAACACATCGATGAATTCTACGACCTGTTCTGGTCCCATTCCCCGTTCACCGCCGTCTTCAATGCGTCGGGTTGCCCTGCAATGTCGGTGCCGCTTGGCATGACCCCGACTGGCCTTCCCATCGGATCGCATATCGGCGCTGCGTTCGGAAAGGACGCCATGCTTTTCACGCTGGCGGCAGAACTCGAACGCGCCGCCCCATGGATCGACCGGCGCCCGACGCTTTTCGGCTGAGGAAATTCCCATGAAGAACACAGACATCCTTGCCCTGAACGCTCGCGAAATGGCTGCTGCCGTCGGATCCGGCGCACTCACTGTTCGTGCCGTCACCGAAGCGCACCTTGAACGCATCGCCGAAACTGACGGTCCGGTGATGGCCTGGCAGCATCTCGACGAGAAACAGGTGCGCGCAACCGCCGGCGCAATGGACGCCGCCAGCGTCAAGGGACCGCTCGCGGGCGTCCCGATCGGCGTCAAGGACGTGATCGACACCGCAGACATGCCGACCGGCTACGGAACGACGATCTATGACGCGTTTCAGCCACCGTGGGATGCGCCCGCCGTGCAGATCACGCGCAACGCCGGCGGCCTGATCCTGGGCAAGACCGTCAGCACTGAACTGGCCATGGCGAGCCCCAACAAAACGCGCAATCCGCACAATCCCGCCCATACGCCCGGCGGCTCGTCATCTGGCTCTTGCGCGGCGGTCGCGGCGGGCATGGTGCCGCTCGCCTTCGGCACGCAGACATCCGGTTCGGTCATCCGTCCGGCGAGTTTCTGCGGCGTCACGGCCTTCAAGCCCACATTCGGATCGATCAACACGGTCGGTATCAAGGTGCTGTGCCACGGTCTCGACACGCTTGGGATTATCGCCCGCAACATCGGCGATGCGGCTCATTGCGCCGCGGTTCTTTCCGGAAAATCCGAACTCGCCGAACTCGCCGCGCCCGCGCGCCCGCGCATCGGTGTTCTTCTCGGCACGCGCCTCGAAAAGGCTGAGCCCTATGCCATCGAGACAGTCAATCGCCTCGCATCGCTCGCGGGGACTGCCGGTGCTGATATCACCATCATCCCTGCACCGGCCTGGTATGACGGCATATTCGAACTGCACGAGGCGGTGATGGGCTGGGAGGTGACCCAATCGCTCGCTTCCGAAGTCAGCCGCCACTGGAACGAGTTGACGCCGGTCACCCGCGCCATGATGGAGGACCAGGGGCGTGTCGACGAACGCCGCTATCGCGCTGCCATGACCGAGATCCCGGGAATTCGCCATCTGATGGATTCCATCTTGTCGCGCTTCGATGCGTTCCTGACACTTGCCGCCCCCGGCGAAGCGCCGGAAGGCATGCCGACTGGAGATCCGATCTTCAACCGACTCTGGAGTGTGTTGCAGGTGCCGCTGATCTGCCTGCCTGCGGCAAAGGGACCGAAAGGCTTGCCGGTCGGCGTGCAGTTGGTCGGCGCGCGAGGCGCGGATTATCGCCTCGCCTCAGCCGCACTCTTCCTCGAAACAGCAATCGCCGCAAATGGAGGCGTGGCATGACACAGGATCCAACCGATCACCTGCCCGAAGACTTTCGCACGGCGATGCGCCAGCTGGCAGCGACGGTCAACATTATCACGGCTGGGGAAGGCGATACGCGACGCGGGCTGACGGCAACCGCTGTCTGCTCGATGTCTGTAACGCCGCCATCGATGCTCGTCTGCGTCAACCGTTTTGGCGAGGCGCACAAGGCGATCACCGCCGCCGGCAGTTTTTGTGTCAATATTCTTGCCGATGGCCAGCGCGAGATCGCCATGCGCTTTGCAGGCCAGATCGGCGAGCCGGGGGATAACAAGTTCGCACCCTATCGCTGGACGCGTCTTGTCACCGGTGCGCCGGCACTTGACGGCGCCATGGTCAACCTCGACTGCGAGATCGCGTCGGTCTCCGAAACCGAGAGCCATTCCGTTTTCATCGGCAACGTCAGAGCCATCCGCTTTGGACCGGAGACCTCGCCGCTGCTCCATTACAACCGCAATTTCTTTACGTTGGCCAATCAGACGGCGCTCTGAGCGTCAACGACAGTGGGAACCGGCTGCCTCCAAAATCAAGCAAGAACAAACAGATAGACTGCGCTAGCGATCTACTTGCATCGCACGCGCTCGGTTGCAGCCATAACGATCAAACGGGCGACGCCCAACAGGAGGTATTGGATTATGTCTATTGGTGACGCACAGTTCTTGAAGGGCTGGAGACAGGTGCTCGAGATGTGCAACCTGAAAGCCGGCGAGCAGGTAACCATCCTGACGAGCGACGACAGCAACAAGCAGATCGCCTACATTGCCAAACTTGCCGCCTCCGATCTCGGCGCCGTCGTGACTGAATTGAACCTTGCTCCTGTCAACAGCGAAAAGGCGATCTCGCCCGACAAGTCAGGCTATATCGGCAAGACCCCGCTGGACGGCAATTCGGCTGCGCTTGCCTGCCTGAAGGCGTCGGACATGGTGATCGATACGCTGCAGCTGCTGTTTTCGAAGGAGCAGGAAGAGGTCCTGAAGACGGGAACGCGCATGCTGCTCGCCGTCGAACCGCCAGCGATCATGATGCGCCAGATCCCGCGCCCCGAGGACAAGCTGCGCGTTCTCGCCGCTGCGAAGAAGATCGGCGCCGCGAAGGAAATGCACGTCACATCCAAGGCGGGCACGGATTTCCGCTGCCGTCTCGGTCAGTACCCGGTACTCACGCAATACGGCCTCGCCGACGAACCCGGTCGCTGGGATCACTGGCCGAGCTGCTTCTCCGCCCGTTGGCCCGACGAAGGCAGCGCCGAAGGCACCATCGTCATCGACGAAGGCGATATCCTGCTGCCGTTCAAGAAATATGCACGCGCGCCGATCACCGTTACGATCGAGAAGGGCTTTATCGTCGACATCAAGGGTGGATACGACGCCGAGTTCATGCGCAAGTTCATGGAAAGCTTCAACGATCCGCGCGCCTACGCCATGGCCCATGTCGGTTGGGGCCTTGAAAACCGCGCCAACTGGACCGTACTCGGCCTTTACAATCCGGAGGCCCAGCTCGGCATGGACGCCCGTTCCTTCGCCGGCAACTTTCTCTGGTCGTCGGGCCCGAATACCGAGGCAGGCGGCGATCGCGACACGCCTTGCCATCTCGACATTCCGCTGCGCAACTGCTCGGTTTCGCTGGATGGCGAAGTCATGACGCTCGAAGGCGTCGTAGTTCCCGCAGACCAGAAGTAAGGCCATGAACCATTACGACGTGGCGATCATCGGCGCCGGCTCTGCCGGCGCGCTCCTTGCCGCACGGCTCAGCGAGAACCTGGCACGTAAGGTGGTGCTGATAGAGGCGGGGGGCGAGCCGACCGACCCCGACATCTGGAAGCCGGCCATGTGGCCGGCGATCCAGCACCGCAGCTATGACTGGGACTACAAGACTGTTCCACAAGAAGGGACCGCTGGCCGCAGCTTTGCATGGGCGCGTGGCAAGGGTCTCGGCGGATCGAGCCTGCTGCATGCGATGGGATACATGCGCGGTCACCCCGACGATTTTGCGGCCTGGGCAGAGGCAACAGGAGACCAGCGCTGGAGTTGGGAAGGCCTGCTGCCGGCGTTTCTGGCGATCGAGGACCATTCTCTGGGCGGGGATGGCATCCACGGAAAGGGCGGACCGATGCCGGTTCGCATACCGGCCGAAGATGTGAGCCCCGTGGCGCGCGCCTTCATCGAGGCGGGAGCAGCACTTGGCCTTCCCCGTATTCCCGGCCACAATACCGGGCGGATGATTGGCGTTACGCCGAATTCGCTGATGATCCGCAACGGGCGGCGCGTCACTGTCGCCGAAGCATGGCTGACGCCGGAGGTACGCGCGCGTCCGAACCTGACGATCATGACGGGCACGCTGACGCAACGTCTGGAACTCGAGAAATCGCGCGTTACGGCAATCGAGATTGTCGGACACGACGGCAGCACAAGGATCGGTGCCGGTGAGATCGTTCTGTCCGCCGGATCGCTGGAAAGCCCGGCGCTGCTGATGCGCTCAGGCATAGGACGCGAAGATGTTCTACGCGAGGCGGGTGTGACCTGCCGCGTCAAGGCGCCGGAGCTGGGCCTCAACCTGATGGATCACCTGCTTGGCGCCGGCAATCTCTACGCCGCGCGACGAGAAGTTGCCCCGTCCCGTCTGCAGCATTCGGAAAGCATGGCCTACATGCGCGCCGCCGATTTTTTGGCGGAAGGCCAGCCCCAGATCGTCGTCGGATGCGGTGTCGCCCCGATTGTTTCCGAGTGCTTTACCGCATCGGCAGCTGGCAGTGCCTACTCACTTCTGTTCGGCGTCACCCATCCCACGAGCCGTGGCGAGATCCGCATCACTGGCCCCGAGTGTGGCGATCCTCTCAAGATCGATCCACGCTATCTGCAGACGGAAAACGATCGCCAGATGTTCCGCGCAGCCCTCGCTGCCGCGCGGGAAATCGGCCATCACAAGGAACTCGCTGGCTGGCGTGATCACGAGATCCTCCCCGGCCCGTTGAAGACGGAAGCCGATATCGATGCCTTCATCGCTAAGGCGGCGATCACGCACCACCACCCATCCGGCACCTGCCGCATGGGCAAGGATGAAACCTCGGTAGTGGATCCTGACCTTCGCCTCAGAGGGGTCGACAATCTTTCTGTTGTCGACGGCTCGGTACTGCCAAGTCTGACGGCAGGTCCGATTCATGCGGCTATTCTAGCAATCGCCGAAACCTTCGTCGGCATTCTTGAGCGCGTAGGCCCAACGATAAAGCAACAATGACGGCATGACCGCGGAATGGCGGCGCTACCGTCCGCCTTGTTTAGCAATAGCGGCTCCCTTCTCGAGCGCGACAGCATTCGTTCGCTCGTTATCGAGGATGAGGTCGCCGGAACTCGGGTGACCACCATCGTCCGCTACAGTCGGACGACACTGATCGGGAAGTTCGCGAGGGCAGCTCGCAATCATGTGCGCGGCTTCAGGTTCTCGGGGTCGTAGATCGGCTTGTAGCCGACGGCGACCACTTCGACCGGATAGGTCTCTGCGAAATATTCGACATTCAGCTTGCGGCCGAATCTCGCGCTGGTCAGCGACCGCTACCCCGGACAAGAGCCAGGTCCACGTCCTGTCGAAGTACTCCGAAACCGCAGTGCTCGACGCGAACTCTTCACGCCCCATCATCGCCGCGCCGGCTTGCATCCGTCAGCAAGCAAGCCGCGATCCCAATTCAACCGAGGACTACCCGTGAAGAAGTCTGTAATTCTTTCTGCCGTGTTTGCGGCTGCGCTTCCCCTGCTCGCTCACGCCGAGAGCATTTCTTTTCCAAGCGATGCACCAATTGCGTCCGTAACAATTCCGGATAGTTGGGGTCCGGAGGAAACCGAAACCGGCATCCAGGCGACCTCTGACGACAACGCTATCTACTTCTCCATCGACATCGCAGACGAAAAATCCACGGACAAGGTCATAAGTGACGCAGTCGACTTTCTGACAAAAAACGGCGTGACCATCGACCAGAAGACGCAAAAGGACGCGGGCAACTCTGAGATAAACGGCATGGAGTTCACCGCGCTGGATTGGGACGGCAAGGACGAAGACGGCCCTGTGTCCGTCGGTCTCGGCTTTCTATCGCCCAAGCGCGGCAAGATGCTTGTCATCACATACTGGGGCACCAAAGGCGATGAAGACAAGCACGACGAGGAAGTTGCAAAGATCGTTCACTCGCTGAAGCCCGCGAGCTGAGCTATTCCCGGAGCCCATATTGCGCATAAGGCAGTATGTGCTTCGCAGGCGCGCAGTTCGGCCGGTGGGAGAGCGGGATCTCTTCTGCTCTCCCACCGGCGCCACCCGCCCCTACACGCGCCATTTGAACTGACCGACACTTTGCAGCCGGCTATCGGTGACCACCATTCCGCCCTGGCAATCCGCACAAAAACCGCAACCGTTCAGGGAGCGCGCACGCGGTATCAAACTGGAAAGCGAAGCCCGAGCAAATCGTGAGCATGGCCCCCTTCCAATCCTACTTTACGGCCGCTGCAAGTTCCCCTCCGTCGCTGCGTGCGTTTCGGTGTGGCGGGCGGCGGCAATAACGCGACGCTTCCCACGGATCGCATGCCATTGCTGGTCGATCAGGACGCCAATGAGGATGACCCCTCCCATGACGGCGAAATTCAGCGACGATGGAATGCCCAGCAGATTGACGAGGTTCTGCAACTCCTGGAGAAGGACGGTGCCAAGCACGACGCCAACGATCGATCCCTCTCCACCTCGCAGTGAAAAGCCGCCAAGCACAGCTGCCGCGATCGCGTAGAGCTCGTAGAACTGCCCGTGGCTCGCCGGCGAGATCGAGCGCGTGTACATTGCGAAATAGATCGCTGACAGTGCTGTAAGAAATCCGCAGATAACATAGGCCGAGATGATCATGCGATCGGTGCGAATCCCGGAATAGCGGGCCGCTTCCTCGTTCTTGCCGATCGCGTAGAGATATCGTCCGAAGACGGAGCGATGCAAGACCACCCACATAATCGCTGCGATAACGACAAGCGCGATGAATGTGTTGGGGATGCCATAGAACCGTCCCGCAGTGAGAAACTCCAGATCGGGGAAATTCTGACCAAAAGCAAAGCCTGCGGTCCCGTCGGCGGTATAAAACCGCGCTGCTCCGCGGTATATCAGCAGGCCGCAGAGAGTGACGACGAAAGGCTGGAGGTTAAGTCGTGTAATCAGCCAGCCATGAACAGTCCCGATGATTGCTCCCAACAGCAGGATCAGAGGAAGGGCCAGCATCCAGGACATTTCCTGAACTGCGATGAAATCGACGAACAACACTCCGAGGAGTGCGACGAGCGAGCCAACGGAGAGTTCTATCCCGCCGGTTATGATGACGAAGGCCTGGCCAATCGACAGGATGCCGAACAGCCCAATCAAGTTGGCGGTGTTCGCCAGATTGATCGGCAGGAGAAAGCGCGGATTGATGATTGCCACCACGATGCCAACGACGACGATCAGCAGCAGCAGTCCAAAATCTTTCTTCGTCATTCGCGACCCACTCCCCTAAAGACATTTATTTGCCATCGCGACTATTTCAGACTTTTGCCGACAGCCAGTAACAGGACGCTTTCCTGACTGAACTCGGGTTCCTCAAGCATTCCTGCGATCTGGCCTTCGTGCATGACGGCTATTCGATCAGAAACCCCCATCACCTCTTCCATGTCACTGGAGATCATGAGGACGGCGACGCCGGCATCGGCGAGAGCGCGCATGAGTCCGTAGATTTCATTCTTCGCGCCGATATCGATACCACGTGTCGGCTCGTCGAAAATCATCACTTTCGGGTGCATCGACAACCATTTGGCAAGCACCACCTTTTGCTGGTTGCCGCCCGACAATGTGCCGGTACGGGTCGATACGGAAGGCGCCTTGATGACCAAACGAACCCGCTGCTGTTCCGCTACCGCCGCTTCTTCATCGGACGAGAGCAGGAAGCGGCTGGCGTATTTGCGAAGATTGGCAAGTGTTATGTTTTGGGCGATCGGAAAATCAAGAAGAATGCCGCTGCGCTTGCGATCCTCGGGCGCGAGAAATATTCCATGAGCGACGGCATCGCGCGCGCAACGAATCGAAATTTCCCGGCCGTCCTGCAAGATAGTTCCGCCGTAGCTCCGATCCACTCCGAAGAGCACCCTTGCAAGCTCGCTGCGGCCTGATCCGACAAGGCCAGCTAGGCCGAGGATTTCGCCGTATCTGATTTCGAGATCAACGGGCCGGCTCGGATAGGCCCCCGTTCGAACGGCGCTCGCTTTCAATGCTACCGCGCCTGGCGAACGGTTTGGTTTGGCGACGCGGGCGGCAGCAAGCGTCCGGCCGATCATGAGTTTGACCATCTGGTCGTGGTCGACGTCCTGCCTGGCCAACGCGCCCGCGACGGCTCCATCCCTTAATACGATCACTCGATCCGCGACGCGCTCGACCTCGTGCAGTCGATGCGAGATGAAAATGACGCTTATGCCATCTGCCCTGAGCGATCTGATAATGCTTAAAAGCCGTTCGGTCTCTGCCAAGGGAAGACTTGACGTGGGCTCGTCAAAGATGACCAGTCGCGCGTTGATGGATAGTGCCTTGGCAATTTCCACCATCTGCTGCTCGGCAAGCGAAAGTGTTGCAACAGCCGTGTCAGGCGAAAAGTGAGCCCCCACGCGCTTGAGAAGTGGCTCCACCATGTCTCTTAGCCGTTCGCGATCAACAAGCTTCAGAGGGCCCGCTTTGAGCGGTTCTCGACCCAGGAAAATGTTTGCAGCCACGTCGAGGTTTTCAAACAGATTGAGTTCCTGGTGGACGAACGCGATGCCGGACGAGATGCTTGTTTCAACCGTGAGAGAACGCAGCTCTGAACCATCGAGCACAATCGTTCCCCGGTCTGGAGCGATCACGCCGCCGAGGATCTTCATCAGTGTCGACTTTCCAGCACCATTCTCGCCGACTAGGCCGATCACCTCACCGGGCACAATGTCGATCGAAAGACCGTCCAGCGCAACGACGCCCGGATAGGTTTTGCCAACATCCGAGAGCGAAAGGAAGGGCTTGGCGTGCGCATTCGATGACGCAATGTCCGAACTCTGGTTCATCGTCTATCCATGGCTACAGATGCTATCGGAATGAAGGCACTCATCGCGGCGACGGCAAATACCGCCGCCGCGATGGCGATTACTTTCCGGCCATGGCCTTCAGGTTGGCTGCGTACTTGTCAACATCATCCTTGCCGATGATCACGGTTGGAATGATGATCAAGCCATTGGCAGGAACCCCGGACTTGTCGCCCTTCAGGTAGGACGCCATCAGCTTCATTCCTTGGTAGGCCCATTCGAACGGCTGCTGTACGACGGTTGCCGCAATGGTACCTTCCTTGACGCCTCCAAGTGTGATCGGATCGTCATCGAAGCCGACGACGGTGATTTGGCCGAGCTTGCCGGCGTCACGCAGCGCCTCGTAGATCCGCGGCGTATTGTATGAATAGAAGCCGACCATGCAGGTGACGTCGGGGCTTGCGACAAGCGCATCTTCGACGTTCTTCTTGGCGCGCGTCTGGTCGATATCATCACCGCGGACATCCGTCAGTTCGATCTTTGTGCCTTTCAGGCCATCCT
Organism: Rhizobium sp. S96; assembly: GCF_030382195.1. Classification (NCBI taxonomy): domain Bacteria; kingdom Pseudomonadati; phylum Pseudomonadota; class Alphaproteobacteria; order Hyphomicrobiales; family Rhizobiaceae; genus Rhizobium; species Rhizobium sp. S96. The sequence continues at coordinate 294,529 of NZ_JAUDRY010000026.1, forward strand.
TCATGCCCTGGATTCGCTCCTTGGCATTGTCAGCACCGGGAAGGCCGACAAAGCCGATGCATTTGCCGCCGTCGGGCATTGCTTTCTTGGCTATTTCGGCAGCTTGCTTGCCGGCATCGATATTCGATGAACCGATATACGCCACGCGGTTGGTCTGCGGCGCATCGCTATCGGTGGTAAAAAGAGCGGTCTGCGAGCCGATCTTGTTCAATCCGTCCGTCTGAGTTTTCGGGTCGACGGCCGAAACCATGACGCCCTTGACACCGGCACTGACCAAATCTTCCATCAGTCGCTGCTGGACGGCGACGGATGCCTGCTCGGGATATTTCAGTTCCATGTTATAGTCGGGCAGTTCGGCCTGTGCCTTCTTCACGCCCGCCTCGGCGGCTTTCCAGAAGTCCGACGCTCCATTGACGACGAACGCGAGGGTTGGCTTGTCGGCGGCATGAGATACCGCGATCGGCGCGGCGCTCAGCATCAAGCCGGCGAAGAACAAGGCGGCATTGCGTTTCAGCTGCTTCATCATATTCCTCCCAGGGCCGCAATTGCGAGGGCCCGATCGCCTTGCGGTCGGCCAGATGCTTGGGCCCCCTCCAAGGGCCTTCGCCAGGCGACAAGGTCGCATAAGCTCCGATCGCCCCGCAACGGTATAGAAGAATTCCAATTAGTAAATAGTATTATCAATTCTAGTGAAAATAATTTCATCAGTCGTGTGAGGAGCTATTCAACAGTATTTAAAACTCTGCTTTATTTCAGTACCTAAGTTAGGTTACGATCTTCGTCCCGGCAGGAATGCACTGATAATATTAATTACCAACCAAGCCCGGCGGTCGCTCTGCCAGCCAGCCTAAACAGAGTCGTCAGATGATAAAAACCAAGACGTCAGAACTGATCGACCCTGCCGGGCAAAAGAACGAGCGCAAGCAGAAAAAGCCTCGGCTTGGGGAGCGCGTGACGATGATGGACATTGCCACTGCGGCGGGTTGCTCGCAGGCTGCGGTCTCCTTCGTTCTTAACAATACGCCCGGCACCCGCATTTCTCAGCAGACCCGCGACCGGGTAATCGATGCGGCACGTACCCTCGGCTATGTGGGAACGACCTATACGATGGGGCCGACCTATTCCGGATCGGACAACATCATTGGATTCGCCGTCGACCAACTGGCCACCAGCCCCGAAGCCGTCGTTGCCATCGAAGGCGCACGACAGGCATCCTGGAAGACTGGCAATGTGTTGCTTGTTACGCAGACCTTGAGTGATCCCTTCATGGAGCCAAGAGCCATTAGGGCATTAACGAACGGCGGCATATCGGCGCTCATTTACATGACCATCTATACCCGGGAAGTGGAACTCCCTTCCTATATCTATGAGCTCAACATCCCTACGGTCCTCCTCAATTGCTACACGGCGGACTACGCATTTCCCGCAGTCGTGCCCAGTGAGATTGCTGGTGGTCAGAACGCTACCCGGCACCTGATCGCGCACAAGCATCGTCGGGTCGCGACCATAACAGGCGAGATCTGGATGCAGGCTGCGCAGGATCGGCTTACCGGATACCGACGCGCGCTCGCGACGGCGGATATTCCATTCGATCCGGAACTGGTCGTCGAAGGAGACTGGTCCGCAAGTGCAGGCTACGCCGCCACCAAGAAACTCCTTGCGTTGAGCGAGCCTCCGACGGCAATTTTCTGCCAGAACGACCGCACGGCAGTGGGGTGCTACGAAGCCCTGAAGGATGCGGGCCTTCATATCCCCGAGGACATGTCGGTCATGGGCTATGACGACGAAGAAATCTCGCGACACCTGGTCCCCCCGCTGACAACGTCGGTCCTCCCGCACCTCGCCATGGGACAATGGGCGATCGAACATCTCCATCCCGAACGCCTTCCTGAGAAACGGCGCTATCCAATCACCAAGCTCGAATGTTCACTTGTCAAACGGCAGTCCGTCGCGCCACCGCGGGCTCGCAAGCGGTGACGCGCGTAGCTCCAGCCCGGCAAGACGGCTTTGTCCGGAATTCGGGAAATCTGTTCCGCGGATCGCAGCAGCCTTGGCATTCCCGGTGGGTACGCTATCGGCGTACGGCGTCATCCGAAGCACGACTATTGGCCTGTACTCGCCAGCCGCAGGGCAGGTAATCGATTCCTGCCGTTCTTTAGATTGCGCTAATCGTCTATATCGCCGCGTCCAGACACAAAGGAGCACAATGACCAAGAAGTTGAAGTCGTTGGAAGCGACAAGGGACTCCGTCTTGACTGCCCGTCCGTTCAAGGGGGTTTTCATGTACATTGCCGTCACCGCTTCGGTTACTGCCTGGTCTGTGACGGAAATACATAAAGTCCCAGCACCAACGGACGAACACATCGCTACAGTCGTTCACTGAGGTCTCTCGAAGGCGAGATTTAGAGACCTTTTCTACGATCCCCAGAGATAGCGGCGCTGCCCATTCGACGCAGGACTGTGTTGTATTACCAGCATAGGTGTGGCCTTGTCGCCGCCACTTTCGATTGCCATCTGATGACCACGGACAAGTCACTGTCCCTGAATGTCTCCACAATAACAAAGAACTCGCCAGCGACGCTGACAGCATCGTTGTGGCGGGACCATGGATGGCAACGATGACCGCAAGAACATTGAACGAGATGACGCCGGCCCAGCGATCGGACATGATGCTGCTAGTCGCACAAGCCTTGGAAAACGTCGCCGAGGAGGCCGATGTGCACGGCGATTATCAGTCGGCACAAAACGCCACCTATCTGGCACTCTCGATCCGAGGCTGTGGAACGGGAGTGGCGGCCGAGACAATCAAAGCGGTCGAAATTCTGTTGGAACAAGGGATTAGCTACGTCGCCAGCGTCTCCGAGCGGCTCGAACAAGTGCATTCGCCCACGCATGTAAACGTGGATTTTGAGTGCGTAGAGGAGGAACCTCTAACTCTACATTGATCGCCACCGTGCATGATCGAGCGCCAAGAGGCCGACACGGCAATCGCCTCCCAACCAAAAACCGCCTTCAGCTACCCGGCTTTCCTCTCCTTAGGCGTTGAATATTGTTCGCGGAGTGCCGATCTCAGTTCGAGGTGAACCTCTTCGGTGCCGCCGCTTTGATCCAGGAATTGGTCCCTTACAAAACGATCATCAATATCACGTCGATGGGCGGCAAAATCTACCCGCCATGCTTGGTATCATGCATCCAAACATGCGCTGGGAGTGTCGGACTGCCTTCCTTCGCCTGGAGCTGCACCAGTTTGGCATCAATGTCGTGGTGGTGGAGCCGGTCCTTATCCAGACCGCGTTCGGCAGCGTTTTCGAAGGCCCGATGATAACGTTCTCAGGGAGCACTGCCTACAGCCGGATGGCGAAGAACGTCTCCAGCGACTTCGGACAGTTAAAAGGCCGGCGGCGGCTCGTCGCCGCAGGTAATCGCGGACGTGGTTTCCAAGGCCGTGAGGGCACGTCGTCCCAGGAGCCGCTACGTGGCTGGGAAGTTTGCCAGCATGATGATCAATACCCGCAAATGGCTTGGCGATCGTACGTTCGACCGTTTGGTCCTCTTGGCCGTTCGCTGGCTGGTGCGATGCGAACGCTTCGCGCACCGGTCGCCAGCGTTCGCCATCCAAGGCGTAGACCGAAGATATCCCATGACTTCTCTTGATCACGGACGTCGGCTTTGCCTGGTTGGGATGACCGATTTGAGGCCGGAGGCGGACCGGTAATTTCAGGCGCGGATTTTCAAAAGGAGACTCGATTAGGCGTGGACATCGGCGGCCGCGTTGGACGGCCGGAACATCTCAGAGCAGTCATTGCGTAGGGCTACAACATCTGCTGCGTCCCCATGAGCCATGGTCAACTCGAGCTCAACCAGGGTTGCTCTGAGGAGCGGCTGAAACTTCTTTCTTGCCCTCTGTCTCCCTGTTATCCTGAAGTTAGGAGACAGCGCCATGAGCGAGAACCGAAAGCTGGCTGCAATCCTGGCCGCGGACGTGGTTGGGTACAGTCGGCTTGCCGGCGCCGACGAAGAACTCACCCTGGCGAGGTTGCGCACGCTGCGCAGCGATCTCATCGATCCGACGATTGCCGTGCACAATGGCCGGGTAGTGAAGCGCACCGGCGATGGTGCGCTGGTAGAATTCCGCAGCGTGGTGGACGCTGTGCGCTGTGCCATTGAAGTGCAGAACGCTATGGTGGAGCGCAATCAGGGGGTCGCGCAGGACCGTCGCATTGAGTTCCGGATCGGTATTCATTTGGGCGACGTCGTCGAGGAAAGCGACGGCGATCTGATGGGCGACGGCGTCAACATCGCCTCGCGATTGGAGGGCGTCGCCGCGGCGGGAGCGATCTGCCTGTCCGAGGATGCCTATCGCCAGGTCAAGGCGAGGCTCGACCTCTCGGTCAGCGACCTCGGCAGCAAACAGCTCAAGAACATTGCCGAGCCGATCCGGGTGTATTCGCTGCAAGTTGGCAGCGCAGGGACCAAATCAGCTGCGGCCTCGGAAATCACGACGGGCCAACCGGCCACGCCAGCGTCGCCCAAGCTCTCGATCGCCGTGTTGCCCTTCGCCAATATGAGCGGTGACGCTGAACAGGAATACTTCGCCGACGGCATCTCGGAAGACATCATCACGGCGCTATCAAAGCTGTCGCAGCTCTTTGTCATCGCTCGCAATTCGTCGTTCACTTTCAAGGGCAAAAACGTCCAGGTGCAGGAGGTGGCCACGAAGCTCGGCGTGCGACATGTACTGGAGGGCAGCGTACGCAAATCGGGGAACAAGGTCCGCATCACCGCGCAACTCATCGACGCGATCACCGGCGGGCACTTATGGGCGGAACGATTCGATCGCGACCTTACCGACATATTCGCGGTTCAGGACGATGTCACGCAGCAGATCGTCGGAGCGCTCGCGGTCAACCTGACAGAGGGTGACCGGCAAAAACTCACGCCGGGGCAGACCCGGCACCCCGAGGCGTACGACTGCTTCTTGCGTGGGCGGGAGCTGTGGCATCGGCTGACGAAGCAAACGAACAGCGACGCCCGCGACCTTTTGCAACGTGCCGTCGAACTGGAACCGAACTTCGCCTCGGCGCACGCCTTCCTCGCCCTCACCCACGGGCTCGACTACTTGAATCGGTGGAGCGCGTTGCCGCAGCGCTCGATGGAGCAAGCCGAGGAGGCTGCGACGCTGGCGGTCGCGCGGGATGACAACGATCCCGTGGCGCACTGGTCGCTGAGTGTAGTCAACCTGTACTTGCGACATCACGATGGCGCCATCAGTGAGGCCGAGCGTGCGATCGTCCTCAATCCGAACTTCGCCGAAGGGCAGGTCAGCCTTGGCGAGGCACTTATCTATTCAGGCAGGGCCGAGGAGGCACTCGCCTATTTCGATCGGGCGAGGGTTCTGAACCCGTACTTTCCGGATGTCGTTCTTCACTTTCAGGCCTGGGCTCTGTTTCAACTGGCAAGGTACGAAGAGGCCGTCGAACTGTTGCTGCAGCGCGTGAGTCGCAACCCCGTCACCGATGTCTCGCGCGCGCTTCTGGCCGCCTGTTACGGACACCTCGGCCTTTTCGAAGCGGCCCGCGCGACATGGCAGGAGGTGCTGCGCGTCAATCCCGACTACTCCTTGGAATACCGTCGCAAAGTCCTCCCCTTCAAGGACCCCGCCGATTTCGATCGTGTCATGGAGGGGTTGCGAAAGGCCGGTGTTGTGCAATGACGGTGATTGATGTCCGATCTTGAATCTGTTGCCACCATTTGCACATTGGACGAGCAATAGCACGTGCCGACGTAACGATGACCTCCGGCGTGGCTGCTTTCAGGGCGATGCGAGGTGTTCCTCTCCCACATGAGGGCGCGTAACCGCCGGTCAGCCCTAACCGTCGCGGGGTGGGAGCCATGATTGGTGCGATCCAATTGGCAGTGAGCGGCATTAAGTCTGAGCAACGACTACAACCAACCTTGAACGATGAACTGAGCCGACGGTGGCCAGATTAGCCACCAAGCCATGAAGGCGACCTTCTTGCCGGCGGTAAGCATAGGCGAGCTGACGCCCAACGTATTGCTGTCGACCATCCTCACGTCTCGGGCTAGAAGGACCGAAACCATAGCTGCCGGTGCTGCCCCGAGCGTCGGTTGCGTGGCGTCGTCATCGAGCCAGTTTGGGCTATCTTTGTCCGCTGGCTGGCTGACCGTGCCGGGGCCACAAAATGAACAATCGATACGGGCGGATTACGGAAATGACGGAAACTCCATCCGAGGTGGAACTGGTGGGTGCCCCGATCTTGGAAGGATGGCTGCTAGAGCAACCTTCCGACAGTAAGCCGTGGTTGTACGGTTGGTTCATTGGCCACCCCGAAATCGAGGACGGCGATCACGGCCATACCTCCGCGCTGGTTGCGATGGATACGAGCAATCCCCCTACGTGGGCGAGGACCGAAAATCGCCTCTATCGTCTAGGCACATGGTATCCCCCGGCCGAACGCGAAATCCGCTACTGGTCGCAGAAGCTGCGCCGGAGGCACCGCATGCCATTGGGAGATGCGCCAGGTGGCGGCAATGACGTCGAAGAAATGATCGCGTTCATCCAATCGGAAAAACCGTTTCACGAGCAAAAGCTTGCCCGCATGGTGAGTGCCTATCGCGCAGAGCAGGAGCGCCAACCCTAGAGGAGTGCGCTTGTTCGGACGCTTGAAGTGCGACAGCAAAAGCTTCGAATTGCTCTATTGCCATTGTTGCCGCCATTCAAGGGCAGGTGATTGGCAACTGGTTCGCTGGTATTCAGTGCCCAGAATTTGGCCCTAGTGGGACTGGAAACGGCGGACGTTTCGTGCACCGTTCCCGTCGTCTCGACTATTTCTGGATGCAGGTGTCGACGGTATCCTTAGTGCACTCGTCGAGCCCTGTGAAAACAGGGTCGTCGACTGGCTTGTCGGCGATCAGATCCATCATCACTGATGGCGCCTTGTAGCCCATTTCGAACGGCCGCTGCCCGACAAGTGCGGTTACGAGACCTTCCCTGGCAATCGCGACTTCATCGCCGATCGTGTCGGCAGCACCGATCACGAACTCGTTCTTGGCGATCTTGTCGGCTATCGGCTTGAACAGATCGCGATAGGGCTGCGGCGCACCAAACAGCGGCCAACCGCCCATAATCCCGAAAGCATCGAGATCCTTGTTGGCCGCGAGAATGTCAGTCATCGCCTGAACACCCTTGGCGCCGTCGTCATTAGTGAAGACCGGGCAACCGGCAACTTCCGTCCACCCGCCCTCGCCTTTGAGCTCGGTCAGGCCTTTCTGACCGGTCAGGGTGTCACGCATCCCCTGAGCACGACGCAAAATGTTGTCGGCGCCAGGGTTGCCTTCGATCGTGCATATCTTGCCACCCTTCGGCTTCGCTTTCTTGATGTACTCACCGATGCGCGCGCCCATCAGATAGTTGTCGGTGCCGAGATAGGTCTTGCGCAGTGCAGAGTCTTCTGCCGCAAGGTCGGCGTCGAGCGTCATGACAGGTACCTTCGGGCTTGCCGTCTTGAGCGTCTGAGCGATCAACTTGGCATTCGAGGGAGAAATGGCGATCGCCGCCGTTTCCGCCTTGCCCAGCACGTCCTGAACGATTTGCGCTTCGCCGGCTTCATCGGAAGTCGATGCCGGACCCGTGTAGAAGCACTCGAATTCGGAATCAGGATTCTCCTTGTTCCACTTCTGGCAACCCTGGTTGATCGCCTCGAAGAACGGGTTGTCGAGACCTTTCACGACGATGACCAACTGTTTCTTGGCCGCCAGCGCTTGTCCGGCCGTCAGCGCCAGCACCGCAACGGTAAGCAATAATGCTTTCCTCATAGCTTCCTCCCATTGAAAATTGACGGACGCCATCGCCCGCCACATGATCAACCCGGATACCAGACGATGCGAGGATCCTCCTCCGAACGCATATACCCCCAGGCCGAGTCGATTAGCATTTCCAGATCGTAGACGGGCCGCCACCCAAGCAGGTACTTCGCCTTGCTGTTGTCCATCCAATTCGAATGAAACAGGCTCGGGATGTCGACCGACGCCAGGCCGCGCGTGTGCGCCAGGTAAGCGGCAACCTCGCCGTAGTCGACAGGGCGGTCCATGCAGATGTTGAACAACTGGCCCTCGGCACGCGGATTGTCGAGCGCGGCCAGGATCGCGGACACGAGGTCGTCGACGTGAACAATATTGCGTTTGAGCGGTCTCTCGTCGGCGTCACGCAACAACGGGATCGTCCCATCCCGCGCATAGCGCGCCGCGTCCGCCTGCGGAACGAGCGTCTTCCAGTCAGGGCCGCCGAAAACATCGTTACCGAACGACAAGGTGAACCTGAAATCGTCCTTCTCCATAATCCAGGGTGCACGCAGGCAGCAGCCATTGATGCCATACTGAATCTGGAACTGCTCCAGCATTACCTCTTCCAGCACCTTCGACAGCGCATAGCAGCCTGGATATGCCTGGTGAGGCGTCGCCTCAGTGATCGGCGCTTCATGACGATAGAAAAAATGCCCGATCCCGGCATCGCCGCCGATGAGAATGAACTGTCGCGCGGTGGCGCTCGTCCTGAAGCCTTCGAGAAGCCAGAACAATCCCTTGACGGTAACGTCCATGACATCTTCAGGTATTTCCTTGCATGTCGCGAGATGCACGACATGCGTGACGCCAGCAAGCGCCTTTGTCACCGCTTCGCGATCGCTGATCGAGCCGCGTACGGCTTCGACGCGCTCGGTTTCTAAGCACAAGCGATTATGACAAAGCGCGCGAATGCGCGCCTTCGAAAATCGCGGATCGTCGAGCAGCCTAGCAATAAAGTGCTGCCCGACCTTGCCCGTTGCACCCGTGACAAGGATCAGCATGCTCTCCTCCATGAACAGCTAATATACAGACACTTTTGCACGTCAATGAAATTGTACTACAAAACCAATAATTGTAGCGCACGCACTAAATTAGAGACATCAGATTGACGGTTTCACACGGTTCTGGGTAAATGTCGGAAGCGCTCGCGGGGAGGAAACTGGCGAGCGAAATAGCGGCTCACACGGGTCGCCCGCTTTGGGAGGCTAGACGCCTGGTGGCAGTTCTCGAGCTCGCCAACATCTCTAAACATTTCGGCGCCATACAGGCGGTCAATGACGTTTCGTTTTCGCTTGAACCGGGAGAGGTCGTCGGATTGATGGGCGACAACGGCGCCGGCAAATCGACGCTCGTTAAAATGATCGCAGGGAACTTCCGCCCAAGCCACGGAACGATGCGGCTAGACGGTGAGGACCTCGTTATGCACCGGCCGGTGGACGCCCGGCAGCGGGGCATCGAGATCGTCCACCAGGACCTGGCTCTCTGCAACAATCTTACGGCTGCCGCCAATGTATTCCTTGGCCGCGAGATCCGCCGCGGTTTCGGCCCGTTACGCATTCTCGACTACAAGACGATGTACAAACGCGCGGGCGAGATCTTCAAGGAGCTGAAATCCGAGACGCGGCCACGCGATCTGGTGAAACAGATGTCGGGCGGCCAGCGGCAGGCTGTCGCAATCGCCCGCACCATGCTGGCCGAGGCAAAGCTGGTCCTCATGGACGAGCCGACAGCCGCCATTTCCGTTCGTCAGGTTGCTGAGGTTCTCGCCCTTATCCGTCAACTGCGTGATCGCGGCATCGCCGTCATTCTGATCAGTCACCGCATGCCTGATGTGTTCTCGGTTGCTGACCGCGTAGTCGTCATGCGGCGCGGGCGCAAGGTTGCCGACAAGCAGATCGCCGCGAGTTCGCCGGAGGAAGTCACGGGCCTCATAACAGGCGCAATCGAACAGGTCTGAGAAACCCGGGACCAAACGTGAGCGAAGGTCGACCATGGCAATAACCCTCGATCAGACGATAGCACAGAAGCAACGCAGCTGGTTCTCGTCCGTATTTGCGAGCCAGACCTTCTGGGTCCTCATTGCGGTCATCCTCGCCTGCATATTCCTGTCCTTCGCCACCAGTTCCTTCGCCACCCCAACCAACCTTTACAATATCACCCGCAACGTCACCTTCATCGCAATCATCGCCCTCGGCATGACGCTGGTCATCATCACCGGAGGCATCGACCTGTCGGTCGGTTCGGTGCTTTGCCTCTGCAGCATGGTGCTGGCGGTGACCATGCATGCCGGATACGGCATCGGAACGGGCATTGCCGCATCGATCGGCACAGCCTTGGTCGTGGGCGCTTTCAACGGTATTTTGATTGCCTACCTCGGGTTCCCGCCCTTCGTTGTCACACTCGGCATGCTCTCCATTGCCCGCAGCCTCGCGATGGTCGCCTCGAACAACACCGTTGTCTTCCAGTTTGGACCGGATCACGACAAGCTGCTGGCGCTCGGCGGCGGAGCATGGCTTTTCGGCATCGCCAATCCGGTGCTGTATATGGCTGCGCTGGCACTGTTGACCGGCTTTGTGCTGCGCTGGACGCGATTTGGACGCTACGTCTTCGCCATCGGTGGAAACGAGCACGCCGCGACGCTGACGGGCGTCCCCGTCAGGAAGATCAAGGTCGTGGTCTACATGGTCTCGGCGCTTTCGGCGGGCGTGGCCGGCATCATCCAGACCGGCTGGCTCGGCGCCGTGACCACGAACATTGGGGCCGGCATGGAGCTCCAGGTTATCGCCGCAGCTGTCATCGGTGGCGCCAATCTGGCCGGCGGCGTCGGCACCGCGTTTGGTGCCATCGTTGGTGCCGCCTTGATCGAGGTCATCCGCAACAGCCTTGGCCTGCTCGGCATTAACGCCTTCTGGCAAGGCACCTTCATCGGCGCGGCGATTGTTCTGGCCGTTCTATTCGACCGATTGAGAAACCTGGGACGCAGCGATTAGTAACGGGCTATGGGGCGGTCAGTTGGTTACCCCGAAAATCGGTCCCACCAGAGGATTTTGATCCGCCTTTTCTGCCCTCGCAAGCTCGTCGATCGATTGGTTTGCCGGTGTCTGGCCAACGACAGCAGCCAGTCTTGATGGGATATGAACCTTAGATCGCTAGGTAACTCTAGCCTTCCAAATCCCGCGAGACCGCGTAGTCGAGGCGTCTGGAGGCCATGAGCACCGACCAGCCCGTCGCAACCAGGTTGTGACATTTGAGCGACAAAAGCGAGGAATGTCGCAATGGCAAGCGCAATATCTTGACTCATTTAGTAATGTTTTTATTGATGCGCCCGAAGGCGACATGCCTTTCGGCAGCGCAACGTGCTGCCCTGAAATCTTTAGTCTTGCGTCAGCGAACAGCCGGCGCCTCTGCTTGCCGGGGAAGGGTACGCAATGTCATTTTCTTTCAAACACGCTCGCAAGCATTGCGGCCTTCTAAACTCCACGATGCTCGTTGCATCCGTCGCTGCAACCGTACTGAACGCGGGCACAGCCGTTGCTCAGGACAGCAACAGCACGGAACTGGAGAAAATCACCGTCAGCAGCGAAAACTCGAATCCCCAGTCGATCAGCGAGGACAACGCAACGGTCGTTCCCCGACTCACGGTATCGGCCACAAAGACTGATACGCCTCTGGTCGAGATTCCGCGCGCCATATCTGTTGTTACCCGCGCGGAAATGGACGAGCGCGCCGTCACCGACATGATCCAGGCGGCCCGCTACGCCTCGGGCGTCACCACCGGCGCCTTCGGTTACGACCCGAGATTCGACCAGATCTACATCCGAGGTATCGAGACAACGACCACCGGCGACTTCCGCGATGGTCTGCGCCAGCCGATCATGAACTACGGCTCGTTCATGACGGAAGTCTACACGCTGGATCGCATCGAAGTCCTGAAGGGTCCGGTATCGGTGATGTACGGTGCGGCGAGCGCCGCCGGTATTGTGAACCGCATCTCAAAGATGCCGCTCGAGGAAGAACATCACGAGGTCGAACTGCAATACGGCACCATTGGCCGCAAGCAGGCTGCTTTCGATTTTGGCGGGCCGATCAACGACGAGATCAACTATCGTCTGGTCGGGTTGGCCCGTGAAGGCGAAGGAAGCTACGACATCGCCGACGACCGCTATCTCCTGCAGCCGTCCGCCACCTGGAAGCCGGACGAGAACACAACCTTCACCGTCTATGGATTGGCGCAGAAGAGCGAGACAGCTGCAAGCGCCTGGAGCTACCTGCAGGGCGATGACGTCTTCCTCTACACCGACCCGGACTTCAACAGCCAGAAAGTCGAGCAATATCAGCTCGGCTATCAGCTGGAGCACAAGTTCGACAACGGCCTGACCTTCCGCCAGAATGCCCGCGCAGGCGAATCGGATCTGAAGGCGCATTACCTCGACCGCGTCAACGTCAACGCAGACGGCAGCTGGCCGACCACGGCAGTGACGGAGGACATGCGCAGCTATCAGATCGACAACCAGCTCGAGGGTGAGTTCGATACCGGCGACGTCTCCCACACGGTGCTCACGGGCCTTGACTACACCTGGGTCTCGTCCGACTTCGCCATGGGTAGCAGCAGCGTCGCGGCCAATACGCCCGGCGCCAGCGTTCCGGTTCCCGCGCTCACCTACTTCACGGGCAGCAGTCTTAACCAGACCGGCATCTATGCCCAGGATCAGATGGAACTTGGCAATTGGCGCGCCGTTGCCGGCCTTCGCTATGACTGGGCACACCAGGAATCCACCGCAAAGGGTACCGGCGGCTCGACCAGCGTGAAGGATGATGGCGTCCTTTCCGGCCAAGTGGGGCTGCTCTATCTGTTCGACAACGGCATCGCACCTTATGTCAGCTACGGTACTTCGTTCGTCCCATCGACTGCGCTTGCAGAAAACGGTTCGGTTCTGGATCCGACCAAAGGACGCCAGATCGAAGCTGGCGTGAAGTACCAGCCCGAAGGTGAGAACTATTCTCTAACCGGTGCCGTCTATCGGTTGGTCGAAACGGGCAAGCCCCAATATGACTCAAGCTTCCTGTTTTCCGAGAATTCAGGGGAGAACACCTACACGGGATTCGAGCTTGAAGGACGCACCCAGTTCGACAACGGCATCAGCCTGATTGCCGCCTACACCTATGCCCATGCCGAAATCACCGGCAATAACGACCCGACATTGATCGGAAATGCGCCCTCGACGGTACCACGCCATGTCGCCTCGTTGTGGGTGAACTATGAGATGCCGGAGACCTCTGCCATACCTGGGCTCAGCTTCGGTGGCGGCATTCGCGCGATGAGCAACTCCTTCACCAGCGATGCGAACACCGCAAGGAACCCCGGCGCCGCCTACTTCGATGCGGTCGTGTCCTATGATTTTGGCGTCCAGTCCCCCGATCTTAAGGGGCTGTCGCTTTCGGTAAGCGCGACCAACCTCGCGGACCGGCGCGAGCAGGTCTGCACCGATGGCTATTGCTATACCGGCCAGGGTCGCACGGTCATGGGCGCGCTGAAGTACAAGTGGTAACGAGCCTTGCAGCCACTTGCCGATCGATGGGGCGAAAAGCGATGAACACGACTGAAGAAGCTTGCGCCTTGCCGGGAACAGTTCAATTTGAACTGGAACCGATGGATGGAGGTGAGCCCTATCGCATCCTGCTCTTCATACCAAAAGGAGAGCCGCCCGCCGGCGGCTGGCCTCTTTTGGTCACGACCGACGGCAATGCGACATTCCCTTTTGCTTTTGCCAGCACCGTGACACAAGCACCCTATCCGACTGGAACCAACGTCGACTGGGGTGTCGTTGCCGCGATCGGTTATCCCACCGACGAACCCTATGATGCCTTCCGCAGGGCTTGGGACCTTGGACCGCCGCCGATCAAATCCTATCCGCCCTATTTCGAGGGCGGGCCTCCAGTTCGCATCGGCGGGACCGGCCAACTCGTCGACTTTATCGAGTACCGGCTCTTTCCACGGCTTGACGCAATGACGCGGATCGATCCAACGCGCCGATCGCTGTTCGGGCATTCTTTCGGCGGGCTTTTTACGCTTTATGCTCTCTTCGAACGCCCGGCGCTTTTCACCAACTGGATTGCCGCCAGTCCGACAATCTACTGGGAGGAAAGCGAAATCCTGAACAATGAGGCGCGCCGGCAACCGATTACTGGCTCCGCGGTCTTTCTTCATCTGTCAGCCGGCGAGTATGAAGGCGACGAGCTTGCTCCCTTCCAATATCGCAACGAGGATGCTGCATCCCGTAGCGAGAAAAGGAAGATCGAACGCACCGTTGCATTGGCGCAGGAAATGGCAGATCGGCTGCATGATCCTGCGACCGGCATTCGCACGCAATTCGAGCTCTTTGCAGGACAGACTCACATGTCCGTGCTCGGACCAGCCGTCAATCGCGCCGTGGGTATTGCGTTTGAAACGGCTGGCGCGGGCCGCTGACCACCTCCGGACCCGATAGCCGACGTCCAAATCTAAAGGAAACACTTTGACCGCGCCAAAGCCCGAGCAAGAGATGTCCGAAGCGACAAAAGCCTTTGAAGTCAGCAGCGTTGGGCTTTCGATCCAGGGCAACACGATCCTGTCCAATGTCAGTCTCGAATTCCCGGCAGGCGAAGTGGTGGCCCTGGTTGGCCACAACGGATCGGGCAAGTCGAGTCTGTTAAAGATCCTTGCGCGCCAACTCTCGCCCACATCAGGAGCCGTCGTCTGCGGCGACCGTGAACTCAGAGATTATGGCGACCGCGACTTCGCGCGAGCGGTCGCCTATTTGCCACAAGATCTCGGCACGGGCCTGGAGATGACGGTTCGCGAACTTGTCGGTTGCGGGCGCTATCCATGGCATGGCGCGCTCGGTCGTTTTTCCGAGACCGACAGGCACAAGGTCGATGCAGCCCTTGCGGCAACACACATAGAAATGCTCGCGGATCGCGTGGTTGGTACGCTGTCCGGCGGCGAGCGGCAACGCGCCTGGATTGCGATGCTGGTCGCTCAGGATGCCCGCTGTCTGTTACTCGACGAACCCACCGCCGCACTCGATGTCGCCCACCAGATTGAGGTGCTTTCCCTCGTTCGTCGGTTGGCACATGAAGGCGGCAGGAGCGTGGTGATCGTCCTTCACGATATCAACATGGCGGCACGCTTCTGCGATCGGATCCACGCACTGAACCGCGGTCAGGTCGTTGCCAGCGGCACGCCGGCCACAATACTCGTGCCTGACACTTTGCACGACATTTATGGGATCGACATGAACGTTATCTCCGCGCCCAATTTGAACCACCCCCTCGCCTATGCCTGCTAAGCCGAGAGAGCCAATGTTCGTCTCGCGAAGGGCCTTTCTGCAGTATGCGACGGCAATGGCGGTTATCCCCACGCCGCTATTCGCTCAGGCGCCTGGCCAACGAATCGTCAGCCTAGACTATGGCCTGTCATCCACGCTTCTTTCCCTCGGATTGCCGCCCGTCGGCATTTCCGATCTCGCGGACTGGGGTCGGTGGGTGGTCGAGCCGGCAATGCCCGATACCGTCGTCGATATCGGCAGTTCCTTCGAGGTGAACTTCGAAGTCCTGCTCCAGCTGAAACCCGACATCATTTTGACGACGCCCTATCTCGACGAGCTGCTGCCCAGGCTGAAGCCCTATGGCAGGATTGTCCGTCTGGAGGTATTCACGCCCGACAGTGGACCTCTTCTTCAGTCGGCAATCGCTGCAACACGCAAGCTATCGGTAGAAATAGGACGGGAGAAGGAAGCCGAGGAATTCCTGCAGCAATCCGAAGCCTTCTTTGATGGTTGCCGCCAGCGACTGGCGGGAAAAGACATACCGCCGATCGCCTTGGTGAACTTCATGGATGCACGCCACGTCCGCATCTATTCGAATCCCGGCCTGTTTCATGGTGTGTTCGAGCGGCTTGGCGTCAACAACGCATGGACGAGGGAATCGAATTATTGGGGTTTCGAAACCATTGGTATCGAAGATCTGTCCAAGATCACGGACCCGAATGCGCGCCTGGTGGCTTTCGATCCCGTTCCGCCAGACGTTCTTCCCAAGCTTGCTGAAAGCCCTCTCTGGAACAGGCTCCCGTTTTCACGCCCTGGACACTTATCGATCCTGCCCGCAGCCCTGATGTTCGGAATGGTGAACGAGGCCATCCGGTTTGCGGGTCTTCTGACTGATCTCCTGGAGCGCGACGCATGATCATCTCTCGCCGAGACGTCCTCGGGCCGGCGCTGGTCGTCGCCATGTTTCTCATCGTCGGAGGCGGCGCATCGCTGTTGCTTGTCACTCCCTCGTTGAGGTTCCCTTCAGAGGCAGGCTACGATGCAACACGGCTGGTACTCTACTATTCGACGCTGCCGCGGCTGGCGACAGCGATCCTCGCAGGCGCAGCGCTTGCCTTGGCGGGTGCTCTGTTCCAACAGGTCTTGCGCAATCCGCTTGCCGATCCGACGACGCTCGGCGTGTCAGCGGGCGCAAACCTCGCCTTGGTGGTGGCGTCACTCTTTCTTCCTGGACTGCTTGGAACCGGTCGCGATCTCGTTGCCCTGGCGGGGAGCGCGGCTGCCGCGGCGATTGTTCTCAGCCTTGGTGCGCGGCGTGGGTTTTCGCCCTATTCGCTGGTGCTATCCGGACTGGTGCTCAGCCTATGGTGCGGCGGCCTCTCCGCCATCCTGACCTATCTCAACCAGCGCTATCTCGCGAGCCTGTTCATCTGGGGAAGCGGGTCCCTGTCGCAGCAGAGCTGGGTCATACCTCTGTCGTTGCTCTGGAAAATGGCAGCGGTGACGGTCGTTTGCGCCTTGATCGTAAGGCCGTTGTCTCTCCTCGATCTCGGTGACAACAGTTCTGCGTCACTTGGCGTCAGAGTGGGTCGGCTGCGTTTCATTGCCATCGCCTGCGCCGTGGCCCTTTCTGCCTTCGTCACGAGCGCCATCGGGGTCATCAGCTTTATCGGCCTTGTCGCGCCAACGCTATCGCGACTGTCGGGTGCGCGGCGTCCCGGACAACTGATCTTTTGGTCTCCCCTCATCGGAGGCAGCCTTCTATTCTGCGCCGATGCTGTGCTCCAACTGGTCGCTGGTGGACTTGGGGATTTCCTGCCAACCGGGGCAGTGACCGCGATCTTCGGATCACCCCTCCTGCTGGCGCTGCTGCCCCGACTGAAAATCCGTCATCGGATACAACAATCATCAGTCTGGCATGGGCCACGACGATCGGGCGCCGCGAGATCGATCGCCTTCGTCGCAGTCGGACTTCTTCTGTCCGTAGGGATCAGCATTTTCGTCGGACGCGGCATCGATGGCAGCCTTTCGATTCTCTCCGGTGATATGTCATTAGACATCCTCGCCATTCGTGCGCCGAAGATTTTTGCCGCCTTGGCCTCAGGTGCAATGCTTGCGGTCGCGGGTTCGATCCTCCAGCGGCTCACCGGAAACGAGATGTCGAGCCCCGAAGTCCTCGGCATCAGTGCGGGATCGACATTCGGTGTCGCTATCGGTTTGTTTGCGATTGCGCCGGGTTTCTTCGGTCAGTTTAGCTTTGCCGTTACCGGTGCAGTCGGTGTGCTTGTCGTCATTTTCCTAAGCTCGCGGCGATCCGGCTTTTCTCCCGAGCGCGTCTTGCTTGCCGGCATTGCGCTGAGCGCGATGGTCGACGCAGTCGTCGGTGTGCTGAGTTCCACGGGAGATCCGAGGGCAGCTCTGCTCATGCGCTGGATGAGCGGCTCAACCTATCTCGTCGACGGGCCGACTGCCTTGATGGAAGTAGCTATCGGTACAGTCTTGATGGCCATTGCCTTTGCCACCCGACGCTGGCTCGATATCCTCCCACTCGGGCCGTCACCGACATCCGCTGTCGGCGTATCATTGGCTAAATCAAGGCTGATTCTCTTTGGATTGGCGGGTCTGCTGACCGGCGCGGCGACGCTCACTGTCGGTCCGCTTTCATTCGTTGGCCTGATGGGACCGCATCTGGCACGGGAAGCAGGCTTGACACGCGCATTGCCGCAGATGGTTGGTGCGGCGCTGATCGGCGGAGCGCTCATGGTGGCAGCCGATTTCCTGGGGCGCACGATCGTGTCTCCCTATCAGATCCCGGCTGGCCTCGTTTCAGCAATGATCGGCGCGCCGTTTTTGATGTTAATGATGCGGAAGAAGGCCTAAACAGGTTCCATCGAGGCACCGGGGATGCCATTGAGAAACGCCTCGATTCCACCGCTGAAATCAAGCTGGTCCCAGACCTTCTGCGCGGTTTCTGCCGTGGCCCACGCCATCGTTGAAATCGAGATTGCCAATACGGGTATCGAGGCGATCTGGCGTGGTGATCTCCGGAGGGATCGGCGTCATCATCTCGAAACCGCCTCCGCCGCGCCAAAGGCGACCATCCCCGCTACAAGAAGAAATATCGATCTCACGACGTTACCTCACTTGATCTTGACGATGTCGTCGGGTTTCCAGGTCTTCTCGAAGAATGCCGAAGCAGGCCGTAAAGGCGCAGGCTGGCGAAGAAGCCCTTTCCCGGATCGTCGCCAGCCAGTTCTTGTCCGCGCCGGGTGATTTCGGCCCGACGTAGATATCCGTGGTGCCGTCCGCATTCTGCACGGGCTTGTCCATGGTGTTCAACGACGGGAACGGCTGGCCATTGTCGAGGCCCGCGCTCGTGATGGGATCGTAGACCGTCACCGACAAGATATGAGCAGGAATGTCCTTCTGCAGATGGAGGCGATATGACACGTCGCCCGAAAGATACTCGCCGTCCGCGTCCTTGTAGGCCTCCCGATACTTGGCGCCGACGTTCTCCATACTTAACGCCATGCCGGGACTGGTAGACTAGGCGGTAAAGAAGCTCTGACGGGCGTCAAGCTGACTGTAGGGCTCGGCAGCAAGATGCGAATTCGTCGGGAACGGGGTCAGACTGCTCGATGTCGACCGTGCCGTTTCAGGAGGGAGGCCAGTCCGAAATATAGCTACAAGTTTTAACATTTCTATTAACTGTATTTAAACAGCGCAGTTAGATTTAACCTGTCGTTTGTTGTTGCAACTGTAGCTTTCCCGCAACCTTAGCGAGGATGATATGCGCAGTTTTACGTCCAGTTCGGCTCGTTTCTCCAGTCAGCAGTTCACAAGGCGCATCGTATATCCGATGGCTGGTCTCATGCTGGTCATGATCGCCGTTGTTATCGGGTTCCTTTCTCTATCTGCTCGGCAACAGAACCAGTTGGAGATCGAAGCCTCGACGAGGCTCGCGACAACTGCACTCCAAGTGAAGGCACGCGAGGTTGGCCGCAATCTGAGAGATTATACAATCCGGCCGGACGTTTATGAACACCTCAACGGGGGCATCGATCTGGGCTGGGCAGTTACAGATGGAAACATCGCGGCAAATATTTACAACGATCTTGGTTATGAGATGGTCTTCGTGGTCGGTCCGAGCGACAGAACCATCTACAGTCTAATCGACGGTGTTCCGACCAAGGTCGATGCCTTGGCCCTGATGCCACGTGGCCTGCGCGACCTCCTGCATGTGGCGTCCATACAACCCAATCCGACGACCAGTCTGATCAAGTCTGGCGATGATATCTACGTGGTCGCCGCAAATGGCATTGTTCCACCATCAGTCGATCGCGCGACGGTAAAGGCGAGTGAGCTGACAATGCTTGTTTTCGCCAAGCGGCTGGATCAGAAGTTTCTGGATCAGATGGGGCACGACTATCTGCTGACCGATCTCAACATTACCCTTGATAGTCAGCCCGGAAAGGAAGCGTCCATTCCGTTGATGACTCAGAACCGGATGTATCTGGGGGCGATATCCTGGTCACCTCCGAAGCCCGGCGATCAACTTCTAAACTTTATCGTTCCCCCGCTTGCATTCGCACTCATTATTCTGGCTGCGTTTTCAGTTCTTGTTGTTAGGAACGCCCGCAGGTCGACTATCGCTCTTGAGGCATCCGCGACGCGTGTGACTCATCTTGCTCATCATGATGCGCTTACCGGTCTCCCAAACCGGGTATTGTTCCGCGAGCGGCTAGATCTTGCTTTGGCAAGTGCAATACCATCGTCGGCAGTCTCGGTGATCTGCCTTGATCTCGACAACTTCAAAGAGGTCAACGACAGCCTGGGGCACGCAGCTGGAGACCAGTTGCTACAACAAGTCAGCGAACGCCTGATGAAGTGCGTCAACTACAACGACACGGTTGCTCGCCTGGGTGGGGATGAGTTTGCTGTTATTCAGATCGGCACAAACCAACCGCGTGACGCCGAAGAACTCAGTCAAAAGATAATCGAAAGCGTTCGCACGCCGTTCATAGTTGACGGTCAAAACCTCCACATCGGCGTCAGCATCGGCATCGCCTTGGCCAACACCGAAAGTGACCCGGAGCGGCTGCTGAAGAGCTCGGACATCGCACTTTATCGCGCGAAGCAAGGGGGGCGAGCAACTTACCGGATTTTTGAAGCTCAGATGGACGCCGAGCTTCAGGAACGCCGAGTGCTGGAGTACGATCTGCGTCAAGCGGTTCTGAAAGGGGAGCTCGAACTGCACTACCAGCCGCTCATCGAGCTGGATACGCGAAATATCGCGGCTGTCGAGGCTCTTGTCAGGTGGCGCCATCCAGTGCGGGGCTTGGTTTCTCCCGCGGATTTCATCCCATTGGCCGAGGAGACTGGCCAGATTGTCGCAATCGGTGAGTGGGTCCTCGAAACAGCGTGCTCTCAGGCGCTAGAATGGGAGCGGCTCCGGGTGGCCGTCAACCTTTCTCCCGTTCAGTTTCGAAATCGGGAACTCGTCGAGACAGTTCGTCAAATCCTTGCGAGGACAGGGCTCGACCCAGCGCGTCTTGAATTGGAGATCACCGAAAGCGTTCTGATCAACGACGCGACTGCGGCCCTGGAGATTCTCAGCGGTCTGAAATCGCTAGGAGTGAAAGTCGCCATGGACGATTTCGGAACCGGATACTCGTCGCTCGGATATCTGAACTCGTTCCCCTTTGATAAGATCAAAATCGACAAATCCTTCATTGGTGACTTGAGCAACACGGAAAAATCGGCAGCGATTGTCAAATCCGTCATTGGTCTTGGGCAGAGCCTGAACATGGTAACCACTGCCGAAGGTGTCGAAACTATCGAGCAGGCAGCCTTCCTGCGGCAACAGGGTTGCCACGAGGTCCAGGGGTTCTATTTCAGCAAGCCGGTTGCTGCGGGCGAGCTGTCGTTGTTTATTGCCGGTTGGAACTCGGAGCATGTGTTTGGCGAGGCAGCGTAGTTTTTTGGCTGCAAACACGGATTACGGTTCAGAGATTGGAGAGGTAACCATCGTTGGCCGGACGTTCGTGCCGCCGCCTCCCGGCATCATTTCTTGCTTAACTAGCGCCACATGGCAGCGGGTCACACGAGAAAGACCGCCGGACTTTACCGCCGATCCTGAACGGCCTTTATGGATCGGGGGCTCCGCGGCCCCACGACAGCGGAAGGGTCTCGCTTTCTCTTGCTCAGCCGAGCAATCCATGCCTCTATTAACCCCAGAGGGATAAGCTTCCAGATCGTGACTTCGCGATCGAGCATAGCCGCTTCGCGATGGCACGCGCTAGCCCATCCCCGAGACACAACGCAAGATTTCAGGATGGGCGGATTGCGCAAGAATTCAACTCGGGTCGGTCCCGGCTATCCACAGGTCGTCGTGCTCGTCGGCGCAACGGGCGACCTTTCACGACGCAAGCTTCTGACGGGATTGTTCCACCTTACCAAAGCGGGGTTTATCCCGGGCTGCCGCATCATAGGCGTCTCACTCGACGATATCGATGCTGATGGCTTCCGCTCCATAGCCCGAGACTCGCTCGACAAGTTCTTGACGCGCAAGTTCTCGGAGCCCGAATGGCAAGCGTTCGCGGCCTCGCTTGACTACGTCCCACTCGCTGCCGGTGCCGGAGCGCTGAAGGAAGCAGTCGACAGAGCTGAAGAGGCGCTGGGACCGGAGACACGGCGCGTGCACTACTTATCCGTGCCACCAAGCGCCGCCCTTCCAGCCGTACAACTCCTTGCTCAGGCCGGCCTGACGGAGCGCTCGCGGATCATCATGGAGAAGCCCTTCGGCACGGACCTTGCGAGCGCTGTTGAGCTGAATAAGAAGCTGCACGAGGTATTCGACGAAAAGCAGATTTTTCGCATTGATCACTTTCTCGGCAAGGAGCCGGCGCAAAACATCCTGGCCTTCCGATTTGCCAACGGCCTGTTCGAACCGATCTGGAACCGCAATTTCATCGACCATGTGCAGATCGACGTCCCGGAAACGCTCGGCCTTTCTACTCGTGCCGCCTTTTACGAAACCACCGGCGCCTATCGTGATATGGTGGTGACCCACCTCTTTCAGATCCTCGCGTTTATGGCGATGGAACCGCCGACGGCTCTCGAACCTGCGCCAATCTCGGAAGAAAAGAACAAAGTGTTCCGCTCGATGTTACCGATCGAGCCGCGTGACGTCGTGCGCGGTCAATATATCGGCTACCGCAATGAGCCTGGCGTCGATCCCGAAAGCGACACAGATACTTTTATCGCCCTCAAATGCGCCATCGACAATTGGCGCTGGGCCGGCGTGCCTTTCTTCCTGCGCACTGGCAAGCGCATGGCCGAGGGGCAGCGCATTATCTCAATAGCATTCCGTGAGCCGCCGAAATCGATGTTTCCCCCAGGCTCCGGCGTGGGGGCCCAGGGGCCTGATCACCTGACGTTCGATCTCGCTGATGCGTCCAAGGTCTCGCTTTCCTTCTATGGAAAGCGACCAGGCCCGGGCTTCCGGCTCGACAAGCTTTCACTGCAGTTCGCCATGAGTGAAACCGGCCTTATCGGCGAAGTTCTGGAGGCCTATGAGCGTCTGATCCTCGATGCCATGCGCGGCGACCATACGCTGTTCACGACAGCCGAGGGCATCGAGCGCCTCTGGGAGGTGTCCCAGCCTCTTCTCGACAACCCGCCACCGGTGCGCCTCTACGATCAGGCCGGCTGGGGGCCGAAGTCCATTCACCAACTTATTGCGCCCCACGCTTGGCGTCTACCGTTTGAGCGGGCATGGCGGGATGCCGCAAAGGGTGATTGACGACCAATGGGAGTCTTTTTCGCTTTGTCGCGCGATATGTTGGTTTCCACGCAGAACTGAGCCGGTTAGGCGCATAAGGGGGTGCGGATAAAAACTTGGACTGTTTTAAATGCTCAGGCCGAGGCTCTTACGATATCCGGTCGGGCCCGCCTCGTAGCAGAAATGAACGCAGTCAAACTTTGCAGCTATCCGCTGGATGATGCGGCGCATGCTTGCACCCGATGCATCAACCTCGCCCCAGAAGCGAATTTCTTCCTCCCGGCCGAATTCGGCGACAGCGATCGCATTCTTCCGCTTGGCAACATCGATTCCAACGAACACTTCTCTATAATCTGCCATGGCTCGTCCCCCTGTGACGAGGATCGGCTCGGCCCATCCGATCAACCCTCGGAAGACCGGTAGGGCGAGCCACCTCAGCCACGAAGACGGACATACGCTCTTGCCTTAAAGCTAAAGCGGCTATGGCTCAAGGAGTCGATGCGACGTGCAGCCGGTGTCGCAGGAAATCGGAATTCCACACACCATGTACAAGGTTCGGCAGCGGATCAGTCTGCATCACGCTGAACATATAGCGCCCTTCAACTTTCTTGAAGGCTTCACGTTCGAACCGCTGGTCTATCGTATTGACGTCGGTGCCCGGCGGAATATCCGCAATGATCGGCGCTAATCGCGGATTGGAATTGGGAATGAGCAGCCGGTTTGTCGTCTGGGTTACAGTTCCGACCGTTGTCTGGATGACGAGGAATCCCCTGACCTTATTGTCGCGGGTCAATCCAACGTTCTCATAAGTTACCTTGAACGCGTCGTTGTGTGGAATGAACGAGACGAGAATGTTGTTCTGGTAGACGAGGTTGTAGACTTGGTTGCCATTGGGAATGGCCGCGACGTTGTAGTCATTAATGTTGGATACCTCGAATGTGATGGCGGGTTTTCCCAATTCAGCCTCGAACGCGATCGCAAACGTGCCGGTAATCGGAGGCGCACCCCAAGGCTTGAGTTTGGTGCCGTCGTCCATCTGGTCGCGCCACCAGAAGCGTTTGGAGGCATCGCAGAACACGTTGAGCGTATACTTGTGTTGATTGACCCCGACATTATCCCGCCACCAGATTTGCTCGGCGGGATGGATTTCCGAATGGCAGCAGTGCCCTTTATCGTAGATCCAGACACCGTAGATGCAGATATCCTGAGGCCCCCGTGCCAGAATCAAGTCATTCAATGTCTGCGCCGTTCCGGAGTGAACATCGCCGTCAGGCTGTATTTCCGCTTCGACGAGGGCGGCCTCGGCGACACTCTCGCTGTCGTCGCAATTGGGCTTGCCCAACTGGTGAAGACTCAGATTCCACTGAGCGCTCATGATGTCGGTGTACTCGCGCGGATGCCCATCGGTGATAAGGTACTGGTACTTTTCATTGGGAATGACATCTATGTTGACGTCATGGTCTTCGTAGGTACCGTTAATATCTGCGATATGGACACTGTTCACTTTGCCGACCAGCGTCCGCTTGAAATAGACGACGGATCGGTGGTCACGCGGCTGCTTCTGCGGATACCAGAAGTTCAAGTTGTCCGGAATTGCTATATTGTTTGATGCCCGTTCGAAAGCGGCCGAGCCGATCTCTTCGGGACCTCTGAAGTCGCTGCCGATGATCCCCATCTGGTCGGCAACCGCATGTTCCCACATTGCTGCGTCCGAGCTGTTCTGGCCGCCCAGAAACGTGATGATTGTTTGGGCGCCGTCAACATGCATCACCGTTGCCGCGGTGGAGGGATGTGGCGCATAGGGTGGCGACACCACCGCCGTGGAGTTGTCTGGCAGGGCTCCATTGGCTCGTTGGCGCTCCCAGTGGCCCGGGATGAACTGGCCGTTTTCCATGCGGCTCCGTGCCCAGACAAAACCCGGACGGTCAACGATCGAAAACACGTTCACGTAAGAGATCTTGTCATCGAAGCCATACACCGACAGATCCGGACAATCCTCCAGCAAGTCGATGGAAATGCCGTAGCCGCCGCCATCATCCGCATGCTCGAAGAGTTGGGCCCCGAGCCCTGCTGGAATCCTGATGGAAGACACGACGTCATTGAAATCGTCGGGCGTGAAAAAGCGGTAGCCACCCGGAGCGAGCGCTTTGCTTCGTCCCCCAAAAACCGTGTCCTCATAAATTGTGACAACATCCGTGGTCATATGTGTGCCTCCACGCAAGAATAGCGCGTCCATACACCGCCGTCGCAACTTGCCTCGCCGACGGTTGCCCAAGAACGAAGCATCGTTGTGATGCCATGTCCCGCTCCGCCAGACCCGACGGCCATTGTGACCCTCAGAACTTGCGGGAATAGCGACGCGCTATCCAGCGACGCCAAACGACGACAGTAAGGAGGACCATGACGATCGCGAAAAAGAGGAGTTCAATCGTGCCGTCACCACCGTCTGGGGAAATCCCGAACCATTGTTCAATGAAATCCATCTTCTTTCTCCCGTTGCTTCAGGACCTGCTGGACCGTTGACGTGCAAAACAGCGGCCACACATGCGGTAGCGACACCACCTTGCGGTGGCGGAAGACATGTCATGGGGAAATTTGAATCGTACCGAGCGCCACGGCGCTAATTCATGAGTTCTTTCGAACGCCTGTCGCCTTTGGAGCTATATTACCGGAAAACATCGCAGGGAGCGAGAATAATTTCAATGTATCGAGGCATTGATCGGAAGTTCACTTTATTAGTTACTATTGAATTAAGAGCTATATTCTAGGTCAACATCCGCTTCTCTAAGCATCTGAGAAGTTGGATGACGTCGTCAGAGATCAGCGTAGGTGGGAAATTAGAGGTAGCTGGGGGACCGCCCGTCGGCCCTTTGTGGCACGGCACTAATTCTTGTCTTTGCCGTGGTGGCCCTCGGCGCATTGGGCGGCGAGAGCGGACCGAGGCTAGTCAGTCAATTGGAGCTGTCCGATGTACAATGCCACCGCCGCCGTGGAGTCGATCAGCGGCGGCGGATCCTGCGATAATTGCACGATCAGTGCAAATGGGCACCGGATCAGTACCCAAGGGGAAGGCACGAGGCGAGAAGGCCGTCGAGGATACCTGCCTCTGCTGCTGACAGGCGATGGTCTGCTGGTTACGCAGCGGGCGCCACCGAACTCGTCGATCGGCGGCGGTTTCGTTGCGATTGGAGCGATCCTTGCCCCGCTGGCGTAGGACCGCAGTTGAGCATGCTTTCTCTCGAACAGCCGGAGCGGGTTCACGAGCCTGCGATGGGAACAGACCTTATCGACTTGCCATTTTCCTTCCAGCTATCATGCCTTCCTTTTCACCTTGATTGATATCAGCAAGCCGATGATCAACAGGAATACGATGAGGTTTATGAGGGTGGAGAGAGCGTAAAGCTCCGGTTTGACCCCGTATCGAAGTGCGCCCCAGGCAACCGATGGCATGGTTGGCGTCGCGCCCAGGAGATAAAAGGATACGTCGAGACCATTGAGCGAGAGCACGAAGGCCGTGATCAAGCTGCCCATGATGCCCGGCCAAGTTATCGGGAGCATGACTTCTACAAACGACCGCAAAGGCGTGGCACCACAGACAATGGCAGCCTCATTCATGCGCCAATCATATTTGTAGAGCATCGCCGCCATGATCAGGAAGCAGAAGCTGAAGCAGTGTACCGTGTTGGCGACAATGGCAGTCAGCATGTTCCCCTGCAATTCGAACAGGAGATAGTAGAGGGCCATGCTCGAGATGCCGAGCAGGATCTCCGAGACAAAAAGCGGCGCTGCGAAAAAGATCGCGTAGACCAGGGCTCGCCTGCCGCCGAACCGTAGCACTCCAATGGTTGCAAGAAATCCAAGCACGGTCGAAAGCACAGCCGTACAGGAAGCGAGGATCAAGCTGTTGGCGAAGGCGCTCTGATAGACCGTGTTCGTCGATAGGCGAACGTAGCTCGCCACGTTGAATTCCGGTGGATACGGGAAGTTGGGCCGCGTCGAAAGCGAGGCGAAGAGGATGTGCACGATCGGCATGTAAAGGAAGGCGAAGACGACGATGAGGAATGTCGCCAACATCCATTTGATGATTGCGTCGGAAAAATGCGGTCGCATCCTACTGCCTCCCCAATCCTGTAAAGCCTGTGCGGCGGAGATCTACCCCAAAGCTCAAAATCGCGAGCGCGATTGCAGAAAACAGGAAGAGCACAACACCCATGGCAGCTCCCAGCGCCCAGGTGCCCGACTCGCCAAATTGCTGCGCCATGGACATGCCGTAAAGCGTGCCATTCGGACCTCCGAGGAAACGGGGAACAAGGGAAGCGGAAAGCGTCGGGATGAAAGCAAGCATGAAGCCGACGATCGTACCCGAAAGATTGAGTGGCCAAACCACTTCGGCGAAGATGCGGAACCGGTTTGCGCCGCAGGCGCTTGCAGCATGGGCAAGCCGGAAGTCGAAGTTGATTAGCGACAGATATACCGTCGTGACCACCAGCGGCAGGTAGAGATAGATGAAGGCGATGAACGATGCTGTGTTGGAATACATGATCATCCTGAGCGGCGCGGCTCCCATCCGCAGCAAGGCACCATTGACCAGCCCAGTTGGTCCCAACATGCCTTGAAGCGCAATCAGACGCAGGACTTCGCCGGAGAGGAACGGGATGACGAGGAGCAGTGAAAAGATGATGCGATAACGCCCGCCATAGCGGACGATGAAGTAGGCGATCGGCCAGGACATGGCGACAAGCGTTACCGAGACGCCAATCGCCATCGCAAGCGACCTGAGGAAGAAAGTGATGTAAGCGCCTTCTGTCGAAAGCGTGCCATAGTTCATCAGTGTCCATTCGTGGACGATCTTGTAGTTCTCGGTCTGCCAGAAGCTCAGGACAACAAGTGCCGTCAACGGCATGACGAAAAAGAGCAGTAGGAAGCCTGTCGGCACATCCAGAATGAGACGGCGTTGGAGATCTGAGCGCATCATCAATTCCCCGCCTTGAAGACATGGCAATCAGCCGGGCTCCAGGATAGCAGCACGCGCTCCTGAGTTGGCAACGGATCATTGCGCTTTGGCTTAACCGCAATCACGGTGTCGCCCCTGTCCGTCTCCAGCACGTATTCGAGGAAGGGCCCGCGCAAGACGACATCCATAACCCTGCAGGCGATACCTTCGCCACCATCGGCCTTGCGTGTGAGATCAAAGCGCTCGTTCTTGACGAAGATGTCGACCGCGTCTTTCGCCTTCAATCCATTGCCTGCGGGAAGCGTGAATTCGTGGTCATAGCGGGCAAGTCGCACCGTGTCGCCGCTGGACCCGACGATCCCCTGGAACTTGCTGGACTTGCCGACGAAGCGGGCCACGAATGGCGTTTGGGGACGATCATAGATCGCCTGTCGCTCACCAAGCGCTTCGAGCCGACCGTTGTTTATCACGGCAATCCGGTCGCTCATCGAGAGTGCCTCTTCCTGATTATGCGTGACATAAATGAAAGGGATGCCGAGCTGCTTCTGGTAGCGCCGGATCTCGATCTCCATTTCCTGGCGAAGCTCCCGGTCGAGATTGGCCAGCGGTTCATCAAGCAATAACAAGGTCGGTTTCGCCACCAGACCACGCCCCAGCGCGACGCGTTGTTGCTGTCCGCCTGAGAGCTGGCTCGGATAGCGGTCGAGCATCGTGGTCAGCGAGAGAACGCCCGCCACCCACTCGACCCGTTCCTCGATGACCGCTTTGGGCTCCTTGCGCATTCTGAGGGGAAAGGCGAGGTTCTCGCGCACGGTTCGGTGCGGAAAGAGAAGGAACTCCTGAAACACCATGCCGATACCGCGCTTGTGGGGGGCAAGTTCCGTTACGTCCTTTCCCTCGAAATGAATACGGCCTTCGGTTGGACGGTCTAGTCCAGCGATCAGACGCAGCAGCGTGCTTTTGCCTGAACCGCTCGGGCCAAGGATCGCAATGAACTCCTCCTTGGCAATGTCGACGCTCACACTGTCGAGCGCCTTGAATGTATTGTAACGCCGCGAAACGTTATCGATACGAATATAAGAACCATTATGGCTCATGAGACAAACCCGTTTAATGGGCGGTTGAGGCACGTGAGTGCCTCGCGCCGCCCCTACCCTTAGAGGACGAACAATCGATCAAGCTGCCTGTACGTTGGACCAGACGCGTTCCCACTTTTCAGGGGACGACGGCTGATCAAACATGAACAGG
This sequence comes from Rhizobium sp. S96, assembly GCF_030382195.1. NCBI lineage: Bacteria > Pseudomonadati > Pseudomonadota > Alphaproteobacteria > Hyphomicrobiales > Rhizobiaceae > Rhizobium > Rhizobium sp. S96. Next base: position 323,684 of record NZ_JAUDRY010000026.1, read on the forward strand.
CCGGCTATTTCGTTCGAGCGGTCCATCAGGAAGAGTTTTCGCTCCGACTCGCTCGAGATCGCGCGAAGGTCAACCGTGGTCGAGCAACCCGCCACCTCGCCAATCTTCTTCATCACCTCCGGAGAGATCATCATGTCGATGAAGCTGTTGCAGAGGTCAAACTTCTTGCCGTCTTCAACACCTGAGGTGACCAGCCAGGTATCGACCCATCCGAGGCCACCTTCCTTCATCTTCAGGGAATGACGGAAATCAACCGGAGCAGCACCCTGCGCTTCAGCCGTCAACAACTGACGGAAGACCTGCGCGAATTCCGTCGCGGCGACGACCGCACCGCTCTGCAGAAGCTGGAACAGTGTCGGATTGTCCTGATAACGTGTTAGCAACAGCCCCTTCTGCTGGATCAGGAGCTTTTCCACCTCTGTCAGTTCCTCGTCGGTGAGGACATAGGGGTTGAACGGCTTACCATCGGGACGCGGCTGTGCTCGACTGCCCATCCGGTCGGTCACGAGCAGGGCGGCAAGCGCAATATTCTCCTCGAAGCGGGAGCTCGTGGAAAGCATGCCGGAAAACTGCGAATTGAACATGCATGTCAGTGTCTCGGTCTCGTCGGGCGCAACCTTGGCTGCATCATAGGTTATTCCATAGGCGCCCCAGCAAAAGGGAAAGCCGATCTTCTTGCCCGTGCCCGGGTCAGACAGAACCTTGAAGGTCCCGGCTGCGAACTCAGGCAAATAGCCGGCCGCGTTCGGAACCTTTGAATAATCCACATCGCGTAGCAGCTTCTCCCGGTAATAGAGTTGCGGCCAGAACCCGTCGGCCTGCACAAGATCGAACTCCTTCGACCCACCGACACGCAGCTTGTTGTATGCTTCCGAATTGCCGTCGAAGAAGCTCGGGACGAATTTCACCTTGTGGGTATCTTCAAACGCTGTGACCCGATCGGGAAGCAGATAGGCCTCCCACATCAGCGCGCGTATCTTTTCAGGAGCAGCCCAGGATGGGCGCACGAATGGTATCGCAAGTGCTGCCGTTGTGCCGGCAGCCAGAACGGATCTGCGAGTCATTTTTCTGTCAAACATTGTTATGGTCCCCTTTGTCGGTCTTGTTTTGTGTCTTTCGCGTGCTTGAGCACGTCTTTTAAATTCAAATGCTTCCGGCGGTGGTCGCCGGAAGCCTAAGCACGTGGCCCTGAACCTCAGGCGATGCCATCCGCCTCGATCGAACCCAGCACCTCATCGAGCACATCCAACGCGTGCGCCATATCCTCCATGGAGCAGTCTAGCGGAGGCTTGATCTTTATGAGATTGCCCAAACCTGCATAGCGGCTTTCGCCAAATAGCACACCGCGGTCGACGCCGCGTCGATAGACCTCAGCTGCCGCCTGGCGGGCAGGCTCCTTGCTCTTACGGTCTTTGACGAGTTCAATTGAGACAAACAGCCCCGGTCCGCGGACATGCCCGAGCAGTTTGCGACGCGTTGCGATCTCGTTGAGGCGCTTCGTGGCGTACTCGCCGAGCTGCCGGGCCTTCGCGCAGAGATTGTCCTCGATAATCGCGTCTACGGTGGCAACGGCTGCAGCCATCGCAACGGGGAAGGAACCGAACGTCAAGGCATCCTCGCCGGAGTCGAACTTCTGCAGCTTTTCGCTCGCGAAGATGCCTGCCAGCGGGAACCCCCCGCCGATACCTTTGCCAAAGGTCATGATGTCTGGAACGATACCGTAGAGGTCAGCGGCAAACATTTTCCCGGTTCGACCAAAGCAGCTCTGGATCTCGTCCCAGATCAAAATGATACCGCGCCGATCGCAGATCTCCCTGATACCCTTGAGGTAGGAGAGCGGCAGAACGATGTGACCGCCATTGCCCATGATCGGCTCCAGCATGATCGCAGCAACACCACCATCCACGCCGCGGTCTATCGTATCTTCCAGCAGTTGCAGGCAGAGCTGCACGTCAGTCTCAATATCAAAGCCAAGACGTGGACGATAGGGATCTGGATGTGGCACGCGGGTGAACCGCGGCTGGATCGCCAGAAACGGATTGTTCGGATGGGGCCAGCTGGCTGCCATGGTCGTGATCGAGCGGCCATGATAGGCATCTTGCAGCACGATGATGTTTTGAGCACCAGGACGGTTCTTGTAGGCGAGCTTGATCGCCATCTCGACCGCTAGGCTGCCATGCAGCGCGTAACCGATACGGTTCAGGTCACCAGGGGTGATGTTGCGTAGTTTTGAGGTCAGTGTCAGCAACGCGTTCGTGTTGAAGTTCGGCCGGGCATGAGTAATCTCCCGGAGTTGCGCGATGGCAGCCTCGACGACACGAGGGTCGTTGGCGCCGAGATTGTTTGACCATGCCTGGGAAGTGCAATCCAGATAGCGATTGCCCTTGTCATCCCAGACGTAGGATCCTCGTGCGCGCACAAGCGTAATCTTCGTATTGTCACCCTCGACAGGATCGTGAATGAGGGAGCGCTTCCCCTCCTCGACCCGATATTCATCTGTTTTTACAGCGCTTTGCATGACACTCATCGATTTCCCTCTCGTCGTTCGAGTAGGCCGATTAAGCAGCAGCGGGGCGTTGACAACAAGGACGATTGGCGAAAGGATTAATTCATGTCACTTATGAATATCCAGCTCCGCCACATTCGCTGTCTGCTTGCTGTTGCAAGGGAGAAGAGCTTTGCGCGCGCGGCGGAAAAGCTGGCCGTTTCTCAGCCTGCCCTCTCGCAAACCATCATTCAGCTAGAGGCCACTCTGGGATTCGATGTCTTCCAGCGAACGACACGAAGTGTGACCCTGACGGAGAACGGCGAGGCACTCTACGCCTACGTGCAAAAGCTCGATCGGGCGCTGGATCTCTTCTACAGGGAGGCGAAATCACTCCAGCTGTCTGCTCGAAATTCCCTTCGCGTCGGCTATCTGATCGGCACCGCTGTCGACTTCATCCCCGATATAACCGAGGAGTTCGAAAGGCGGCGCCCTCACGCACAGCTTGAATTCATCGAATATGACTTTCACAACCCGGACGGCGGACTGGCTAGCGGGACGGTGGACTGCAGCATTTTTCGGCCCCCGGTCGATACTCCCGGAATTCAAATCGTGGAAATCGCGCGAGAAAAGTGCGTCGCGTGCATGCACAATGGACATCCGCTGAGTGCCAACGAAACCGTGAAGGTCGAAGACCTGTTGGACGAGCCATTCATCGCTGCACCGGGCTCGGGCGTTTGGCGCGACTACTGGCTGGCCAACCAGTATCGCCAAGGCGAGCGGGCCCGCGTTGTGTTCGAAGCGGCGACGGTTGATTCCGAACTCCAGGCGGTAGCCTTGCGAAAAGGCATAAGCATCACGGCGGAGAGCACCGCTCGCTTTTATGCGCGCCCGGGCGTCACCTTCCGGACCATTTCGGACATGGACGACTGTACAATCGCTATCGGCTACATGGGACAGATCACGCCTCTGGTGCGGGATTTCATCGAGGTGGCAACTGCAGTGGCCAGTCGTCACGACGGCAAGCCGCGTATTGGATTATAGTCCTGCTGCACAAGCGAGGACCGAAAACTTCAGCCAATTGCACCTCCGCTACCTCATGGGCTTGGTCAGCGCGATGGCTCGCTGAACATGTAAAACTGCTTCAGGATGTGGTGTTAAACGTCTGCCAAGAACGCCTTTTCAAACGCCCGAAGTTCCACGCGATTCTGCCACGCGCCTACGCGACCGTTTCAGCACTCGGGTTCTGGATGGCGCTGTCGATGGCGTAGCCGGGTTTTTCAAGCAAAGCTTGCGCGGCGTGCAGACGGGAGCGTCAGGTCACCGACGGCCTGGATCGTGTAGGGATCGTCCCAGGCGTTGTCGACGCCGCTGTCCACCCAGGCGCGGCTCTTGGTGCGCACGAAGGAAACGGTCTCGTCGATCGCCGCCTGGGCAAAACCCGTATCGACCGCGACCTGGATGATCTGGAAGATCGCCCCGTCGGCCGTCGTTTCCGCATAACCCCTTATAGCCAGGAACGAGGTGCGTCTTCGGCACCTTGACGTTGTTCAGGATTACCGTGCCCGACAGCGTTGTACGCTGGCCCAATGATGACCAGTCGTCGATGACGGTCAATCCGGGTGCGTCCCGCTCGGCAATCGCGTACCGGGCGCGACCTTCATCATCCAGCGCGACGATCGGCACGAGATGGGCGAGAAGGCCCCTACCGGTAGCTCTATAGCGATCGGCGCGCTGCTTTGTCCGTATCGTGACGTCTTCAATAGGAATTCCACGCAGTGCCTGCGTTTCCTGTTATACAACCTGCCAATCCGCCGGAAGAAGGGACGACGAATTTTCCCCTACCCTCTTCCATTGCTGATCCGCGGAGAAAGTCAGCAGTTCCGCCGCCTCTTCGTAATTTTGAAGTCGGGCAGGGTCTTGCCGTCGGCACCGCGTACCGACGAAAGTCATCCTTACAACGAGAAGGGCTCCGTGCATGGCAGATAAACCCCAAAAAGGCATCAAGCGTCGCGATCTGATCAAGGCCTCTATAACTACGGTCGGGGCAGCAACGGCGCTTTCGGCCAACACCATCCCAGTGGCTGCGCAAACCTCGTCCTCCACCGAGGCCGCGTCCGGAAAGGGAACGGTATATACCGGAGAAACAATCCAGGGAAAGAAAGTCGTCAGCGCGCTCGACGTCAACGACTTGGAGCCCGGCCGGAGGCACCAGCTGTACTTTCAGGGCGTGCAAATGCGTACCGGAGAGCACTGGTACGTGTCCGTAATCGCCGCCAGAGGCGCAAATCCGGGAAAACGCGTCGTCCTAACCAGCGGCGTGCACGGCGACGAAATGAGTTCGGTCCATACGGTCATGACCGTGATGAACCAACTCAATCCGGCACAGATGTCGGGGACGGTGATGGCAGTCACCGATATTTCGCGCCCGGCCATGTTGGCCATCCAGCGCAAATGGCCGAACTCGAGCAGGAGCATAGATCTGATCGATATGAACAGGGTGTGGCCGGGGAACGAGAGCGGCACTGCGCCCGACCGGCACGCCGCACTGGTATTCAACCGGCTCCTGCGGCCGAACGCGGACGCCGCGATCGACTTCCATACCGGGACGACAGGCTTCGAGGTCAGTGCATTTAATATTGCCGACATGGATGTGCCAGAGGTTAAGGCGATGGCCGATCTCTATCCGGTAAGCCAGATCCTCGATATGCCGCAACATGCCTTTCCCACAACCCTGCATAACGCGCTTCTTGCGGCGGGCGTTCCGGCGATCTGCCCGGAGGTCGGCGCCGCGCGCGCTTTGGACCTTCCGATGATCGCGCAGTTCGTAGAGGGGACAATGAACGTGCTCAAGCAGCACGGGATCATTGTCGGTCCAATGGGACGCACAGGCAAGGACGTGCGCGTCTTTATCGGTCGTGGCGCAGTCCCGATTGTCGCAACCGAGGGCGGGTTCCTTGAGCATCTGGTCGAGCTCAACGACAAGGTCGAGGCCGGCCAGAAGATCGCCATCCAACGCAACAGCTTCGGTGAAGTGGTCGCGGAATATACGAGCAGCGTGACCGGCGAGATTTCGGGCCTGCGCACCGACGTGATGTCCGAACCCGGCGACAACTTGGCGTTTATTCTGTTCGATAAGCCGGTTCCGAACGGCGAGGACACCTATCAGGAATAGTCAGCACGTACAGGCGACAACCCGCAAGCCGCTGTCAGTTCGGCGGCGTGCGACACGCCGGCCCTTGCCTTCTTGCCAATGCCCCAATTTGGAGTGCGATAATGTTGAGAAAACTATCGATCGCGGTAATTAGCCTCCTGCTGCTTGCATGCACTGGGCATGCAGAGCCCAGCACGTCGATTGGCGTGGGCAACCCTCACCCCGTTAGCGACTACACGTGTCAGGACGGCACGCATTTGGCTGTGCGCCTGTTCGGCGACCGCGCTTCGGTATCCGTCAACGGAGCGCCTGCGCTTGATCTGCCCGCCGTGGGGACAGAAGAAACGACTTATTCGAACGGCAGGTGGACGCTGGCCATCGTGCAGGGACGATTATCGTGGGGCGTCGGCCGCGCCGCGCCGTCTCCATGCACCAGCGGTTGAGCGTCACGCCGAAAGAAAATCAGTGTCGTAGTGTCCAACCAATTCGAACCTTCGACCAGTAGCATACGAACGGAAAATCAACAGAAACTCCGAGCCTTCACCTGATCGACATGAAGATGACGCAGCCACTTCTCGCAGGCCAACAGTTTGGGCTTGTCCCGCGGATCGGCTTTACGCCTGAGCGCAAACTCATCCTCTGCCTGTCGGCAGCTAAAATCTTCCTGCCCATCAGACGGGTCACTTCGATTTCTTCATGACCCATTAATAGATGATCTCGAAGAGATGGGCGCGATCGTCGCGGCGGTGCTCGAAGATCCCGAACGGTTCCTCGAGATCGCCAGCGCCGCCGTTTCCCGAGGCAACTTGATTTTTTCGGACGCGGCTGGACGGCCAATCTCTTATTCCCGATTTGGTAAGGCGGTCCTCGACGCGAATCCGTTCCTCGTAAAACTGACGGCAATGATGGACAATGGCCGCCTGGCCGGAACCGCAGATCTCAGAGTACTGGGGTGCTTAGTATGGCGGATGATTAGAGCGATCCCTGCGCCTTGCCGCCGAATTGCGTAAAGAAATTTCAGTGATCATCGCCTAAATAGTCTATAAATTCTGTAGACAATACCGGAATTTGATAGCCTCTGTCATCTTCATAGGGGGCCTGACAATGAGCGATATCATTCCTGAGACAAATCTTTTATCTCGCCGCACCGTGCTGAAGGCCGTGGGGACGGTCGGTGCGGTCGCCTCGATCGGCGCCTTCGCCGGTCGAGGCGGATACGCCATTGCCGGCAACCTCGACAAGATCAAGCTCGAATGGACGGAAGTGGCGGCCTGCCATTCGCCGGTTGGTTTCGGCCTCTCCAAGGGCATCTACACCAAGCACGGCCTCGACGTCGAACTGTTCTACCAGGGCGCCAGCGGTCAAACGCTGATCCAGTCGCTCGCGACCCACAAGGCGGAAGCCGGCCCGGGCCTGCTTTATGATTGGCTGAAGCCGATCGAACAGGGCTTCGACGTCAAGCTCTTCCACGGTTCGCATGGCGGTTGCCAGCGCCTGCTGGTCAAGAAGGACTCCGGCATCAAGTCGCTTGCCGATCTCAAGGGCAAGACGATCGGCACCTTCGACGCCGGTTCGCCCTCACGCGTCGCATTTTCCGTGGCGCTGGCAAAAGCCGGCATCGACCCCGAGCACGATGTGACATGGAAGGTCTTCCCCTTCGATCTCGTCGCCGAAGGCGTCGAGCGTGGCGAAGCGGATGCGGTCGCTCATATGGATCCCTGGGCCTATTCCTACGAAAAGCAGCACGATTTCCTGAAGATCTACGATACCCAGACGGGCATCTTCGAGGACCGCGTCTGCTGCGTGCTCGGCGTCAACGGCGATTACTATGAGAGCAACAAGGACGTCATCCGCCGCGTGGCCGCCGCCAACCTCGAAATTCACCAGTACACGGCCGAGCATCCTGACGAAGTCGCGAAGTGGTATTTCGACACGCTGAAGCCCGGACTGCCGCTCGAGGATCTGACTGAGGTCCTGGCGTCGCTCACCTATCACAAGAACTGGTTCGGCAAGGATCTGGTTGCGGAGGTTCGCGAGGGCTATGCGAACCTGAAGCTCACCGGCGTCATCGATCAGAGCACCGACCCCGATGAAATCGCCAACCGCGTCACGCTCGATATCTTTGCGTGAGGCCTGACCGATGACGGATGTCGTCCACAACAATGCGGCGGCGCTGGGTGAGCGGCATGCCGGTCTGTCCAGCTTCTTTTGGCGGGACGGCCTGCTTGCCGCCGTCACCTGGTTCTCGGCTGCAGCGATCACTTGGTTCCTGCCCGATGCCATCGTCTGGGGTGATACGGAAGCGTTCGCGATCCTCGCGGCAGCGGGCGGCGGCTTGTTCCTGCTGCTTGCACTCGTCGTGCCGCATGCGGCGGATTCGACACGAACGCTTACCTATTACGGACCGTGGTTCATCGTTATCGGAATATGGTTGGCGGCCTGGGAACTGGTCACCGCCAAGCTGGGCTGGCTCCCCAAGCCGTTTTTCTCACCACCTCAGGGGCTTCTGCATGTCTACCTGACCGACTGGAGCCGGCTACTGATCTGCATTGCCTACACCGGACGGCTCTGGATACTGGGTTTTGCCTCCGGCGTTGCCACCGGCTTCGTGGCCGGGGTTGCACTCGGCTGGTCCAAGCGATTCGCCTATTGGGGAATGCCAGTGCTGAAGCTGATCGGGCCGGTGCCTGCCAGCGCATGGATCCCCTGCACCTTCTTCATCTTCCCCTCGACCTTCCAGGCCAGCATCTTTCTCGTGGCACTCGCTTCGGGAATTCCCGTCGCGATCCTGACGGCTGCGGGCGTCGGACAGGTCAACCGGTCGCTTTATGACGTTGCCCGCACGCTTGGTGCGAACAACCGCTACCTGGTGTTCAAGGTGGCGATCCCGGCGTCCTTGCCGAACGTCTTCGTCGGCCTGTTCATGGGGCTCTATTATTCATTCGCCGTGCTCGTCGTCGCCGAGATGCTGGGCGCCAAGTATGGGCTCGGTTGGTATCTTCAGTTCAACACTGCCTATTCGGCCTATGCCAACGTTTATGCCGCCCTCATTGTCATGGCGCTTATCTGCGCCGGACTGGTGCGGCTGCTGTTCATCGTTCGCGAACGACTGCTCGGCTGGCAGAAAGGAATTCTCTGATGACTGTCGCCTTCCGACAAGAGGTGCCTGCCACGCAGAGCGTTCGTCTCGACATCGACAATGTCAGCCACGAATTCGACCTCGGAGAGACACGCCTGCCGGTTCTCTCGAACATCACGATCAATATCGAAGCGGGCGAATTCGTCGCGCTGCTTGGCCCGTCTGGCTGCGGGAAGTCGACCTTGCTGCGGCTGGCGGCTGGACTTGAAGCGCCGACGAAAGGCCGTTTGCTCGAGGACGATAGCGAGATCACCCATCCCGATCCCTCCCGTATCCTGGTGTTCCAGGACGCCACCCTTTTTCCCTGGCTGACGGTCTGGCGAAATGTGGCGACGGGTCTCGATGCGCGCGGCATCCTGAAGGATCACGAATATCGCGTCGACGACATACTGAAGCTCGTAAAGCTGGATGCCTTCTCTGAGGCCTATCCGCATCAGCTGTCCGGCGGCATGGCGCAGCGCGTCGCGATCGCGCGTGCGCTGGTCAACGACCCGAAATTGCTGCTGCTCGACGAACCTTTCGGCAAGCTGGACTCTCTTACCCGACTGAAGATGCAGAACGAACTGCTTCAGCTGTGGCAAAGATCGGGCTTTACCGCACTTCTCGTGACCCACGACGTGGAGGAGGCCCTCCTGTTGGCCGATCGCGTCATCGTCTTTGGCGACCGACCGGCGAGCATCATTGCCGACGTCAGGGTGGACAAGCCGCATCCCCGCCGCCGGGATGATCCAGCGCTGATCGCCCTGCGCCAGACCCTCCTTGAAAAGCTTGGGGTATCTCATGACGTCTGATCCCCGCCTCTCCGCCTTTGTGACCGCGCTCGGCGCCGTCATCCTGATCCTAGGCCTTGCATGGTGGTGGCTGGTGTTCCGCGAGGTCATCGCCAACGACTACATCAGCTACAGCCAAGCCGCGACCTGCATCGGCAGCGCCACCGACCTTTGCACCCTGGCGCAGGCGCTATGCAAGACGAACCACTGGCTCGGCATAAGCAAATATTCCTCGGTGGTTTTCTGGGCAGGGATCGCAACCTCGAGCCTTGGACTTGTCCTCCGCTCATCGCGCCGCCCGGCCTGAATACAAAAGAAGGATAGAAACATGACGGCTACGCCGAAGACACTTCCGATACTGGACCTCAAGCGCTTCGCAACGGATCATCCGGAACGGGATGAGGCACTGGCTGAATTGCGCGATGTCACCCGAACACTCGGCTTCTTCTATCTGACTGGGCATGGAATTCCTCAAGGGGAGATCGACGACCTGACGGCGCTGGCCAGACGCTTCTTCTCGCTTCCAGAAGAGAAAAAGCTGGAGATCGAAATGCGCAAGTCGCCGCATTTTCGCGGCTATAATCGCGCCGGTCTCGAATATACCCGGGGCACGCAGGATTGGCGCGAGCAGGTCGACTTCGGACCGGAGCGCGAAAAGCTGGCAATCGGGAAACGCGATCCGGCCTGGCAGCGCCTGATCGGCCCGAACCAATTTCCCTCGGCACTGCCGGAATTGCGCCCCTCGGTGCTCAAATGGATCGACGACGTCACCGCTGTCGGTCTGAAGGTGCTGCAGGCCTTTTCCGAAGCGCTCGGCCAGAAGCCCGACGTTTTTGCGCCGATCTATAGCAATGGTCCGAACCAGCTTCTGAAGATCGTGCGCTATCCCGGCCGCGACCAGACCGAAAGCGATCAGGGCGTCGGTGCGCACAAGGACGGTGGCTTTGTCACCATTCTGCTTCAGGATGTCGTCGGCGGCCTGCAGGTGGACGACGGCGAGGGCGGATGGATCGACGCACCGCCGATCCGCGGCACCTTCGTCATCAACGTTGGGGAGTTGCTCGAGCTCGCCTCCAATGGATATCTGAAGGCAAATATCCATCGCGTCGTCACGCCGGCGGCTGGCGGCGATCGTCTCTCGATCCCGTTTTTCCTTGGTGCCAATCTGGCAGCCAGCATTCCGGTGCTCGATTTGCCCCCAGCCCTGGCGGCGGAAGTGCGCGGCGTCACCCAGGATCCGCTCAACCCGTTGTTTCGCGAGGTTGGACGCAACGTGCTGAAGTCGCGGCTGCGCTCCCATCCGGATGTCGCGCGCGAACATCACGCCGACCTGCTCGAGGAACAGGAAAGGGAAACGACGGCCGCCTGAGCGGTAGCGTCTCAGTGAAATCGATCCACCCCGCGGCACTCAGTCGGCCGACGGGTTTTTGTGTCCAATCGGCAGCAACGAAACAGAGAAAGGCAACCAGCATGACGATTCGCACCCCGACTACCCCGGCTCCCGAAGTTGTGGCGTCGCCTGCCGGAGCGTCCGGCCCTCGCAGCCTGCGCCGGCACCCGGAGACAATCGCCCTTCATGGCGGCAGTTTCCGCTTCGATCCGACCACCGGCGCGATCGCTGTTCCGATCTACCAGACGACATCGTTTCAACTGCCTGGCACGGAAGGTGCGGACAAGCTTTTTGCGCTTGAGGCCGCCGGCCATCTCTACACGCGTGTGTCGAATCCAACGCAGGACGCATTCGAGCAGCGACTGGCGGAACTCGAAGGCGGGGCGGCAGCGCTCGCGCTCGGCTCCGGGCAGGCGGCGTCCGCCTTCGCGGTGCTCAATCTTGCGCGCGCCGGCGACAATATCGTCAGCGCCGCAGGACTTTATGGCGGTACATGGGCGTTGTTCGCGGCGACGCTGAAGAGCTTCGGGATCGAAACGCGTTTCGTCGATGCCGCCGATCCGGAGGCCTTTGCCCGGGCAACCGACGGCAGAACCCGCGCCTACTACGCCGAATCGCTGCCGAACCCCAAACTCGAGGTCTTCCCGATTGCCGAAGTTGCAGACATCGGCCGTCGCTTCGGCATTCCCCTCATCGTCGACAATACGGCCGCACCGCAGACTATCCGGCCACTCGACCATGGTGCGGCAGTCGTCGTCTATTCGACGACAAAGTATATCGGCGGACATGGGACGGCGATCGGCGGCGCGATCGTCGATGGCGGTAACTTCCCCTGGAGCGAGCAAGCGGAACGGCTGCCGACCCTGCATGAGCCCGACCCGAGCTACCAAAACAAGAGCTGGATCGAAAAAGCAGCGCTGATCGATTTTCATCCATATATCCTGCGCATCCGCGCCGTGCTGCTGCGCGATATCGGGGCACCCGTCAGTCCGCAGAATGCCTTCCTGTTTATCCAGGGGTTGGAAACCCTGCCGCTGCGGTTGCGCCAGCACAATGAGAACGCCATCAAGATCGCCGAATTCCTGAAGACGCACCCGAAGGTTTCGAAGGTCATCTTCCCGAAGTTTCAAACAGGCGTTGCCGCTGAACGGGCCAGCAAATACCTTCGGAATGGCTCGTTCGGAGCACTCGTCGGCTTTGAATTGAAAGCTGGCCGGGATGCCGGTCGCCGCTTCATCGACTCGCTTCAGCTTCTCTATCACGTTGCCAACATCGGTGATGCTCGCTCACTGGCGATCCATCCGTCGACCACCACGCATTCGCAGCTTACACCAGAGGATCAGTTGGCCGCAGGGGTTACGCCCGGCTACGTTCGCCTGTCGATCGGCATAGAACATGCCGACGATATCATTGCCGATATTGCGCAGGCACTCGAACTCGCCTGAGATCAGGGGTGGGATGCCCGGCATCCCGCCCCTATCGGAACGCCTGAAAAATGAGCAAACCGTTTCACAAACAGGCAGCGCTTTATAATAATCTATCTATTTTATAGACTATTTCTCCTTATTCTGGATGGCGCAGGCGGGTTCTGATCCTCCCAAGTCCGATCCGCCTGCGGTTGGGGACATCATTTTTAGGAGTATTTCATGCAAGCAATTTCCGCCATCCAGCGGCATTTGAAGGGTGTGGCCGGGGCCGCCATCGTCACCGCCGCAGCCTTGCTGCCTATCGCAGCCGAGGCAGGCCAGACGCTAGACAAGATCAAGGAACGTGGCGTGATCAAGGTCGGCGTCGGAACGACGCCCGGCTTCTTCACACCGGACAGCAACGGCCGCTGGCAGGGCTTTTTCGTCGATTTCGGTCGTGCGCTCGCGGTCACGGTCTTTAACAATCCTGACAAGGTCGAGTTCACGAATTCCTCGCCGCAGCAGCGTCTGCCGGCATTGCAGGCGGGCGAGTTCGATATCCTGCTTTCGGGCGTAACCGAAACCATCACTCGCGCCTTCAAGCTCGGCTTCCATTTTGGTCCCGTCGTCTTCTATGACGGCCAGGGCCTCCTCGTTCGCAAGGACCTTGGCGTCACCAAGGGCGAGGATCTCGACGGTGCAACGATCGGCGTGCAGAGCGGAACGACAGGCGAGCTGAATATTGCCGATTTCTTCCGCAAGACCGGAAAGAAGTTCACGCCCGTGACCATCGAGGAAACGAGCGAGTTCACCAAGGCACTTGATAGCGGCCGCGTCGATGCCCTGACGCAGGATTCGACCGATCTCGCCGCCAAGCGCACGCAGCTCAAGGCGCCGGATGACTATATCCTGCTGCCGGAGCGTCTGTCGAAGGAGCCTCTCGCCCCCGCCGTCCGCGCTGGAGATGATCAGTGGCTCGAGATTGTCAACTGGACGGTGTTCGCCACCATTCAGGCTGAGGAATTCGGTATCACCAAGGACAATGTCGATACCTTCCTGACCAGCGAGGATCCGGCAATCAAGCGCTTCCTCGGGGTCGACACGTCGCTTGGTGAAGCGATCGGCCTGGATCCGAAGTTTGCCTACAACATCATCAAGGCTGTCGGCAATTACGGCGAAATCTTCGAGCGCAACGTCGGCAAGGGCACACCGCTCAATTTCGATCGCGGCCTGAACCAACTCTGGACCAAGGGCGGCCTGATCTATTCGCCTCCGTTCCGGTGAGCCAGTGCTGTTGCGCTTGACATCACGTCATCGATCCGAACCGGGCTTGTCGAAGCCCGGTTTCTTGGCCTCCATCCGGGCGTGGGTGGGCCCCTCGCCGCTCACACAAGCGATGATCCTGATCCTCATCATCGCGGGCATTTTCTATCTCGGCAGCAATGTCGTTGAAACGATGCAAAGGCTGGGGCTCAAGCCCGGCTTTGCCTTCCTCGGCCAGCGCGCCAATTTCGAGATCGGCGAGAGCCTGATCAGCTATTCCTCCTCGGACACCTACGGCCGCGCACTGGTGGTGGGATTGCTCAATACCATCAATGTCGCTTTCTTCGGCTGCCTGATCGCAACCGCCTTCGGTGTCGTGCTCGGCATCGCCCGCCTCTCCGGCAATCTTGTGCTGTCATCCCTCGTGCGCGCCTACGTTGAGGTATTTCGTAACACGCCGCTTCTGTTGCAGCTTTTTCTTTGGAGTGCGATCTTCCACAGCCTGCCGTCCCCGCGGCGGGCAATCGAGGTTTCGCAGAGCATCTTCCTGACCAACCGCGGTGTCTTCATTCCGCGGTTCATCATCGAAGGACCATCTCCATTCGTCTGGTTGCCGCTCGCCTTGGCTGCCACCGGCATCACCATCTTTTCGATGCGACGTCTACTCGTTGGGCACCGCTTTTACGCAACCCGCATCGTTATGATCTCCGTCGCGGTCTTTGTGGCCGTCTGCTGGGCGGCAGGTGTTTCCGTCTCCAGCGAACTGCCTGCGCGGGGCGGCTTCAACATCAGCGGCGGCCTGTCGCTGACGCCGGAATTTGCCGGGCTTCTGACAGGTCTGGTGTTCAACGCAGCCGCCACCATCGCCGAAATCGTGCGAAGCGGCATCCAGTCGGTCGGAAGCGGTCAATGGGAGGCGGCGCGAGCGCTGGGATTGCGGCCAGGCCATATCATGCGGTTGATCGTGTTGCCGCAAGCGCTGCGGGTCATCACACCACTCATGACATCGAGTTATCTCGACCTGACGAAGAACTCGAGCCTTGCGGTTGCGATTGGCTTTCCTGACCTCGTCAGCGTTGCCAATACGACCGCCAATACCACCGGGCAGGTCCTGGAAGCGATTGCAATCATCGCGATCGCTTATCTGGCGCTCAATCTGGGCGTCTCCTTGCTGATGAATATCTACAACCGTCGCATCACGCGGAAGGACGCCCGGCGGAAATGAGCGAACTCCAGATCAGCCTCCCGAAGGTCCGCCGCCCCGCTATACCAACTGGCCTCTTCGACAGCAAATCCAACGGCGTCATCACCCTGTTGTGCCTTGCGGTTGTCATGTGGCTTCTGGTGCCGCTCTGGCGCTGGGCCATCACAGATGCTGTCTGGCGAGGTCTGGCGCAGGACTGCGCCGCAGACGGAGCGGGCGCTTGCTGGGCCTTTGTCGGCGTCAAGTTCCGTTTCATAGTCTTTGGCTTTTATCCGCCCGATCTGCAGTGGCGCCCTGCTCTCGTCATCCTCGGGATCGTGCTGCTACTTTTCGTGTCGGCCAAGCCGCGGTTCTGGAGCAACCGGCTCATCTTGCTATGGTTTCTCGCAATTCCCCTCGCCTGGCTGGTGATGGCCGGGCAGCTGGTCGGGCCAGCGGTTCCTACCAACCAATGGGGCGGGCTCCCGATCACCATCCTCGTATCGCTGGTCGGTCTTGCCGCGGCATTTCCCATCGCGCTTTTGCTGGCACTCGCACGCCGGTCCAACATGGCGATCCTGCGCCTCCTCGCAGTCGGCTTCATCGAATGCCTGCGTGGGGTTCCCCTCATCGCGGTCCTCTATGTGGCCATGCTGATCGTCCCGATGGCCCTGCCGGCGGATGCGCTGCTGGACAAGTTGCTGCGAGCGCAAGTCGGCATCACCCTCTTTGTCTCGGCCTATCTCGCAGAAGTCATTCGCGCCGGTCTTCAATCCATTCCGGCAGGTCAGACAGAAGCTGCGTACTCGCTCGGGCTCGGCTATTGGCGTACCGCCCAGCTGGTCGTGCTCCCGCAGGCGCTGCGGGCCGTCATTCCCGCCATTGTCAATCTGTCGATCGGCATCCTGCTGAATACATCGTTGCTTGCGGTCATAGGCATCTCCGACCTGTTGAATGCAGCAAAGACGGCGGCGGCCGACCCGAACTGGCTCGGCTTTTATACCGAGACCTTCATTTTTGCGGCTTGCGTGTACTTCGCCATTAGCTTTAGCGCGTCACGCTACAGTGGCTGGCTGGAAACCCGTCTGCGGGCTAGACGCTGACGAGCAGCAAGACATAGGCAATAACGGTCACCATCAACCCGGGAATTTTTGCCGCGCTCGACGGCGGCGAGAATGTCGGCATCTTCAAGATGCTAAATTCTATGCTCCCTCAGGCTTTGCCCCACCCGTGGGTCCTACCTTTACGTGATCTATTCTTGCTTTGCGCTGCTCGGATGAGCGCGTAACGCTACTCCCGGGGGTGGCATAACTTGAGGATCAATCACGTTCCGGCCGGATTTGTTGCGGATACACCGCGCCAAATTGCTGACGTCGACATTCCAATGGGAGACGCTGCGATAGATCCCGAAATGAAAGACCAGGATATTGATAGCGGCGATCCCGATGAGCTAGAGCGTCCACGGTACCGCAATGCTTGAGGCTAAGCTCAACGCGACTGCGAAGGCGACTGATGGAAGTCACCGGGATGCTGCGGTCGACGCCCAGAAGTCTAGCGTGATGTGATGCTTCCACCGCGGCTGTTTGTTAGCCGCTGCTCTTAAACCAGATCGAGCCGTCAGATCCAACAGTGGCTAAGCCTTTCATTTTGTGAGTAATAGTGGACCGCGACTAACGTGGCGTAGTTGGGGTAAATCGTCCGGGCCGCCCATTCGAAACCCTGGCCGGTCGGGTCAGCCACATGGTAGATCCTCCCAATTTTTCGGCCACAAGCTTATGACTGTTTTTGTCCTGTTTTATATGTGAGCCAGCACGAAAGCTGGCCAGCGGTTCCCGTTAGGTTTTGTCCCCATAGATACGCGAACCGATGGCACGAACATTCAACGCATGGCTCTATCAGCTATTTAAGCTCCATCATCGTGATGCCGTGCGCTTTGCCTCACGACTTGTCGGCAATAGGGACAGCGGCGAGGAAGTGGTTCAGGATGCCTATCTGAAGCTCGCAGGGCGCCAATCGACGACACCCGTCGAACATCCAAGGAGCTATCTGTTCACGGCGACACGTCATGCAGCGATCGACTTTACCGATCGCCAGCGGCGCGAATGGCAGCGTCGAGTGGATTTCGAGAGCCTCGACGAGGCCAGTCTTGCGGACAATTCGGCCGAGCGCATGGACATGCAGCGCGATCTCGCCAAGCTCGCCGTCTATCTCAATGCGCTCCCCGCATCCTGCCGGCAGGCATTCGTCATGAACAAGCTGCAGGGCTACAGCCATCCGGAAATCGCTGCTACTCTCGGCGTCTCCGTCAGCATGGTGGAAAAGCATATCGTGCGCGCCCTGCTGCACTGCCGTGAGTTCCTGCGCCGCGACGAGGAATTTTGAGATGGCGCGTATTGTGGATTTTCCTCGCTTTTCCGGTCTAACCAGATGAACGGCACTCCAAACCTGGACACAATGATGACCGAGTCGCAGAACGAGAAACCGGATCTTGCCGAACAGGCCCTCCATTGGATCGTTCGGCTGCATTCCGGCACAGCTCGTGATGGCGATGTTACAGAATACGAGGCGTGGCAGCAGGAAAGCACTGCGCATGCCGATGCTGCCCGCGAGGCAGAGCAACTCTGGTCAGTGATGGGCAAGCTCTTCGTTGATCGCAACAGCGGGCGGGTTTTGGCCGCACCGCCGCCGGCGTCCGGGATTAGCCGTCGCGGCGCACTTTCCCTGCTGCTGTGTCTCGGGGCTATAGGCACTTCGGGAGCTCTCTGGAGCTCGGGGGTGCTTGGCCGCCTGACCGCGGACTACACCACGGAAACGGCCAGCCCGGAACTGATTACGCTTCCGGATGGTTCGCGTGTCTATATGAACGCCCGCTCCGCCCTTGATGTCGATTTCACCGAGCAAATGAGACGCGTGCGGCTGCTGGCCGGACAGGCCTATTTCGAAGTGACGTCGAATGCTGCCCGCCCCTTCGAGGTCATGGTCGACGATACGTCCTTCCGTGCGCTAGGCACGGCCTTCGACATTGCGAGGGATCTGCCCGAAGCAAGAGCCGAGCTTTCTGTCACACACCACAGCGTCAGGGTTCGTAGCAGTCTTGGCGAGACTTTGGATGTGCAGGAGGGAGAGATCCTGCGCGTCGACAGGCAAGGCCATATCGGACAGGCGACCAAATCGGATGTTTCGACGTTCGCTGCCTGGCGTGATGGGCAATATATCGCCGAGAGGCGCTCGCTGGAGGAAGTCGTTGCCGCCCTTTCGGCATGGCACCGGGGCTTCATCGTGATCACCGATGCGAAGCTCAAGCAACTGAAAATCAATGCAGTGCTCGATCTGCGTGACGCAAACGGGTCCCTCGACGCGCTGCAGGGCGGATTGCCCCTCAGGGTACGCCATGTCTCGAATTATTTTACAGTGATTTCAGCGACCTAACAAAAGGCGAAAATTTTTCCACCTAATCATTGAGGATTTTACTCAGCTTTCGGGTCTCAACACATGACGGGACGAACGGGGGTTTCGTCGTCGATCCGCATGAAGGGGTATTGTGTTGAGATTTTCGGGACGAAACAAATTGCTTGCAACTGCGCTCGTCGCCTCGGTGGCCGCGCTTTCACTATTGTCGAGCCAGCCGGCCTTGGCACAACAATCCACCACGGGCAGGACACAGCCGGGATCCTATAATATTCCAGCACAGCCCTTGAGCAGCGCGCTCGCCAGTTTCGCGCGCACCAGCGGATTGAAGATCGCCTATCCTGCCTCCATTACGCAGGGCAAAACCTCCAGTGCCGCCGTCGGGCCCTACACCCGTACCGATGCCTTGAAGCAGATCCTGTCCGGTAGCGGACTTTCCTACAGTTTTACCGGCGACAACGCGGTAACAGTCTTCGATCCACGCCAGACGGACGCAGGCCGCATCAATACGGATGGCGCAACCGCTCTCGAAACGCTCGTGATTGCCGGCGATCCCGGGACAACCGAAGGGACCGGGTCCTACACAACAGGCCAAATGGCAACCGCAACCGGCCTGCCGCTTTCCATTCGCGAGACCCCGCAATCCGTTTCGGTTATTACCCGTCAGAGGATTGAGGACCAGGACCTGCGCAGCGTCGAAGACGTGGTCGTGAACAGCCCTGGTGTCATCTTCAAGAAGAAGGGCATCGCCGACGACAATGACAAGGGCCTGTTTGCCCGTGGCCTTGAGATCGAGAACTTTCAGGTCGATGGCGTCAACGTCAACAAAAACCTCAATTCGCTCAGTCTCGACACCGAGATCTATGACCATATCGAGATCGTCCGCGGCGCAAACGGCTTGCTCAGCGGTGCCGGCAGCCCTTCGGCGACCGTAGATCTGATACGCAAACGCCCGACATCCGATTTTCAAGCGTCCGTCGAAGGCACAATCGGGTCCTGGAACACCCACCGCGGAACCTTCGATGTTAGCGGCCCGATCTCGGAAGATGGCGGCCTTAGGGGTCGCGGCGTCGGCGCATTTCAAGAGGGCAATAGCTACATCGACCGGCTGACGCAGAAATCGCAGGCACTATACGGTGTTCTGGAAGCCGATATTGATGACCGTTCGATGCTGACCTTTGGCGGCGAATACCAGAACAAGGAATGCAGGGCTTGCGGCTACTTCGGCGCACCGGCCTATTTTTCTGACGGCACGCCCGCAGTATTCGACCGGTCCTTCAACTCGGCCGCGAACTGGAGCCGCCAGGACCGCACGCGCTACAGCGGGTTCGTCGAGTTCGAGCACGAGTTTGAAAACGACTGGAAGCTCACCGCAACCGGCACCTACATCTATGAAAACAACGACCGTACCTATGGCTGGTTCAGCCGCAACGGCTACGCGGACAAGGATACCGGCGCGGGATCGAGCCTTTGGGTTGCCAAATGGCCTATCCCAACGAAGCAGGCGAGTTTCGATGGCAGAGTCGAAGGTCCCGTGGAAATGTTTGGCCGCGAACACGATCTCGTCTTCGGTGTGAATGCATCCCGCACGCGCGCCGATTATGCCATGTATCCGCTTTGGACAGTGCCCGGTTTCGACGCCTCGATCCCGAATATCTTTAACTGGAACGGCGACTTCCCTGAGCCGGAATGGACGACGACCGGCACGCGCTACTATACGCTGACGCAATACTCTGCTTACGGCGCCGCTCGTCTCAAGCCGACAGACGATCTCTCCGTTATCCTCGGTTCACGCATCAATTGGTACGATCAGGACTCGACCTACGACTATATCGCCTGGGGCCCCTACCCGGATGCCATCAAGGAGAGCGGCGTCTGGGTTCCCTATGCCGGCGTTGTCTACGATCTTACAGACAGCCTCCCGGCCTACGCCAGCTACACCAGCATCTTCCAGCCGCAGTCCGTGATGGACGTAAGCGGGCAAACGCTGCAGCCGGTCACTGGCGATACCTATGAAATCGGCATGAAGGCCGCACTGTTCGACGAACGATTGAACGCCAGCGTCGCTCTTTTCCGTACCAAACAGGACAACTACGCTGTCGCCGACGGCAATCTCACTCCCACCGGTGATGACGCTTATGTCGCAGCGAATGGCGCTGTCATTCGTGGCATCGAACTCGAACTCTCCGGCGAGATCCTGCCCGACTGGCAGGTACAGGCGAGCTTCACCCATGCCAGCACTCACCTGCCGGATGGCTTCAATATCAGCGTTGGCGTTCCCCAGAATTCGATGAAGCTCTTCACCTCCTATCGCCTGTCGGGCGAATGGGAAAAGCTCACCGTCGGCGGTGGTGTCCGCTGGGAAAGCTCCAGCAGCTTCACCCAGAAGAACGGCACGTTTCCGGATGGCGTGACGACGAAGCAGGATGCCTTCTTCGTGGTCGACCTGATGGCCAAGTACGACTTCACCGAGAACGTGGCCGCAAAACTCAACATCCACAACCTCTTCGACAAGAAGTACTACGCCAGCACCAACATCTACAGCAACGTATATGGCGATCCGTTGAATGCGACGCTGTCACTTAGTTACAAGTTCTGAGGAAGATGCCGGCTACCGCTAAAATTCGGTAGCCGGCCTTTTGTTGCCATGACCCTACGACACGACCCAAGCAGGCGGCAATTTCTGACGGCACTGATAGGCTATTCGGGATTGCTTTCGACAGGAACCCCCTCTCTCGTTTTCGCAACGGGAGAGAAACCGTTTCCGATCGACATCCACCACGCGCTTGGAACGACCCGAATTAACGCGGAGCCAAAACGTATCGTCACCCTTGGCTGGAATGGCGAGGATGCCGTGCTGGCGCTTGGTCGTGTGCCTGTCGGCATGCACCGATACGGCCTGTTCGAGCGTGGTATCCTTCCCTGGAACGAAGCCTATCTCAGGGGCCAGACACCCGAGCTTCTGCAATCGGGCATACTTGACTACGAAGCGATCGCCGCGCTCGAACCGGATGTGATCCTGGCCATCAAGACCGGTATCAACGAAATCGAATGGCAGCGGCTGTCCAGTATTGCGCCAACCGTTGTCTACGCTTCGGCTCCATGGAAAGCAGACTGGCGCGAGCAGATGGTCATGACGGGACTGGCGCTGGGCGAACCGCAAAAAGCCCGCGATCTGATTGAAGGCACGGAAAAACAACTTCGTGACCTTGCCGCAACCCACCCTGACCTGAAAGGCAAGACCTTCATCTTTGGCAGCTATTTCCCGGGTGAAGGCACGCTCGGCGTCTATTTCGCCCGCGATCCGCGTGTCCGCGAACTTGTCGCCATGGGACTTCGACTGGCACCGGGCATTGAGGCTTTGATGGCAACAGAGCCCGATGCCAACGGTACCGGCGTGAGCCTGGAGGAACTCGATCGCATCGACGCCGATGTGTTGATCGTCTGGTATGGCCCCGGTGCGCGCGCTGACGCGGAAGGCCAGCCGCTGTTCAAGGCTTTCGGGCCTGTGCGGCGAGGCGCCTACATCGCGCTCGATGATCCCGTTTCCGTCTGGGCAACATCCGCCGTCAGTGTTTTGTCCATTCCTTATGCCTTCCCGAACTTTGTCGAGCGTATTGCCGCTGCGGCCACGAAAGGGCAATGACATGGTCGAAGAGCCGGAATTTCACGTCGCCACCGTTCATTCGAAGAGACACATTAGCCCATCCATGATCCGCGTGGTGCTCGGTGGAGATGGTCTGCGCAGCTTCGCGAGTTGCGGCGGGCTGGATGAATTCGCATGGCTTAGTTTTCCGCAAGGAGATGCGCCGCTCGCCGATGCGCCGGGCCGCTATTACACCGTCCGCCATTGGGACGGCGCAGCAGGTAGGATGACAGTCGACTTTGTGTCCCACGAGGGCGGTATCGCCTCCACATGGGCACGCCTTGCCGAACCCGGAGATCGGCTGGGTGTACTCAAGCCGCGCTTCCGCTACGTCCCGCCGGCCGATTCCTGTTGGGTCGTTCTACTCGCCGACGCGACGGGGTTGCCGGCCGTTGGGCGCATCATCGAAGAGCGCCCATCCGCGGTCCCAGTCATCGCACATGTCGAGATCAACAGCATCGAAGATCGCCAGGATTTTTCAGCCGATGGATATCATTGCCATTGGCATCCAAGCTTCAACCATGACGGGCGAGCGAGCAGGCTCTCCGAGATCGCCGTGGAACTGGAACTCCCACAGGGGCCCGGCTACGTCTGGGTTGCCGGCGAGGCCAGCGAAGTTGCCGCCTGCCGTCGGCATTTTCGTGACACGCTGGGACTCCCGCGGGAGCGGCTGACCTCGATCGGTTACTGGATCCACGGGCAGGCCCGATCATGATCATGAGCGCTCCGTCCAGCCGGTTGGCCGCTCGTCCTGCGCGGACACTGCTTCCAGCGGTGGCCGTCCTTGCCCTGCTGCTCCTGCTGCTCTCGATCGCAAGCCTGATGCTGGGCGCGCGGCCTGTCTCGCTTCCCGTACTCAACGCCGCCCTCCTGCACTATGATCCCGATGTGACCGAACAGATCATCGTGCGCGATTATCGTTTGCCGCGAACGGTCCTTTGTATCCTGTGTGGCGCGGCCTTCGGGACCGCCGGCGCTCTGATCCAGGCGGTAACCCGCAACCCACTTGCCGATCCCGGCATTCTCGGCGTCAATGCTGGCGCAGCTTTCGCGGTCATTCTGGCCGTCGGTATATTTTCGCTAGCATCGATCGAAGCCTTTGTCTGGTTCGCGCTCACCGGAGCGGCCATCGCCGGATTAGTCGTCTATGTGATCGGCACGTCCGCCGGCGGCGCGACCCCGGTTCGCCTGCTCCTCACAGGTGTCGCCCTGTCGGCCGTACTGGGTGGTATCGGCTCCTCGATAATCCTGCTCGATCCGCAAGCCTTCGACAGCATGCGTCATTGGCAGGTTGGAACGGTCGGCGGACGCAACATGAATGTTGCCGTCACCGTTGCGCCGTTCATCGTACTCGGCCTTGGCCTTGCGCTCGCCGTCACACCTGCGCTGAACGCCGCCATCCTCGGCGACGATGCCGCCCGAGCTCTGGGGCTAAATCTGATCAGACTGCGCGTTGCCGTGGTGGTCGCCGTGACCTTGCTTGCCGGTGCGGCAACCGCGGCCGTCGGCCCCATCACCTTTATCGGTCTCATGGTTCCCCATGCGGTGCGCTGGCTGGCGGGGCCAGACCAGAGACGGATCGTTCCACTCACTATGCTCGGTTCGGCCATGCTCCTGCTCGCCTCCGATATTGCCGGCAGGCTCGTCATTTTTCCCGATGAGCTGGAAGCCGGGATCGTGGTGGCATTCCTTGGCGCACCGGTTCTCATCGCGCTTGCCCGCAGCGCAAGGACGACCGCGCTTTGAAAACGCTGACCTGCCGCCTGCCAAGACGAGGTTCAAATGCCGGTTCCCGGCTTTCCTTCCGTACCCCGGCACGAACAGTTTGGGCTTCGCTCGGCCTTCTTTTCGTGCTCATCGCTGTTGGTCTTTTCACTTTGACCGCAGGCCGATTCAACGTCGGCATGATGGATGTTGTGGACGCCCTGTCCGGGCGCGGTGCGGAGAGGACCAGAATGATCGTCGTCGAGTGGCGCTTGCCTCGCCTCCTGCTCGCTGGTCTTCTCGGCGCGGCTCTCGGTTTGAGCGGTGCGATCTTTCAATCCTTGACGCGTAACCCGCTCGGCTCGCCCGATATCATGGGCTTTGCAGCCGGTGCTCATACCGGTGCGCTATTGGTCATCCTGCTGTTTGCAGGCGGCTATTACCTGACTGCGGCAGGAGCCATTGCTGGCGGGTTAGCCACTGCAACGCTCGTCTATGTCTTTGCCGGAGCCGGCGGCAATCACGGTTTCCGCCTGATCGTGATCGGGATAGGCACGTCCGCCATGCTCTCCGCTTTGAACGCATGGATGATCCGCAGGGCCGATCTCGATGTCGCCATGGGAGCCGCATTGTGGTCCGCAGGATCCCTGAACGGTCTGGGCTTCGAGCAGCTTGTACCCGCAGCCATTCTTCTGGCGTTATTGGCAATACCCATCATCGCGCTGGCCCGGCCTATGCGACAAATGGAACTGGGTGAGGATGTCGCGCTTGCCTCCGGCATTGCAACCACGAAAAGCCGCCTTGGGCTCACCTTGTGCGGCGTCGCGCTCACCGCCATCGTGACCGCGGTCGCAGGGCCGATCTCGTTTGTTGCGCTGGCTGCCCCGCAGATCGCCCACCGCCTTGCACTATCTTCCGGCACGTCGCTGCTGCTCTCGGGACTGATGGGCGCGGTGCTCCTCACCGCCGCGGATGCCGCGGCACAGCACGCCTTTGGACTCCAACTCCCCGTCGGGGTCATGACGGTGAGTGTCGGCGGCTTCTATTTCCTATGGCTTCTCATCCGCGAGGGACGGCGATGACGATAGAACAAGCACCGCATCTTGCCGCGCAATCCATAACCCTCGGCTACAAGGAAAAAACGATCTGTCGTGATCTGTCGCTTGCCGTGCAGCCGGGTTCGTTCACGGTGATCATCGGCCCGAATGCCTGCGGAAAGTCCACCCTGCTGCGCGCGCTCGCACGTCTGCTTGTGCCTGCCGAGGGCAGCGTTCTTCTCGATGGACAGGACATCGCTCGCCTGCCGACGAAGAGCGTCGCCCGTCGCCTCGGGCTGCTGCCGCAATCCTTTGCCGCCCCTGATGGCATCACCGTTTCCGAACTCGTCGGGCGAGGCCGTTATCCGCATCAATCCTTTCTCCGGCAATGGTCGGCGGCGGACGAAGAGGCCGTACATGCCGCCATGACGGATACCGACATTGCGGGCCTTGCCAATCAACCGGTCGATACACTTTCGGGAGGTCAGCGCCAACGGGCTTGGGTCGCAATGGCACTCGCACAGGAAACATCGCTGCTCCTTCTCGATGAACCCACGACATTCCTGGATATCGCCCACCAGATCGAGCTTCTCGATCTCTTCGAGGCGCTGAACCGGAAAGGCCGGACGATTGTTGCCGTGCTTCACGATCTCAACCAGGCCTCCCGCTACGCCTCACATCTCGTCGCAATGAGGGAGGGGACGATCGTCGCGGAAGGCGCTCCCGCAGCAATCGTGACGCCGGAAATGATCAAATCCGTCTTCGATCTGGATAGCGTAGTCTTCCCAGATCCGGTCACTGGATCGCCTCTTGTCGTGCCGAGCCGTCGACCTAACAGTTCGGCGTGCCCCTGCGAAATTGCGTCGGAAGGCTGATCGGTCGTATTTCCCCACCTGATCTGAAACTCAACGAGGCATGGGTGTTGTTGATAGGCGCGCGCGGTCACTCGATCGCGTAAAACGTTTCGGGAGACCGGATCAACATTCTTGATAATAGTTGATAAAGGGCCGATCTTTTCTCCATCACATTAGATGGAGGACCGCATGATCAGTGCCGATTTGGGAAAACAGCTCGAAAGCTATATCCAGCAACTCGTCGATACCGGTCGCTATGGTTCGAAAAGCGAGGTCCTGCGTGAAGGTGTGCGACTGGTCCAGGATCGCGAGACCCGTCTCACCGCGCTGAATGCTTCCATCAGGCGCGGCATTGCCGATGCGGAGGCCGGCCGAACGAAACCGGCGAGCGATGTCTTCGACCGTCTCGACGCCAAATATCGTGCGATGGCTGACAAGGCCGAAAAATAAGCATGATCCTTGAGTTCTCCAGCGAGGCGGAAAACGACCTTGAGCAGATCGCCGATTATATCGCTGAGCATAATCCACTGCGCGCGATATTGTTAATTCGGGAGTTGCAGAGCAAGCGTGAGGAACTGGTCGATAGTCCGAACGGCTTCGCCCTCGTCCCCCGCTACGAGCACCATGGTATTCGTCGTCGCGTTTATGGCAACTATCTGATCTCCTACCGCGTCGAAACCGGAACGGTGGTCATCATCCATATCTTACATGGCGCCACCGACTATGGGGCCGCCCTGTTCGACGAATGAAGCGAACATATCGATCTGGGTTATCTCGTGCATTAAAGCAAAGCTGAAGCGGCTACTCTGTGCATCTCTACGTCATCGTGCAGATCAGCCATCCGCAACCGTTCTTGCATTTGATGGGAAACTAAGCGGCGCCAGTTCGCGCCTGAGCTGGAAACCCGCCGCCAACTGGTTGTCAATCGGATTATTTCGACGAGGACCAGTCTGCATCGGCACTCAGCATCCATGGATATGAATAGGCCGCGAAACGCTCTGCGATCTCAGCCGCATCGGGCGTCTTGCTCGCCACGCCGGCAATCAGCGCCTCGATAAGCCCCAGGATCGCAGTGTCGGATGGCGGATTGTATTCGTGGTAGGCTTCGACAAAAAGCGAAACGTCGGCAACCTTCGCAAGCGGAGATTTCAGCGTGTCGGTGATGGCAAGCAATGGAATGCCATGGCGCTTTGCATGACGCGCGACAACGACGGTATCGCGCATGTAGAGCGAAAAGGCGATCG
Source organism: Rhizobium sp. S96 (assembly GCF_030382195.1). Lineage (NCBI taxonomy): Bacteria > Pseudomonadati > Pseudomonadota > Alphaproteobacteria > Hyphomicrobiales > Rhizobiaceae > Rhizobium > Rhizobium sp. S96. The sequence continues at coordinate 350,367 of NZ_JAUDRY010000026.1, forward strand.
CGATCACCAGGTCGTCGGGCCCGAACTTGAACAATTGCCGGGCTGCACCCACCGCCCCTCCGCCGTTTTCGATCACACGAACATTCGCTCCGGTCAGTTCCAATCCACATGCCAGGATGCCCGACAGATGCGCGGCGTTCTCGAATCCCGCCACGAATATCCGCTTTGCCTTGCAGATCATGTCCACGGCTTCTTCGGCGCGCGTGCTTGTCAGATTGCGGATCGTAGCCTCGAGATTGGCGATGTCCTCGCGCATCGAGGCAACCATCACTTCATAGGTCGGATTGCCTTCGGCAACCTTCTGCTTCAGGCGCTCGACCGGAGCAAAGAGGGTCTCGAATCCCCGGATCAGTTCGGCACGAAACTCAGCATAGCCGGAGAAGCCTATGGCTGTTGCAAAGCGGTTCGCCGTCGCGACCGATACGCCGACGGTTGCGACGGCATCGTGAATACTCATGCGCGCAAGGCGAAGCGGTTCCGCCAGCACGAAATCCGCGAACTGCCGCAGCGCACTGGACAGTTCCGGATAGTGTTTTTCAATGCGCTCCGCGACCAAAGTCTGCGAGGGAAGTCCGCCTGTCATGCGTCCGCCATTCGTCTCCAAAATTTCGTTCCCGCGGCTCTTGAAATATTTATTACATCGTTTTACGTTGAATGTAATAAAAATAATAATCCGCTCTCTCTCGGGGAGGAAGCTTGCCCTCAACGCAGCTTCGGAGCTATCGAAATATGCCGTTATCCGCCACTTTGTCTCCAAGTCGGCGCCAGGTTCTGAAGGGTGCTGCAGGCGCAGCATTCAGCTTGGCTTTTGCCGGTCCATCGCTTGCAGCTGACCTAAAGCCTGTCACCACCGCCTTGGGATGGATCCCCAATGCCGAATATGCCGGCCTGTGGATTGCCATGGAGAACGGTTACTTCGCCCAAGAAGGGATCGACATCAAATATACGCCTGGCGGCCCGAATGCTCCCGGCGTCCTGGTGCAGCTTGCCGCGGGCAAGGCGGATTACGCAGGCTCGGATTGGATCCCGTTTCTGGAGACGGTCGAAAAGGGCAACGACTTCGTCATTCTTGGCGCCTCCTACCCAACGAGCCCGGCCGCGATCCTGTCGCTCGCCAAGCGACCGATCCTCGAACCGAAGGATCTCGTCGGCGCCCGTATCCTCAGCCAGATGCCGGCGGATAAGAACACTGTCGATTACATCCTGACGAAAGCAGGTCTCCCGCTCGAGTATACGCTCGTGCCCACCGGCTTTTCGCCCGAACCGCTGCTGGCAGGCGATGGTGACGCCTACTTCGCATTCGCGACCAACCAGCCGATCACGCTCGAAAACATGGGCATGAAAGAGGGGACCGACTTCCACGTCACACTGATGGACAAGCTCGGCTATTCGACGCCGGCCGGCATCATCGTTGCCAAGAAGTCCTACGTCGCCGAGAACCGGCCGCTCGTCGTCGGCTACCTCAAGGCCTTGATTCGCGGCTGGAAAGAGAACGCCAAGGACCCGAAGGTCGCAGCCGAGGCGATCGTCAATAAGTACGGGTCGGACTACGGGCTCGAACTTGCCCAACAGATCAGGCAGAACGAACTCGGCACACCATTGATCCAGGCACCGGGCACACCTGGACCATTCTGGTTCGACCCGGCCGTGGTGCAGACAACGATTGCCAAGATTGCTCAGGCAGCGGGCCACCAAACAATCCCTCCGACCGAAAAAATCGTGGATCTCGGACCGCTTCAGGACGCGATTGCCGCTCTCTGATTGATCTCCTCTTGGAAGGCGAGAGTGCCGCCGGCAGGCCGTGCTCACGCCCCCATCATGAAACGAAGAATTGACGAATGCATAACCCTGCAATCCGCCTGGACCATGTCGACAAGACATTCAGCCTTGATAGCGGACAGCCGCTACGCGCGCTTGATACGATTGATCTCAGCATCGCCAAAGGCGAGTTCGTGGCGGTGCTTGGCCCTTCCGGCTGCGGCAAAAGCACGATCCTGAGGCTGGTGGCTGCCCTTGATGCGCCGTCGAAAGGTCGCGTGACCATCAATGGCGCATCGCCAAAGGAGCTCAGCAGTGCCCATAGATTGGGTGTTGCGTTTCAGGATCATGCGCTGCTGCCGTGGCTGAACATTTTCGAGAATATCGCCTTGCCTTTCCAGGTCGCGGGAAAGCCGGCCGACCGGACACGAATTGCAAATCTGCTGTCACTGGTCGGCCTTGGTGGCTTCGAGAAAGCCCGCACACGTGAGCTTTCGGGCGGCATGCGCCAGCGCGCCTCCATTGCTCGCGCTCTGGCGCTTCATCCCGATGTCCTGCTGCTCGACGAACCTTTTGGCGCATTGGATGCAGTGACGCGCCGACAGATGAATATCGAGCTGCAGAGCATCTGGCAGGCCGAAGGCATTACCACCTTGCTGGTGACACATTCGGTCGACGAAGCCCTTTTTCTTGCCGACCGCATCATTGTGATGAGCGGGCGCCCAGGCCGCATCATTCGCGATATCACGGTTCCATTCGCCCGCCCACGTCTACCATCCGTGATGCGTGATCCCGCCTTTCATGCGCTGACTGATGAGCTGACGCTCGCGCTGGAACCGTCGGGGTCCGGCAGCCAATGACAGCCAGTCGCAATCAATCCCCCACGCGCTTTCTGCTGGGCCTGATCGGTATCCTCCTGTTTTTCGGCCTTTGGCAACTGATCGGGACATACAAGCTGGCGGGTATGACCTGGCCGACGCTGACGTCGGTGTTGTCCTTCATCGCCGATCCGGCCCGCAGGCCGCTCCTGCTGCGAGCGACCACGGCAAGCTTCTCGTCGGTCGCGATCGGTTATAGTCTCGGTGTGCTGATCGGTTTGATCCTTGCGGCAGTGAGCCTCATTCTGGCCTCGGTAAAGCCAGGTCTTGATCGTCTGGTTGCGCTGATCCACGCGGTACCGCCAATTGCACTCGCTCCCGTGTTCATGACCCTGTCCTCAAGAGACGCGACGCCTGTGGCACTGTGTGCGCTTGGCGTCTTCTACTTGATCTATATCGCGGCAACGTCGGGATTCGGTGCCACCTCGGAGGCTCATCGCAGCCTGTTCCAGACACTCGGCGCTGGTCCTTTCGCCACGGTGTTGCGGCTCTATCTTCCTTCGGCGCTGCCCTCCCTGATCTCGGGATTGAAGCTTGCCATCCCTGTTGCGTTCATGGGCGAGATTGTCGGCGAGTGGTTTGGTGCCTCGCGGGGTCTCGGCCTGCTGATGGTCAGCGGAATGCAGAATTTCCAGATACCGCTGCTCTGGAGCGCGGTTCTCATCACCACCGCGACCTCGCTCATCCTGTTCGCATTGATGGGAGTTGCCGAACGGTTCGTGGAGGAGCGTTTCAGATGAACGACCCGAAACAGACAGGTGGCACCCGAATTTCGATATTTCTCTCCAAATACTGGGGTGCAATAGCCCTCATCCTGGCGTGGCAGCTTTGGGTGTCGCTCGGAGAGTTGAACGCTGTCGTGGTCCCAGGCCCCGTGGCTGTGGCAGCCGACATCTTCTTCAATCCCGGCCTCTATGTCAGAAATGGCGCGGAGACATTTCTTGTCGCGGTGGCTGGCCTCATTGCGGGCTTTGTCGCCGGCGTGCTTATCGCGATAGCGGCCTGGGCGTCGCGCATCCTGAATGGGCTGCTTACGCCGCTGGGTCTCGTCTTCTCGTCCATTCCTGTTGTTGCTCTCATTCCCATCATTGCGCGGCTTTTGGGTTACGACATCAGCACCGTCATCGCTATCGTCGCAATATCGGCCTTCTTTCCCACATTCATCTTCGCGGGGTCCGGTCTTCAGTCACTGCCGGCGGGTAGTTCCGACCTGTTTCGGGTGATGGGCGCGAGCCGATGGCAGACGTTCCTGCGGCTGGTGCTGCCATCGGCCGTGCCCAACATCATGATCGCCATCCGATTGATCGCCCCGGAAGCGGTGCTGGCCGCGATCCTTGCCGAACTCCTGATGGGAACATCCGGACTTGGCTTCCTGTTCCGCGAGGCGTCGAGCCGGTTCGCCATGGACCGCGCCTTCGGCACCTCGATCATCGCGACCATCATCTCCGTGACCTGTTTCGGCTTGGCGCTCGCCGCCGAACGCGCCGTGGCGCGTCGCTGGAAATAACCATTCAATGATCTCAATGAAGGAGTTCTGACTTGGTAAAAGTACAACAACCGCCGGATCCCTGGCAGCGCACGACAACAGAACACGGCTTTGCTGCCGACGAGGTCATTTCGGCCTTTCAGAAGTGCATCCGCCGCGGTCTCACGGACAATGTTCTCCTGCTCGCGTGGGAAATGTTTCTCACAAGTCCGGAAATGGAAGAAATGATGTGGTCGCGCCTTTGCGTAATCGCGGTCGAAGACATCGGCTTCGGTAATGTGCAGGCGCCGATCCTGGTGGAAACGCTCTACCAGCAGCACCAGCGCTACCCGCGGCCTGCCGGCGATCGCTTCCTGTTTGCGGCGCACGCCGTGCGTCTGCTCTGCTCCAGCAAGAAGGACCGCACGAGCGATGACATGGTGAACTGGGCCAAGCATGCTGTCGGCCTGGGTGATCTTCTCCCTGAGATACCTGACGTGGCGCTCGATATGCACACGCAGCGCGGACAGGCGATGGGCCGCGACTACTACTTCTTCATGTCGGAAGCCTCGAAGGTCATCCCGGAAATCGAAGACAAGGATCAGCGCTATCGCGACTGGATCATGAAGGCATTGGCAGAAGGGCGGTTGTCGTGACGATCAGACCGAAGCTTTACATCGCCGGGCCGGAAGTCTTCTTCCGCAACGGCGAGGAACTGATGCGACGCAAGGGCGAACTGGCGCTCGACTACGGTTTCGCACCAAGTGTCATGGCGGAGACGGAACTCGATCCCACGGGGCTTACTCCGTTCGAGTTCGGCTGCCGCATCAGCGCCGCCAACGAGCGGATGATGCGCGATTCCGATGTCGCCATCGCCAATCTGACGCCGTTTCGCGGCATCGCAGCCGATGTGGGCACCGCCTTCGAGGTCGGTTTCATGCGTGCGCTGGGCAAGCCGGTGTTTGGCTACACCAACGTCGTGCGCGGCTATTTCGAGCGATTGACGGAAGACTACTATGGCGGCCGCTGCGAGCGGCAGTCAGATGGCTATGTCAGGGGCCCCGATGGAATGATGGTCGAAAACCACATGATGGTCGACAATCTGATGATTGACGGTGCCATCGATGTCAGTGGCGGGCTCCTGCTGCGTCGTGACGTGCCGGCTGATGCCGTCTACGAGGATTTGTCCGCCTACGTAGACTGCCTGGCTTCAGCGCGCCGACTTTTCGAGCAAACACAAAACAAGACTCTGCTGGCATAGCTCGAGCACGTCTGCTTTGGGATCTACGCTCCTGCCAACTCCGGTGTGGCAGGAGCGTAAATGGAGTTGTCACGTTGTCGAACCTTGAGCGGTCTTTGTCGCGGGCAGCCTCGAGAGATCATGGCCGCCTTGATTACAGCATGCCAAAGCAGTGGTTTCAGCCGGCGATCGAAATCACCACCTCACCCAGATGCCAGACAGTCTGGCGCGAAAGGTGGTGGACGCAGCCTTGAAAGGATGCGAACTGTCGCCAACCATCGAAGCTGGCACGCATCTGATAAAGGGCTCACTCTGGCTCGTAGTCCAGTTTTCGAACACAACGGCGTTTTCTTCGGTTGCTACGTTGTGACGCGGGAAACCGGCCACCCCAAGTTCACTTCCGGCTGTCATGCATATCGCGCTATGACCGACAGAGAGAAGCAGTGCGGCGATGACACCCGAGATTGGCAGCCCTAGGCAACAGCTAAGATTCCCGCTTCGTCCAAGGTCAGCGACGCGGGTACTGACAGCGACGTCTATTGAAGTGCTGCTGACCACTTCCTTCAGTCAATGCGAATGCTCCCTACGGGTTCGAAATCAGCACCGGCCTTTATCAGGCCCCGCTCGAGCATTGAAGCCAGGTCGGATTGCAAACCGGTTGCGTCCATTGTCATTCGGAACATAGAGCCGCTAACGCCTGCGTTGTCGACACTCGCCTTCGCCTGGTCCGAGCCGAGCTCTCCGAGCGATGCCGAACGGATCACGTTCGTGAGAGGGCTGCTGCCATTTATCTGCTCGGCCCACAGCAGGGCTTCCGAGTATCGGGCGTTGCGAAATGCATCCAGCGCCAGTACAACCATCGCGCATCGGGGCACCACGGGTGTTTCCTTGCTGGCGTCCAGCGCCATTGATACGCCCGCTTGCCTGTATCCGGCGAAATAGAGCACGCCGCCCAACGCGGCCGCCGCATCCGGATTGTTCGGGTTGAGAGAAATCGCCCGGTTGCCGGCTTCGATCGCGGCCTCCGGCCTGCCTTTTGCGGCCTGCGCCGCCATCACTGCCATTTGCGCTCGGTCGGACATCGGCGCGGTGCCTGCTGCTTTCGTTGCGAGACCGAGCGCGCGATCAGCGATTTCGGGCGCTGTCGCCCTTCCCTGCGGGGTGACGAGGACCCGCGCCAGCAATGCACTGGCATCGGAATCGTCGGGCCTCAGCCGAAGGGTCTGTTGCAGGCACTCCGTCGCTGCGCCAAGATCGCCCCTAATATCGAGCGCGTACTCGGCCCTTATCACGCATCCGTTGCCGAGGGACGAACCATCGGCTTGCAGTTCGATACTATTGATGATGCCTCGATTTGCCGCGATCCGCTGCGCCAGCGTCTTGACGATCTCATCCTGTACAGCGGTGTCATTCTTTCCTGTCGTGTCGACACGTTCAAGGCCGGACGTCAGCAGCCGGCCTGTGACGTTTTCGACGACCTGCCACCACACGCTTCGATCATCGCCGTCGCCATAATATTTGAGTTGGATCTCATAGCGTCGATCAGACCCGTTGGACCGCACGGAGGCATAGGCCGGCTGCGCGACATTCAGCGTCTGGAACTGCGTCAGGGCCGTCAGCAGGCTGTCTCGCATCTGATTTGCCTCTGCGGTACGGTCAGGGCTGGCAGCCTCGACAGATACGTAAACAGTGGGTTTTTCGGATATGGTCGGCCTAGAGGTGTAGGCGTAAGCGCCCAGCGCGATTGCCGCCACGGCCACAATCGAGGGCAGCGCAAGTCGCCTCGCCCGTTTCTGATATGGCTTCTCTACCGGTCCGGGAAACGCACGATTTTGGGCGAAATGATCCGGCTCGTGATATGCCTCGACATCTGCGACATGCGCCGTTGAAGCCACTGCCCTCTCGGTGAAGCAGACGACATACTTCCCCTTCTTGATGCTGATCCAGACGTCGTGCTCATCGCCAAACGCCAGATAGTAAGCCTCAAGCGAGGAGCGAAGGCGGCTCATTTCAATGCGGACAATCGGATCGGTGCCGGGGTCGAAATTGCTCGGCCGCCCCAGGACGTCAATCGCAATCGCATAGGCCTTCACACTTTCATGCTCGAAATGTCGTTCGACCAGATAGAGGAGGATGGATTTCTGGCGCTCTGGAACTCGTAGTCTTGGGTCGGCGAGAAGCCGATCAAGGGCGCTCCGCGCCTGTTCGCAGTCCAGATCCTGTTCGCGTCTGTCATGAACTCCAGCACTCATGGTCGTCCCCAGAGCAATCGTCCAAGCTGAAATCTGCGCAGGGGTTTTATTGACTCGATGACATAAAGTTGCAACCGAAATCTCTAATGTAATTCAAAGGAGGTGCTCAACAGTCAGTGAAAGGAGGACGGCTAGAGGGAATCCTTGTCTTCAAGGACGAGCCTGAGCACGTCGCTTTCGATCTCGGCGCACAGCGCCTCATACTCTTCGATCAGCGGGCAGCTCTCCCGATCTCGCTCTTTCTGAAAGCGCCCCAAAGCTACGTTCGCCTCTTCATAGGCTTCGAAGAGTTCGTTGAGGTGGCTCGACCGGGCGGCAATGATCTGCAGGCGACCGCGAATGGAAGGCAGCTTCAGCAGCAGTCGCCAGAGGCCACGCTGCGCCTCCTTCGAACCGTTTCTCGCGAAGCCTCGGGTATCGCCCATCGGATCAACCACGCCTCCCCCATAAGGTGGACCGTATGATGCGCGAAACGGAAAACTTGAGAAGTACGTTACTGTAACATTCGTTGCATACGTGAGCCGAAGCAGCCGGGGCGGGCAGCGGTCGTCTGGGCTTTGGCCAGGCGTTCCTCATCCCGACAGGCACGGACGATCAGCATGACCCCAACAAACGGGGTGTCGCCCCACCGGTGTCGTGCTGAAGCACGACGGCCCTTGGACCTATGGCCTACTCGCCAACTACCTCTGCTCCTTCGCCGGTCCGAACGATCGAGCCGATGTCAGCTCGACTTTCCGTTCGTTTCCTGCGCACATCCGACCCGTGGGCATTCTCGCTGAACGAACAGCAAGTTAACATCGTCGCAGGTGCGTGTTGCTCGGCAGGCGCGCCGAAAACCGGCCCGAAGACTGAGCTTTCGCGTAGGACTGACTTGCTGTTTCGCAGATGATCCCCGTGCATCAAATATTCCGTTTGTCGTCCTGAACGTGCTTGCGCAAACCAGACATGCTCGGTCTTCCGGCTGACATTGTTCAAACGCCGGTGCGGTCTTCCCTAATCCGGCGAGCGCTCCATCTCAGGAGTCCTGGAAGCCAACCCTGCCGTGTTGGTTGAGGATGATGGAAAAAGTCAATGCGTTTGGACGGTCCGGCTTCGTGGCTGCTATGATCGGAATGCGTTCTATCCGCATGGCGTTCTACTCTCTGGGCGTCTGCTTTACGCTGGCCGCGTCCTTAGACCATGCGGTCGGGCAACATCTACCGCCGGCGATGGCAGGCTTCCCTGATCGGGAGCTTGTGGTCTGCACCAAGGAAGCCCCACCCTTCGCGATGAAGGACGCCGACGGGAATTGGACTGGCATTTCGATCGATCTCTGGCGCGAAATCGCCGGCAAACTCGTAGTCAAGTTTCGCTTCGTGGAAGAACCGTCGGTACAGCAGCTTATTGACATGACCGCACGTGGCGATTGCGATCTATCTGTGGCGGCTATCACCATCACGGCTGAGCGAGAGCGCAGCCTCGACTTCTCACAACCTTTCTACGACACGGGTCTTGGCATAGCGGTACCGACGAACAGCGTTTCGGTCTGGCACGAGATTCTCCGTACGATGATATCGTTTGGCTTTATGCAGGCTGCCGGCGCGCTTATTGGCATCTCACTTGCGGTAGGCGCGTTGATCTGGCTGTTCGAGCACCGCCACAACGAGGATTTCGGCGGCGGAGCGGCAAAAGGACTAGGTGCCAGCATCTGGTGGTCGGCGGAAGCCATGACGCAGGCCAGCACCGGTCATCGTGGTCCGAAGACACTCGCTGGAAGGATTCTTGCCATCATCTGGATGGTGGTTTCGATCATCACCATTGCGGTTTTTACGGCCAGCGTAACATCCGCTCTGACGACCCGTCAGATGCGCGGCATCGTCAACGGCCTCGAGGACTTGCCGACCGTGCGCGCGGGCGCCGTCGCTGGATCGGCGACGGTGGGGTTCCTTGATGGCGAGCGGATCAGGCACCAGGATTTCAACAACGTACAAGATGGCTTCCAGGCCTTGGTGGCCGGGAAAATCGACGCCTTTATTTATGACAAACCGTTGCTCGCCTGGACTGCGGAACAGCATTTCTCTTCAAGTGTACGGGTACTCGACACGGTGTTTGATCCGCAGAATTACGGCATGGCAGTACCCACGCGGAGCCGATATCGCGAAGCCGTCGACATCGCCATTCTGGAGACGATCCACGACGACAAATGGAAGCAGACACTGTTCCGATATCTGGGCGAGGAGAGATGAGGCCATGTGCCCCGATTGAACTCCGGAGTGCCTCGGGCTCAATGACTTGCCGGGAGGAAAAGCGGATTGTGTCTTCACGCTCCGTAACGCCAGCGTTTACCGTAACGTACTTCCCAATATTCACTCCGCGTCTAGGCTCCGCCCCGACCTAAGCCGAAACCTGAACATTGGAGCACGTGATGACCTCCTCAACCCCGTCGGCGCGTTTAGCAATCTCGTCTGCACGGAAGTCGCGTGACAGCTAGATCGCTTCTCTTTCTCGACGTAGCGCCCCTGGGCCAAATGTGACGAGGCTTGCATGAACTTCATCATCGCGATCGCCGAGATCAGCATCTGGGGAATAGGTTTCGTCCTGCTTTGCCTTCAAATGGCGGGCCATGAAGTTGGCTACCGGGTTGGCAGCCGCGCCAGGTCGCAAGGCACCGCCCAACCGGAAAACGTCGGTGTGGTCGTCGGCGGCATGCTTGGGCTCCTGGCCTTCGTGCTGGCATTGACGCTGTCCTACTCCAGTGCCCGCTTCAACGAGCGGCGTCAGGACGCGCTTGCCGAGGCAAACGCCATCGGCACGGCTTCACTACGCGCACAAGCCGTCGGCTCACCCGAGGCCCAGGATGTCGCGAAGCTGCTCGTCGAATATCTGGACGTGCGCGAAGGGTTCGTTCGTGCTGGGCGCGACCCGCAGGCGCTCGAGACGGCGAACCAGCAAACCTCCGCACTGCAGCAGCAGATCTGGAACCGCGTCACTGCGATCATTCGCCAGCGCCCGGACGCTGTGGCGGCCGCTCTGATGAGTGCAGTCAACGAAACCTTTGATGCCAGCACCTCCGAAAGGTTTGCGCTCGATACCCGTCTGCCCGCGCAGATTTTCTGGCTGCTCGTTGGCGTCATGCTGTTGAGCATGGCATCCCTCGGATACCAGTTCGGGCTCAGGGGGCGGCCCGTGCGCTTCCTTGTCCTCCTTCTGACTCTGGTCTGGACGGCTGTCGTGATCGATATCCTCGATCTGGCCACGGCTCGCCTCGGCAGTTTCCGAACTGACGTTCGGGTCTACGAGTGGACCAGGCAAGGACTTGGCGGATCGGCCCCGCCTCCCGCGCCAGTTCAGTAAATCGCGTTGCTTGACCTGTGATCGAACGTTGCTCGACCTCCTTGTTACGTTCAAATTTACCGTAAAGTACTTTTGCAGCTGCACGAATTCTGTTCGGCTGCCTCCCTGAAGTTAGATGGTTTGCCCGACGGCTTGCCCACCCGGTGAAGCAGCCCGGCAACTCTTGTAGGAGACGTGTCGATGGCATTTCGCTTCTTAAACGCCTACGCAAGACGCTCAGCGATCCTTCTCGCGGCGGCGACGTTCATCGGCTTAGGCGCAGGCCTGGCCCACGCCCAGGAACAGACAGCCACTCCACAAGCATCCGCAACGACAGGGACCGCGGACTCAACCGAATTGAGCGATGAGGACATGCAGGTGCTCGTCGCGCGCATTGCGCTCTACCCCGATGAGCTGGTCGCGCTGATAACCGCGGCTTCGCTCTATCCGCTGCAGATCGTCGAAGCCGCACGGTTTCTGGATCAGGCAAAAGGGAATTCCTCGCTGAAGCCAAAGGACGATTGGGACGGCAGTGTCGTGTCGTTGCTCAACTATCCCGATATCGTCAAGATGATGAGCGGCGATCTCGATTGGACACAGGACCTCGGCGATGCCGTCGCCGACCAGCAAAAGGATCTCTTAATCGCCATTCAGACGCTGCGTGACAAGGCGGTCGCTGATGGGATCATCAAGTCGGACGACAAGGTGAAGGTCGTCCAGCAGAACGACAACGTGGTCATCCAGGCCGCCAATCCCGAGAAAATATACGTACCGCAGTACGAACCTCAGATGCTCTATGACGACGGCTACGCCCCGGCGCCGATCGGCTACTATCCGGATCCCTACCCGAACTATTATTACCCCACCGCCACCTACTTCGCCGGCTTCGTCACAGGGGCGGTTTTCGGCGCCGTTGTCGACTGGGACAGGTGGGGTGTCTGGGGCGGCCATTTTGATGGGAACGACATCGATATCGACTGCGATCACTGCTTCAACAATTTCGATCGAAACGGGAAGGTCAATTTCAACGATGTCGACTGGAAAAACGTTGATCGCAGCAAGATCAAGTTCGACCACAGTCAGTTTGCGAACATCGACAAGACCAATATCCGCAACCGGTTGGAAGCGGGCGGCAACAACGATATTCGCGCCAGGGCGAAGTCCGTCAAGGCGAACGCAGCAAAAGCCGACCACGCCAGAGTGACGCCGGCGGCGATCAAGGACGTCAGGACCAACAAGATCGCTGGCGGCAATCGCCCCGGTGCCGGCGGCGGCGGCGAACTCCGTGATCGTGTGGGCAACGGCCCATCCGGCGACCGGCGCGGCGAAATCGGCAATCGCGATATCGGCCATCACGCCATGGCCGGCAAGCGCGACGTCCGTCCGAACCGGCCCTCGGGGCTTGGCGAAGTCCGACCCCGCGGTGCCGCAAATCTTCACTCGCAGCGCGGCGGGCAGGCGATGGGCGGCGGGCACCATGCCAACCGTCCGGAGTTCTCCCATCATGGCGGAGGTGGCGCTGGCGGCGGAGGGCCTCATTTCAGCGGTGGTGGTGGCCACGGAGGTGGCGGTGGCCACGCTCGCAGACCCCACGGTGGACGTCATCGCTAAATCGATCAAACGGAGTTACTGCCATGAGTGTTCATAACAGTCGCATTGGATTTCGTTTGCTTGCCACAGCCGCCTTGGCGGTCCTGCTATCGACTGCGGGCGCGCATGCCGCGACGAAGGATCTTGTCGATCTGGTCGCAAAACAGCCGCCGATCGAGTATGACAACGCGGACGCAGCCATGTCCGCGTTCAAGGATGCGGTGAACGCCTCCGACCTCGACAAGCTGGCCGCCATCCTGGGCGTGGACGCGGCTCACCTCAAAATGACCGACGGCGTCTCTGAAACGCTGGCTGCCATCAAGGACGGGATCGGAAAACGCATCGCCCTCGAGGAGACCAACGGCCATAACATCATCGACGTCGGCGAAGTGATGTGGCCCTTCCCCTTCCCGATCGTCAAGGCCGCGACCGGCAAGTTCGCCTTCGACCCGGTGGTGGGCATCGAGGAGATCATCAATCGTCGCATCGGTGAGAATGAGATCCAGACGATCGAAACCGTCCGGGGATATGTCGATGCCCAGGAGGAATACGCGAGCGCCGACCACAACGGAGATGGTGTACTCGAATATGCGCAGAAGCTCGTCAGCAGCCCCGGTCGTGCCGATGGTCTCTACTGGCCCAAGAGCGACAGTTTGGGTGAAAGCCCGGCGGCGCCCTATCTCGACTACGTCCAATTCGACAAGGCGAAGAACGACGGATATTTCGGCTATCGCTACAAGATCTTGACCCGGCAGGGCGGCAATATCGCCGGCGGCGCCTATGACTATGTGATCAACGGTCACATGATCGCCGGTTTCGCCCTGGTTGCATGGCCGGCCAAGTATGGCGAAACGGGGGTAAACACCTTCGTGGTGAACCGCAATGGCATCGTCTACCAGGCCGATCTCGGCGCGGACACAGACAAGATCGCGCGCGCCATGAAGCAGTTCAATCCAGGCGACCGATGGTCCGTGACCGAGGACTGAGAATGGAGAAGACGGACCCCGCGCCTTCTACCCTGGGAGAAGGAAATGCCGACGGCTCCGATCGCCTGGAGTTTCTTGCGGCGCACGGCGGTCCGTTCTTCGAGCTTCAGCGACGGCTCAATCTGCTTCATGAAAAGAGCCTATGTACGGGCCGTCGCATCTTGCTCTTCGTCACCATTGCCTGGGTTGTTCCGCTGCTGCTGACGCTACCGACCCTGGGCTCGGATTCACCCACTTTTTGGGCCTATCTTTCCGACCCGGGACCATGGTCGCGTTTCCTTGTCGGCATCGCCGCTTTCGTGGCAGCCGAGCAGGCTGTCGAAACCGGCCTGCGACGAAAGCTCGGCCAGTTCCTGCGCGCGCCCATGATCCCGCCAGAATCGCAAGACCAGGCTGGTGTCGCCTTACGCAAGGCGCTGCGCCGACGGGACTCGGCATTCGCGGAACTCGGCTGCCTCGTGCTCGCCGCCATCTCGGCAGCGCTTGCCTTTGCCACCTTCAACCAGCTTCCGGCTACCAGTTGGGCTGCCACGGTGACTGCCGAAGGCCCACGGTTGACCATTGCCGGATGGTGGTGCGCCCTCGTCAGCATTCCCTTGTTCATCTTTCTGTTCACCCGCGGCATCTGGCGGCATTTGGTTTGGGCCGAACTGCTGCGAAGCGTCGCCCGTATCAAATTACGACTGGTGTCGACGCATCCCGACGGCAAGGGTGGCCTCGCGTTCCTCGGTGAGTACCCGAATGCCTATCTTCTCTTCGTCTTTGGCATCAGTTGCGGCATGGCGCGGCGGTGTCCAGGCACCAGATGCAGGCGGGGATTTCTGCGGCGACCTTGACCACCATCATGGCGGGCTGGCTGGTGGTCGTCCTCGCCTTCTTCGCCTATCCGCTGTCCGCCTTCTCGAAACCGCTCACTCAGCTGAAAGACAGGACGTTGCTCACGCTCTCGGCTCGCGCCACAATCCAGCAGCGCGCGGTTGAGCGTAAGTGGATCGGAACAAACGTCGCCGCACCTGACGCAAAGGAAGCCGAGCAGGCAATCGATCCCGTCGATCTCACGAAACCATACGAACAGACGCGGAAGCTGTCGTCGATGCTCGTCAATCGCAGCACGTTGCTTCCAGTGGCTGCAGCCGCACTGGTACCGTTCGCAATCGCAGGGGCAACCAAGCTGCCATATAAAGAGGTCTTCTCGGTCCTGAAAAAGCTGCTGCTTATTTGAGGTCACCGGTTCGGTGATGCTCCTTAGGTCTGTCGTGCCTGATGTTGACAACGATCTCGGTGGTGCAAATGCAAACCCTATCCGGAATACTGAACGACCATCCGGAGCTTGCGCTCTTCCTCACGCTCGCCATTGGCTATGCCGTCGGAAAATTCAGGGTCGGCAGTTTCACGCTGGGATCGGTGGCCGGTTGCTTGATCGCAGGCGTGCTGATCGGTCAAACCGGCGTGGAGGTCGCCAACGATGTCAAACAGGCGTTCTTCCTGCTATTTCTCTTTGCGATTGGTTACCGCACCGGGCCGCAATTCTTCCGGAGCCTCAATCGCGAGGCGCTGCCTCAGATCGCCATCACGGTACTGGTCTGTGTCGTAGGACTTGCTGTCGTTTGGGCGCTGGCCGCACTGCTGGGCCTGAACGTTGGGAGCGCCGCTGGCCTTCTTGCGGGCGCGATGACCGAGTCGGCAACCGTTGGCGTGGCGATCGACACCTTCCGAAAAACGGGGGCCCAGGAGGCAGTGCAGCGGGCCTTCGAGGCCGACGTCGCGACCGCATTCGCTGTTTCCTATCTCGTCGGCGTAATCGCAACGATCCTTGTGCTGTCGCAACTCCTGCCGCGACTGCTGGCGCGGCCACTCCGGGAAGCCTGCGCCGAGATGGAAGCAAAACTCAACGCGCCATCGGAAGGGCGAACGACCGGAGAGTCTGCCAGGCGTGCTATCGAAGCTCGCGCTTTCGTCATTGATCCACGATGGGTTGGAATGAGTGTCTCCGAAGCTGAAGCGCAGGTGCCTGCCGGGGCCAAGGCTTACGTCGAGCAAATTCGACGGGGCAGCGACGTTGTCGCGGCCTATCCCGATTTCAGGTTTGAAACCGGCGACGTTGTCGCGGTGGCCGGACTGCGTGGTCTGCTGGTGGACAAAGGCGCCGGAATCGGCAGGGAAATCGATGACGCGGAATTGCTTGATATACCAACCGAAACACTCGATGTTGTCGTCACCAAAAAATCGGTGATAGGCAAGACAATCTTTGAACTCAGGCGGGAACCTGAAGCGCGAACCATCTTCCTGCGCAAGATCACTAGGCTGGGCGAGGAACTTCCTGCGTACGGCGGGTTGAGAATCGAAAGGGGCGACGTAATGACCATCGTCGGCAGCCGCAAGCACGTCGAAGAAGCCGCCGCTGCCGTAGGTTACGCCGACCGGCCCACGACGGCGACAGACATGGTTTATGTCGCCATGTTCATCTTCTTCGGTGGAGTGATCGGTATTCCAGCCCTGCGGATTGGCGCCTTGGAATTGGGGCTCGGCGTGGCCGTTGGGACGCTCCTCGGCGGGTTGGTAGCCGGCTGGCTCCGCGCTCGCAGGCGCACATTCGGCTTCGTTCCAGCGGCCACGCTATGGCTCTTTGATTCCGTGGGGCTTTCCGCCTTCATCGCGTGTGTCGGCATCTCAGCGGGTCCAAGCTTTGTGAGTGGCCTTCTTGCATCGGGTCCTGCGCTGGTATTGATCACGATCGTGGTTGTAGTTGCCTCGCATGGGCTTGCGGTCCTGGTCGGCACTCGGATTTTCAAGATGAACGAAGGCGTACTTCTCGGAACCTGTTGTGGAGCGGGCACCTCTGCCCCTGCCCTGGCCGCCGTTCAGGACGTCGCGAAAAGCAGCGTACCAGCTTTGGGCTATGGGCTTGGGTATGCAATTGGCAACGTGCTCCTTGCTCTCTGGGGTGCGGTTCTAGTGACTGCGCTCGGCTAAGGTCACTGACTGTCCGGCCTCATCTGCTCGGTGCGATTGGCCTGGCGCGGATCGAGCGTCTCGCTCGCGTCTATTTACGGCGCCTGTCCAGCCGCAGTCTAACTCACAACTAACACCCCATCCGGGAGGCCACCTTCTTAAGGTCACCACTTCCCAAAGAAGCCGGCTCCGATCCATACAGTGTCATGCGTCAGCGCCTGATGACGCGCATTGCCAACGACACCACGAAGAGAACGAGGAAAATGAAGAACAGTACTTGAGCTATTGACGCCGATGCGCCAGCGATACCGCCAAAGCCGAGTAGGCCGGCGATAAGTGCGACTACCAAGAATACGAGAGCGTAGTAGAGCATTTCGACCTCCGTTATCTGACGACAGGAAAACGGAGAGACGGCTGATTGGTTCCGAAAGCTCAGCGCGAAGCAGTAATCAGGCCGCCTCCACGACACGGCGTCCTAAATAGACACTGTCCCCGTCGTTTGGTTTCGGGGGCTCGGCAGCAGCCAGATAAGCGCTCGCCGGAACAGTTAAGGCGAACCACAGACCTGCGCCCAGCACAAACACCTTGCCGACTTCATCACCGCCTCCCGCAAGCATCGGCAGGCAGGCAGAAATCAAGAGTACGAGCACACGCACGACCCATTCGGTTTCCCGCTTCCTGATCGCAACTGTGGCCATCGCCCGGTAGCTGCGGGCATCGTATTGACCGCAATCACGCTTCGACAAAAGCGTCAATACGGAAGGCAACGAGAGCATGACAAGAGCACCAAAGGTGAGCAGGCCGGGTGTTCCGATCATGAAGCGCCAATTCACTCCTAGCAGGAATGAGATAACCACGAGGTTCCATACGGGGCTCAGCGCGTCCGGAGAACGGCCGCTACGCCGATGCCAGACTTGAAGGATCCACGAAGCCCCCTGAAGCATCGGTTGATCGACAAAACGATTGATGAATTCCATACCGTGCCCTTCGCTCGCCACCGCGGCTACCAATATCAGAAATCCGGCATGAACGTGGCGTAGTCGATGGTTCTGCTACAATCGGAGGGGTTAACATCAACCCCATGGGTGTCTCGCGTCGATGACAGCCCGAAGCGGTGCGAGAGGCGGCAATCGAACGCCAGCCCTCGCATTCAACAAGACGGTGGTCTTGCTTGATGCCATGCCGTATTTGCGCAATACCTGCATCAGCAAAAAACCGCTCGGAGGGCTTGTGTCGGTGAGCCAGACTGAAGACCTGTTTCAAGGAATTTCCTAGTTGAAGACGTCGCGGCGGCTTTGCCTGCGATTGCGGGCATCACACAGCGGCTGGCGGATGCTGGCCTTGTGGTAGGCCGCAAGAGTGTCCCGACCTATCTCCCAGTAAGCGGCTGCCGCTCAAAAGAAAGCCTCGCAGGAGAACGAGGGCTGCAATTTGATCCGTCGCAAAGGGGTTGGTTGACGGCGAGCGTACGCTTCTTTTGTGCGTGCGATTATATTTGGAACCACTAATAAATCGAAACGTCCATAGATCGCCAGCGAGCATCCTCCTGTCGTTACATGCGCTTGCCATGTCCATGCCGAGCTACATTTCACCCTAGATCGAGCGTTCAATAGGAGCCCTCATGAGTTCCGATCTGCTTGCTTTTCACGTCAGGATAACCGGGAAGGTACAAGGCGTGGGTTATCGTGTCTGGTCGCGCGATCAGGCGGCCCAGCTCGGATTGACGGGCTGGGTCAGGAACGAAAGCGATGGGTCTGTGTCCGCCCTTATTGTTGGAACATCGAAGTCAACGTTGGCAATGCTGGAGCGCTTCTGGGACGGGCCAACCGGTTCCAACGTCAGCGCTGTTGATCCGCAGGCGACCGCATTGGATCGTGCTCCAGACCATTTCGTCATCACCCGCTAACGGGAATGCGGATGCCAGCGGCCGGAGTTGCTTGCTCGGCCCGCCCGTCGGTCTATGACTCCACTCCAAGAGGTGACATCGGGAGAAGTTCGTGGCGAATGGCACTGTAAAGTTTTTCAATCAGGACAAGGGCTCCGGCTTCATCACGCCGGACAATGGGGGACGGCCAGAATGTCAGCTATGACCTGGGTCAAGATCGCAAGACCGGGAAGTCCAAGGCCGAGAACGTCCGTCCGGCCTGATCGCGATCGATCATAGCGGGGCCGGCGCGAAATCCCGCGGCCCTTCGCTCGTGCGACTACCGCTTCTCACCTCCAGCTATTTGCATTCGCGCAATCGGTAGAGCCGTGGTGAGAAGCGAGCTTGATGAAATCCGGGACTGGAACAACCCAGCCTGTCCTATGCCTCTGCGAAATCAGTGCTTCGCGTAATGGCCTCCCACGCGTCGATCTCCTCGACGACCTGGTCGATTTTGCTACGCGCGCGACGCAGAGCATCGCTTCCCAGCAGGAGATGAAGAGGAGGATTGTCTGAGTTCACCAGATCAAGGATTGCCTGCGCGGCCAAAACCGGATCGCCAGCCTGCCGGCCATCGGCAGCGTCAAAGGCAGCCGAACTTTTCCCGATTGTTTCGGCATAAGCTTCACCCGCGGCATCGCTCTTGCGGATTGAATGGGCCGAGAGGAAATCTGTCCGAAAGGCGCCTGGAGCGACTGCCGTCACCTTGATGCCAAAAGGCTTGACCTCAGATGCTAGAGCTGCGGACATGCCCTCAAGGGCCGCTTTGGCGGCGGAGTACATCGCGGTTCCGACGCCGGGCGCACGGCCCGCGACGGACGTTATATTGATGATGTGGCCGCGGCCCTGAGCTCTCAAATAGGGCAGGGTGGACTTGATGATGCGAAACGGCGCGAAGACGTCGACGGAAAAAAGTCTTGCGACATCCTCGTTGGTGGCCATCTCGAGTGCGCCAAGCAGACCGTAACCGGCGTTATTGACGACGATGTCGATCTCACCCGCGATATCAAACGCCTGATGGGTTGCCTTCTCCGCAGCCTCGCTGTCGCTAAGATCGACTGAAAGAATGTGCAACCGGCCTGAACCTTGCTCTACCGGTCGATCAGTCGCTCGGACCGTGCCAATAACGGTATCGCCCCTTGCCAGCGCCGCCTCGGCCAGCGCTTTCCCAAGCCCGCGTGAAATGCCGGTAATGAACCAAGTGGTCATGAAATGCTCCTTCGTTTTCGACAAGAAGGAACTTGCCACTTCGCATCAAGCTGTATAATCCGCAGAGAAATTAACACCCTTGTTAGCTGGACTTAACAATGCAGGACGCGTTAGCGGACAAACTCCCGGCGGGAAACGACTATAATCAAATGCGCGCCTTCATCGCCGTCGCGGAATTCTTGAGCTTCAGCCGTGCCGCTGAGGTCTTGGGCGTATCGCCGTCGGCACTGAGCCAGACGATTCGCAGCTTCGAAGAGCGGGTGGGAATGCGCCTTCTTCATCGAACGACCCGCAACGTGTCGTTGACGGAAGTTGGAGACAATCTCTTCCGACGGATACGACCCGCAGCCTTCGAACTTGGGGACGCCCTCACTCAGACAAGGATTGCCGGCGAGCGCCCGGCTGGCACCGTTCGCGTGCACGCGTTCCGTTCGGCGGCACAGAAGCATATCCAGCCAATCTTCAAGAGCTTTGCCGAGCGATATCCCGACATCGTGCTAGACATCACGATCGATGATGAGGCGGTGGATATCGTGGCTGGAGGCTATGATGTCGCTCTGAGGATCGGCGAGGTCATTGAACGAGATATGGTCGCCGTCCGTTTGGGACCCGAATTGCGCCAAGTAGCCATCGCGACACCGGAGTATTTCAACCAGCATGGTCGTCCCAAGCATCCGCGCGATCTCGTTCATCACCGATGCGTTCGGTGGCGCTGGCCTGGACATCACGCGCCCTATGCCTGGGAATTCTTCGAAAACGGCGCGTGGTTCAACGTCACTGTCAGCGGTCCGCTGATCTTGAGCGACAAGGAGACGGCGGTCGATGCCGTTCTTCAGGGGACGGGAATAGGATTTGCCGTGGAGGACACAGTCGCCGGATATCTCGCGCAAGGACGCCTGGAGAGTTGCCTCCGATCTTGGTCTGCTCCGTTCCCAGGTTGGTTTGTTTGCTACCCGTACCAGCGACAGATGGCTCCTGCCCTGCGAGCATTCATTGATGCCATCAGGTCCGGTGGTCCCGATGATTGTTCAAAAGAAAAGCAAAAAGCTGTCGGGTGAGCAAAGCGACAGCTAATCGCAGCCGATGAACAATCAGCTCGATGGCGCTGCATGATTTTTGCGTTTGAAACCGTCTCCGATCATCGTCTACCTTGCCCTCCTCCAGCACGACAATGAATAGTCATCAGCAAATGGTTTCTGCGGACTTCTCGGAACCAGAGCGCAGGAAGTGCCCCCAAACATCGTGCGCTGGTCGGCTGAAGCCGGGCCCTCCGCACCGGGCATTTAAGCAGCGTGGAACTTGTTCGGTCTAAAGCGGTTCCTCCTTGAATCACGAGGAGACCAGTTATGGCCAAAGACAATCTGAACGCAGGTTTTACCGGCACGCCAACTGAAGAGCCGACTGGTTTGAGAAGGGTCGCCAAAACTGCCACAGACGCAGTCATACGTGAATCGGGGGCGGTCGCCGCTGGCGCTACCGATCACCCGCACACGGCAACCACAATTGCCTTGACGATCGGGGCTGTTGCGTTCGGGCTGGGTTACATCATGGGAAGATCGGCGGGTGCCAATGAATATCGCTATTGGCGCTAGAATAAAGGAGCAAACAAATGAAAATCGTGTCCATTTCGGCAATCGCATTTGCCGCTGTGATGTGCCTCGCCTCTTGCGCAAACACAATCAAGGGCGTCGGGCGCGATACGGCCAATACCGTCAATGCCACGCAGAATGCAGGAAACCGCGTTGGCAACGCCATGGGCCACTAAAGCAACAATCAAAACAGAGCACCGACCTTAGCTGTCGGCGGTTATTCGTCTCAAGGCTCTCCGGGACCAGTAGAGCAAGTTGCGAACGCATGTGAAGTGCAACCCGCTCAACGATGCCGGTTAAGAGCCCGCAATCTCAGTGAACGCTAATGCGCTCTTTCGGTTAGAATACTGGTGCACAGACATGATGCCTTGTTCCAGAAGAAGTTCTGCGGCCAAGAGATCGCGCTCTCCTAGATTGCCACACAATCCGCGGATCGTGTTGGCGACGCACATCGAATTCGTGGCGAATCTCGGGTCGCCTTCTTCGTGGGCCTCGTCATCGGTCGCGTCCAACACGTCGGCCACGGTCTCGAGCAGGCTCGAACCTTTGACCAAGGTCATTTTTGTCAACGTCTTGGCTATGGCTTGCATGACGGCTCCTCACGCGACTTCGGTCGCGGCGTCTTTTGAAGTTCACATTGCTCTCGATGATGATTTGTAGGTGGCGATGGTCTGACAACGATGCAAGTCATGGCTGCCCCGCGCGGCGCATGCGTTAGACCCGATGGTGTGGCCCGGGCGACTTGAAACGAACACAATGAATCGCTATCTATATCTCATCGGCGTTGCTGGTGAGTGCTCCACGAGAGCGTTCGCGATTGCCGAAGTCGTTTCTCCGCTTTTGACCACGGATGTACTGGCACTGGTGTGAAGAGCGATGTTGGAAAGGTCGGTGCGCTCTCGCCCCGGCCTTTTTTATTGCGCCGATGTCGCGGATGTCTTCGCTAGTATCGGGCCCTATAGCTCACGTACCAGCCGGTGGCATGCTGGGCAGATGTGGAATGAAATTCGGTAACCGCCTGGTTCCTCGCCTTCACGAACCGTAGAAGGAAGCCAAGCACTTAGGGCGACCGCTTCCAAATGACTTCGATAGCCGATGGTTTTGTGATCAGCGCTCGGGCAATCCTGCTTGGCGCAGGCCTTCGGCCATCTCGTCGGCCCATTGCGGTATATCTCGAAACACGGGCCGGGTCATATAACGCTCGATCGTAAAGTCCGGTTCAGCTGCCAACAGTCTCCCCGCAGCCCATCGAGCCGTTTCGCGATCGCCGGCCATGGCAGACCAGGCTGCCATCATCCGATAGGGCCAGGTCACCTCCGGATGTCTGCTGACCACCTCTCGCGCAATGGAGACTGCCTGAGCCAGGGAACCTGCCAGCGCCAACGAAAGCGCGTATCCCATCCTCATATTGAAGGCGAGCGGGTCCGCCGGACTGAGGGTCATCGCCCGCTCGAACCGTTGCTTGGCACGATCAGGTTCGCCTCTGTAGCTCGCAACCCATCCAAACCTAGCCCATGCCCATGAGCTATTCGGATCGAGTGACAGCGCTCTCTCGAGGAAGGCCGCGGCCCGCTCCTGATCGCCGCAGTGGCTCAAAGCCCCACCGACCGCGGTCAGCGCCGTTGGATCGTCGTCAATTGAAGGGGCTGCGGCATGAGGGCGCTCAATGTCAATTCCAAGTCACGTTCCGGCTCGTCGGTCCAGATGTAGCCGACGTTCTGGGCGTGGCACCACGCTAGGAGCGCATGGGCTCGGCCGTAGGCTGGGTCAATGTCAGTGGCGTTTTGAAGCAAGGGAATTGCCAGCCTGATGGCTTCCTTGTTGTGGCCCCAAAGGTACGGATAGGCACGCATGACGAGATCGTAGGCGCGAAGACTGCTTGGCGGCTTGCGTCTGGATAGCTCGATTTCCGCGTTGCGGACCGCTGGATTGATTGCCCCCGCAACCTGCGCGGCGATCCTGTCCTGAACCTCGAAGAGATCGCTGGTGGCGCCCTCGTAGCGCTCAGACCAAAGCTGTGTGCGCCGCTCAGCGTCGACCAATTGGACGGAAATGCGCAAGCGATCCCCACCCCGCCGTACTGTCCCTTCGACAACATAGGCGACACCGAGTTCCCTACCCACGCTGCGCACATCGACGAAATGACCCTTGTAGGTAAACGCTGTTGCCGCGCGATGACGAAGAAATCCCGAACCCGAGACAAGGCTGCGGTAATCTCTTCCACCACACCATCGACGAAGTATTCGTCCTCACCACCGCTGAGGTTGTCAAAGGGCATTACCACGATCGACGGCTGGTCTTTGTCCAAACGTGTGCCAACCAGGGGAGTGAGCCGTTCACCGATATCGCCAGGTGCATCGTGCGACCAGTCGACTTGGAACACCCAGATTGGCCGGGGGATGTTCTTGAACGTTCGCTCCCCAAGGCAGGTCAAGGCAAATGGCACCTTCCCATCCAGATGCTCGCGTACCGATCCTGAAATACAGATGCCCATAGGGTCGGCCATCTGCTGCAAGCGCGCCGCAACGTTGACGCCATCGCCCAGCAAGTCATCACCCGATACCACCACATCGCCGAGATTGACACCAATCCGGAATTCAAGGCGGCGATCTGGTGGCAACTCTGCTGAGAAGCCGGTAAGTTGCCGTTGGATTTCAACCGCACAACGAACGGCTTGAACGGCACTCGGGAATTCAGCGACAAGGCCGTCACCAGCGCTACCGAAAATTCGGCCGGCGTGGTCGCGGACCAGCACAGCGATCCGATCGTGGCATAAACGGAGAGCGCGAATCGTGCCTTCCTCGTCCAGCGCGGCAAGGCGGCTAAACCCGGCAACGTCTGTGGAGAGGATAGCTGCAAGCTTTCGATCCAATGGAGTAGTCGCTCCGGCAAGATGTCATCGCGAAGCTGGATATTCTCACACTTTCACCGAATTCGATAGAAGCGCCACCCGCCGCGGCGGAATCTTCGACCGAGGAGGCCTTTTCAAGCTCGGCATGCGGTCGGACCTTGTTTGCCCTTTGCGGAACGTGACTGGGTGGTGTTGCCGCGAGAGCCCGTTAGGTCACTGACTAAGGTCCTTGGCCCTGGGCTTCGCCGTCAGTGGAATCGAACCGCAGACTGCTAAGCCGCAGTAGCTATGTGCTTGGCATGTAGGGTCCAATGGTGGGACTAGTCTTCGGTACAATCGAGCGCATATCTCGCGTTGCACGTGGGTCCGCGCGTGGAGCAGTGAAAAACGCCGACGGCCTTAACAGCCTGACATCACTAATACAGGCACAGCGGCCCTCGCCAACATTCGAATGATTTACAGTCCAGCTTGATTTTGAATTCGCAGAATGCTCCGTTGGTCCAGAATCTTGGGCCGGTGATGAATGTGCGAGAAAGCGAAGTCTTGTGAATGTACATGAATGACATTGTCGACAGCCTTTACGAGGCGGCCCTCATACCGGAAAAATGGGATGCCACGCTGACGGCGATCAACAGCCAAGTTGGCACCTTCGGCGGACTGATCTTCACGCAATCCGATATCGGGCGCGCGGTCATTGCCACGCCCGGTGCCGAGGAAATATTCCAGAAATTTGTTGAAGGCGGCTGGGATAAGCGCAACAGCCGGATGGAGCGGGCCAACAAGCGCGAGCACGCCGGCTTCCTGTGCGATCTCGATGTGTTCGATATAAATGAGCTCGCGATCGACCCGCTCTACCGAGACTTCCTCTACCCACTCGGCCTTGGCTGGTCGGTTGGAACCCATATAGCCGCTCCGAACGGGGACATGCTCGCCGCGAGCTTTGATGGCAAATACGCGGACGGGCCTATCTCTCGGCAGAAGGTCGACTGGCTCGATGGAATCCGGCCTCACCTCGCCCGGTCACTGAGCATGATGGCTCGAATACACATAGCGACGGCCGCAAAGGTGTCGGATGCGTTGGGTACGTTCGGTCTACCCGCCTGTGTCGTCAACGCCGCCGGCAAGATGCTGTCGGCCAATGCACTCATGCACCCCCTGATCCCGGCTGTCGTGGTGGACAGCCGGGAGCGTATAACTCTGAGGAATCCCGGCGCTGACACCCTTCTCCAGCCGATCCTCTCGCGCGATCCCAGACGGGACGGATGGAGCGAGGTGATGTCAATTCCGGTTGCCGCCACCGAAGACCATGACGCCTGTGTCGTTCACTTGCTGCCAATCCGCGGAGATGGCCGCGATCTGATGCCGCAAGGCATATTCGTCCTCGCAGTCAGCAACCTCGCTACGTCAACGATCCCCGATGCCTCACTGTTACGCGGGCTGTTCGACCTGACCGCGGCAGAGGCAAACGTCGCGCGGTTGCTGGCGCTAGGCAACCCGACCGACGAGATCTGCGCCCTAGCCAGGATTTCTAAGAACACTCTAAAAAGCCACTTGAAATCCATTTTCGTCAAAACGGGTACAAGCCACAAGGCTCAACTCGTCCGGCTACTTTCCGGCACTCCTATGCCGCAGACGGGTTCGGATGACTGAGTTAAAACGAGCAGCACCGCTGGCCAAGTTGTACGAGCGCAGCGACCGTCAGGGATCGGCCCTAATCGAACGCCTGAACGTCGATTAGAACTCATAATCCTAGGGTCTTCTTGACTGCGCCGACTAGTGCGGCCCCTGCGAAGGGCTTCCGCAGATAAGCGATACAGCCCGCCTTTTCTGCCTGGTGTTTCAGGCGAGGGTCTTCTAGCGCGGTGATGAAGATCACTGGGAGTTTCGATCTGATCTCCTGCAGGCAACGCTGCAATTCGATGCCGGACATACCATCGAGGTCGATGTCCAACACGAGACAGCCGATCGGGATCTCCGGATCGCGACCAAGAAATGCCTCTGCCGACGAATACTCCGTCGCCGGGAACCCCTATGCATTGAGTAGCCGTTCAGATGCGTCAAGCGCATTGGTTCCACCACCATCGCAAGCAAAAAGCTGACCGCTTGGACGAGGTTGCACTTCATCAACTCGTCGAAGCTCTATCGGGCCGAGAGCGGCATCTGGAAGTTTGGCGGTGCTGTACGCTACCGCCTGGCGCGCAAGCTCGGAATCGATGTCGGGCTTGATGCCGCCCGCCGGACAGCACGATTTTCTACATCCAGTTTGGCCACGCATGGGCCCAGACCATGGGTTGAGTCCTCCTTGCAACGAACATGGTGCGAACAGCGCCCAAGGCCGACGATATGGTCACGCTATGGTAGTGATTTGCTGGCGCGAGCGCTGGCAGATTTCCCGCTGGATAGCCAGTGCGATCAGGGAGAATGATCGCCGTATCATTGCGCAACACATCCAACTATCTGAATTTACACCTTGCTAGGATGTGTTGCATGCCGATCACACTCCTCGACGCAAGTTGATCATCAATTATCACTAATCAATTGACAGTTCAGAAAACTCAACCGACACTTGCGTTAGGGATGACTGCCAGGGGGTAATCGATGATTAATCCGGGTAATGCACACCACGTCCGCGACCTGTTGCGAAGCGAACGCTCGGCGATTGACGACTGCCGAATTGACCGGGTCGGAACGCCGAACTGCCGCTGCAAGGCAGCGGTCGCGAGACCGCTCGTGAACCTGCTCCTTCACTCATCCGTTGCCTCTATTGCACTTCTGGCCATGGCGGGAACACGGGCCGAAGCAGCATGTGTCGAAAACACACCCGGT
Organism: Rhizobium sp. S96; assembly: GCF_030382195.1. Classification (NCBI taxonomy): domain Bacteria; kingdom Pseudomonadati; phylum Pseudomonadota; class Alphaproteobacteria; order Hyphomicrobiales; family Rhizobiaceae; genus Rhizobium; species Rhizobium sp. S96. Next base: position 377,199 of record NZ_JAUDRY010000026.1, read on the forward strand.
ATCATCGACTGCTCCGGGTCTGGTCCCGGCCCGACATCAACGGGCAGTTCGGTGACAATCAATGCTGACTCGAGTGCAAGCTTTACCAGCGACGTGGTGGTGACGGGACCAGGCACCAGTGCGCTTAACAACAACGGGACGTTGACGAACGGTCTCGTCGCAACGGACAACGATCGCTTCACGCTCAATAACCAGGGCGTCATCAGCGGCAATATCTTGCTGCAGGGAACCGGTACCAACATCATCCTGAACCTGGGCGCAGGGACTGTTCAGAACGGCGTGACAAGTACAGGCACATCGAATGATACCGTCATCAACAATGGCTACTTCGCGGGAGCGATCAATCTCGGTGCGGGGGATGACATCTTAGCGCTCATCGCCGGCACGGTGCAGACATCCGTCGACATGGGCGACGGTAACGACACATTCACGTGGTTAGTCGGAAACGTTGCAGCCACAGTCCAGATGGGCAACGGCGATGATGTTGCGAACTTCGGCTTCTTATCGCAGGCGAACCTGACCGCCGGCAAGATAATCGACGGGGGGCTTGGCAACGACACCTTGAACTGGGAACGGACCACCAATGATGACGGAAACCAGGGCGGCGACGCGCCATCCAGCCTGATTAATTGGGAAACCATTAACATCATAAACCAGTCCAAGCTGACGTTCATCTATACGACAAGCGTTCTCACGCTTGGGGACGCGGTGACCGGGACCGGGACGATCTCGATCGACGCCACTAGCCGGATCGAGGCCGGAAATTCCTATGGCTACGCCATCGTGCCATATGACACCTCGCTTCTGGTGACAGTGAACAATGCCGGTATAATCGACCTGACAAACGACGTACCGGGCGCAGGAACGTCACTGCACGACACCTTCAGGATCCTTGGCAACTATGTCGGCCAGAACGGCCAGCTCTGGCTTCATACCTACCTCGACACCGACAACTCCCCTTCGGACAAGCTGATAATTGATACGGGACAGGCGAGCGGCTCGACCAGCATTCTCGTCACCAATGTCGACGGACCGGGAGCCCTCACAAATGGAGACGGAATCCTCGTCGTTGATGCCATAAACGGTGGGACGACAACGACAGGTGCCTTTACGCTCGGAGGCCCAGTTGCTGCCGGACCGTTCGAATACTTTCTCTATCGAGGCGGCGTCAGCCAATCGACCGACACTGACAATGACTGGTTCCTGCGGAATACGATCTCACCGCCTCCACCACCACCGCCCCCTCCGCCCCCTCCGCCTCCTCCTCCACCTCCACCACCCCCTCCTCCGCCGCCACCACCTCCATCTCCACCACCACCGCCGATTCCGAACATTCGGCC
>NZ_JAUDRY010000027.1:0-863 GCF_030382195.1 Rhizobium sp. S96
TCCATCCGCCGCCAAAAGCCGGATGGTCAGATGAAATCTGAGGGGGGTCAAAATTGGACGCCGATTACCCCGCCAAGGGGGTTAAATTTGCACGCCGAAACACAGTCTCCGCACAAGTCGCGCTGCCGCCTTCTGTCAATCGTCGAGCATCTGTCGAATAGTGCTTTCTCCGGTCCCGACGTCGGCCACTTAGCGCGCCTTGCTACGCGTTCTTTTTTGCGGCGTCATAGACGGACTAAATTCCGTCTAGCGCGCCCTTTATAAGCCCATCCATCTTCGCGGAAGTGTTGCCGTTCTCGGCTTCCAGGCGCTCGCGCAGTTCAATTGAGAGCCTGACTCCATCCACAATGTCTGCCATGTGAGAACGATTGTCGGCCACAGGAACAAGAATATTGCGGATGTGTTCTGGTTCCAGATGCTGTTGGACGGCGCCATATTCGTTCCTAGACATCTGGTCTTGCGCATACTTTGACTGAAGGTAAGCGAAGATATAAAAGCGTAGTTCTTCGTCCTCCACGCGAACGCGTATCAAGTCGTCACTTACGATCACGTTGTGGAGTCGTCGGGTGATGTAGGCGACCCGACCAATCGTTCCTGAACGAGTTATCACGATATCACCACGGCGGACCCTGATTGCGGCGATCATACGCAACTGGTTCGCCGATGCCTTGCTGACATCGATCAGCTTCGCGCTATCTCCCTTTTCTTGAAGTACAGCAGACGGTGTTAGATATGGCTCGACGTTGGGGCCAGGCTCGTTGACCTTGCCCCCAAGTTTTATCCAGTTTTAAGTTCGCTCCGGCGGTTTTGGGTTGCTGTATTTGGGGCGGTAGCGGCGGGTTGTGGTGCGGAGCCATTCCGGC
>NZ_JAUDRY010000028.1:0-13679 GCF_030382195.1 Rhizobium sp. S96
CTCCAGAGCCCCCGCTGAAAATATGCGAGGGACGGTTGAAACATGGGTCAATTCTCGATGGAAATATCGGGCTGCGCCGGGTCAGCTCTCAGTGGAAATCAACAAACAAGGACAAGTGCCGACGCTAGCTTGGAGTGTTTCATTTTAATTTCTTGCGGGCCGGTCGTAAGCGTATTTTCTTGGGCTCCATCCCGGCAGATTTCAGGACCTCGGCGGATAGTTCGTCGCCCGTTTGGTTTTCGGGCGCTTCCCCTTCGTCGACTGCGCGATCACGAAGGTTCGCCTCCTTAACATTTAACTGCCAAGTTGCTTCGAACGCTTTGTAGGTCGGCGGAGGCGACGGATACTGATCTGCGGAAGTAGGACGAAGAACCGGATGATCGATCCCCTCGTGTTTCATATAGTCGTCAAGATAGTCGAACAGCGCCACAGGAGCGACGTAGTTTTCGTTTGTTAAAAGGCGTTCCCGTGCTCTCAGTTTTCGCTTGTCAGGGTTTCGTTCCGCTTCAATGGACACCACTGGATAAGGATGGTCCTTATTCACGCCCTTCATTGGTTGTCGGCCGTGGTAGCTGAATTGCCCGCTAAACATGTTACTTTGAGCTGCGTCGGCCAACAGGTAAGCTAGTCCAATTGAAGACGTGAAACGATCCGCCGAAGCGTTTTTCGCTACTCGAAATCCTGCGTCGATCCCAGTACCTAGGAAATCGAACTTGTGTGGCTTCCGGTCTGCTTCCCGCTCAAAATCCTCGGTCAAGTACTCTTGGTTTCTGCCGGTTGCCGCAACGTTTCCATCGAACACTTCGATACTTATGTTCTCCGCAGGAAACGCAGCGAGCCAGCCAGCACCCTTAACGTCGAGCGGAACTCCGTCAGTATCTAAACTTTGTCCATAGACTTCTAGAGCGCGCAGAAAAGCTGTGACGCAACAGGCGAGATGCTGAACGCTATTAAGCCGGCAGCAGAATATTATCTCATCGCCGATTGTCTTCCAGACTTGCGGCGGAGGGTCGCGTGCTTCCTCCCCACCTGCGATATGCCCGCTATCAGTTTTCTGGTACGCAACACTGAGCGCTTCAGGAAACTGTTGGTAGAACTGCCGAAACCGCGTAACCCATTCAGGAAGCGGATCTTTTCCCACCGTGCGATTATTAAGGAACGATGCTTTGTAAGCGGTCGACCCAACAAGATCTACCGTGAGGAAGAGCCGTACTCGGTAGCCGGGTATGCTCAAGCTGGTAAGCCCAAGCTTCCTGCGCGCACTTCTGCGGCTTTAGGGCTCACGCCCAGAACTGAGACAACCTTTGTCTTTCCACCTTCGCGAAACAGACGAGTGAATATTTCAGTAGGCATTACAAAAGCAGCGGCAAACCAATTCGCTTCCCATTCGCAACGCTGAAGATCGGGATTGTCATCCTCCACCCAACGGTATGCCTTCATACCAGCTGTTGGATCGACAGCATGAATCTTCGGGAAATGCAGGAAATAGTGTCCGAGCTCGTGTGCGATCGTGAATTTATCGCGGCCCATCGACGTCATCGTGGGCAAGAATATTTTGAACATACCGCTAGGCTCAACGACGATTGATTCTGGCTTGTCGCCAACCGGATTGCGGTATGCGATACCGCCACCCAGTTTAGACACGAGGATTTCAATCGAGGTTTCCGGTTCATAGCCAACGTGCCGAGCAATACTTTCAGCAAATGCAGAAACATTCGCTTTCGATGCTCTGGTCGGTTCTGGCTCTTTGTAGACAACCACAGATGCGTTCCTATGCCTTCGTCGAGCGAGGATTCAGACGAGTGAGCAAACTCATAGCGGCGAATCACTTCGCGACTTTCCGACTGAAACATAATGCGTCAGTTCCCATTTTTCTACAACCGCAACATTGACATTCAAGAATCCCAAGCCGAATCACAGGAAGCTGACTTTTTCATCATTGTTTGTCAGATATTTATTTATGCTGATGGCGTTTGACGCGGGCAGCTTTGCGAAGCTTTTACATCAGGTATGGCCAATCTCAGCAAATGTTGCGCACAATGCCCCATATCCTCGCACAACATTCTGATTTACAATAATATTTTATGCTGATTTCGTGCGTGGTGGTCCCTCGCGATCGGACTTTTGTGGTCGCCTGATCATCAGATTTCTCTGGCGACTCGATGAAGTCGCAAGGTCTATCCTCGGCAGCCCGCACTGCGGGCGACGCGGATCAAGGGGTAGTTGTTTCCACTCCTTATAGGAGGTCCAATTCTGGATCGAAGTATCCTACGATGTCAGCTGAGCCAAGAGCCTCCCATTCAGGCGCCGGGCCGCCTTTCAGGATCGATCTGGAAAGCAACAGGTTCGACGCGCTACATGAAACCTCGCTCATCATGATACAGGCTGGGCAGGCGCCACCACGGCTATCACACAGACTGCCTGAGCCGCACCGCAACATGCGTGGATCGATCGAGCGGCGCAGGAAGTCCATGGCATGGTTTCGCCACATGGCCGAGATGTTGGCCAGGTCCGGGGTCATTCCCTTACGGTAGATCGTGAATGCGAGATCGGCGGGGAATATGTATTCGCCGATGCCATCGCGATCGAGGCCGGATGCATCCGCCAGCGAGTGGATGAGCTGGTGGGATAGCGAGTGGAGGAGCATATACACGAACGGTGCGAGCTCGCGCGATCTGCCTTGTCGTTCCTTGTCTTTGTACGTGTCGAGGAACTGGCCGAAATCCTGATAGGATTCGAGATACGCTCTTGCGAGGTCCGATCCGGAGGACGGGAGGCCTTCCACATTGTTTTTCTCGAGCCATTTCAGGACGCGCTGCTCGTCAAGCTTGATGTAGAGCGCCTCGTTCTTCTGCTGCGTGACATAAATCGGCCTGTCACCATCCCGCATCGTATCGAACGCCACCAAGCGCACGGGCATAGGGACTTTTCGGTTGTTCGACTCGCGCTGGTACACTGGGGTCGACGATACACGGGTGTAACCGAAACTGTACTCGCAGATCGGCAGGCTCCGGAGCAGATACATTTGGCTGATACCGGTCTTTCCGAAAAGGTCCTTGATGTCGGCCTGATAGCGCTTCAATTCTTCTGCGACGCCCACTTTTTCCATGAGTGTGATATCGGGATTGACGACATCAACCGCCGTCTTCCGCACCCCGGTCTGCCCGTCCTGGATGTGCTCTTCCACGAAGGCTGCGTGTTCGATTGTCAATCTGATCGGGTCGAACTTCCGAGCCCAGTCCTTGCGGATTCCGACGGCGAACTCAATCGCCTCGCTTTGCAGCCTTCCTCTCTCGAGCAGGCCTGCATCGAACCAACTTTCGCGGAGCTTTCGCATCGCGTTGCCAAGATCGGCGCGATCGGGCGCTCCTTCCGCCCGCTTCTGGTACGTATTTCGAAGAAACGTATACTCCTCCCAATCTTCCTGCTTGCCAGCTTTCTCCAGAATGGACTCGATCTCCGCATCGGACGGCTCCTGATACGGTATGGAATGGATCTCGGCGAGCTTTTGCAGAAGCTCTTCCGTATGTGTCGTCCTCATCAGCTCGACGACCTTGGTCTCCCGGAGTTCGATAAAGCTTGCGCGTTGGGGATAAAAGGCGCTGCTTGCGCGATACGATACCGGGAGCATGTCGATTTCGATCCACTCGAAGGACTTGCCGCCAGGCTGTAGACTGTCGGTCTTGAGCTTCTGAAGGACATGTCGTTCGGCCTTCTTGAGATCGCGCGGCGTCCCACATCCTTCGCAGACATACTTCCATTCTGAAAACACAGGAGCGCTGTTTTTCAGAGTGAAGTGCTGCCATCCGCAGGTGCAGTGCATAATCTGCCGCGTCGTGCTCGTGCGGTCGTCGAAGGTATAGTTGTAGGGGCTCAGCGGCTCGATGGTGCCGTACCAGTGGGCATATACGACGTCTACCTGTGTCCAGCGGGATTCGTGGTCCTTGCAGCGAGCAGGTAGCTTCCTATTAGCCAGTTCGGCAACGCTCTTGTATTCTCGGACGGTCCCGCAATCCCCGCACTGAAACAATAGCGGATAGGGCACGTAGCCCACGACGTTCGGCTGGTTCAGAACGAAATCGGTCTGGTTTACCCTGACTTCCTTGGTGACCAGGTCGTAGAAGGCGTCGTCGAGAATGAATTCGTCCGGCGCATCCGGGCACCCTTCCCTCGCCCTCTCCTTCCAGCTTTCCGCGAATTCGCGGACGCCCTCGAAGATGGTGTCGCTCACGTTTCTGGGCAGACGTTGCGCGAACGGCATCTTGATCGGCACCGACTTGCAGATACCCCGCCCCCCTTCCCACGTCATCAGGACACCGGGAGCGTAGGAAGTAGCGATTTGCGCCCGCGAGCGCTGCATGATTGGCGGAGCCGCCTTCTTGGCGGCTTCGGTCTCTTCGGCAGATGGATAGCGCTTGCGGCCGCGCTCCATATCTAGCGTCTTCGCTCCATCGCTCATCTCAACCCTCCAATCTCTCGATTTCGCCGTCTGTTTCCGCGGCATCCCCGCGCTGCCGCCTGATTGCTCTCATGACGGCGGCGATGTCGGCGGCATCCATGATGCGTGTGTTTCCTGAGGCGTTGCGGTCGAAGTCCGCGGCGACGATCAGGCCTGCCTCGTCCACGTCGCGAAGGGAGGTCATCGGCTTCTTGAGGGTCGAATCCTGCTCTTCCCAGTAGCGCCGCAACCTGGCCTCGTAGTTCAGATCCTTCATCGCTCTGCTGAGGTTCTGGGAAGCGGCGTCGGTGCGGCTTCGGTAGTACTCCCCGGCAATGGGCTCGCCGAGCGCATCGGGGCCTTTTCCGGCGAACCCCATCGAGGCGAGCATGAAGGAGCCGATGTCGTTGGCAAAGCCCAGTGTATCCTTGGCGGCCAGTCGGCTGAGCATCGTCGTCGAGTCCCGGGTGACGAATTCCGACTTCCGATTGTCCGGCAAGTTGAGAAAGGTGCTGGCGTCCCCGAGCATCGCCCAAGTCTGGAAGTATGAGGCACGGACCCGGTCGATCGCAGCGTCCGACCACCGCTCCACAGCGGGCCGGGCGATCATTCGCTCCAGGAATCGATGGAAGATGTCGTGTGTCTCGATTACATACCGGTCACGGCGGCTTTGCGGGGTGGGAAGCAGCATGACGAACCCGACATGGGTTCGGCCGACACGGCTTGATGCCTGGATGTATTCTGCGATGTCGGAAGGCAGCCCCGCAAAGAGCATGCTGTTGAATCTGTCCACATCGACGCCATGGCTGATAGCCGAGGTGGCGACGATATTCCTGAGCGTCTCGCCGATCTCTGGATATCCGGTTTGAGCGAATGACGTCTCGGCGTCCTTCATGACGCTCTGGATTTCCTGCATGTCGATGCCGCCGGAGATCAGGCTGCTGCGGAACTTGGTCTGAGGAATTCCCGCAACCGCGTGCTTCTGCGCTACGGCCGAGTGCAGTGCGTCGATGACCTGGTCGCCTCCCTTCTTGTTGGTCACGTAGGCGAGCGCAATGCGATGGAGGTCTACGAGGGCCATGATTTCGTCTTCGCGTCCCTCGCTCATAGCGCGCTCGATGGCGGCACGTCTCCAGGCGCCCGGATTTCCGGGAGATACCGATGCGGCGAGTTCGATGATGGCGGCCTGAGTTCGGGCGGAATCGAGCAGATCTCTCCAGAGATGGGAGATGACGGTGTGGAACGAGCTGAGAACTCCCACCGTGGTCACGGTATGGGTGGCGTCGTTCGTCATCAGGGAGACGTAGAGACGCATCCACGGCGCCGTCGCCTCCGGAGCGAGGTGGCTCGGCAGCTCCCTCGATAGAGCCACACGTTCGGCATTTATTGGCGGGGCTCGATCCGGCTCTGCGAAGAATGAGCGATAGATGTCAGGCCCGGGGTACGGGTACCGCAGTGGCTTTCGCTGGTAAAGTGTCCGGAGCTGCCGATCGGGATCGCTGATGGTGGCGGTTGCCGCCACAATCTTCGGAAGACGCGGAACGAGCTTGTTGGAAGCATCCCTGTATCTGCTTACAGCCAGTTTCTCCCCGGCCATCTTGTCAATCGTTGTGAAAGTGTGGTCGAGCAGGGTGTCGAATAGACCGCTGAACGTGCCCAGGCTTTCTTCGAGAAGGTGTGCTTCGTCCTGGATTACGAGCGATGGGAACGGGTCGACGAATACCTTGCTGCCGTGCTCGTAGGCTGGAGTGACGCCACGAAAGCCGACGGCCGCTGGACCGTTCTGCAGCGTCTCCATATCGAAGGGGCTGGAAAGATGCCCGTCCGGACCAATCCACCGGGCAAGCCCGAACATTCCAAGGATTTCTGTAATGGTCGACGTGCTCTGGCCAAGCATTGCGAGCTTATCGACGGTGCCGAGAACAATCGCGGGAGCACGCTGATATATGGTGTCGTCGGTGAGAAGAAATGGAAGCGGACTTAAGCCCTGATGGGCCTTGTTCCACTCGCATTTCGCATTGAAGCAGATGATAGCGGCGAACTCGGCCTTTCCGCCGGACGCCTTGAACTTCCGCAGCCCGGTTGGTTGATCGCAGCATGGGCAGGTCGGGACCTTGTTGTAGGAAGCCTGGACTTCTTGGTACCGCTTGGCCTCCCTGCTCCGGCCGTAGCCGATTTCCTGATCGTCCGGATAGTCGGCCAGAACCGGCAAGCCTGCCTTCATTTGGCTAAAGCGATTTGGCGTGTTCGACGACCCGACCCAGAAGCCGATCTCTATCGGCCAGTTTCCGACGTTCATTTCCTTGCGAACCACTTCGCTCCACACAATGAGCCGCAGGAGACGTTGCGCCTGCTGGAGAGTAAGAAGTCGGAGCGGATAGCGGATCATCGCGGTTATGCCGCGGTCCTTGCCCCGTAGTCTGTCGAGGAAGATGGCGAATACCAGCGCTCCGTAGAACGCCTCGGACTTGCCGCCGCCCGTAGGAAAGTAAAGTAGGCTTGCTGCCAATTCATCTCGTTCGACGTCGAAGGCGTCGGCATATTCCTCCATCCGGGATGCGAAAGTGGGGATGTGGGCCAGGATGAAGGCGAGCTGAAATAGGCGCCAGCCTCTTTCAGGGTCCTTGCGATCACGTCGCGCAAAGGACTCGTTCATCATCAGCCACGCTTGCCACGGCGCCGCTCTCCGCCGAAGCCTGTCCGCCTCTGTTCCCGTCGCTTGCCTAGCTGCGAGCGCAGCCTCGCGGGCGGAAATCAGGAGTCGTACGCCTTGTTCGATATGGCGTGCCTCCAATCGCTGCCCGGCGAGGTCGGTTGCAAAGCGTTCTCGTTCTCGTGCAGCGTCCTCGAACGAAAGCCCTCGTGCGATTTCCGGTGCGAGATCCCGTTCCTCTTGATCGATCCACTTGCGATACTCGTCGGCGAGAACGAGAAGGTCGGAGACGTCGTAACCGTCGGCCAGCGGCCGGAACCGATATTCGACACGGTCGATCCGACGCGGAACAATACGGGGCTGATTGAAACGCGGCGACCACGTGGTCGAGAGCTCCAACCGTCCCTCCTCGATCTCCTGGCTTTCGACGCCGCAATTCAAACCGATCGCCGGATAGGTCATGAAATCGCGAAATCTATATGAAGGCTCTACGCGGTCGAGCTGAACTGGCCTGTGATCACCTCTGACCATATTCAGCGCGACGCTCGTCCCGAATATTGCATTGCACTTGTACCGGGCCTCGACCTTGGAGAGCTCCGCGCACCCGTTGTCGAGTGTGACACGGATAGATGCGCGCGACGGATCGACGAAATCTAGCTGTCGCTCGGCACGAAGCGCCACTGCTCTAAGATCGGGGAGTATCTTCGTATCGGCGGGCACCTTTAGCAGTTCGGCGATGAAGTTATTCCAATCGGTTTCGCTGGCCGCGTTGCCTGGCGAGACTGTTTGGTCCCGCCAGGCAACGCCCGCGCCCTCTCCGCGGAGCCATTCTGTAAGCTGCGCCACCACCTCCGTGATCATGGTATTCGAAAACTGTTCGAACTGTTCCTTCAGAGCGCTTCCGGAAAGCGCCGCAGACCAGATAAACGTGGGCAACTTCAGGTCGATCCGCTTCCATTTGGGCGGTATGGCCGCGGGCGATAGCAGGGTTGCCGGGATCTGCGCACCGCCAGTTACAAGCCTGCCAATGACCGGGGATGGAGCGGCATCCGGATCTTCGGTCCCATCGACAGGAGCTGCCTCATCCTGATCTTCCGTCTGGCCTCCCTCGGAGCTCCCGAACTTGTCGAGGCTCGTTTTGTCCAGAATGATGCCATGCTTCCCGTATACACTGTTGCGAAGGCTGTCGCGGATCTCACGTCTGCGCGAGTGAAGTGCCTCCCTCTCCTCCTGCGACAGCTCGTTCCAGTCCGAACGATCCAGTTTCTCTTGGGCATAGAGTTCCTGGCGACGTTCGCGGATCTCGTGGTCGATCTCCTGCTTCTTGTCCTTTCTCAGCTTGAAATCGATGGCGATACCGAACCGCTCGGTGGAGACCTCCTCCCAGGTGGGAAGGACGCGCACATAGACGGAAAACCGTGGGGCTACGGTGAGCTCAGACGAACTCTCTGCCTCGATATTGAAATCCATGCCGATCGCGGCAATCTTGATGTCAGACGTTTCGTCCTCATTTTCCCGCGACATCCTCGGCAGAAGCTGTCCGGAGAAGACGCTTCGGCGTGGACTCTTTCCATAGACGATCCGACCCGCCTCATCGGTCCCGCTTGCTCTTCGGGTGATCATGTTGACCAGCGCGTCGCAGACAGCTTCCTTGAGTTCCACATCGATGCCAGCGAGTTCGGCGGGCGTCTTGGCCTTCATCATGGCTTGAATCTCCGGCTGGATCTGACTGGCGAGACGAACTCTTCCGCGAGGCGTATCAGCCGGGCGATTTCGTCTGCACGCTTGGCGTCCCCGGCAAAAGCGAGGGAGGCGTCTGGATCAGTCAGGATGTTGAGGTAGGCGTCGTGGAACTCCATTCCGGCCTTCATTCTGAAGCTGCGCTGGGCGCGGACGCCCCAGTGCCAGAAGCGGTTCGCCAGATTGGTGGGGATTCCCAGGGCGGACGTAAACTTGGTGAAAGTCTCGGATTGTCGTGGGGCCTGGGTGACTACATCCTCCAGCCGGGCCTGCAGCTGCTTCTCGAGGTGAACCCATCGACGAACCGTTGCGATCTGAAGATTGGGATCGCCCATCTTGTCGATGAGGGTCCGGATCTTGTCGCTTTCATGAAGGCCGCGGAGCCTTGCAAAGCGGTCCGCCACTTCCTCGTGGTAGTCGCGGATAGCTTCGGATGCATTCGCCTGGATGCTCAACAGGAGGCGTGCGCGATCGACGAAGCTGGAGCTAATAACGCATATGTTGTCCCGCTCGCGGGCATCCTTTGCGTCAATCCGTCTGAAGGTCTGGATCGACCGCGAGGTGTCGAGGCGCACGAGTGCCGAACCCGGGCGTGCGATGATCGTTTGACCGCCCTCCATCGTGAGTTCAATCAATTCGCCGTCGGATTTGCTGTACGCCCCGACGAGGTTGATGACCGACTCTGACGGAAAATGTACTTCCTCCGGCAGCTCGGGCGTCTCGGATAACTTGATCGGCGCCATGCCAAGACCAGCCACGTCCTTCTCGGCTGCCTCGGCGAAGAGTCGAAGTCTGGACGCTATCTCCGGCTCCCGGATCTGCTCTGCCAATCGGTACGCGTCGCGCGCCGAATACTTGAGTGTGTCTCCGTCGGCGAGAACGATGACCTCGGCGGGCAACCATGTCCGCGCGAAGAAACTGAGAACCCCATCGCGAGGTGGAGATACGACAAAGATCCTCTTGAACCTGTTTCGTTCGGACGGAACAAGGCCAGCGATGTCCGTGAGGCCGCCGGGGCCAGAGAAGACGATCATCTCGTTGTCGAGCTTGGCGCGCAAATTTGGGATGACCCGGCAAAGATAGTCCTCTGCAAACTCGGCAAGGGTCTGCTTCCGGAACATGAAGAGTGTCTTGGACGACGAGTTGATGACCCTGCCGACGGCGTGCTCCAGCACTGTCGACATCGGTGTTGCCCGATTGAACGCCGTCATCACCGTCGAGGCCTCCTGCAGCGAGGCGGCGAGCTCGGACCCGCCGACGACGAAGGCTCGCTGTGAAGGCTGCTGAAGCATCTGCACTTGTGGTTCAACGCGGTAATTCTCTATCACGTCCGCCGCGACGGCCTGGCCATGCTCGTTGAACAGATGCTGGTTGAAGGCTGAAAAGGAGCCGGGAAGGCACGAGGTCCGACGCAGCTTCGCGATGATCTCGTTGATCGCGGCAAGCCCGACGGGATCGCCTCCCCGCTTCACGCGATGACGCACCGCACGCAAGTCATCTATAATCTTCCGGCCGGGCCCGTTGAAGCCCTTGACGTGGACAGTCTCTACCCCGGACCAAGCGATTGCTTCCTCGCGAGGTTTGAAAACCAGCGACGATAGTGCCGTGATCGTCTTTGATTTCGCAGGCTGGGGTTTGCGACCACGCAGCTCGTTCATCTCACTGAAGATTTCGAACCGTGCCTTGTCGAAGGTCCAGGGATCTTCGGTGATGGCGACGAAACCTGTGCCGGGAAATGCTTTCCGCATCAGCTTGTAGATGCGGGTGGCCCGATCGACCCAATCCTCGCCGAGCCTGCCTCTTCCTGTCCGAGTGAGGTCGAAGAGGATCAGGTTTAGGGTGCCGCGGACCTTTCGCATCGCGTGTTCCTCTCCTCGTTTGAGGCCATAGAGGAAGTACTCGGCTTGATTTCCGTCATTCGCGTGCTTGCTGACGGTATTGTGTTCCTTGAGATCGGTTCTCGACGCTGTCCGCCAGAGAAGCGAGCCGTTGGAGTGGACGATTCCGTCGCAACCACCGTGGGGCAAGATTTCGTCCAGGGTAGGGTGCTCGAACTCTGGGCTTATGGTGCCGTCCCGGCCCTTTCCGGAAAGGGTTGAGACGCGGCTTAGTATCTGATGATAATCCTTGAGGGATCGGGCATCGTCATTTTCGACACTGTGTCTGTGCAGATGATCGAGATGGGTGCGATGAAGGTATTTCCGGTCGACCTGGATATCGCGGGCCTGCTCGTGGGTGGTTCTCGCGTACGGATAGATCAGAGCCTTGAAGCCCTTGGGCCGTTCAAATGACTTCACCTTTACGCCGTACCTGTCGATCATGGTTTCAGGAGCCACGGCAATGTCCGCAAGGGTAAGCAGCGACGCGATAGCCGATAGGCAGATGCCTCGCTCCGGCCAGGTCATAAGGACGGTCGGCTCGCCTTTCACCGACGCCTCGATCGCGGCTCGGAGGATCTCGGTATAGACCTCTGAGAGTGGCTGAGGGTCTTCGCCGATCGGCCGAAGCGGTACGTCGGCAAGCGCGGTAAGACGCGTATCGGTGATGGCGGCAACTTTGGAGTTTTCATTGGCCGGATCTTCGCCCTCGAAGCGTTCTGGCGCCTTCTCGATTGAACGAGCGGCAAGCAGTGCGCTTCTATGCTTCGCGTTCTCTGCACGCTGGCGCAGGCGGTCGGACAACGATGCGTGGGGGGCTCCTCGGAAGTTGCCTCTCATCACGACGCCTCCGAAAACGATTGAACGTTGCCGTTTCGGTAGGCAATAACAGCGGCCTCCTCTATATCGTCCGTCTCCTCCAATGCAGTTCGGAACGCATGTGGAGATGGGAGATCGAGCGCACGGAGCAGCGTCACAGAGACCGTGGCGGTTCCCGAAACGGCCCGGTAGCGTTCATCCACGGCCTTGGTATTGAGAAGCGACACGAGAAGGTCGAGATTCTTGGTGTCGGACGCGGAAAGGACGATCGTATGGTTTTCCGAGACAAAGCCCTTCCACGGGGCAATTGCATCCCGGTCGACCATCGCGGCGACGATGCGTCGTGGCTGGCTGCTGTTCGTGACGCGCTGCACGATGGCTGCAGGTCCATCGATGATCGCAGTGCTGCCGGAAGGGACGCGAACGAAGTCGACGCCATCACCGCTGCGGTTCAAAGGACGGCAGAGGCTCTTTGCTCTGACGTTTTTCGCCCAGAACAAGGGGTACGCCAGGTCATCCCCGGGAGCGCAGATTCTGTCCCATTCGCGGTTCCATACGAAATACCCCGCTTTCGCCGAGACGCCATAGTCCGACAGGGTCGCGCCGCCTCGGTCCTTGCGCGCGTCGGTTCCTGCCAACCAGGGCGATGAGATGTCCTTGGGAAGCGGGCCAGCCGGGACTGGGTGTGAGACGCCCGCCCCCGTTATTGCAGGAAACTTCACCCGACCGTTGGTCCGGTGCGGAGCGCCCCTCCTAACCAGCAAGACGCTGACGTCCTGAGCAACGTCGGCGAATACGTCGTCCCTGTTTGTCACCGTTCCCAGCGCCAGGATCTGGCCCTGGCTTGCAACATAAGATCTCATGCGGTCATACAGCGGGCCGCCTCGGAAGCTGGATGGAATGACGAGTGCGACGAGACCGCCCGTCTTCACCACGCGCAGGCAAAGCTCGGTGAAGACGGCGTACTTGTTGATGTGGTTGCCATAGGCGACCTTCCCCCAAGTCTCTTCCGCCAGTTCGTCCGGCCTCATGCGCCCGTACGGAGGGTTGGCAATCACCAGATCGTAGGATTCGTCTGTCTTTGCGTGGATGCTGTCTCCAACCCTGACGATCAGGCGGCTCCGGAAGCCTTCAAGCTGTTCGGCAATCAGAAATTCCGACATTCGCGCGAGGCGTTTGTCGATCTCGATGCCGTTCAAACGATTGGCGATGTCTTTCTTCGGAACGCCCGCCCGGTGCATTCTGTCCGCAATCAGAGAGAGAAACGCGGCTCCTCCGGCGGCAGGATCCAGGACGTCGTGCTTTCGGATATCGAATCCATGGTCCGATGCCATATCGATGACGGCGTTCGCTAGATACGGCGGCGTGAAATAAGCGGCCTGCGCTCGGCGATCCGCAGGCGACATCATCAGCGTGTAGAGCGTACCGCGCCAGTAGTTGCGGTCATGAGGCGACAAGGCAGCCAGCCTGGCTCTGAAGCTTGCGACTTCTTTAAGTTTAAAAGGATTCAGATCGATGCAGACGTTGTCGATATCACTATGGCCTGGTAGCTCCTTTAGGAGCGCGCGCGCAGCAGCTTTCGCCACCGTAAGCATCGGCAACGCTGATTGTTCCCTCGCCGTCAAATCCCCAGCCTCGCATTTCATATATCCCAGAGTCGACGCCGGCGCTGTTTAAGGCGACAGCCACAACTCCGCGGAACTTGCTCCGTTTGCGCGAATCCCGCACCCCAAAGTAGTATTTTCGTTTTTCTGGAGATGTCAAAGTCAAACCTGTGTTTGTGGCCTACATTGCGGTGAATTGGTTTTAACAGGTTCTGACATTCAACTTCGTGCTAGGTGAAGTTAAGTTACTTCGTGCTAGGAATATGACTTAGGGGTCGGATTTATTGGGTGTACTACACGAAGGATCGCACCGCCTTTCTGTCATCCGAAATCCGTGGCCCAGTCGGTCGACCAAGCTATGCGTTCGTCGAGACGAGTGATCGCCGTGGCGGCGGGCGGCTTCGGTGACGGTGCGCAGGTCCGCGCTAGGCGCTAGGCGCTAGGGTAACTGGAGCAAATCCGGTGGCAGGAGGGATTCCTGTTTTCTGCAAATCATGATTCACTCCATTTATGACGAAGCGCCGCCTGCCCATGGCCGAGCATGCCGA
>NZ_JAUDRY010000003.1:0-100170 GCF_030382195.1 Rhizobium sp. S96
GGAGAAACGCAGGAACTTGACCACTACGACTAACACAAACGATACCTAAAAGCGGGTCACTTCTCGGTGGAAACGCCGGGTCAGCTCTCAATGGGAATCAACATCCTCTGGCCGCTTGCCCTCCACGAGGCGTTCTATGATCGATTTCAGGCCGCTGTGGATCGGCACTTGGCGCGATGCCTTCTCCCGCTTTTGAGGTTTAAAGCGGAAGCTTCCGCTGTCAGTGATGTCTTTACGCTTGAGGCTGACAATGGCGTCAATGCGGGCACCCGTAAGAGCGCCAATGAGCATCACGTCTTTGAGGTAGGACTGGTTAGGCTCGCCTGCGAAAAGCTTGATCATTTCCTCATCTGTGAACGGGCGCTCCTTCTCATCTTCCGTAGGCTGAACCTTCGGCAGGGACTGACGGGACCACGGAGAGCTATCAAGCTCGACATAGCCGCGCTTCTCCAGCCAGAACCAGAACTGGGACAAGCAAGACAGGTATTTGTTGATGGTCCGATTTGTAAGCGGTCTTTCCGTGCTGGCTGCAAGGTCACCGATGAATTGGCCCGCTCTTCTCCGTGTGATGGCCTCGATCACGAAAGGCACACGGTTTTCCTTGCACCAGTCCTCCAGTGACGTGATCGCTCTGCTGCTGTCGCTTTTGGTACGAGGCGACCACTTCACCTGAGCGTGGAAGAGGTCGAGCGGTTCGCGGACTGGGGTTTCCTTACCGAGAGCGACCCGAAGGAACTGCCCTGCCTTTTCCTCGCTCTGTCGGTCAAAGATTGGGCTGTCCGTCTCCTCATCCACGCCAACCTCTTGGCCCCTTATCTTGTCGGCAACCTGATAAATGCCATCGGTCTCCAGTTCCACCGCCTCAGTGCCCCCCTCTTGTGACTGGAGGCTGGCTCGCAGATCGAGGGCGAGGCTAGTCAGTTCCTTACTCGACATGGAGGGCACTGCGGCAATGCCTGTGACCACCGCCTTCGGAAGCCTCCCAGCTCGCGCCGCCTCGATCATAGCAAGAAACTCGGCCACAACCGCGTGTTTACGCCGCTCAGCTTCCGCTTGGCTATGGGTCTCAAGAGAGCGCTTCAGGCGTGTCTTGCCCACGATCTTGACCATGTCTCGCGGTACAGGGACAGACACCCTCCAACCGCCGTTATTCATCTTCTCAAGGTATGCTGGAGCGCGGGTGCGAGACAAGGAATGTACCTCAAAATGCCCTATGATATGTACCCTACCCGTATGAAATTACTTATTCTTTTGCAACATCAAATTGTTAGGTTCGTACCCTATGAGGGTCCAGGTTCCCCAGCCAAATTATTTTACCATACAATTTTGCTTGTTCGCATAAAATGGCACCTATTTGTCAATAACATAGGCTTGCTTAGCCCATCTGGATAGGCGTCGCCCACACCTCCAACCATACCCCTTCTCCCATCCCGCTTTTGTAGGCAGAGTACCGGCTAACGACGCGACCCAACCCCTGAGAAGACAGGGAGCAAACGATGGACAAGGTTGCTATGTCTCAGCGTGACGCAAACTTAAAGGCGCGCATCAAACAGTGGCGCGAAGCTTTTCGCGACAACACAACCGGCATCCACAAAACTATTCACGATATGGTTTGGTACTACGCAGCGTTTCGCACTGCGGTCCAGATAGTCAACCTCTCGACCGAGAAGGGCGCGCACGGTCCGCCTCTCAATGAGATGATGTTTGATCTCGTGCAGACCGGGTATTGGTCAACCTTGCTGTTAGGTGTCCGTCGCCTTCTTGACGCCAGCAGCGTTATCAACGGCAAACGAGGTGTCTACTCGCTTCGTTCGGTCATTCAAGATATTAAAGCGTGTAGATCACTGCTCACGCGTCGGGTGTACGTCGAATGGGTCTGCGAGGCGCAGTATGACGTTGAGCGCTTGAAGCGCGAGAATTGGGAAGCCCTACGTGCGGCCAATGGCAAAGCTGTATGGGGTGATCCTGAATTGCCAAAGAGCGAATGGAGTCACCGGTATTTTGATCGCTTGAGCGGCGTGTCATCGGAAGCGCGCACCCCAGATGACCTAATCGATACAAAAACCTTCACGCTGATCGAATCGCGGTTGGCACGTCTGGATACAATTGCTGGATATGTTAGCTCGCATGTCGTTCATGCAGGTAACGCTGAAAGTAGAGAGGGTAGAGGTATTGGCGAGTTCGACATCCAAGATGCGCGCGCGGCTCTTAAGGAACTGAAGCAGATAGCCGATCTCGTTGGTATATGGTTTGCAAACGCGAGCAGTGCAGGTCTCGCAACGTACCTTGGTGACCAGTTTAAGGGTCTGGACAAACCGATGATAGCTCACGCTGAGATCAAAGACTTGGAGCGGCAGTGGCGCGAGATCGAGCAGGACGTCGCAAGCTGGTCTGCATCGCTAGAGGAACTCTAGCCTAATCGCTCGCGGACTTTCTCCTGGCTGGCATTGGAAAAGCGCTACGGCAAGGAACAACGACAAATCGCCCGAACGCGGCCCTCGACGCGACGCTTTTAAATCCTCCCAGACTTTATCCTTTGTGGGTACGTCAGCCGCTTTTCAGCGCTTCCTTATGTAGATCAAAGATATAGCTTAAATCGTGGCCCGCGGTTGAATATGCTGCCAATGGCAACGGCGGTGTGGATCGCGAATGGGAAATGCGTGAGGCCGAATCAGAGTGTCTGAGAGGCTTTCGAAAACCTCGGCTGGGTGACGTCCGACATGGAAAAGAGAAGGCCCGCACTTCCATCCATCAGCAGTCCGCTCATGACGTTTGCTGTTCTGGCGGGGCTTGCGATCGGGTGTTTTCTCGTCTTCGTTCAACGCCGCAGCGACAGTCCTGCGCTGGCCTGCATTGAGATCATCCTTTCCCTTGCAATCCCTTGCGCGGTGGTCGAGCTCTTCGTCAACCGCAGCCCCCAGCGCTCGGGAATGAGCTTTTCCAGGCGTGATTTCAGCCCGCAACGCCTGCTGCGAAAGGTGCTTGCCCTTTGGGTCATCCTGGCGGTGCTGGCATTTTGCTACCACGCGTTTCCGATCTATCGCGGCGATTTCTATGCCCCGTTCAACTGGCTCTGGCAAAACAGCTTTCTGCCGCTCGTGGTTCTTTCGGTTCCTTATCTGGCTTTTGCTGACATGGTGCAGGAAGAGCCGAATGACACTCTGTGGAAGTTGGGAAACCGCCTCTTTTCCCGGCCCCATGCCCTCTCGTTCGTCGAGATAAACTATCTCCTGGGCTGGCTGGTGAAGGGCTTCTTCTTTCCGCTGATGTTCGTCTATCTTTGCGGGCAGATCTCCGATCTTCGCGAGTTCGACCTCTCCCCGTTCTTCTCGTCGTCCTATCGGGCGTTTGTGGGCGGAAGTTACGATCTGCTCTATCTCGCCTTTTTCTTCATCGACCTGACGGTCTCGGCGACCGGATACATCATGACGTTTCGCCTGCTGGGAACACAGATCAGAAGCGTCGAGCCGACCCTCGTCGGCTGGCTCGTGGCGGTCGTCTGCTACCAACCCTTCTACAGCATCCTCTACTCAAGTTACCTCAGCTACGGGCACGACCGGCCATGGGGCGTATGGCTGTCCGACCAGCCGATCCTCTACTCCCTCTGGGCTCTGATGATCATTGTCTGCCTGAGCTTTTACGCCTGGGCAGCCGTGTGCTTCGGCATCCGGTTTTCCAACCTGACGAACCGCGGGATTATCACCAATGGGCCCTATCGCTGGACGAAGCATCCGGCCTACATTTCCAAGAACATCTCCTGGTGGCTGGTCAGCATTCCCTTCCTGCCGCCGGATTCAAATCCCTGGACGGCGATCAGGCTTTGTGCCGGCCTGCTGATCATCAATTTCATCTATTTCATGCGCGCAAAGACCGAAGAACGGCACCTGCTGCGCGATCCTATCTACAGGGACTATGTGGAGCACATACGCAGCAACGGCGTCTTCCGGCACCTGCGATTTGGGTCGAAATGATTGAGTGGGCAGCAGCGCCTATCGCCGTTTCCCCAGCAAGCCGGGCGCATCAGCGCAATTTTCTTCAAGTCTTTTCGCACTGCCGCTGTAAGAAATATTGTTTTATATCAGCAATATAAAAGGCATGCACCAGCGCAAAACGAATCTGTTCTGCGCCAATCCCGTTTCTGCACTATCGCACTGCACCCAAGTCAGGTTATCCTGCATCCTTCGCGCAGTATTGCTCCGGCAGGCAGTATGAGGCGGGTTGAATGACGAGAAGCGGCCATCGAGACTACTTCTACGCGCTAGAGGGCATCAGAGGGATAGCTGCGCTCCTTGTCGCGGCCCGCCATATGATCCCCGCCTTCCGACCGGTCACCAGTCCATCCAGTTATCTCGCCGTCGATATCTTCTTCCTGTTGAGCGGCTTCGTGCTGGCAGCGAGCTACGAGCAGCGGCTGCAATCCGGCTACCTCACGGCGCGGTCGTTCTTCGCGCTGCGGCTGGCAAGGATCTACCCTCTCTACATGGTGGGGACGCTCTTCGGATTTTTCGTGTTTGTTTTCCGGGAAGAGATCTCGCCGCCGTCACTATCCCAGGCGCTGACGCTGGCAGTGCTCTTCCTGCCCAATCCGGATCCGGCGACGAACCTTTATCCCCTCAACCCGCCGGCCTGGTCCCTGCTGTCCGAACTGGTGATGAGTTTCATCTATGGCGTCTTCCTTTGCCGCGCCCGCAACGCCTTTGTCTGGGCCACCGCAGCCGTCAGCGGTGCGGCCTTCACCTGGGCGACCGTCGCTCATGGGCGTGCGGATATCGGCTTCCAGCAGGACCTGCTGTGGGCCGGCATGGCGCGCATCGGATTGTCATTCAGCGTCGGCGTGCTGGTGTATCGACACCTGAACGATTTGCGCGCGCTCATCGGGCCTCTCGGCGACAAGGCCACGATCGCCATCTTCGGGGCCGTCGTGCTTGCCCTTGCCGCGCCGGTCTCGCAGACCAGTCCACTCTCGATGCCTTACGCCATGCTCATGATCTTCATCGTGTTCCCGGCGATCATGATCGCCAGCGTCAACGCCTCTCCGACGGGACGGCTGCAGGACACGTCCATATGGCTTGGGCGTCTGTCCTTTCCGCTCTACGCGGTTCATGCGCCTGTTTTCATGGGGATCGAAGGCCTTACCCACCGCATCACGGGAGTGGAGATCGGTGCGTATGCTCCCTGGGCCGGTCCGGTCGTGCTCGCTGCGGCGGTGTGGATCGCACTTCTTGTCGAGCGGCATTTCGATCGCCCTCTTCGCACCGTGCTAAAGACCTGGCTGTCGAAGAAATCATACGCGAGCTGATCGAACGCCGCGACGCGACGAAAAAGGCGACCTCCCCCGGGGGGAAGGTCGCCTCAATAGCATTCTCGCCGTTTGGAAAATCAGCCCTTCGGCTGCGGCACGATGCGGATATAGGGCTTCGGCGCCTTCCATCCGTCCGGATAGATCGTCTTAGCTTCTTCGTCACCGACCGAGCCAGCGATGATGACATCTTCGCCGTTCTTCCAGTTCACCGGGGTCGCTACGCGATGCTTGGCGGTGAGCTGGAGGGAATCGATGACGCGCAGCACTTCGTCGAAGTTGCGGCCGGTCGTCATCGGATAGATCAGGATGAGCTTGATCTTCTTGTCCGGACCGACGACGAAGACGTTGCGAACGGTCTGGTTATCGGCAGGCGTGCGCTTCGTCGGGTCGCCGGAAACGGGAGCCGGAAGCATGCCGTAGAGCTTGGAGACGTTATAATCGATATCGGCGATCATCGGGAAGTTCGGCGCGTGGCCCTGCGTTTCCTCGATGTCGCTGGCCCAGCCGGCATGGCGGTCGAGCGGATCGACGGACAGGCCGATGATCTTGACGCCGCGCTTGTCGAATTCCGGCTTGATCCGGGCCATGTAGCCGAGTTCGGTCGTGCAGACGGGCGTGAAATCCTTCGGGTGGGAGAACATCACCGCCCAGGAATCGCCGACCCAATCATGAAAGCGGATCTTGCCATCCGTGGTTTCGGCTTCAAAATCCGGCGCAATATCATTAATCGCAAGCGTCATGGCTTTGTCCTTAGGTTTAAATAATTGAAGATGGCGATTTGTTCGCCAAAACCCGAAATTTATCAAGTTGCTTTTCTGGGGTAGGTCACGAAATCGACGGCCTCGATCGGCGCTCTACTCAAGCCAAGAACATCATGAACGATCGCGCAGAACGCGCGTTTCGACGGGCAGTTCTATCCCCTTCAAAGAGAGTAGACGCGTTTCCATCCCGCTGACGAGACCGGGCGCTTGCGCAGCCGTGGTGGCGGATAACAGAATCTCGCCGGCCGCGGCCTGGGATTCCAGCCGGGCAGCCAGGTTGACGGCACCGCCGATTGCCGTGAAATCGCTGCGAAAGCTCGAGAACTCGCCGATTTCCACATCACCGCTATGGATGCCGATACCCACGCCAAGCGTATGTTCCGGCAAGCTCCCGATGTCCGACCCCAGGCGGTCAAGTGCGACAGCGCACTGGCGCTGGATATCGAGCGCGGCCCGGACCGCTGCGCTTGCGTGATCCTTGATGGTGATCGGAAAATTGAAGATCGCCATCAGGCCGTCACCCATCTGCTTGTTGACGATGCCGTGGTGAGCCCATATCGCCTGTGCGCAGCGATCGTGGAACAGACTGACAATCGCGCTCAGTTCCACCGGATCGATACGCTCGGACAGAACCGTGAACCCCCTTATGTCAGCAAAGAGAATGGTCGCGTTGGCGGAAACGTGGCGCTTCTTCTTGACGTATCGGAAGGAGCGCTCGCAGATCGTGCAGATATTCGGGTTCATCTTGCTGCGGGTGACGCCGAACGCGCGGAACGGAAGCGCCAACAGGCCGCGAATTGGAATGGGGACACGCATCTGATCCCAGCATCCCAAACAGATGTTGGCAGGCTCCATGGAAGGCGACACTGTCGTCATGCGCTGCAACTCGTTCCGGCTGGCGGGTGTGCCCGATCCTTACGGGCAGGCAAGCTTCCGACATTCGCGGGCGTTTGGCAACTCCGGCGATACGACCTCAAGCCAAAGACCGCGAAGGTTGTCAGGATTGGCGAACGGCCGCGGCCCCACCGCGCCTTCGCGCAGCGCGGATGTCGGCGTTCACCCCGTTGACTGTGACCGCAATCCTTGGCAGGAACGCCTGCGAACGACGGCGTGCACCTCAGGAACCACCGTACCGGCAGGAATTATTCGCGCGCGCTCACAAGACAGCGAGAGATGGCCCTTCCCAAGCGGTCTCTCAAACACCGGAATTTCAATGCCTTATGAGCGATCTCCGTTTCGCGCGGTCGCGTCATGGCGGGCACTGTCTGTTCCGAAGCATGATCGTCATCCCGGGCAAACGTCGCTTCGGCGCTGCCGCCGGCGCGCCTTGCGTCACCAGCTAAACGCCAGCCACAGGCCGGCAACAACTTTTTGGACCACATCCGCATATGATCCGCATCGAAAACATCAGCAAGCAGAACAGCCACCGCATCCTGTTCATCGAAGCGTCGGCGGCGCTCAACAAGGGTGAAAAGATTGGTCTCGTCGGGCCGAACGGCGCCGGCAAGACCACGCTCTTCCGCATGATCACTGGACAGGAGCAGCCGGATGAAGGCCAGGTCTCCGCCGAAAAGGGCGTGACGATCGGCTACTTCAACCAGGATGTCGGTGAAATGGAGGGCCGGAGTGCCGTGGCCGAGGTCATGGAGGGCGCCGGCCCGGTGAGCGTCGTTGCAGCCGAGCTGCGCGAGCTCGAGGCCGAGATGGTCGACCCGGACAAGCTCGACGAGATGGACCGGATCATCGAGCGCTACGGCGAAGTTCAGGCCCGCTATGAGGAGCTCGACGGCTACGCCCTCGAAGGTCGCGCCCGCGAAGTGCTGGCCGGTCTCAGCTTCACGCAGGAAATGATGGACGGCGACGTCGGCGGGCTTTCCGGCGGCTGGAAGATGCGTGTGGCTCTGGCCCGCATTCTCCTGATGCGCCCCGATGTCATGCTCCTCGACGAACCGAGCAACCACCTAGACTTGGAAAGCCTGATCTGGCTCGAGGAATTCCTGAAGACCTACGATGGCGCGCTGCTGATGACGTCGCACGACCGCGAATTCATGAACCGCATCGTCAGCAAGATCATCGAGATCGATGCCGGCTCGCTGAACAGCTATTCCGGCGACTACGGCTTCTACGAGCAGCAGCGTGCACAGAACGAGAAGCAGCAGCAGGCTCAGTTCGAGCGCCAGCAGGCGATGCTCGCCAAGGAAATCAAGTTCATCGAACGCTTCAAGGCGCGTGCCTCCCACGCGTCGCAGGTGCAGAGCCGCGTGAAGAAGCTGGAGAAGATCGATCGCGTCGAGCCGCCGAAGCGCCGCCAGACCGTCGCGTTTGAGTTCCTGCCCGCCCCCCGCTCCGGCGAAGACGTGATCAATCTCAAGAACGTTCACAAGAAGTACGGCAGCCGGACCATCTATGAAGGTCTCGATTTCATGGTTCGCCGCAAGGAGCGCTGGTGCATCATGGGCATCAACGGTGCCGGCAAGTCGACGCTGCTGAAGCTGGTCGCCGGATCGACGGAGCCCGATCAGGGTAGCGTCGCGCTCGGCGCCAGTGTCAAGATGGGCTATTTCGCCCAGCACGCCATGGATCTGCTCGACGGCGACCGCACGGTTCTGGAGTGGCTGGAAGATTCCTTCCCGCAGGCCGGCCAGGCGCCGCTACGCGCTCTCGCAGGCTGCTTCGGCTTTTCCGGCGATGACGTCGAGAAGAAGTGCCGCGTCCTCTCGGGCGGTGAGAAGGCACGGCTCGTCATGGCAAAGATGCTGTTCGACCCGCCAAACCTGCTGGTTCTTGACGAGCCGACCAACCACCTGGATCTCGACACGAAGGAAATGCTGATCAAGGCGCTCTCCGAATACGAGGGCACCATGCTGTTCGTTTCGCACGATCGACACTTCCTTGCAGCTCTGTCCAACCGCGTATTGGAACTGACGCCTGACGGCATCCATCAGTACGGCGGCGGCTACACGGAATATGTCGAGCGCACGGGCCAGGAAGCCCCAGGCCTGCGCGGCTAATCAGCCGACCTTTCGACAATTGAGCGCGCTGTCAGGCGCGCTCTTCCCATACCTTCGCGAGTTCGACGATCGTCTGCACGGCCTTTTCCATGTCCTGGCGGCTCACCCATTCGAGCGGTGAGTGGAAAGCATGGCCTCCGGCAAAGATATTGGGGCATGGCAGGCCCATGAAGGACAGGCGGGATCCATCGGTGCCGCCGCGAATGCTGCCGCGCACGGGCGTCAGCCCGGCACGCCTGATCGCCTCGACGGCATTGTCGGCGACCTCAGGATGGTTCTTCAGAACCGCCTTCATGTTGCGATACTGCTGCTTGACTTCAAACCGGTAGGATGAGCCCGGATAGGCCTCCATGACATTGCGCACGATCTCCTCGAGCAACGCTTCCTTCTGCTCAAGCCCGGCATCATCGAAATCGCGTATAATGAGGCTGAGAACCGCTTTTTCCATCGAGCCCGTCACACCTGTCGGATGAAGAAAGCCCTGGCGACCATCCGTGGTCTCCGGGGCTGCGTCCCTGGGCAGCCGGTCGATGATGGCGCCGGCGGCCTTGATGGCGTTTTCCATCTTGTCCTTGGCAAAGCCTGGGTGCATGGCGACGCCCTGGATGGTGATCTCCACGCCGTCGGCCGAGAATGTCTCGTCCTCGATATGGCCGGCCGTCGCGCCATCCATCGTATAGCCGAACTCAGCACCGAGTTTTGCCAGGTCGACCTTGTCGACACCGCGGCCGATTTCCTCGTCCGGGGTGAAGAGAATCTTGATCGTCCCGTGGCGGATGTCGGGATTATCGACCAGAAACTGCGCGGCCGTCATGATCTCGGCAAGTCCGGCCTTGTCGTCGGCGCCGAGCAGCGTCGTTCCATCGGTGGTGATGATGTCGCTGCCGATCTGGTCCTTGAGGGCCGTGTGCTCGCTGACGCGGATAACCTGCTCGGTATCGCCCGAGAGCCGGATGTCGCCGCCGGCATATTCCCGGACGATCTGCGGCTTGACGTTCGTGCCGGTGAAATCCGGTGCGGTATCCATGTGCGAGCAGAAGCAGATCACTGGGACCGGCTTGTCGGTGTTTGACGGGATGGTCGCATAGACATAGCCGTGCTCGTCGAGATGGGCGTCGGAGAGGCCGATGTCCAACAATTCCTGGACGAGCAAACGGCCGAGATTCTTCTGTTTTTCGGTCGATGGCTGCGCCGACGAAGCAGCATCCGATTGCGTGTCGATGACGACATAACGAAGGAAGCGATCAACAACGGTATCTGCCATTTTCACAGGTCCTATCCAGCTCATGAGCGATACACTGCTGTAGCCTTCCGGTACGCTGTGGTGAAGACGCTTTGGAAAGAAAGAACATCCCCGGTGGTTGAAGGCGTCTAAACCGTGAACTTCGCCGTCGAGCATTCGTAGAGAACGCCGCCGGTCGTCGCGTCGATGCCGACGAGGCTGACATCGTAGCCCCAGAGATGGCGGATATGCGCGAGGGTGGCATCGCGAGAGCCCTCTTCGAGCAGGATGCCGTTTTTCACGCTGTGCTGCAGCCGCAGTTGCCGATCCCCGAGCAGATCGACGTCGACCACCTGGATATCCGGCTGCCGGGCAGCAACATCATAGCTGCGCGCCAGTGCGGCCCTGACCGAGGAATAGCCACGCTCGTTGTGGATCGAGGAAACCTCGCAATACTTGTCCGCCGAGCGATCCGACAGCAGAAACAGGCGGAACTTGCGCATCAATTCCGGGCTTAGATACTGGAGGATGAAGGATTCGTCGCGGTGGTTCGCCCAGGCGTCCCGCAGAGTCCCCATCGGGTCGCCATTGCCGGCCATTGACGGGAACCATTCGCGATCCTCCTCCGTCGGCTCCGTGCAGATGCGCTCGATATCCTGCATCATCGCAAAACCAAGCGCGTAAGGATTGATCCCAGGAAAACGGGGATCGTCGAATGCCGGCTGAAACACCACGTTGGAATGGCTGCGCAGCAGTTCCAGCATCGCGCCTTCACTGATCCTGCCTTGGTCGAAGAGCCGGTTGATGATCGTGTAATGGACGTAGGTGGCACAGCCCTCGTTCATGACCTTCGTCTGGCGCTGCGGATAGAAATACTGCGCGATGACACGAACGATCCGCAGGAGTTCCCTTTGCCAGGGATCGAGGATCAGGCTGTGTTTCTCCAGGAAGTAGAGCAGGTTTTCTTCCGGCAGGTTGAGAACCTTCTTGCGTTCGGAGGCATCGCGCTCGGCCTCCTCACGATCGCGATTTTCCACCGCAAGCGGCAGCGTGCGCCAGAGATCGCTATAGGTCTGCTCCTCGTATTCCAGCCTTTCACGCGCGCGCTCCCTGACCTTTTCGGAGGAAAGGCGCGGCGGACGACGATAGCGGAACACGCCGTGGTCCATCAGCGCATGGGCGGAATCCAGAATCGCCTCCACGGCATCAAGTCCGTGCCGCTCTTCGCATTTGGCGATGTATTTCTTGGCGAAGTCGAGATAGCTCAAGATCGCGCCAGCATCCGTCCATTGGCGGAACAGGTAGTTGTTCTTGAAAAAATGATTGTGGCCGAAGGAGGCATGCGCCGTGACCAGCGTCTGCATCGCCATCGTGTTTTCTTCCATCAGATAGGTAATGCAGGGGTTCGAGTTGATCACGATCTCATAGGCGAGGCCGCGGGCCCCCTTTCGATAGTAATGATCCTCGTGGACGAAGCGTTTACCGAAGGACCAGTGCTGGTACATGAGCGGCATGCCGACCGACGAATAGGCATCCAGCATCTGCTCCGAGGAGATGATCTCGAGCTGGTTGGGGTAGATGTCGAGCCCCATTTCCTCGATGGCAATCTTCTCGATGGCCTCGTAGGCCCGCGACAGTGTCGCAAAATTCCAGTCCGATCCATCGAACAGCAGATTGGAGGCCGGCCGTTTCGCCATCTCGACCATCCCTTCAGCCGCGCGCACGCACGGCCGGCTGCCGTGTGAAGAGCCGGCGGAACACAGGGTAGATGTTTGCGGGCCGTGCGATCCGCGCCATCTGGAAGTTCGGAATTTCACCATCGACGGCGCGGTAGGCCCGCCAGAGCGACGTTCCGTTGTCAGTCGTCCCGAATATCTCCGTCTCCCGTTCGTCGATGATTTCGACATAGGCGTAATACTGGCAAAGGCGCATCACCCGCTCGCGTAGGAGCGCTGCGCAGCGCTCGGAATCGCCGCTGGTATTGTCGCCATCCGACGCCTGTGCGGCGTAGATGTTCCACATTTCCGCCGGGTAGCGCTCGTCGATGATCCGCAGCATCTCTTCCAGCGCGGTGGAAACGACCGTTCCGCCACTCTGCTTGCTGTAGAAGAACGTCTCCTCGTCCACTTCCCGCGCTTCATCCGTGTGGCGAATGAAGACGATGTCGATCCGCTCGTAGCGGCGTTTGAGAAACAGATGCAGCAGCACGAAGAAGCGCTTGGCGAGATCCTTCTCCCGCTCGCCCATCGATGCCGAAACGTCCATCAGACAGAACATGACAGCGCTGGCATTCGGCAAGGGTTGCCGCTCGAAGCGGTTGAACCGCACGTCCACAGGATCGACATAGGCGATGCGCCGCCGCCGCCGCTCCAGAAGATCCAGTTGCTCCCGCAGCACCTTGAGTTGGTGCGCGCTTTGCCGAGAGTTGTTGGGATCGTTCTCAAGCGCGGCTATCTCATCCGCCAGCGCCTGCATTTCGCTATCGCTCGGTCGGCCCAGAGCCATGCGTCGACCAAAGCTGTTTCGCATCGTGCGGCCGACATTGATGTTCGTCGGTGTGCCGGCGGTGGTGAACCCGACGCGGCGGGCCTTGTAGATGACCGTTTCCTTCAGATTGAGCTTGACCATGTCGGGCAGCTCAAGATCCTCGAAGAACAGGTCGAGGACCTCGTCACGCGACAGCACGAACTGGAAATCGTCATCGCTACCGCCGCCGCCGCTACCGGCACTGCCGCCACCGCCTCCGCCCC
This sequence comes from Rhizobium sp. S96, assembly GCF_030382195.1. NCBI lineage: Bacteria > Pseudomonadati > Pseudomonadota > Alphaproteobacteria > Hyphomicrobiales > Rhizobiaceae > Rhizobium > Rhizobium sp. S96. The sequence goes on from NZ_JAUDRY010000003.1 coordinate 13,047, forward strand.
CTTCCGGGCGCGGAAGGCGGTCGCCCGCCATATATTCACGGTTTCCGGGCAGGATGTACTCGCGGTCGCCGGTGCCGGACGCCTGCCTGAACGTGGGCTCATCAGCACCGCGCTTGGGCATTGGCACGCCATGGGCCGATCCGACATCCGCGATGCGGTCGGACTTGACCTGATCGGCGATCGCCCGCTTGAGTTCTTCGCGGGCGCGTTTCAAAAAGCGCTGACGGTTACCGAGGCTCTTGTCCTTCGGATTGAGCCGACGGTCGATGAAATTCGGCATTGCCAACCCCCCGCTCTGGCATCAGCCGGCCTTGTTGACCCGCATGTACCAGTCGACGAGCCGCCGCACCTGCCGTACGGTATATCCGCGCTCGGTCATTCGCTGGACAAATTCGGCGTGCTGCTTCTCAGTCGCGCTGTCCTTCTTCGAGCCGAAGCTGATGACCGGAAGCAGGTCTTCGACCTGACCGAACATGCGCTTCTCGATGACCTCCCTGAGCTTTTCATAGCTGGTCCAGGAAGGATTGCGCCCGTTGTTCCGCGCGCGGGCTCGCAAGGTGAACTTGACGACCTCGTTGCGGAAATCCTTGGGATTGGCGATGCCGGCCGGCTTCTCGATCTGCGACAGCTCGCTGTCGAGAATCTCGCGGTTGAGGATCTGGCCGGTATCGTAGTCCTTGAAGTCCTGATCCTCGAGCCAGGCGTCCGCATAGGCGATGTACCGGTCGAACAGGTTCTGTCCGTACTCGCTATAGGATTCAAGGTAGGCCTTCTGGATTTCGTGACCGATGAACTCGGCATAGCGCGCTGCGAGCTCCGACTTGATGAAATCGAGATAGCGCGCTTCGGTCTCTTTCGGGAACTGCTCCCGCCGGATCGCCTGTTCCATGATGTACATGAGGTGGACGGAGTCCGCGGCGACTTCCTTGGTATCGTAGTTGAAGGTCTCGGACAGCACCTTGAACGCAAAGCGCGTGCTGATCCCCGTCATGCCTTCATCGACGCCGGCGGCATCGCGATATTCCTGGACCGACTTCGCCTTCGGATCCGTGTCCTTCAGATTTTCCCCGTCATAGACCCGCATCTTTGTGTAAAGGGGCGAGTTTTCGTGCGGGGAAAGCCGCGTGGATACGGTAAACCGGCTCAAGTTTTCCAGTACTTCAGGCGCGCAGGGGCTCTTGGCCAGCTCGCTTTCGCGAAGCAGCTTTTCATAGATCAGCCGCTCCTCGGTCACGCGGAGGCAATAGGGCACCTTCACCACCAAGATGCGGTCGAGAAAGGCCTCGTTGTTCTTGTTGTTCTTGAACTGCTGCCACTCGGATTCGTTGGAGTGGGCGACGACGGTGCCTTGATAAGGAAACGCGCCGAAGTTCTCCGTGCCGTTGTAGCTGCCTTCCTGGGTGGCGGTCAGTAGTGGATGCAGCACCTTGATCGGCGCCTTGAACATTTCCACGAACTCCAGGAGGCCCTGCGTGGTCCGGTTCAGACCACCGCTGTAGGAGTAGGCATCCGGGTCCGCCTGGCTGAAGTTTTCCAGCTGACGAATGTCGACCTTGCCAACCAGGGCAGAAACGTCCTGATTGTTCTCGTCGCCGGGCTCGGTCTTGGCAATGGCGATCTGCCGCAATCGCGACGGCGTCAGCTTGACGACACTGAATTTCGAAATATCGCCGCCGATCTCGTCCAGTCGCTTGGTGGCCCAAGGCGATATCAGGCCCGTCAGCCGCCGTCTGGCAATCCCGTATTTGTCCTCGAGAAGATCCGCCATCCGCTCGGGATGAAAGAGGCCGAGGGGGGATTCAAACACAGGGCTGATCTTGCCATCGACGGCAAGCGTGTAGATGGGCATGCGCTCCATCAACCTCTTCAGCCGTTCGGCAAGCGACGACTTGCCGCCGCCAACCGGGCCGAGCAGATAGAGTATCTGCTTGCGTTCCTCCAGCCCCTGCGCGGCATATCGGAAATACCCGACGATACGTTCGATCGTGTCCTCCATGCCGTAGAAATCGGCGAAGGAAGGATAGATCTTCACGGTTCGATTTGAGAAAATTCGCCCTAAACGTTCGTCTGCACTTGTGTCTATGAAGGTTGGATCGCCGATCGCTTCGACCATCCGTTCTTGTGCCGTTGCATACATTCTCTTGTCATCACGGCATGCTAGCAGGTATTCCTGAAGGCTTATTTCTTCTTGCGCGGCGCTCGTATAAATCTCCGAAAAGAGATCGAACACGTCGCATTCGCTCTTCTGCATAATGTACTCCCGCAGCCGGTTGGGATGAAACGGGACAAATGCGTGATCGGCTCGCTAACCGGTCAACGCATTATACGGCGTTTTGGTTCCACCCCAAGACGCAAGATTATTGGCTGCTGTGCGCTAGGCCTCCAACCTTGCCATGATGCCATCCGCAACCGTCCGCATCCGGTCGGCAGACGCATGTCCGATCAGCATGAACGCGTGCGACGGGCTCGCCCAATAGACAACGTTCATGCCCTTGCGTGCCTCGACCTCGGCAGGTCTAGCGCCGTCGGCCGACCGAACTATGCACAGCGCCATGGGTCCGGTCTGTGGATCAAGATACGCGATCTGCGCCAATGGCGCATCATCATACTGCAGAACAAGCGCACGTTTGAAATCGGCGCCTTCGATCGAGATCGCCTCTGCCGGCAAGCGAAGGTCAAGTTTCTCTTCGAGGATAGAGAGTTGCGCGGCCTGGCTCTGCGCGGTGGGCACCGGTCCGGCCAGCGTGTCGGGCGTGTAAAGCGCGATGTATTCGGCAACGGCAGCACGCCACTCATTGCTCTCATCCTTGACCGCGAGGCGCCGGCCGAGCCCAATGAATGCCCGGTCGGCCACGACGCCGGCAACCACACAGGCAGCAAGAGCAGCGAGAAGGCCGCGACGGGTTGGGCGAACCGGTACCGGTGTTTCAGCCGGGGCTACCGAGGCAAGCATTGCTTCAAGCTTTGCCTTGGGTGCGGCGGCAAGCAGCGGCTCGAACGCCTGTTCGAAGGGAAGACTGCTGCGCGACAAGAACTCGAGCCGTGCGACCACACGCGCGTCAGTTTCGAGAAGAAGCCCGATCCGTGCGGTTTCGTCGGGTGACAATTCGCCGTCGATATAGGCTGTCAGCTGTTCGTCGGAGGGAAGCTTGTTGTCGTCGTTCATCTTGCGCCCTCCCCCAGGAGATTGCCGGAGAGCTTTGCGCGGGCGGCAGCAAGGCGGCTCATCACGGTACCAATCGGAATATCCAGTATGCCAGCAACCTCCTTGTAGGACAGCCCCTCAACATAGGCCAGAAACACGGCTGCGCGCTGAGCATCCGGAAGCGCATTGACGAGCCGCAACACCTGATTCGCCATGACATGCGCTTCCGTCTCGCGAACGCCGTCGAGAACCAGCGCCTCGTCGGCATCGACGAAACCCTGCCCCTGACGCACCCGCCGGGAGCGAATTTCATTCAGCCAGATTGAATGCAGGATCGAAAACAACCAGCGATCCAGCCGCGTACCCGCTTCGAACTGCGACGACCGCTCGAGGGCGCGCAGGCAGGTCTGCTGCACCAGATCGTCGGCGACATCGCGACGATGCGACAAAACCAGCCCGTAGCGCCAGAGCCGGGACAGGTTGTCCGTCAGCCCGATCCTGATATCCGCTTCGCTTGCGATGACCGCCTCCGCCACGGTTGCTGCCACAGAACGCGCCGGCCCGACCGGCGCGTTATGTGTTGCCCGACTATAGGCAGGAAATGTGGTATAGGCGACTGGCATTGGAATATCCCCATTCAGCGCACACTGGCACGCTACGCCGGCCTAGATTTTCGACGGATCGGCGATCGCTTCGTCGAGGTCCTGATACTCCTCGCAACCCGTGCCGCAGATCGTCTTGATTGTGTTCAACTGCTCCTTGGCGAGGTCGAGGCGACCTATGACGACATAGGCTTCGCCGAGATATTCGCGAACCTTGGCGTATTGCGGATCGAGCTGCACCGACTTCAGATAGTAGGAGATGCCTTCGTCGGTGCGCCCCAGCTTGCGGGTCGCGTAACCGCGATAGTTGAGTGCCTCGGCGGTGTTCTGGTCCTTGAGCGTATCGAGCATGGCCAATGCCTCATCGTAACGGCCAGCCTTGGCAAGCGCGTAAGCATAGTCGGTACGGTTTTCGTCGGTGACGTTGGCACTATGCTGCTTGACGCATTTCTGCGTCTTCTTGTCGTAGACCTCTCCCTTTTTGCAAACAGGCATCGTTTCGCTATCGCTGCTGCCAGCAGCATAGACCGGTGCGGAAAATGCGAACGCGGCAATGCATCCACCAAGCACAACCGACGCAATTCGAACAGGCATGGTCGTCATGGAAAATCTCCCTGAAAAATGACGTTGCGGGCGATGAACACCGCACAAGGTCGTTTTATTCAGCGATCGCCCCATCTTTTGAGATCACTAGGTTGTGACCACCGCCGGCGAATAAACGCAGGCTTGAGGTGTTTGCCGCCTACTCGCCGGGGCGAGAAGGAGCATTCCGTTGACCGATACAGTAAAACTACTCAGCCTTGCGGTTGCCGCACCCGAGCATATCATCACGCAGACAGAGGCCGCTGACACATCCGCACGGCTCTTCTCCGACAGGCTTGCCGATTTCTCGCACCTTGCAAGCGTCTTCGAGAATGCCGGCATCAAGCAACGCCATGCGGCCCGTCCGCTCCAATGGTTTGTCGAGCCGCATGGCTGGCAGGATCGGATGGACGCCTACGCCGAAGTCGCGCGCCGCCTCTTTGCCGAGACCGCCACAAACGCATTGAAGAAAGCAGGCATGCGGGGAAGCGAGGTGGACTGCATCGTCACCGTATCGTCCACCGGCATCACCACGCCGAGCCTTGATGCCCAACTGGCGGAAAGCATGGGGTTCCGGCCGGACGTCGAACGCATCCCCGTGTTTGGACTTGGCTGTGCGGCAGGCGTTTCCGGCTTTGCCATCGCCTCTCGGATCGCCAGAAGCAGGCCGGGGGCAACGGTGCTATTCGTCTCCCTGGAACTCTGCACGCTGGCGTTTCGGCTGGATGAACTGACCCGCGCCAACATCATCGCGACAGCGCTTTTCGGTGACGGCGCCGGCGCCTGCGTGTTACGCGTCGCGCCATCCGGCCTGGCCGAGGTGGAATCGACGGGCGAGCACCTTTTTCCCAACACCCTCGGGATCATGGGCTGGAAGATCGATGACACTGGCTTTGGCGTCGTGCTCGCACAATCCCTGCCGCAGTTTGCGGAAGCCGAACTCCGCCCCGCGCTGGATGGGATTCTCAAGCGCAACGGACTGTCCCATGGCGATATCGATCGCTTCATCTGCCATCCCGGCGGAGCGCGGGTGCTGACGGCGCTGGAACGCGCGCTGACACTGACACCGGGCACGCTCGACCACGAACGCGCCGTGCTCGCGGAATATGGCAACATGTCATCGCCGACGGTTCTATTCGTCCTCGAGCGTGTCATCAGGGCGGGATTGCCGAACCGCAGCGCCATGCTGGCAATGGGACCCGGCTTCGCGGCAAGCTGCGTTACGCTCCGGAAGGTCGCCTGATGTGGGTCTCGATCGCGCTCCTGAGCTTCGTGACCATGCAGCGCCTAGCGGAGCTCTCGCTTGCACGTCGCAATACTAAGGCGCTGCTCGCGGAAGGTGGCCACGAGGTAGGTGCTGAGCATTATCCCTACGTCGTTCTCCTGCACGGCTGCTGGATTGCGGGCCTCTGGCTTCTGGCAATCGGGCGGCCCGTTCAGATTGTCTGGCTCGGCATATTCCTGCTTCTGCAAATGGCACGCCTCTGGGTCGTCGCAACGATGGGAGATCGTTGGACGACCCGTATCGTGGTGATGCCGGGTCGACCACTGGTCAGCGTCGGCCCCTATCGGTTCATGGCGCATCCCAACTATGCCGTCGTCGTCGGCGAGATCGCGGCACTGCCGCTGGCGTTTGGGCTGGTCGGCTACGCAGCGCTTTTTTCCGTCCTCAACGCCATCATCCTGCATGTTCGCATCAAGGCGGAAAACGCCGCGCTCAAGGACGCAATGATTTTGAAATAAAACGCAATTTTTCGTTTGCGCAACGCCGATCCTAGGGGCATTTTCGCTGCCAGAAACAAGCTTGGCTGGGCGCGAGAATGACGAAGAATGTAATGGTGGTGGGCGCGGGGATCGTTGGCGTTTCGACGGCGATCCACCTGCAGCGGCGCGGGCGTCAGGTGACGCTCGTCGACCGGAAAGCGCCCGGCAACGAGACCTCCTTCGGCAATGCCGGCCTGATCCAGCGCGAGGGGGTGGTGCCCTACGGCTTCCCGCAGCAGCTCGGCCTGCTCGTGCGCTATGCGTTCAACAACCGCATCGACGCGCACTACCACCTCAAGGCGCTTCCCGGCCAGCTGGCCTTCCTCGCCCGCTATTGGTGGAATTCCAATACCAAGCGCCACGAGATGATCTCGAAGGCCTACGCGCCGCTGATCGAACACTCGATTTCGGAACACAACGACCTGATCGAGGCTTCGCATGCCCAGCACCTGATCCGCAAGAACGGCTGGATGGAGATTTTCAGGACAGCCGGCAGGCGGGATGCCGAGTTTGCGGAGGCAGAACGCCTGCAGCGGGAGTTCGGCGTCAGCCACGAACCTCTCAGTGCCGCCGACGTCGCGCGGCTCGAGCCCGATATCCGGGGAGATTTCGCAGGCGGTCTGCGCTGGCGGGATCCCTGGTCCGTTCTTGATCCACACGGGCTGACAGCAGCCTATCGGAGCTATTTCGAAAGCCTGGGCGGCCAGTTTGCGACCGGCGATGCCAATTCACTCGGCCGCTACGGCGCCGGCTGGAAGGTAGCAACGACCGATGGATCGCTGGAGGCCGACGAAGCGGTTCTGGCGCTGGGACCATGGGCCGCGACCGCGACCCGTCGGCTCGGCTATTCCTTCCCGCTGGGCGTCAAGCGTGGCTACCACATGCACTACGCCACCCAAGACAACGCGACCCTCAACAACTGGACGCTCGACGCGGAAAAGGGCTACTTCCTGGCACCGATGAGCCGCGGCATTCGCCTGACCACGGGCGCGGAATTCGCCGCCATGGATGCGCCGAAGACGCCCGTCCAGCTTGACCGCGCCGAAGCGGTGGCGCGCACGGTCTTCCCGCTCGGCGAGCGGCTTGATCCGGAACCCTGGATGGGCGCCCGACCCTGCACGCCCGACATGATGCCGATCATCGGCAAGGCGCCACGGCATGAAGGGCTGTGGTTCGCCTTTGGCCACGCGCATCACGGCCTGACGCTCGGGCCGGTCACCGGCCGCGTGCTGGCGGAACTGATGACGGGAGAAGCGCCACTTATCGATATCTCGGCCTATTCGCCGGAACGGTTCGATCCGTAATCGCTGCGCGCTCGCCAGCGGAAAGCACGTTCTATTTGCGGGTATCTGGCCGGTTGCTAGGCAACGCCCAGCGCCGAGAGATCGTGGAGCGCCGCGCCGACGATGCCTTCAATCGTGTCGCCGATATCGACGGTGACGACACCCGGCTCGCCTGTCGGCACCTCCAGCGTCGCCAGTTGGCTTTCCAGAAGCGAGAGCGGCATGAAGTGGCCCTTGCGCGCGCCCATACGCGCGGTGAGCAGTTCCTTCGAACCGTGCAGGTAGACGAAGATGAGTTTGCCTCCGGCGGCAGCGCGCAGCCGGTCGCGATAGCTTCGCTTCAGCGCCGAACAGGAAACCAGGATACCCTCGCCGCGATCGAGCTTCGCCTTCATGGTTTCGCCGATGATGTCGAGCCAGGGCATCCGATCCTCGTCAGTCAGCGGTATGCCCTTCAACATCTTCTCGACGTTGGCGGCCGGATGCAGCACATCGCCTTCGACAAAGTCCAGACCGAGCTTGGCAGCAAGGGCTTCGGCAACGGACGTCTTGCCACTGCCACTGACGCCCATAACGATAAGCGCAAACGGCGATGCACGATCCTGGCTCATGGACTGATTCTTCCCGCGATTTTCGACGCGACCGATTTAGCGCACCCTCAACCGCGAGGCCAGAGCAGGAGCGCAAGCGGACCAAGTCGACATAGAAAAGACGGCAGGTCATCCCTGCCGTCTTCATCAAGGCTGAGCATAACTACCGACGGTGCCGCAACGTTGCTTTCGGCGCTGACCACTCCTGTCAGGACGCAGCCGCCGCTGGGTTCTTGCGTGCAAGCCGTGCGCGAATGGTTTCGACATCGGCGCGCGGCGTGGCGGCGAACAGGGTCTTGGTGTAGCTGTGCTGCGGATTGGCGAACACCTGGTCACGCGTGCCGTATTCCACGGCTTCGCCGTAGTACATGACCATCACGTCGTCTGCCATGTAGCGAACGACCGAGAGGTCGTGGCTGATGAAGACGTAGGTGAGGTTCAGTTCGTCCTGCAGGTCGGCGAGCAGGTTGAGCACCTGCGCCTGCACCGACAGGTCGAGCGCCGAAACGGGCTCGTCAAGCACGAGAAGCCGCGGCTTCAGCATCAGTGCGCGTGCGATGGCAATTCGCTGGCGCTGGCCACCGGAGAACATATGCGGGTAGCGATTGAAGTGGACGTCCTGCAGCCCGACCTTCTTCAGCATCGCCATCGCCAATTCACGCCGTTCGGCGGGGGGCGTCTCGGTGTTGATGATCAGCGGCTCCATCAGGATATCGCCGATCTTCTTGCGCGGGTTCAGCGAACCGTAGGGGTTCTGGAACACGATCTGCACCTTGCGGCGCATCTCGGGTGTGAGATCGCCAGCGGCGATATCAACCTTCTTGCCGTCGATGAACAGGTCGCCGCCGCTGGCCGGATCGATCATGGTGATGATGCGGGCGAGCGTGGACTTGCCGCAGCCGCTTTCGCCGACAATCGCCAGCGTCTTGCCCTGCTCGACCTTGAAGCTCACGCCCTTGACGGCGTTTACGGTCTTCTCTTTCTTGAAGAGGCCGCCGGGCAGATAGTAGTTACGGACGATATTCTTGCCTTCGAGAACTGGCGTCATTGGGCCGCTCCCTGCACAGTCTTGTCTGGATTGAAAAGCTCGCCGATCGTCGGCAGGCGGTCGCCCGTCGCGTTGTCGGGCAAGGCTGCGAGCAGCGCGCGGGTATAATCGCTTTTCGGCGCTTCAAAGAGCGAGAGCACGTCGGCCTCCTCCATCTTGCGACCCTTGTACTGGACGATCACCCGATCGGCGGTCTCGGCAACCACGCCCATGTTGTGCGTGATCATGATGAGGCCCATGCCGTGCTCCGTCTGCAGGCGCATCAGGAGATCGAGGATCTGTTTCTGAATGGTGACGTCGAGCGCGGTCGTCGGCTCGTCGGCAATGAGAAGCTTCGGATTGCAGGCAATCGCGATGGCGATCATCACGCGCTGGCACTGGCCGCCCGACATCTGGTGCGGGAAGTGACCAAGGCGTTCGGCTGGATTGGGAATCCCGACAGCCTCGAACAGCTCGACGGCGCGCTTGCGCCGCGCGGCCTTGTCCATGCCCATATGGATTCTCAGGACCTCTTCGATCTGGAAGCCGACGGTGAAGCACGGATTGAGGCTGGCGATCGGCTCCTGGAAGATCATCGACATGTCCTTGCCGATGATGTTGCGGCGCTCGCGCGCGGACATGCCAAGCAGATTGCGGCCGTCGAAGACCATCTTGTCGGCGGTTACCTTTGCCGTCCACGGCAGGAGGCCCATCGCGGCGAGCATGGAGACCGACTTTCCGGAGCCGGACTCGCCAACGATGGCCAGGACTTCGCCGGCATGAACCTTGAGCGAGACGCCATCGACGGCGCGAAACGCACCAGTCGAGGTCTGGAACTCGACAACGAGATTTTCAATTTCGAGAAGTGCCATCTCAGGACCTCTTCAGTTTGGGATCGAGCGCATCGCGCAGACCGTCGCCCATCAGATTGATGGCGAGAACGGTGATGAGGATGCAGAGACCCGGGAAGGTGACGAGCGACGGCGAGCTCTGGAAGAATTCGCGTGCGTCGGCAAGCATCGTGCCCCACTCGGATGTCGGCGGCTGCGCGCCCATGCCGAGGAAGCCGAGAGCGGCCGCATCGAGGATCGCCGCCGAGAAGGCGAGCGTTGCCTGGACGATGAGCGGTGCCAGGCAGTTAGGCAGGATGGTCTTGAACATCAGGCGAAGCGTGCCGGCGCCGGCGACGCGGGATGCCACGACGTATTCCTTCTCACGCTCACTGATGACGGCGGCGCGGGTCAGGCGGACGAAGTGCGGCTGGTTGACGATCGAGATCGCGATCATGGCGTTCAACAGGCCGGGCCCGAGAACGGCGACCAGCACGAGAGCCAGGAGCAGCGACGGGAAGGCCAGGATGATATCCATGACGCGCATGATGATCGTATCGGTGCGGCCGCGGAAATAACCGGCGATCAGGCCGAGCAGGACGCCGGCGACGGCCGACAGCGAAGCGACGACGAGACCGATGAACAGCGAGAAGCGCGTACCGAAGATCAGGCGGGACAGCATGTCACGACCGACGGCATCCGTACCGAGCAGGAACGAACTGTTGCCGCCTTCCGACCACGCTGGCGGCAGGCGCTGCATGCCGGAGGGCACGTTCGGGTCGTGCGGCGCGATCAATGGCGCGAAGATCGCCATCAACAGGACGATGATGAAGACGAAAAGGCCGATGACCGCGCCTTTGTTGCGGGAAAAATAGTACCAGAACTCCGACAGAGCGGAGGGTGTGGCAGACTTTGTGGTTGCCGTGCTCATGAGCCGCTCCTAGTGCCTGATGCGTGGGTTGATGAGACCGTACATGAGGTCGACGATCAGATTGACGAGCATGATGATGCCGGCAATCAGCAGCAATCCACCCTGAACGACGGTATAGTCACGCTTGAACACCGCATCGACCATCCACTTGCCGATACCCGGCCAGGAGAAGATCGTTTCCGTCAGGATGGCGCCGCCGAGGAGGACGCCGACCTGCAGGCCGATCGAGGTGACGACGGGGATCATCGCGTTGCGCAGCGCATGGACGCCGACGACGCGGAACGGTGTGAGACCCTTGGAGCGGGCGGTACGAACATAGTCCTCGCCGAGCACTTCGAGCATGGCCGAGCGCGTCTGGCGCGCGATGACGGCCAGCGGGATCGTGCCCAGCACGATCGTCGGCAGGATCAGCGACACGAAGGCCGACTTGAACGCTCCGGCCTGACCGGACAGCAGGCTGTCGATCAGCATGAAGCCGGTGACCGGCTTGAAGAAATACATCAGCGAGATACGGCCGGAAACGGGCGTCCAATGCAGCGTATTGGAGAAGAGAACGATGAGCAGCAGGCCCCACCAGAAGATCGGCATCGAATAGCCGACCAGCGCCGCGCCCATCACACTCTGGTCGAACCAGGTTCCGCGCTTGACCGCCGCAAAGACACCCGCAGGGATGCCGAGCACGATGGCAAAAATGATGGCGCAGAGCGAGAGCTCAAGCGTCGCCGGGAACAGCGATCCGAATTCCTGCAGCACGGGACGCTTGGTGACGATCGAGGAACCGAGGTCACCCTGCACCACGTTGCCGAGGTAATCGAGATACTGCACGTACACAGGACGGTCGAGACCGAGGTCGTGCATGATCTGTGCGTGGCGCTCCGGAGCCATGACGCGCTCGCCCGACATCAGCATGACCGGATCACCGGGCAGCAGACGGATGAACGCGAAGGCGATGAGGGAGACGCCGACGAAGGTTGGGATCAGGACCGCAAGGCGTCCGATGAGAAATCGCAACATTGGCATATGTCCATAATGTTCCGGCGGTCAGGTATCAAACCTGACCGCCGGCCAAGCCCGGAGTTGCCGGGCATCTTTGCATAGTTTTGGTTATTCGGCGATATCAACGCCGTCGAAGCGGTGAACGCCGACCGGATCCTGCACGTAGCCGGAAACCTTGGCGCTCATCGGCACGAATTCCGTCGAGTGGTCGATGGTTGCCCAGGGTGCTTCCTTCTTGAAGACGACCTGTGCTTCTTCGTAGAGCTTCGTGCGCTCTGCAACGTCAGCAGTCTTCTTCGCCTTCTTCACGAGGTCGTCGAATTCCTTGTTGCACCACTGAGCGCGGTTGTTGCCGCCGACGGCTTCGCAGCCGAGCAGCGTGTCGAGGAAGTTGTCCGGATCACCGTTGTCACCCGTCCAGCCGAGGATCGCAGCACCGTCGCGCTTAACGTCCTTGGAGAGCTTCAGGTATTCCGCCCATTCGTGGGTAACGATGTCGACCTTGACGCCGACCTTAGCAAGGTCAGCCTGCATCAGCTCGGCGGCGCGACGTGCGTTGAGCATATAAGGACGCGATACCGGCATCGCCCAGATCTTCATCGAGAGATCCTTGACGCCAGCGGCTTCGAGCATCTTCTTGGCTTCGTCTGGATTGTAGGCATCGTCCTTGACGGCGTCGTTGTAGGACCACATCGTCGGCGGGATCGGGTTCTTGGCAACCTGGCCAGCGCCCTGGAAGACGGCATCGACGATCGCCTGCTTGTTGATCGCCATGTTGAGCGCCTTGCGCACTTCAGGCTTGTCGAACGGCGCCTGCTGCGTGTTGTAGGCGAGATAGGAGACGTTCAGGCCCGGCTGTTCCAGAACCTTGAGGTTCGAGTCGGCCTTGAGGTCCTTGACGTCTGCTGCGTTCGGGTAAGGCATGATGTGGCATTCGCCGGCCTTGAGCTTCTGCGCGCGGACAGATGCATCAGGCGTGATCGCGAAAACGAGATCGTCGATCTTTTCCTTGCCCTTGAAGTAGGTTTCGTTTGCCTTGTAGCGGATGACGGCATCCGGCTGGTAGGCAACGAAGGTGAACGGACCGGTGCCGAGCGGCATCTGGTTCATCTGTTCCATCTTGCCGTCAGCCTGGAGCTTGTCGGCATATTCCTTGGAAACGACAGAGGCGAAGTCCATTGCGAGGTCGGCAACGAACGGTGCTTCCGGATGGTTCAGCGTGAACTTGACGGTCAGGTCATCGACCTTCTCGACCGACTTGATCAGCTCGGGGAAGCCCATGCCGGCAGCGTATTCGTAGGAAACGCCGGCGACGTACTTGGCCCACGGGCTGTCAGCCTTCAGCTGGCGCTCGAACGAGAAGACGACGTCGTCAGCGTTCAGGTCGCGGGTCGGCGTGAAGAAGTCGGTGGTCTGGAACTTGACGCCCGGGCGCAGCTTGAAGGTGTACTGCGTGCCATCGTCAGAAACGGTCCAGCTCTCAGCGAGGCCCGGCTCGACTTCGGTCTTGCCATGCTTGAACTCGACGAGGCGGCTGTAAACCGTGCGCGACGAAGCATCGAACGTCGTACCTGCCGTGTAGATGCCCGGATCGAAGCCTTCCGGCGATCCCTCGGAGCAATAGACAAGCGTTTTCGACCAAGCCGTCGACGCCATGGCAGAAGCCAAGACGGTCGCTGCCAAGAGGACAGACATCTTTTTCATGATTTCGTTTCCCAGGTTTGTTCTTTTATAAGTTTTGAGATCCCGGATAGGCACCCGGATCGACGGCAGATGGAACGATATTTATTTGCTGAAATCAACGACCCCAGTGGAAAATTTTTCCATCGGGTCAACTTTAGTAATTTTCCGCCGAAAATAGGCCGCATTTGGAAAGATTCGCACTGGATAAACCCAGTTTTTGTCGCTTTTGGTATAATTTCGCGCCGTGGACGAGCATTCGGGCACAAGCTTACCGCGAGTTCAGCCCCCGATATGGCAGAAACAAAACAACCGCAGACACCCAAGGCGGCTGCGGTTGTTTTCAGTTCAGGGTTTCAAGCGTCAGGCGGCTGGCACTGCCACCGGCGACTTGCGCGGTGCCTGCTCGCCGGTCAGGCCAAGCAGGAAATTGATCTGCGGACGGGCCTTGACGAGATCGTCGATGGAGTACTGCGTCAGTACGTCGAAGAAGGCATTCAACGCCTTGCGAAGTGCCGAGTTCAGGCCACAGCTGTCGATCAGCGGGCACTCGACCATGCCATCGTCCTCGAAGCACTCGGCCATCGCGAAGCTGTCTTCCGTCACACGGACCACATCAAAAAGACTGATGTCCTTGGCGGGCTTGCCGAGGCGAACGCCACCGTTACGGCCGCGAACAGTCTCGACCAAGCCGGCCTTGTTCAACGGCTGCAGGATCTTGAAGAGAAACAGTTCGGAAACACCATAGGCCCTGGCGATCTCCGGGATGCGGCTCAGATGCCCGTCATTGGCAGCACAGTACATCAACATGCGAACTGCATAGTTGGTCTGCTTCGTCAAACGCATGCCGATCTCCAGAATCGTTCTTGTAGGACGTCTATATAGTGGCTTTGCTAGTTTTGAACAATTCCAAATATGAAATTTACAATCACGTTTATGCGGCGACTCGCCGCACGCGTGAACGACAAAGGGCCCCCGTGAGGGAGCCCTTCGCCAAATGCCTGAACTGAAAGCCTTACTTCATCGTCGGCATGACGAATTCGGCGCCGTCCTTGATGCCCGACGGCCAGCGAGCCGTGATCGTCTTGGTCTTGGTCCAGAACTTGATCGAGTCCGAGCCGTGCTGGTTGAGGTCGCCGAAGCTCGAAGCCTTCCAACCACCGAAGGAGTGGTAGGCCAGCGGAACCGGGATCGGAACGTTGATGCCGATCATGCCGATGTTGATGCGGGAAGCGAAGTCACGGGCCGCATCACCGTCGCGGGTGTAGATCGCAACGCCGTTGCCGTATTCGTGCTTCATCGGCAGGTCGAGCGCTTCTTCGTAGTTCTTCGCACGGACGACCGAGAGAACCGGTCCGAAGATCTCAGTCTTGTAGATCTCCATGTCAGGCGTAACGTTGTCGAACAGCGTGCCGCCGACGAAGTAGCCGCCTTCGTAGCCCTGCAGCTTGAAACCGCGGCCATCGACGACGAGCTTGGCGCCTTCCTCGACACCCTTGTCGATCAGACCGCTCACGCGGGCCTGGGCTTCCTTGGTGACCAGCGGGCCGAGATCGGCCTTGTCATCCGTGTAGGGACCGATGCGGAGTGCCTCGATCTTCGGCGTCAGCTTCTCAACGAGACGGTTGGCCGTTTCTTCGCCAACCGGAACGGCAACGGAGATCGCCATGCAGCGTTCACCGGCCGAGCCATAGCCCGCGCCCATCAGAGCGTTGACGGCCTGATCCATGTCGGCATCCGGCATGATGATCATGTGGTTCTTGGCGCCGCCGAAGCACTGGGCGCGCTTGCCGTTCATGGCAGCGGTGCCATAGACGTAGCGGGCGATCGGGGTCGAACCGACGAAGGAGACGGCACCGATATCGGGATCCGTGAGGATCGCATCGACGGCAGCCTTGTCGCCGTTGACGACGTTGAGGATGCCTGCCGGCAGGCCAGCTTCGATCATCAGTTCGGCAAGGCGCATCGGAACAGACGGGTCACGTTCGGACGGCTTCAGGATGAAGGCGTTGCCGCAGGCAATCGCCGGAGCGAACATCCACATCGGGATCATGGCCGGGAAGTTGAACGGGGTGATGCCGGCGCCGATGCCGACAGCCTGGCGCATCGAGTACATGTCGATTGCCGGGCCAGCGCCTTCGGTGAATTCACCCTTCTGCAGGTGCGGAATGCCGCAGACGAATTCGCAGACTTCAAGACCACGGATGATGTCGCCCTTGGAATCTTCGACCGTCTTGCCGTGCTCGCTCGAAAGGAGGGTTGCGAGTTCATCCATGTGCTGGTTCAGCAATTCGACGAACTTGAAGAAGACGCGCGCGCGACGCTGCGGGTTGGTGGCAGCCCACTTCGGCTGCGCAGCCTTGGCGTTCTCGACCGCAGCACGGAGTTCGGCGTTGCTCGCCAAGGCGACGGTCGCCTGCACTTCGCCGGTAGCGGGGTTGAAAACGTTGCTCGAGCGACCGCTGGTGCCAGCGACATGCTTGCCGCCGATAAAATGACCGATCTCACGCATGGATGTGCCTCCTCTTCGTTTCTTGGATGCCGCACAATCGCACTTCAATTTACACAAATCAATGAACTGATATAAGGAACCGTTGTGCAAAAATCGAAGCTACTGGCTGTGCCGCAGTTCCATATTGGCTAAATGGTGCGCGAGCTAGAATTAAGAGAGGGGTGACCTCAAGTGAACGGAAAACCCGTTGTCAGAATCGCCGAGATCGAAATCGATCCGGAACAACTCGAAGCCTACCGCGCGCTGCTGGCTGAAGAAATCGAAGCGTCCGTTGCCCGGGAAGAAGGCGTTCTTTCCCTGAACGCCGTGTCGATCAAAGATAGCCCGCACAAGATCCGGATCCTCGAGGTCTATGCGGATCGTCAGGCTTATGAGGCGCATCTGCTGACGCCGCATTTCCTCAAATACAAGAACGGAACCGCGGGGATGGTGACGTCACTGACACTCATCGATGTCGATCCGATCGCAATGGCCGGCAAGCTATGAACTGGGACGATGTCCGCATCTTCCTCGCCGTCGCCCGCACCGGGCAAATCCTTGCGGCCTCGAAACGGCTGGCGCTCAATCACGCAACGCTGTCGCGGCGGCTGACATCGCTGGAGGAGGCACTGAAGACGCGGCTTTTCGTCAGACGGACGAACGGCTGTGAACTGACGACCGAAGGCGAGATCTTCCTCGCTTCGGCCGAGCGGATGGAAACGGAGATGCTTGCCGCCCAGGCCAATCTCGGCCGCACCGATACCGCGATCGCCGGAACGGTGCGCGTGGGCGCACCGGACGGATTCGGCGTTTCCTTCCTCGCGCCGCGCATGGGCAGGCTGATCGAGCGCCATCCAGAGCTGAAGATCCAGCTTGTGCCGGTACCGCGCTCCTTTTCGCTTTCGCAGCGCGAGGCCGATATCGCGATCACCCTCGAGCGGCCGGAACAAGGTCGCCTCGTTTCCTCAAAGCTGACAGACTATACGCTTGGCCTCTATGCCTCGCGGGACTACCTCGCCAGACACGGAGCGCCGAACGACGTCGACGCTTTGAAAGGCCACCCGCGTATCGGCTACGTGGAAGATTTGATCTTCACGGCCTCGCTCAATTTCTCCTCGGCGGTGATGCGCAGCTGGGATGCCTCGTTCGAGATTTCGACTGCCATCGGCCAGACCGAGGCCGTTCGCTCCGGCGCCGGCATAGGCATCCTGCACGACTACATCGCGCGACAATATCCGGAACTTGCGCGCATCCTACCCGAGGTCTCCATCCAGCGGGCCTACTGGACAACCTATCACGAGAGCGCGCGTGATCTGGTTCGGGTGCGAACCGTCGTCGACTTTCTGCAAGAGCTCGTCCAGGCGGAACGGCACACGTTTCTTTAGCACCCGAGCACGGGACCTTTATCGATCCTGCGTCAGCGTTTCCGTTGCGCGGATCGGCATGCTGTCGATGATCGCGAATAGTTCCGCGTTGGTGATGGGCTCGCTGGCATTCAGCTTTGCGGTCCCGTCCTTTCCGACGAGCACCGCCGCAAACTCTCCTGCCTGCGGACCGCCGAGATCCTGAAGGATTGTGTCGGCGTCGAGCCCCTCGCCCGCGCCGAACAAGAGCCGTACCGAATGGCCGGCCACCTTGAGAAGCACGATGTCACGTTCTGTCAGACCATCGCGATCGGCGAGCAGCTGGTTTTCCTGGCGCGCCGCACGCGAATTGTCTTCATCGCTGAAGATCACGAAGACGCGGTTCTTCCATTGGAACTGTTCGAGGCTGGCCGCCGCGGCGTAAGCGCTGTTCGATTCATCGACCTTTGTTGCGCCGTATAAAAGTGTCTTGGACATGCTCGGTCTCCTGTCGAAAGGAAACGTACCGAGACGACGGCGGTTCCATCGTAGGCGGATCAGGAAACAGAAGGAGGAAGGTGGCGATTTTAGCCGATCGCCCGGCGTGGCCCGTTTGGGGTATCGTGCCCAGGCTCGGAGCCCTGGGGCACAGGACCAGCCGGGCAAATAGCCCGCCCGGTCCCGAGATTTGAATTACATTGCGACCAGTGACGCCAACGGCATCTGCAACGCAGCGGCAATGCGCTTCAATTTGGCTGGATCGGCGTCATCGCCGCTTTCAATATCCTGGATCTCGCCAACAACAAGACCGCAGGTGACTGCAAGGTCGTCAACGCTATATCCTACCGACTCCCGAGCTGTCTTCACAGCTGCGGCAACATCGATAACAGGCACGACCGTTGCTTTGGATTTATCCAGACTATTAAGCGAAATGGACATTTAAGTCTCCTTCTAAATATCACTCTGAATTAACCCCCGGGCGGAAAATGGCACTCTCGATCACGTTTTGCAACGCAATATGTCGATCAAGTCACATAACCTCACGCCGTCGCACGATTGATGCAACTCGCGGCTGTGAAATGCCGTCTTTCCGAGCCGGAAGGTCGACTTATCCATAAGTTCGCGCCGGCAAGGCTAGGCCTGCACACGCATTTCGATGTCCATCCGATTCGTTCGGCGAAAGATGCGTGCCCCCGGTAGCGACTACCGGGCTGATGCATACGAACTCGAATAAGAGGGAATGGTACGGTTGGGGGGTCTCGAACCTCCGACCTCAGGTGCCACAAACCTGCGCTCTAACCAACTGAGCTACAACCGCACAAGTCGCGTCCGACGCGACGGGCCCCACATACGAGGACTTCAAAATTAATTCAAGCCCTATCTCCCTTCAATATACAAAAAGGCCGGACAAATGGTCCAGCCTTTTTGCCTATCGCTTGGAAAATCAGGCCACCTTGAACGAAGCCATGACCTTTTCGGCTGCTTCCTTCGACGGCTTTGCAAGCTTTTCGGCAACCTGCTTGGAGGTTTCCTGGATCGACTTGGCCTGCTCGATCGTCAATTCTGCCTGCTTGCGCAGAAATGCCGTCTGGAGTTCGACCAGTTCGGCAACGGACTTGACCGACAGCAGCGCATCGAGATGCGATAGCGAGTTTTCGGTGTTGGTACGCAGAACCTCGATAGCCTTGTGGCCAATTTCGGCAGCGCCGGCCTGTGCGGTCTGCACGGTGGCTTCGAGGGTCTTGCCAGCTTCCTCGCCAGCTGCCTTCATCTTGGCGTAGGCGTCGCGGGACTGCTGGGCGCTCTTCTCGGTGAAGTCGCGGAAGGTCTCGCTGAACTTCGCCGGGTCGAAGGAAGAAATGGAGAATACGTCAT
Organism: Rhizobium sp. S96; assembly: GCF_030382195.1. Taxonomy (NCBI): domain Bacteria; kingdom Pseudomonadati; phylum Pseudomonadota; class Alphaproteobacteria; order Hyphomicrobiales; family Rhizobiaceae; genus Rhizobium; species Rhizobium sp. S96. Next base: position 32,186 of record NZ_JAUDRY010000003.1, read on the forward strand.
CGATCTTGTTAGCCACGAACTTGCGCTCCTTTTGCCTGGGCATGCTTACGGGCCCCAATTGTTAGATGATCATCATATAGGACATTTCATTGTGCAGTGCAACATCTTTGTGCGACGCACAAGACGTTAACCTTCTCAGCTGAAACCCGCTGCGTCTTCTGGACCCCTTTCCAGCCTGTCGTTATTAATAGACTGTTAATTCCCGAGAATGACCGACGACTAAAGGTTCGACCATGCCAGCCGTCCAGTACCCCTTCATCGATATCGCCGTGCACCCCCGCGTGCGTGAGCGCTTTGCGCGTGGCGAAGCAATGGTACTGTTTTCCGCGGACCTCGCTCGTCCCCTGTGGGCGAACGGGGCGGGCGCCGAACTTTTCGGGCAATCCGCCGTCTATGACCTGCTGGACCAAGGTATCGACCGCACCAGCATCACCTTTCGCCAGCTTGAAACGACGGCGCGGCAGCTTGCCGTCGTCGGCGACAATCGCAATTTCATGGTGCGCATCACGCAGGGCTTTCAACGCGTTCCGGTGCAGGCTGCGGCTGAGCTGATCGTTCTGTCCTACGGCGAGCGGGCGATCCTGCTTTCGCTTCCGGTTTCCGCCAAACCGCTGTCCACCAAGGAATCGGCCGAGCACATGCTGCGCGGGCTCGATGATCCCGATACACATATGGCGGTAATCGGCGGCGATGGCGAGATCATCGCGGCGTCCCCCGGCTTTGCATCGCTGGATGTTTCGCGCCAGACGGCCAGATCTTTGACCGCACTGGCCGGCGAGCATGCTCATCGACTGGTGAAGCGGCCTGTCGCCACGGGCAAGGGGCACCTTCCTGCCGCCGTCGGGCGACTCAGTGACCACCCTGCCCTCAATCTCCTTTTTGCCGTCGAGACGGTGATCGGCCACCTTGATCCGGTCGATCCGCCCGCCGCTGAGCCCGATTTGTCCACAGCCGCCGTTAACCATAACGATGCCGTTCCGGCCTCCAACTTCAGCGAAGTCATCAATGCGGTCGCCGCGATCGAGGAGTTGGAGGAAGCTCCGGACGAGGCGGAAGACACAAGCTCGACTGCCGGCGAAGAACTTTCCGGCGAGGACGCCACGGTCGCGGTAGAGGCCGACGAGGCAGAGCCTTTGCGGGAAGACATCGACGAGACCGTCGCGGCTGCGGAAGATGCGGGCGAGGAAACCATCGACGAGGACGAGACCGAAACCGTCATCGAAGCAGACACCGTAGCGGCCTCCGCACCCGAGCCGGTGGTTGACGAGGCAAGCGTAGAGGAGAGCTCGGATCCCGCTGCGACAGATCTTGACGACCAGGTAGAGGAAGAGCTGGCGCCTGTTCTCGAAACCGAGGCTGCAAAGACGCATGAGGTCGAGCCGCAGGCTGCGCCCTCCGCCGCCCCGGAACCGGTCGCAGCGAACACCAGTTCATTCGTCTTCAATCCCAATAGCCGCGCGACCCGGTTCGTCTGGAAGATCGATGCCCAGGGGCGCTTCAGCGAGGTGTCCGGCGAATTCGCGGAGGCCGTCGGGCCGCAGGCCGCCAGCATCATAGGCGTAGCGTTCAGCGACATTGCAGCGCTGTTCAACCTCGACCCCGATGGCAAGATCTCGGAGGCTCTGGCACGCCGCGATACATGGTCGGGGAAGACCATCCATTGGCCGATCGAAGGCACGAGCCTTGCAGTGCCCGTGGATCTGGCGGCATTGCCGACATACACGAGAAGCCGAGAGTTCGACGGTTTTCGCGGCTTCGGCGTTGTCCGCCTGTCGGACGCGGCAGAGGATCCGCTTGCCCTTGGCCTCACTTTCGGCCCGCATGACATTGTCGAAGACATTGTAGAAGCGGATCAACCAGAAGAGGCGATCGAGGAGAGCCCTGTCTCCCCCGAGCTTGCCCCAGCAGAGCCGGAAGAGCCCGCCGTGGCGCCTGAGGCCGACATCGAGGTGGCAGAGGAATCGCCTCTCGACGGCTACGACCCGGTCGTCGTACTTGGTGAAGCGGCAGACGAGACCGCCGCACCCGCTCCGAGCGAGCCCCCTGCCCGCGCGGAACCGCCGGCGTTGCGGATCGCCGAAACCCCGAACCGACGGCTGACGGACAAGATCGTTCAGCTGCATGGCGTCGGCTCCACGCTGACGTCCGCCGAGCAGGCAAACTTCCGCGAGATCGCGAAGCGCCTTGAAGCATTCGGCGTCCGCGCGCCGGAGACAGATGGCGACGAGGCGGAGACCGATGCGGCTCGGCCAGATGAGAAGCATAATGCCGGATTGCCCGATGAGACTCAGACCGAGGAGATCGGCGAGGACCAGATCGACGCAATGCCGGCTGAACACGATCTGGAAGAGGAAACTCCAGCGGAGGTCGCGGTCGATTCCGACGACGATAGCGACGTCACGGAAGGTCTCGAAGAAACCGTCAGCCAGATGGATATGCTCACGAGCTTCATCCCTCCGCGGGTAAAGATGCTCGATGGCCTGTCTCCAGCGACGGTCGACCAGCTTCCGGTTGCCGTGCTCATCCATGCAGGCGACAATCTTCTGCATGCCAACCCCGAATTCCTCAGGCTGACCGGGTATTCCTCGCTGGAAGACCTGGAAGATACCGGCGGCATCGACGCGCTGCTGCAGCGTCATGAACTCGAGGAACAGGGCAGCCGCTCCGGAAAGATGATGCTCGTCACCGCCGATGACGATCTCGTTCCGGTCACGGCGCGGCTTCAATCCATCCGATGGGAAGAGTCCAGCGCCCTGATGCTGGCGCTAATGCCCGTGACCAATGACGCCTCGGTACGCGCCCGCCATGTCGCACCGCCCGAGGGCCGCTCGGCTGATCGGATGATCGAAAAGGTCGCCAAGCTTCAGGTGGAAGTGGAAGAACTGCGCTCCATCCTGGAAACCGCGACCGACGGCGTCGTCGTGATCGGTGCGGAGGGCGACATCCGCTCGATGAACCGCTCGGCAAGCGCACTCTTCAACTATGATGAAGAGGAAACGCGCGGCAAACCCTTCGTCATGCTGTTTGCGCATGAAAGCCAGCGAGCCGTCCTTGATTATCTGGGCGGGCTCTCCGGCCATGGCGTTGCCAGCGTTCTCAACGACGGTCGCGAAGTGATCGGCCGCGAGGCTGCCGGAGGCTTTGTGCCGCTGTTCATGACCATGGGCCGACTCACCTCGTCCAGCGGCTACTGTGCCGTCATCCGCGATATCACACAGTGGAAGCGCACAGAGGACGAGTTGCGCAGCGCCAAGAGCGCGGCGGAGACCGCAAACGATCACAAGACCGATTTCCTTGCCCGCGTCAGCCACGAAATCCGCACGCCGCTGAATGCCATTATCGGCTTCTCCGACATGATGGCTGGCGAGCGTTTCGGACCAATCGGAAATCCGCGATACGTCGAATACGCCAACGACATCGGTCGATCCGGCCGCCATGTCCTGGATATCGTCAACGACCTGCTGGACATCTCGAAGATAGAAGCTGGCGAGATGGATCTCGACTTCGCTGCGGTTGGCCTCAACGAAGCGGTCTCAGAAGCCGTCGCACTTCTCCAGCCGCAGGCGAACGGGCAGCGGGTGATCATCCGCACCGCCCTGTCGCAGGCCGTTCCCGACGTCGTTGCCGACCTGCGTTCGATCAAACAGATCGCCCTTAACGTGTTGTCGAACTCGATCCGCTTCACACCCGCCGGTGGCCAGATCGTCGTGTCGACATCCTACGAGGCCAACGGCAGCGTTGTCCTGCGTATCCGCGATACGGGGGTCGGAATGACGCGTTCGGAACTCGACCAGGCGATGAAACCGTTCCGTCAGGTGTCGACGCAATCGCGCCACCGCGGCGAAGGAACCGGGCTGGGGCTGCCGCTCACCAAGGCAATGGTCGACGCCAATCGCGCGATTTTCGCGATCAGCTCCGCGCCCAACGAAGGCACTCTCGTCGAGATCGCCTTCCCATCCCAGCGTGTGCTGGCCGGCTAAAACGAAAAAAGGCAGCCAGGGAGGCTGCCTAAGAGTTGGGTGCTGTTCAACAAGGGCTTAGTCGATCTAACATCATGTTGCGGGAGCAAGAGCTCCAAGCTGCCTCGTTCATATGCAGCCCCAAGTTGGATCTACCTTTGAAGCAGGTTTCCTAACGGAAGGTTACCGCGCGCCATAAGCTCTCCAAGGTAAAAGGTTGTAGTTTCGCTAAGAGTTTAAGCGCTTAGACGCGCAGCTCGGCGAGTCCCTCATAGAGATCGAGCGCCTCGGGGTTGGCAAGCGCTTCCTTGTTCTTCACCGGCCGTCCGTGCACGACTTCACGCACAGCGAGCTCGACGATCTTGCCAGACTTGGTTCGCGGAATGTCGGCGACCGCGATGATCTTGGCAGGCACATGGCGCGGAGACGCACCGGTGCGGATGCGCGTCTTGACCGCCTTCACCAGATCGTCTGTCAGCGTCACCCCGGCTGCGAGCCGCAAGAAGAGAACGACGCGCACATCGTCTTCCCAGTCCTGGCCGATACAGAGGGCTTCGTCGACCTCCTCCATCTGCTCGACCTGGTTATAGATCTCGGCGGTTCCGATGCGCACGCCACCGGGGTTCAGCGTTGCATCCGACCGACCGTGGATGACAATACCGCCGTGTTCGGTCCACTCTGCAAAGTCGCCGTGACACCACACGTTATCGAACCGCTCGAAATAGGCGGCGCGATACTTGGCGCCTTCGGGATCGTTCCAGAACATGATCGGCATCGCCGGAAAGGCCTTGGTGCAGACAAGCTCCCCCTTCTCCTGCCGGACGGACTTGCCCTCGTCGTCCCACACGTCCATGGCAAGCCCGAGGCCCGGCCCCTGGATCTCACCACGCCACACCGGTTGCATCGGATTACCAAGCACGAAGCAGGAGACGATATCGGTGCCGCCGGAGATGGAAGCGAGCTGCAGGTCTTCCTTGATGCCCTCGTAAACGAAGGTAAAGCCCTCGGGAGACAGCGGGGAGCCGGTCGAGGTCATCAGGCGCAAGCTGGAAAGGTCGTGGGACGCCCGCGGCGTCAGGCCGCTCTTGCGGACTGCGTCGATATACTTCGCGGATGTGCCGAAGACCGTAAACCTCTCATCCTGCGCGTAGTCGAAGAGGACGTTTCCATCCGGGGCGAAGGGCGAGCCATCATAGAGGCATATGGTGACGCCCGCGGCGAGCCCGCTCACCAGCCAGTTCCACATCATCCAGCCGCAAGTCGTGAAATAGAACAGGCGGTCGCCGGCTTGCAGGCCGCAATGCAGGCGGTGTTCCTTCAGATGCTGCAGCAAGGTGCCACCGGCCGAGTGGACGATGCACTTGGGCACGCCGGTCGTTCCCGACGAGAAGAGGATGTAGAGAGGATGCGAGAAAGGAAGCCGGGTGAATTCGAGCGGACCCGCGGAAACGGGCGCGATGAAATCATCGAGTGTCGCGGCACCGGGCACATCGCCGGCGACCGCCGAGGCATTGCCGGCATAATGCACCACGACGGCAGGACATCCGAGGCGCTTCGTCACTGACGCGACCTTCGGGCCGACGTCCTGTAGCTTGCCGCCATACCAATAAGCATCGCAGGCAACGAAAAGCTTGGGCTCGATCTGACCAAAGCGGTCGAGAACACCCTGTTCGCCAAAATCGGGCGAGCAGGATGACCAAATCGCCCCGATCGAGGCGGCTGCCAGCATGAAGGCCACCGTCTCCGGTATGTTCGGCATCATGGCCGCGATGCGGTCTCCGGGGCCAATGCCGCGCCCGCGCAGCGCCTGTTGGAGCCTGGAGACGAGATCGCGCAGACGATCCCAGCTCCACCGGTCGCTCACCTTATCCTCGCCCCGGAAGATGATGGCATCGTCGCCGCCATGCCGTGACAGCAGGTTTTCGGCGAAGTTCAATGTGGCGTCGGGAAAGAAGCGCGCCGCGAGCATTACATCGCGGTTGACCAGCGTACGAGGACCACGCTCGCCTTTGACCTCGCAAAAATCCCAGACGGACGTCCAGAACGCCTCGCGCTCGGAGACGGACCACGCATGCAGGTCGGGGTAACTTGCCATTGCAAGCCGGTGGTCGCGATTGCATGCCTGCATGAACGCGTACATGGGGCTCGCCTCGATCGAGCCTTGCGACGGCACCCACAGCGGTTTGTTGTCACGCATCCGAACACCTCCTGCTAAAGGTCTATATATGAAGGCATAGCGCCTTATGGAGGTGGTGAGAAGTCGTTCGGAGGTATGAGTTTGCAACGACCCTGCATTTGATATATCCGGCATTTCAGTGCATTAACAGGCACCGGCCGAAACACGGGCGAAACTGATGACCACGTCTCGACAGCCGCAATGGCGGAAAAAAATCAGACCGGTTTCCCGCTGGCTGCCCAGCGCAGCAAAACTCGCAACGATTGCGCTGCTCGCAACGCTGGCGCTTTTCGTGGCGCTGCGGATCGCCGGCCCCTACCTCATTTCCACCAGCCTGGTTCGTTCGGGCATCGAGGAAGCGCTGTCTAAGTGGACGGGCTACAGTGCCGAGATCGGCGGTCGCCCCATCGTTGAATTCTGGCCGACGCCGCGCATAACGCTGAACCAGATCTCGGTTCGACAAAAGCAGGGCGAAAAGAAGCTGCTCGGAACGATCGAGAGCCTCTCTGCCGAGTTCAATTTGATCGACGCCATCCGTGGGAAGGCGAGGTTCCATGAATTCCATCTGCTGCGTCCGACGCTTCAGCTAACCCGCGAAACCAGCGGTGTGATCGACTGGACCAACGAAGGGCTCATGGCACGGGCCATATCAAGGGTCCGTGAAGAGGGTGGCAAACAGGTTCTCGACAGGGGACTGGACGCGGAAATCGGCACCATCACGGTCGAAGACGGCACGCTGAACGTTGCCGATGTCGCAAGCGGGAAGACTTACCATTTCGAGGGTGTGACAGCGGACGTCAACTGGCGAAAATTGTCGAGGCCGATCAGCGCGGTGCTGATCGCTCGTACCAGCGGACAGGATCTCAAGCTCGACTTCTCCTCCCGCAGCCCTCTGCTGCTATTCGGGGGCAGGAGTGCACCGTTCAGTGCCTCCCTGGCCTCCAACCTGCTGACGGCGCGGTTTGACGGGGTCGCGAACATCTCGCATCTCTTCGATCTCACCGGCAACGTCGCGCTCAATGTTCCCGATCTGCCAAACCTGCTTGCATGGATGGGCCGCTCGCTGCCCGGCGTTCCGACGCTGAAGTCGCTTTCAATCGCCAGCGATGTCGCCTCGATCGGAAACGGCTTCCGCTTCAACAATACGAGCCTCGGCATCAACGGCACCAATGCCATAGGCGTCATGGACATTACCTTTACGCCTGGCAAACGCCCGAAACTCGGCGGGACGCTGGCCTTCGATCAGATGAATTTCAAATCGTTGTTCGACGCCTTCGCCCTGCGACTGGAGGCCGGGGAAGAGCGCGGCCCGCCTGAGGGCGGACCGCTGCAGCATCTCGATGTCGATTTGCGGTTTTCTGCAAAGCAGGCGCAGATCGAACCGTTCGAACTGTCGAGCGTCGGCGCGAGCATCATTGTTTCCAGCTACGAAGCCAAATTCGAGATCGGCGACAGCCAGTTCGAAGGTGGCTCGCTCACGGCCCATCTCGAAGCCACGCGCGGTGACTTCGACGGCGGCGGCAAATTGCAGCTTTCGATCCGTGGGGCCGACTTTGCCGGCCTGATCGAGCGACTGCAACTCAAGGGGCCGTTGCCGCTCACAACCGGCTCGCTCGACATGTCGCTGCAGACCTTGCAGCCGCTGTGGAAAGCGAACCGCGACAATGTCAGCGGTACCGTCTCCTTCCATGCGCAATCCGGCTCCATCCCCGGCTTCGATGCCGAGGCTATCCGTAAGGAGGCCGCGAGCGCGGATTTCTTCTCGTTGAGCGCCGTGTCGCATCGCGCGTTCGCGTTCGACCGTCTGGACATCGCGGCCGACATCGATAACGGCGCAGCGAATGTTCGCGGGGCACGCATCGAGGGAGCGCGGGAAGCGCTGACGCTGTCCGGTGTCATCCCCTATCAATCCGGGGGGCTTGCCCTCTCTGGCACAATGAGTCCCATCGATCCGGCACAGCAAAGCAGCGCTCCGCCCTTGCGATTTTTCGTCGGAGGCTCGTGGCCGGACCCGGTTCTATCCCCGGCTCCGGCGCAGCAATAGCTAGGCGGCGTTTGCCGCAGCACGCTCGTCGCGCTCGCGCTGCAATTCGCGGCGCTTGGTGATCGTGGAGGCGCAGATAACGCCGACCGTGACAATGCCGATCAGGATGGTGCAAACCGCGTTGATCTCGGGCGTGACGCCAAGGCGTACCTGGCTGTAGATCTTCATCGGCAGCGTCGTGGCGCCCGGCCCCGAAGTGAAGCTCGCAATCACCAGATCGTCCAGCGACAGAGTGAACGCCAGGATCCAGCCGGAGAAGACCGCCGGCGCGATGATCGGCAAGGTGATCTCGAAGAAGGTCCGGACAGGAGGAGACCCGAGATCCTGCGCCGCCTCTTCGATCGAGCGATCGAAACTCAACAGGCGCGATTGCACGACAACGGCCACGAAGCACATGGTCAGCGTGGTGTGTGCCAGGGTGATCGTCCAGAAGCCGCGGTCAAGCCCGATTGCCACGAAGAGCAACAGCAGCGACAGGCCGGTGATGACATCGGGCATGACGAGCGGTGCGTAGACCATCCCCGAAAACAGCATACGGCCGCGAAAGCGGGAGTAGCGCACCAGGGTCAGCGCCGCCATCGTGCCGAGGATCGTCGCCGCCGTGGCGGAAAGCAGGCCGACGCGGATCGTTACCCATGCGGCATCCAGCAGCGCCTGGTTCTGAAGCAGCGAGGCGTACCACCGTGTCGAAAACCCGCCCCATACGGTGACGAGCTTCGACTCGTTGAAGGAAAAGATCACGAGCAGGACGATCGGCAGGTACAGAAATGCAAAGCCGAGCGTAATCGAGACGATATTGAAGCGGGTCCATTTCAGCATGGTCTACTTCCCCTGCTCATCGGCTTTGGCTTGGACATTCTGGAAGAAGACGATCGGTATCACCAAGATCAGCAGCAGGATCGTCGCCACAGCGGACGAAACCGGCCAGTCGCGGTTGGAATTGAACTCGCTCCAGAGCGTCTTGCCGATCATCAGCGTCTCGGAACCACCCAGCAGGTCGGGGATAACGAACTCGCCGACAGCAGGGATGAAGACGAGCATGCAGCCTGCCACGACACCAGGGATCGATAGCGGGAAGGTCACGCGCCAGAAGGCGGTGATCGGCGTGCAGCCCAGGTCCTGCGCGGCCTCGATGAGGGTGCCGTCCATCTTCTCCAGCGACGAATAAAGCGGCAGCACCATGAAGGGCAGGTAGGAATAGATGATGCCGATATAGACCGCGATGTTGGTGTTCAGGATGATCAGTGGACTATCGATCACGTGCAGTGACTGGAGCAGCTGGTTGAGCAGTCCTTCGGGCTTCAGGATCGCAATCCAGGCGTAGACGCGGATCAGGAAGCTTGTCCAGAAAGGCAGGATGACGAGCATCAGCAGCGTCGGCCGGATCGACCGCGGCGCCTGCGCCATGCCGTAGGCGACCGGATAGGCGATCAGCAGCGTCAGGAAGGTCGAGACGGCCGCAATGATCAAGCTCGATATATACGAGTTCACATAGAGCGGATCGTCGATCAGATAGCTGAAATTGTCGAAGGAGAAGCTCGAGACCTTCTCCCAGAATCCGGCCCAGTCATCCGACAGCGCGAATACCGGCTCGTAGGGCGGCATGGCGATCGCGGTGGTCGACAGCGAAATGCGGAAAACGATGAAGAACGGCGCGAGGAAGAACAGCAGCAGCCAAGCGTAAGGGATGATGATGACGAGGCGGTTGTAGATCGCGGATCCGATTTTGCCCATGATCAATCCTTCAGCAGGACGCCGGCATCATCGGCGAAGGAAACCCAGACATCCTGATCGTAGGTGAAGGGGTCGTCGACAGAGCGCTGGGCGTTCAGCGACGAGGCCTTCACCACCTTGCCGTTCTTGAGCTTGATATGAAAGACGGTCATGTCACCGAGATAGCCGATATCCCAGAGCTCGCCTGAAGCGGCGTTGACCTTTGGATTGGCGGGCGGCGTGCGGCTGACCTTCAGCTTTTCCGGACGGATGGCGAAGCCAACGGCGGAGCCCATCACTGGCTTCTCAGGCGTCACGACCTTGATCGAGAAGTCGTTGTCGACACCGATCTCAACCGTGCTGTCATTGAGAGAAGCAACCTTCCCATCGAAGATGTTCACGTCACCAATGAAGTCGGCGACGAAGCGCGAATTGGGCGCTTCATAGATTTCCGCCGGCGTCGCGACCTGGATGACCTTGCCGTGGCTCATGACCGCGATGCGGTCGGCCATGGTCATTGCCTCTTCCTGATCGTGGGTGACGACCACGAAGGTCAGGCCCAGGTTCTGCTGGAGATCCATCAGTTCGAACTGGGTTTCCTCGCGCAGCTTCTTGTCGAGCGCGCCGAGCGGTTCGTCCAGCAGAAGCACCTTAGGCCGCTTGGCAAGCGAGCGGGCAAGGGCCACGCGCTGGCGCTGGCCACCCGAAAGCTGGTTCGGCTTGCGGGCCGCAAACTTTTCCAGCTTAACCATCTTCAGCATCTGAGACACGCGCTCGGCGATCTCGTCCTTCGGCATGCCATCCTGGCGCAGGCCGAAGGCGACATTCTTCTCGACCGTCATGTGCGGGAAGAGGGCGTAGGACTGGAACATCATGTTGACGGGACGCTTGTAGGGCGGCGTGCCGGCAAGGTCGGTTCCGTCGAGAATGATCTCGCCGGATGTGGGCTGCTCGAAACCAGCCAGCATGCGCAGCAGGGTGGACTTGCCGCAGCCGGAGGCACCGAGCAGCGCAAAGAATTCCCTGTGATAGATATTCAGCGACAAATCGTCGACTGCGGTGAAATCACCGAACCGTTTCGTGACGTTCTTGAATGCAATGAAAGGCTTTGAGGCGGGATCCGTCCACGGCGCAAAGGAACGGCGAATATTGCCAAGTGACTTCATAATGGTCCCCGAAGTATTATTTTTTGGAAGCCGACGGTCCCCTGCGATCGGCGCAAGAAAAGGCCCGGACGTTGCCGACCGGGCCTGATTTTCATTACTGGCCAGTGACGACTTTCGTCCAGACCCGGGTCGCAGTGCGTTGCGTTTTCGGATCCCATGGGGTGACGCTATAAAGCTTCTTCATCACGTCCTCGCTCGGATAGACCGACGGGTCTTCGAGGACTTCCTTGTCGATGAACTGCTGCGACGCCTTGTTGCCGTTTGCATAGAAGACGTAGTTGCTGGCCTTCGCGATGACTTCCGGCTTCATCATGTAGTTCAGGAACTCATGCGCCTCGGCGACGTGCTTGGCGTCCGCTGGGATCGCCATCATATCAAACCACATCTGTGCACCCTGCGACGGAATGGAATAGCCGATTTCCACGCCGTTCTTTGCTTCGGTCGCACGGTTCGCGGCCTGGAAGATATCGCCGGAATAGCCGAATGCGATGCAGATATCGCCGTTGGCCAGGGCATTGATATATTCCGAGGAGTGGAATTTGCGGACGAAAGGCCGAATTTTCTCCAGCATTTCGCCGGCCTTCTGCAGATCGGCCGGCTTGCTCGAATTCGGGTCAAGTCCGATATAGGTCAGGGCCGAAGGCAGAACGTCCTTCGGTGCATCGAGGACATAGATGCCGCAGTCCTTGAACTTTGCCGCGACCGCCGGATCGAAGATCGCTTCCAGGCCCGGCTCCTTGGCATCAGGCCCGAGGATCTCGGCGATCTTCTTCTTGTTGTAGCCGATGCCGTTGGTGCCCCACATATAGTCCACGGCATATTCGTTGCCGGGGTCGTACATGGCAGTGCGCTGCTGGACCATGTCCCACATGTTGGAGAGGTTCGGCAGCTTGGACTTGTCGAGCTTCTGGAAGACGCCAGCCTGGATCTGGCGCTGCAGGAAGTCGGCGCTCGGAACGACGACATCGTAGCCGGTGCCGCCGGCAAGCAATTTCGTCTCCAGCGTCTCGTTGGAATCGAAGGTGTCGTAGACGACCTTGATGCCCGTTTCCTTGGTGAAGTCTTCAAGGATCGAGCTGTCGATATAATCGGACCAGTTGTAGACGTTGACGACGCGGTCCTCCGCAAAGGATGGCGACGCGGAAATTGCAGCCATGGCCACGGCGGCTGCCAGTCCTGCGATTGTTGACCTCATGCTATCTCCTGCTTTTTGTTCTGGCATCTGTTCAGCGATGCCTTCCCTCTGGTTTTCGGTGCAGACTAGAAAGGATTTTCGGAGCCCACAAGCGCTAAATCCAGCACTCTCGATGATTTCACAGTCATTGAAAATCGAAGCTGCTGATACCGGCGACCATCTCGTCCAAACCCAAAGGACGCGTCACCGGCGGCTCGGCTCGGGACAGGCAGCCGCGGCGTTCGCACAAACGGCATGCCGATCCGACCGCAACCGCGGGCTGGGCCGCTGCGATCCGGGCATAGGCCGTTGCCTGCCCGAGACCTCCCTCGCAGCCGATCAGCAGCGCGGTTCGTCTGACCCGCTCGCCGAAGGGCGCGTTGGGGCCTTCCAGCGTGCGTGAAATGGTCAGATAGCTCGCGCCACCCGGCATCTCGATCATCTCGGCCAGAATCTGCCCGGGCTGCAGAAGGGCGACGTGGATATTCAGCTTAGGACAGCCCCCGCCGAAACCACTGTGCGGAAAGCCAAGCGCGCCGGCCCGGCGCAGGCGATTGCCGGCGGCATCAATCTCCATGAGGAAGAACGGGATTGCCGCGGCATCCGGCCGCTGCAGCATCGTCAGCCGCGTCGCCGCCTGCGCAAAGGAAGCGCCGAACCGCGCACGCAGAATATCAATGTCGTAGCGAGCATTCTGAGCCGCCGCCCAAAACGCCGCATAAGGCATGGCAATCGCCAGTGCGGCATAGCGGCTGAGCTCGAAGCGAGCGATCCTCTTTGCTTCAGGCGTGGTCAGCGGCAGTGCTTCAAGCTCGGCCAGGATCGCGTCTCGCAGAGCCAGGGAGGCAACCTCGATTGCAATTTCATGTGCCTGATCAGGCGCCGACAACCGTTCTGAAACAAAGAGACGCATCGAATGCCGGTCAAAGCGACGGCGCAGATCGGGCATCACGTGAACCGGTAGGACGCGGACGCCAATGCCGCGCTCCGCCCGCAGCCATTCACGGAAGGCGAAAGGCAGATCGCGCATATCGGCGAACCGCGACGAGAAAGCCTCCGCCTCCGCTTCTATCCGCGGAAAGTAGGCAGAGCGCCGTTCGAAGACATCGCGGACCTCGTCGGCCGGGAGACGGGCACCGGCCAGGGGCGCATTCCCCTCTCCGATTGTCAGAGACGTTAGGTCGGAGAGGCGCGCGGCCTGCTCCCTGTAGGCGCGATAGAGCTTCACCATGCCGCTTGCGGCATTGGGTGCGGCCTCCGCCACCTCCACCAACTCCTGATCCCCCGGCAGCTCGCCGAACAGCAGGGGATCGGCGAAGATCTCCTTCAGCTGTGCAAGGCTGCCGCCACTTTCATGCCGCAACTCTTCGAGGTCGACCTTGTAGACTGCGGATAGCTTGAGCAGCAGCTGCACCGTCAGGGGGCGCTGGTTGCGCTCGATCAGGTTGAGGTAGGAGGGCGATATCTCCAGCGCCTCCGCCATCGCCGTCTGCGTGACGCCGAGGCCGTTTCGAATGCGCCGGACCCGGGGACCGGCAAATATCTTGCGCTCAACCATGTGACAATTCTTTACATGTTTCGGTCGAACAGATTTTTACAGACTTTGACAATTTTAACGCCAACCCTTGTCAATTTCTTTGCATCTCGACCCGTTTCCAGACCCATACTTCCATATAAATCTGGCCTTTTCCGACAGTTTTGTAAATCCTGTCAATCAGCCAGTTCGGCAAGATTATCGGCAAGGAGGAAGAAATGACAGACTTTGACAAGCTTCACCGAAGCATCCCCGCAGGTCGTTTCGACGGTATCGAGCGCCCCTATTCGGCAGAAGATGTCAAACGGCTGCGCGGATCCGTGGAGCTTCGCTACTCGCTGGCTGAAATGGGCGCGAACCGCCTATGGCAGCTGCTGCATCAGGACGACTTCGTCAACGCACTGGGCGCGCTTTCCGGGAACCAGGCCATGCAGATGGTCCGTGCCGGGTTGAAGGCGATCTATCTGTCCGGCTGGCAGGTCGCGGCCGATTCCAACACTGCGGCCGCCATGTATCCGGATCAATCGCTCTATCCGGCCAATGCCGGCCCAGAGCTTGCCAAGCGCATCAACCGCACGCTCCAGCGCGCCGACCAGATCGAAACGTCCGAGGAAAACGGCCTGTCGGTCGAGACGTGGTTCGCGCCGATCGTCGCGGATGCCGAGGCCGGCTTCGGCGGCCCGCTCAACGCCTTCGAGATCATGAAGGCCTATATCGAGGCAGGCGCTGCCGGCGTTCACTTCGAGGACCAACTGGCGTCGGAAAAGAAATGCGGGCACCTCGGCGGCAAGGTCCTGATCCCGACCGCTGCGCATATTCGCAACCTCGATGCAGCCCGCCTCGCTGCCGACGTCATGGGCGTTCCGACGCTCGTCATCGCGCGGACCGACGCGGAAGCGGCAAAGCTGCTGACCTCCGATATCGATGAACGCGACCAGCCCTTCGTCGATTACGAGGCCGGACGGACGGTCGAGGGCTTCTACCATGTCCACAGCGGACTGGAGCCGTGCATTGCGCGTGCCGTTGCCTATGCGCCCCATTGCGACCTGATCTGGTGCGAGACATCGAAGCCCGATCTGGAGCAGGCACGGCGTTTTGCCGAAGGCGTGCACAAGGTACACCCCGGCAAGCTGCTGGCTTACAACTGCTCGCCGTCGTTCAACTGGAAAAAGAACCTCGACGATGCAACGATCGCGAAGTTCCAGCGCGAACTCGGTGCGATGGGCTACAAGTTCCAGTTCATCACGCTAGCCGGTTTCCACCAGTTGAACTTCGGCATGTACGAGCTTGCCCGCGGCTACAAGGACCGGCAGATGTCCGCCTATTCGGAGCTGCAGCAGGCCGAGTTTGCGGCGGAGATCAACGGCTACACCGCTACCAAGCATCAGCGCGAGGTCGGCACCGGCTACTTCGACGCGGTTTCGATGGCCATCACCGGCGGTCGTTCATCGACCACGGCGATGAAGGAATCGACGGAGCATGCCCAGTTCAAACCCGCAGCAGAATGACCGAACCCACGGAGGAGAATGCCATGCCTACGCTTGCTCGCGTCAAGGAACGCGCTGAAGAACAATCGACCAGCATGACCCAGGATCAGCAGAGCATGGTCCGCATGCTCGCCAATGACCTGCACCGCCTGAACCTGTCGGTCATGAAGGCAGTCGATGCCGGGGTTTCGGTCGAACTGGTCCGCTCCGCGCGCCACCATGGCGGCGACGGGAACTGGGGCGACCTGCTGATCCCTGTCATCGTTGCGGCCCGCAACTGAACAATGCCGGTGGCGGCGCCCAGTCGCCACCCCGCTCAACTCCGGCTTGAGCGTTTGCCGGCGAAAAGGTCGCCGTAGCTTTTCAGAAGTTTCGTCATCCGGTCGGCAACGGTTCTTATTTCCGGCCGGTGGCGATCCTCGTTGTTCATGACGATCCACTGGCGATGGCGCAGCTCAGGCAATTCGTCGCCAAGCCGCTGCAGATCCGGATCGAGATCCCCGACGAAGCAAGGCAGCACAGCCTTACCCGCGCCCGCCCGCACCAATTCCGGCAGGGAGCGCGGACGATTGACGGAGGCGACGATCGACGACTGTGCATGATGATGCGGCCAGCGAAGATAGTTGGAGATCGCATCGTCGTCATGAACCGCGATCCAGCGTTCGTCACCTTCTTCGGCATTGCGTCTGACATAAACCGCGTAGGCAACCTCACCGATCAGCCGCGCCGCGAGATTGCTTTCTTCGGGCTCGAAGGCGCGAATGCCGATATCGCTTTCCCGGTAGTTGAGATTTGCCCTCGCCTCGCCGATCGTGAGAGAGACGGCGAAGCCATCGCCCGGCTTGCGGATCGCCGCGAAATTTTCGGTCAGCAGCCAGGCAACCCAAGTGCCGGCGGCGATCCTCACGGTCGCACCAGTCGTCCGCTCATCCCGCCATGCATCGACCTTGTTGGCCGCCGCTTCCATGTCCTGCAGATGATCGAGCAGCGCCTGGCCGTCCTGGGTCAATCGATAGCCGGTCTGGCTGCGCTGGAACAGCATCCGCCCGATCTCATGCTCGAGATCCAGCATCCGGCGGCCGATCGTGGCGGGGCTAAGACCGCTCGATGCGCTCGCTCCGGTCAGCCCTCCGAGGCGGGCGACCTGCAAGAAGAGCTGAAAGGAGTCCCATTGCACGTTTTTCATGAGCGCAAAACATAGTGGGATTTTTCCCGTTTATGAAGCATATTTTGGCGCATATCTAAGCTGATCTCGTCATTGCCATGAAAGGACATCACGATGATCGAACATATGGCCATTGCGCAGCTTCTGAGACAGCAGCAAACGCAGGAGAATCGTGGCTCCGCGCTTGCGGAAAATGAGTTCTACCGAACTGTCGGAACCTCGCGCATCGAACGCATCGCCAACGCCTTGCTATCGATGCGCCTTGCTGCATGGAGAGGCCGCGGCTTGCGTGCGCCCTCCCCGCTGTCAAATACCGGTCATGCCGTCAGGCAGCAGTCCGCAGGGGCTGGCGCGCGGCGGATGGAGCAGCATCGATGCGGAATTGCCGGATCAGCGACATGAGCGCGTCCGCCTCGTCGGCGAGCTGACGGCTTGCCTCGGTGGTTTCCTCGACCATGGCGGCGTTTTTCTGAGTCATCTGGTCCATCGCGTTGACGGACCCGTTGACCTCCTGCAGTGCGGCGGATTGGTCCTGGCTGGCCGTGGCGATCGTCGCCACATGCTGGCTGATCGCGATGATCTCCTGGCTGATCGAGGCGAGCACCGCCCCGGTCTTCTGAACGAGCCCGGAGCCGGCAGAGACCTCGCGGGTCGACTTCTCGATAAGGCCCTTGATTTCGCGGGCGGCATCAGCCGAACGCTGCGCCAGTTCCCGAACCTCCTGCGCGACGACGGCAAATCCCTTGCCCGCCTCGCCGGCGCGTGCCGCTTCGATGCCTGCGTTCAAGGCAAGCAGATTGGTCTGGAACGCGATATCGTCGATCACTTCGATGATCTGCTCGATCTGCTTCGACGCGTCCTCGATCCGTGCCATGGCCGCGACAGTATCGCCGACGACAACGCCGGAGCCGTCCGCCGTCTTCTTGGTGGCAACGACCGCGTTGTTGGCCTCGCGGGCGCGCTCGGCCGACGAGCGAACCGTGACGGTGATTTCCTCGACCGCAGCCGCTGTCTCCTCCAGATTGGCGGCCTGCGCTTCCGTGCGCTTCGAGAGCTCGTCTGCCGATGACAGCATGGCGCCGGAGTTGCGGTGGATCGTCGTTGCGTTATCGCGGATGCGCGACAGCGTATCCTGCAGGCGGACAAGCGAGGTGTTGAAATCGACGCGAAGCTGCTCCAGACGTCCGACAAATGGCGTCTCGATCGTTTCGGAGACATCGCCTTGAGCAAGGCGACCGAGACCGGCGGCAAGCTGGTTGACGGCGAAGTCGATCTGTCCGTCCAGCGTGCGCTTTTCGACATCGTTGCGGGCGCGCTCCGCGTCGGTCAGCGCACGCTGCTCCGCGGCCTGCGTTTCGAGCTGCAGGCGGGCACGAGCGCCGTCGCGGAACAATGCCAAGGCGCGGCCGATGGCGCCGAATTCGTTCTGCTTTTCGACGCAGGGAATCGGTGCATCGAGATTTCCGGATGAAATCGTGTGGATGGAAGCGGTCAGCGCCTCAAGGGGCCGTACGGTCGCGCGGATCGCGAAATAGGCGACAACGCCGACGATCAGCAACACGGCTATTCCGACGCCGACCACAAGCGCCAGCAGCTGCTGCAGGCTGTTGTAGTAGAGCTCCATCGGGATGCCGATAAAGAGAATGCCAACCGTCGAGCCTGCCGCGCTCTTGATCGGGAAGTAGCCGGTCATGAACTTGTGCCCGAAGAGGTCGGCGGGGCCGTAGTAGGCGCTGCCCTTTGCCAGCGCGACCTGCGCCGGATGATCTGCCGCAAGCTTTGTCCCGACGGCGCGGTCGCCGTTCTCCTTCTTCACATTGGTCGAAACGCGCACATAATCGCCGCCCTGACGCTCGAAGATCGTGGCAACGCCAGCGATCGACTGCGCGGTGCGGTCGACCAGGGCGTGATCGGCAAACTGCGGGAGCTTGTCTTCGGTGATGCCCTCGAGTGCGTTGTCGCGAATGGCGACCTGTGCCGTCGGGTCACCGGCGCCATAGAGGACGGCCATTGTGCGGCTCGCGTCGCGGGCGTCGGAAACCGCGCTCGTCATCACGTAGTCGCTCAGATTGTAATAGGTCACACACACGATCGCGGCGGTGCTGATGCCCAGCAGCGCAAGTGTAATCACGACAATCTGTCGAACAATGGAAGCCGTAAAGAGCCGAAGCATGCCAATCCCCTGAGAATACAACCGCCCGACGCTAGAGCAAAAGATTTAATGAAAATTTTCACCAAGTTGACGATCGTCAATTATTTGAGATCTCAGGACTTTCCGCATAAACCAACGCTCCGCCGATAATCCGCAACCATTGGACGGATTAAAATTTCGCGCTTACTCATCATTGCACAATTATTGATTGAACCGTCTGTGAACTAGGCGCCAAATGAAAATGGCCCCGGATTCCGGGGCCATCTTGTCGTTTGTGAGTTGGTCCGATCAAGCCGCGCGATAAATCGTGCCGTGCGTGTCGCCATCGATCTTGAACTGGCGAACCAGGCTGAGAAGGGAATCTGCCTCGTTCGCGAGCGCGCGGCTGGCAGCGGTGGTCTCTTCCACCATTGCCGCGTTCTGCTGGGTCATCTGGTCCATCTGGTTGACGGTCGCGTTGACTTCCTGCAGCGCGCTCGACTGATCGTGGCTGGCGCGTGCGATCATCTCGACGTGCTGGCTGATGGTCACGATCTGAGTGCTGATCTTCGCAAGGACCGTTCCAGTTTCCTGGACGAACTGCGAACCGGAGCTGACTTCGGTCGTCGACTTGTTGATGAGGCCCTTGATTTCCTGCGCGGCGGCAGCGGAGCGCTGCGCGAGTTCGCGCACTTCCATTGCAACGACCGCAAACCCCTTGCCTGCCTCGCCGGCGCGCGCCGCTTCGATGCCGGCATTGAGTGCCAGAAGGTTGGTCTGGAAAGCGATCTCATCGATGACGCCGATGATCTGCTCGATCTGGCGCGAGGCATCTTCGATGCGGCCCATCGCGTCGATGGCGTTGCTGACGACGGTTGCAGAGTCATCCGCGCTGCGCTTGGCCTGGCGAACGATCTGGTCGGCATCCTTGGCGCGCTCGGCCGACGAGCGGACCGTGACCGTGATCTGATCGACGGCAGCTGCCGTTTCCTCCAGCGAAGCGGCCTGCTGTTCGGTCCGCTTGGCGAGATCTTCGGCGGACTGCGCCATCTGATTGCCGTTGCCCTGGATCATCTCGACGTTGTCGCGGATCTGGCTCATCGAAGCCTGCAGGCGCAGCATCGAGCCGTTGAAATCCTGGCGAAGCTGTTCGAGGCGGCCAATGAACGGCGTGTCGATGGTCGTCGAGATATCGCCTTGCGACATGCGCTCGAGGCCGGACGCCAAGGCATTGACGGCGAACTCGATCTGGCGATCCATTTCGCGCTTGTCGGCATCGTTGCGCTGGCGCTCGTGTTCGGCAGCGGCACGCTCTTCTTCGCTCTGCTCCTCGATGCGGATCTTCGAGATCGCGTTTTCCTTGAAGATGCCAAGTGCGCGCGCCATGTCGCCGATTTCGTCGTAGCGCTGCTCGCCGGAGATATTGGTGTCGAGCGCGCCATCGGCGATGCGGCGCATGGCGGCGGTGATCTGGCCGATCGGGCGCTGCAGCGTCAGAACGAGAGCAATACCGCCGACAACCGAAAGCAGGATGCCGAGCGCCGTGGTCAGGACGGATATGCCGTTTGCCTGCGTGCGTTCGGCGCCCGCGGTCTGCTTCTGCAGTTCGGCAAATGCCGTCAGCTGACCCCAGACGGTGTCAAGCTGCTGACGCGCCGAAGCGTAGTCGGCGACGCGCTGGTCGATGGTATCGACGAGGCTCTGTGCATCCTTGTCCATGGAGGCCAGCGCCGGCGACATCGCGGCAACGATGTCTTCAGCGAAGTTCATCCCCTTGGCGCTGGCGAGCAGCGTATTCAGGTTGGTGCCGAGCGTCGCGATTTCCTGATGCAGGCGAACGCGATTGTCCTTGCTGGGCTTGGCCGCAAATTCGCCTAGCACGAGCTGCAGGGAGTAGATCGCGCTTTCAAGGCGGCGCGTATCCTCAAGAACCGAGTTCGTCTGCGCGATGCGGCTATCGAGTTCCACGAAGGTCGTGGTGGCTTCGCGCATCATCTGCGTTGCGGTGAGCTGGGTGTAGGTGGACATCTGGCGGAAGCGGGAAACAAGGCGGCCGAGATTGGCGATCGCCTCATCGGTGCCGGCATCGGCAGCCGTCGCCTGTGCCTTCACGTCGCTGATCGTCTGCGACAGCGACTGGGTCATGCTCTTCTGGTTCTGCGGAACCGAGATCTCGATCAGGCGCTGGGCCTTGGCAATGGCCGGGATCGCATCGGTCACGACCTTCAGCTTGTCAGCCGGTGCCTGCGCCTTGCTGAAGTCGCCCATGACGGTGGCAAGCGTATCGCCACCCTTCAGCAGCCGGTCGGCGGCGCGAAGCGTTGCCGTGGCATTGCCCTCGTCCTTGCGGATGTTCTCTTCAAGCTGCTGTGCATCGTAGTTCACGTTGAAGCGGCTGGTGATCATCACCTTCTGCGCATCGTCCATCGACTTGCGCAACGCCAGTTCCTGCTCATGCAGGGTCCAGAGCTTGCCCACCGTGTCGGAGATACCGGTCGTGCCGCTGGCGGCGGCCTCGAGATTGTCGCGGCCGGCATTCTCGCCGATCTGCTTCAATGTCGCAGTCAGCGTGTTCTGCTGGGTGGCGATGTCGCTCTGCAGCTTGTCGCGCGCATCCTGGCTCGTCGTGCGCAGGAAGTCGTCCATGGAGCTGTAGAGATCCTTGAAGCCGCTCAGCGATTGAAGAACGCTGTTGGAGATTTCCATCCGGCCCTGCAGCAGACCCGAGGCATAGAGGCCGGTCAGGCCGACCGCTGAAATGCTGACAACAAAGGGTAGAACAAAAATCAGGACTTTGGTCTTGATCCTGAAACGGGAAAGAATCTTATCAATCAACATGGCGGTTCCGGCCTTCCATACACCACTCCTCCCACCGACCCCCGAAGGCGCCGGCCGAGTGCATCGAGCTGCTTTTTTGGAACAATGGGAATCTCAGGCTTACGCCCGGACGGCATTCATTGCCTGTTCACTTCGCGCACAAGGCGGAAGCGCCCATAAATCATCTACCAACTGTTGCAGAGGATATGTTAATTTTCGGATAAGCGTATGTAGCGGAAACCGGCATTCAAATCGATTTACATGCCGATATCGGCGCTCAGCGCGGCTGGCGTCGTTACAACACTCGGCTGTAGATCAGCCTAGAGAAAGCGCTCGACCAGAAGTGCGATCATCGCCGCAGACGCGCTGGCAGCGAGGACGAAGTAGCGGAGTGCGACAAGCCTGGTGTCGGGCTTTGCCTGGGCGATTGCGATGGCGCGGGCGCGTCGTGTGTTCCTGTTCATTGCAGAACCTCACTTCTCTCTGACATAACAATCCAACAAAATGCTTTGCTGGTAAAGCTTTATTTAGGAAGCTCTTTTCAGCTCGTCATTGAGGCAGGATGGCGCACCCCCCTTAAGAACTATTGAATCCTCTTCGGTCGTTTTGCCCCTACAAGGATTCACCTGCGGCAAAGCCGGAAGCCCAGGCCCATTGGAAATTGTAACCTCCGAGCCAACCCGTCACATCGACACATTCTCCAATGAAATGGAGGCCCGCCACAGCCTTTGCCTGCATGCTGCGAGAGTCGAGCGCTGACGTGTCGATGCCGCCGAGCGTGACCTCCGCTGTGCGATACCCCTCGGAGCCGGACGGCTTGATCTTCCAGTTCTGCGCGGCCTCGGCCAGCCGCATCAGCACCTTGTCCGAGAGGTCGGCCATATTGCCGGTTACGCCCGTCCGCTCAGTCAGATATTGCGCCAGCCGCTTCGGAAGAACATCGCCAAGCGCTGTTTGCGCCGATTGTCGGCCGTTTGCCTGTTTCGCCGCCTTCAGGTGCGCCAGCAGATCAATGTCAGGCTCGATATCGACGGTGATCTCGTCGCCCTCGCGCCAATAGGATGAAATCTGCAGGATCGCCGGACCGCTGAGGCCGCGGTGAGTAAACAGTAGGGCCTCGCGAAACGCCGTCTTGCCGTGGCGAATCTCCGCAGGCGCCGAAATGCCGGATAGCGCAGACAGGCTTTCGAGCAACAGCGGATCGAGCGTCAACGGCACGAGACCGGGGCGGGTCTCAACCAGAGCCAGTCCGAATTGCTCGGCGATGCGATAGGCGAAGCCGGTCGCACCCATTTTCGGGATCGACTTGCCGCCGGTGGCAATGACCAGCGACTGGCATTCATATGCGCCTTCCGATGTCACGACACGAAAGCCGGTATCGGTCTTCTCGACATTGCCGATCTCCGTCCCGAGGTGCAGCACCGCGCCCGCCGCCTGCATTTCGTCGAGCAGCATGCGAATGATGTCCTTGGCGCTCTCGTCGCAAAACAGTTGGCCGAGCGTCTTTTCGTGCCAGGCGATCTTGTGCCGATCGACCATGGCGATGAAGTCGGAGGGCGTGAAACGCGCCAGCGCCGATTTGCAGAAATGCGGATTGCCGGACAGGAAACTCTTCGGTCCGGCATGGATGTTGGTGAAGTTGCAGCGGCCACCGCCGGAGATGCGGATTTTCTCGCCGGGCGCCCGCGCATGGTCCAGCACGATGACCGAACGGCCACGCTGTGCAGCGCGAATGGCACACATCATGCCGGCGGCGCCCGCGCCGATGACAACTACATCGCTTTTCCGCTGCAAACTCGGTTCCCTTGTCGAAAGCGTCTCTTTTTTCCATCAAAGGGCGAAAGTCAACGCCTGGGCCCCCTCGCCAATTGCCAAACTCTGGTTATGATACACGCGAGATCAACACAAACCGGTGTGCCATGTCCCCAAAAAAGACGACGCTGAAGCCTGCCAGAAACGTGCCTGCCTCGAAGAAAACACCCCCGGACCCCGGGTCTCTGCGCGGCGTGGCCAACTGGAAGGAAGCAGCGCAGTTTCTGCGGGCACGCGGCATCGAAGATATCGAATGCATTACGCCGGACCTCGCCGGCGTGCCGCGCGGCAAGATGATGCCCAGTTCGAAGTTCACCTCGAACACCTCGCTTGCCCTGCCCTCCGCAATCTACCGCCACACGATTTCCGGCGAATATCCGGACGAGACGGAGAGCTTCCGCTACGAACCGCGCGATAGCGACCTCAAGCTCGTTCCCGATCTTTCGACGCTTTCGGTCGTTCCGTGGGAAACCGATCCGACGGCGCAGGTGATCTGCGATATCGTCAGCGCCGATGGGGAAGAGGTCGGCTATACGCCGCGCAACGTCCTCAAGCGGGTGATGAAGCTCTATCACGACCGCGGCTGGAAGCCGATCGTGGCGCCCGAGATCGAATTCTATCTGGTCGCCAAGAATGATGACCCGGACTATCCGCTGCATCCGCCGAAGGGCCGCTCCGGCCGCTCGATCCTTGGCGGCCAGGGTTATTCCATCGCCGGCATCAACGAGTTCGACGAACTGATCGACGACATCTATCACTTCTCCGAGAAGCAGGGCCTCGAGATCGACACCCTGATCCACGAGGAAGGCCCGGCGCAGCTTGAAATCAACCTGCGCCACGGCAACCCGATCGAACTTGCCGACCAGGTCTTCCTGTTCAAGCGGACGATTCGTGAAGCGGCGATGAAGCACGACATCTACGCAACCTTCATGGCAAAGCCGATGCAGGGACAGCCTGGATCCGCCATGCACATCCACCAGTCGGTGGTCGATGAGGCGACCGGGAAGAACATCTTCTCGAAGCCGGATGGATCGCCGTCGCGCGAGTTCTTCCACTTCATCGGCGGCATGCAGAAGTATGTCCCGAATGCGCTGTGCATGCTGGCGCCCTATGTGAACTCCTACCGTCGCCTGACGCCGGAGATGTCCTGCCCTGTCAACAATGCGTGGGGCTACGACAACCGGACCACGGCCTTCCGCGTGCCGGTTTCGGATCCACAGGCGCGGCGTGTCGAAAACCGCCTGCCAAGCTCCGACGCCAACCCCTATCTGGCGCTGGCGGCTTCGCTCGCATGCGGCCTGCTTGGCATCATGAAGGAGATCGAGCCAACCGCGCCGACGGAAGACACGGCAAATGAAGGGTCGATCGAACTGCCACGCGGCCTTCTTGAAGCCGTCGCGCTCATGGAAGACGAGCCGGCCTTCGAAGAGGTGTTCGGCAAGGAATTCATCGGCATCTACGCCGGCGTCAAGCGTGGAGAATTCGAGACCTTCATGCAGGTGATCAGCCCATGGGAGCGCGAGTTCCTTCTGCTGAACGTGTGAGGGGGCTTTCATGACATCGCAAGAGACATGGCAGAGCCCCATTGCGCCCGGCATCTCCTGGTATCAGGCGACTGTTGGCGAACGCCCTACCTATCCTGCGCTCGATGGATCGACGACGTGCGACGTCGCGATCGTTGGCGGCGGTTACACCGGGCTGCAGGCGGCCTATAACCTCGCCAAGGCGGGTGTTTCGGTCGTCCTCATCGAAGGATCGCGCTTTGGCGACGGCGCGTCCGGTCGCAACGGCGGACAGCTCGGCACCGGCCAGCGTGCATGGCCGGAAGAGCTGGAGGAAACGATCGGCTACGAGCGCTCCAAGGCGCTCTTCAATCTGGCGGAGGCCGCAAAGCGGCATCTGCTGGATTTCGCCACCGAACATCAGATCGAGATCGATTTCATGTCGGGCCAGATGAATGTGTCCCACAAGGAGAGCTACACAAAGTCCTACCAGGAAAATGCGGAAATCGCGGCGCTGCGCTACGACTATCCGCATGTTCGCTTCATGGACAGGCAGGAGACCCAGGAGCGTCTGGGGTCGAAACGCTACTTCTGTGGCGTGCGCGACACCGGCACCGGCCACATCCATCCGCTGAAACTGCTCGTCGGTCTCGCGCGCGTCGCGGCAAATGCCGGCGCGCGGATCTTCGAGATGACCAAGGCCACTGCGATCCACCAGGCGAACGGCAAGGTGACGATCGACACGCCGCGCGGACGGATCGTTGCCGACAAGGCACTAATCGCCTGCAACGGCTACATCGACAATCTGGAGCCGGTCACGGCCAGCCATGTGATGCCGATCCGCTCGTTTATAGGCGCCACGGTGCCCTTGGCCGATCATCCCAAGGTACTGGCTGGCGGCGAAGCCGTTGCCGATTCGCGGTTCGTCGTCCGCTACTTCCGCAAATCCAGGGATGGGCGCCTGCTGTTCGGGGGGCGCGAGGCCTATACATCCGACAACCCTCGCGACATAACGGAGCATATCCGGCGCCAGATCGCGGAGATCTATCCAGAACTCAAGGATATCGAGATCACCCACGCCTGGGGCGGATCCGTCGGCATCACGCTGCCGCGCCAGCCTTTCGTTCGCGAGGTCATGCCGGGCGTGATCTCCATCGGCGGGTATTCCGGCCACGGCGTCATGCTGTCGAACTATTGCGGCAAACTCTACGCGGAAACAGTGCTCGGCAAAACGGCGGACCTGGAGCTCTTCAAATCGCTCAATGTCCCTGCTTTCCCGGGCGGTGCCGCCATGCGCGCGCCGCTGCTTTTCCTGGCGCTCTCGTGGTATGCGCTCCGCGACAAGTTTTAGTCAGATTGCGCATTTCCTCGCGCTGCAATTCGATCTAAAACCGGTTTCCGACAGATTCATTGCAGCGCACACTGGCTTTTTTAAATCGATTAGATTAAAGAGCCAGTACCAAGCATGATTGAGAGACATCCTCATGAGCAGTCAAATCATTCCCGTTGAACCCTTTGATTATGTCGTCTTCGGCGGCAGCGGCGACCTCGCCGAGCGCAAGTTGCTTCCGGCGCTGTATCATCGGCAGATCGAGGGCCAGTTCACCGAGCCGACCCGCATCATCGGCGCCTCCAGAAGCCCGCTGACCCATGAAGAATATCGGAAGTTCGCACAGGACGCCCTGAAGGAGCATCTGAAGAAGGGCGAGTATGACGAGGCAGAGGTCGCGAAGTTCTGCGAGCGACTGTACTACGTGCCTGTCGATGCCCGCTCCGACGCCGGCTGGGACCAGCTCAAGAAGCTTCTCGACGAGGGCAAGGAACGCGTTCGCGCCTTCTACCTTGCTGTCGCACCGGGCATCTTCGGCGATATCTCGCAGAAGATTCATGACCACAAGCTGATCACGAAGACGACGCGCATCGTCGTCGAAAAGCCGATCGGCCGCGATCTCGATTCCGCCCTTCAGCTGAATGACACGATCGGCAGGGTCTTCAAGGAAGAGCAGATCTTCCGCATCGACCACTATCTCGGCAAGGAAACCGTGCAGAACCTGATGGCGCTGCGCTTTGCCAACGCGCTCTATGAGCCGCTGTGGAATGCCAATCACATCGACCATGTGCAGATCACCGTTGCCGAATCCGTCGGCCTCGAAGGCCGCGCGGGCTACTACGACACGGCTGGCGCCCTGCGCGACATGGTGCAGAACCATATCATGCAGCTCGTCTGCCTTGTGGCGATGGAAGTCCCGTCCTCGATGGATTCCGAAGCCGTACGCGACGAGAAGCTCAAGGTGCTGCGCGCACTGAAGCCGATCAACGCCTCGAATGTCGAGCTGAACACGGTCCGTGGCCAATATCGCGCCGGCGCTTCCAGCAACGGTCCGGTCAAAGGCTATCTCGAAGAGCTCGAAGGCGGCGTTTCCAACACCGAAACCTTCGTGGCGATCAAGGCCGAGATCGGCAACTGGCGTTGGGCTGGCGTTCCCTTCTACATCCGTACCGGCAAGCGCCTTGCCGGCCGCATGTCGGAGATCGTCATCACCTTCAAGCCGATACCGCACTCGGTCTTCGACCAGTCGGCCGGCCGCATCAACCAGAACCAGTTGATCATCCGCCTGCAGCCTGACGAAGGCGTCAAGCAGTCGCTGATGATCAAGGACCCAGGCCCGGGCGGCATGCGCCTGCGCAACGTTTCGCTCGACATGAGCTTCGCGGAAGCCTTCTCGGTGCGCAATCCCGACGCCTACGAGCGTCTGCTGATGGACGTGATCCGCTCGAACCAGACGCTGTTCATGCGTCGCGACGAAGTGGAAGCGGCATGGCAGTGGGTCGACCCGATCCTCAAGGGATGGGAATCGACCGGCCAGAAGGTTCAGGGCTACACCGCCGGCACCTGGGGTCCCAGCCAGTCGATCGCGCTCATCGAGCGTGACGGCCGCACCTGGCACGACGACATTTAAGGTAGAGAGCGATGGCAGCGACGATGCACACTTTTGCCAATGCCGCCGAACTGGCGCGCAACCTCGCAGACAAGGTCGCCGCATCGCTTTCGACGGCCATTGCATCACGGGGGACGGCGAGCATCGCCGTTTCCGGCGGCTCGACGCCGAAACTCTTCTTCCAGGAGCTGTCGACGCGCGACCTGGACTGGAGCAAGGTCACGATCACGCTCGTCGACGAACGCTTCGTGCCCGCCGACAATCCGCGCTCGAACCACCTGCTGGTGGCGACCAACCTGCTTCAGAACAAGGCGACCGCCGCGACCTTCCAGCCGCTCTATCAGGCCGCCGGTTCCGTCGAGGACGCCGCCAAGCTCGCGACCACCGCGACGCAGGCGATCGGAAATCCGTTCGACGTAGCCATTCTCGGCATGGGCGGCGATGGCCATACGGCATCGTTCTTCCCCGGCGGGAACAATCTTGCCGTGGCACTTGATCCAACGACCCCGCGCGGCATCATTACCATGGACGCGGAAGGTGCTGGCGAGCCTCGCCTTACCTTTACCTTTTCAAGCCTGCGGGACGCCAGGCTGCTCGTGCTTCATATCGAAGGCGAGAGCAAGAAAGACGTCCTGACGAAGGCAGAAGGCAACGGCGACGAGGCAGACATGCCGATCCGCGCCATTCTGCGCCGCGCCGCTTCGCCGGTCGATATCTACTGGGCTCCGTAAGCAGCCAGGCACGGAGCCGGCGAA
The DNA here is from genome assembly GCF_030382195.1 of Rhizobium sp. S96. Lineage (NCBI taxonomy): Bacteria > Pseudomonadati > Pseudomonadota > Alphaproteobacteria > Hyphomicrobiales > Rhizobiaceae > Rhizobium > Rhizobium sp. S96. The sequence continues at coordinate 60,560 of NZ_JAUDRY010000003.1, forward strand.
CAGACACATTGAAGACCAGACAAAGGCAGGATCTCCCATGTCCGCTCATTCACGCATTGCTGCGATTACCGCACGTATTGTCGAACGCTCCAAACCGACCCGCGGCGTCTATCTCGAACGCCTGCGCAACGCAGCTTCCAAGGGCGTGAGCCGCTCGATACTCGGCTGCGCGAACCTCGCCCACGGATTTGCCGTCTGTTCCCCCGCCGAGAAGGAGGCCCTCGCGGGCGACCGCGTGGCCAATCTCGGCATCATCACCTCCTACAATGACATGCTCTCGGCCCACCAGCCTTTCGAAACCTACCCGGCGATCATCCGCCAGGCGGCGGCGGAAGCAGGCGGCATCGCCCAGGTGGCAGGCGCCGTGCCCGCCATGTGCGACGGCGTCACCCAAGGCCAGCCCGGCATGGAGCTTTCGCTATTCTCCCGCGATCTGATCGCGATGGCCGCGGGCGTCGGCCTGTCGCATAACATGTTCGACGCGGCACTTTATCTCGGCGTCTGCGACAAGATCGTTCCCGGCCTGGTGATTGCAGCGCTCTCCTTCGGGCACCTGCCTGCTATCTTCGTTCCAGCAGGACCGATGACATCTGGCCTGCCGAATGACGAGAAGTCACGCGTCCGCCAGCTCTACGCTGAAGGCAAGGTTGGCCGTGCGGAGCTGCTGGAAGCGGAATCCAAGTCCTACCATGGCCCCGGCACCTGCACCTTCTACGGCACCGCCAACTCCAACCAGATGCTGATGGAGATCATGGGCTTCCATATGCCCGGGTCGTCGTTCATCAACCCGGGCACGCCGCTGCGCGAAGCCTTCACGCGCGAAGCCGCCAAGCGTGCGCTTGCAATCACCGCACAGGGCAACGAATACACGCCTGCCGGCGAGATGATCGACGAGCGTTCGATCGTCAACGGCGTGGTCGGCCTGCATGCCACCGGCGGCTCGACGAACCACACCCTTCATCTTGTCGCCATGGCCCGCGCTGCCGGTATCCAGCTGACCTGGCAGGATATCGCCGAGCTGTCCGAGGTCGTGCCGTTGCTGGCGCGCGTCTACCCGAACGGCCTTGCCGATGTGAACCACTTCCATGCCGCTGGCGGCATGGGCTTCCTGATCAAGGAACTGTTGAAGCACGGCCTCGTTCACGAAGACGTCCGCACGGTCTTCGGCCACGGGCTGCAGGCCTACACGATCGATCCGCGCCTCGGCGAGGATGGCGGCATCGTTCGCGAACCGTCGCCCGAAAAGAGCGTGGACCCGAAGGTTCTCGCCAACATCGAAACGCCGTTCCAGGCCAATGGCGGCCTGAAGATGCTGCGCGGCAATGTCGGCAAGGCGGTCATCAAGATCTCCGCGGTTAAGGCCGACCGCCACATCATCGAAGCCCCGGCTATCGTCTTCCATAGCCAGCAGGAGCTGCAGGATGCCTTTAAGGAAGGCAAGCTGAACAAGGATTTCGTCGCTGTCGTCCGCTTCCAGGGCCCGAAGGCCAACGGCATGCCGGAACTGCACAAACTGACGCCGCCGCTCGGCGTGCTGCAGGATCGCGGCTTCCGGGTTGCCCTGCTCACCGATGGTCGCATGTCCGGCGCATCGGGGAAGGTACCGGCAGCGATCCACGTCACGCCGGAGGCTGTCGATGGCGGGCCGATCGCACGCATCAAGGACGGCGACATCATCCGTCTCGATGCGATCGCGGGCACGCTTGAAGTCCTGGTGGATGCAGCCGATCTGGCCGAGCGGGAATCGGTGGTCGCCGATCTGTCCGACAACGAGTTCGGCATGGGTCGCGAACTGTTTGCACCCTTCCGACGCGCAGTCGGCGCCTCCGACCGCGGTGCAAGCGTCCTCTTCCACTGAGGACGCGGCGGCCCGAACGGTCCCGAAAACGAAAAACCCGCGAGGCTGTCTCGCGGGTTTTGTCATTTAATGGCTAGCTCGAAAGGGACGATCGTCAGCCCCTGATATCAAGCACGCGGTCGCGGTGGGCGGGGTGGCTGCTGTAGACGAAGATCTTGTTGAGTTCCTTGTCGGTCAACATGCGCAGGAAGCGGACTTCGACGGTGTTGTTTGCGTTCACCCGCGTCAGCATGCAGCCGATCTTGGTGATGCGCGCGTCGGGGAGATCGAGGTAGAACTGCCTCGGAAGATTGAACTGCGTCAGGATCGCAAGGACAGCGCTGCTCTTGGAAATCCGGATGATGTCGCAACGCCGGGACGCCATGTTTAGAACGCCCTTCTCCGTATACTCGATACGGGCAGCGTTCATCGTGTCCTCCATCTTGAACCGCACTTCGCGGTCGTACATGAAGGATTCTTCCTTGTTCAGAAAATGTCCGGGAAGCTGATTGGATGCAGCCATGGCCGTAGTCCCCTAGAAATGCAATGGGGGAATCTTACCAATCGAACCTTTAACAGAAGGTGAGAGCCGTTCCGATTTGGGCCGTTTTTGATCAACGGCCCAAAAATGGCTGGTGGATTATTTGCGGTAGGTACGACCGTCGGCATCGAAGAGATGCAGCTTCGAGCGGTCAGCCGAAAAATGCATCTTCTGGCCGCGCTTCACATCATAGATGCCCGGCAGCTTGACGATGATCGGCTCTCCCTGAACAAGGCCTTCGATGTAGAGCAAGGTTACTTCGCCCAGCGCTTCGACGATCGAGACTTCGCCCTCGAAGAGATAGTCGTCCGTCGGGCCGGCGATGCGCAGGTCCTCGGGACGGACGCCGAAGCTGGCCGTCTTGCCCTTTTCGGAGGCGGCGGTCGGGATATCGAGGGTTACCGACTTGCCGCCCGTCAGCGTGACCGTCGTTGTACCACCGGCTTCGGTGATCGTTGCCGGGATGACGTTCATGGCTGGCGAGCCGATGAACTTGGCGACGAAGAGATTGGCCGGGCGCTCGTAGAGTTCGAGCGGTGCACCGACCTGCTCGATGTTGCCCGCAGACAGAACCACGATGCGGTCGGCAAGCGTCATCGCCTCGACCTGGTCGTGGGTGACGTAGATCATCGTCGTATCAGCCATCTGCTCGTTGAGACGCGCGATCTCGATACGCGTGGCGACGCGCAGCGCCGCGTCGAGGTTCGACAAAGGCTCATCGAAGAGGAAGACCTTCGGATTACGGCAGATGGCGCGACCGATGGCCACGCGCTGGCGCTGACCGCCGGAGAGCGCCTTCGGGAGGCGATCGAGATACTTGGTGAGCTGCAGGCTCTCGGCTGCCGCGCGAACGCGACGGTCGATTTCCTGCTTGTTCTCACCGGCGATTTTCATGCCGAAGGCCATGTTGTCGTAAACAGTCATGTGCGGGTAAAGCGCATAGGACTGGAAGACCATGGCGATGCCGCGCTTGGAGGGCGGAACATCGTTGACCAGCTGGCCATCGATGTACATGTCGCCGCCCGTGATGTTCTCGAGGCCGGCGATCATGCGCAGCAGCGTCGACTTGCCGCAGCCCGACGGACCGACGAAGACTACGAATTCGCCTTCCTTGATATCCAGGTCGATCCCGTGGAGCACGTCCACGGAACCATAGGATTTGCGAATGTCCTTGAGCGTCAGTCCAGTCATCTAGTTCCTCCTCCAGAGTCCCTTAGGCAAGGCGAGCGAAATACGCACCCCAAGCCGGAATATCGATCTTGTCACCATAGTTATTGCTGACGAAACCATGACCCGTCAACGCTTGCCAATCGCCTGCCGGCAAAACAACGTTGCTTTCGACGGGGCTCATGTTGAAGACGCAGAGCAGCTTCTCGTTACCATGTTCGCGGATGAAGATCAGCACGTCGTCCTGCGGCTCGGCGAACTCGATCTCACCCTTGGCGAAGGCCGGGTATTGCTTGCGGAAGGCAAGGAACCGCCGATAGTGCTCGAGCACCGAGTTCTCGTCCCCCTGCTGAACGCTGACCGCGCGCAGGATATGTTCGACCGGGACCGGCAACCACGGCTTGACCGTCGAGAACCCGCCCTGGGCGACCTGGCTGTCCCATACCATCGGTGTGCGGCAACCATCACGGCCCTTGAACTCCGGCCAGAACTGGATGCCATAGGGATCCTGCAGGTCCTCGTAGGCCAGATCGGCTTCAGTCAACCCCAGTTCCTCGCCCTGGTAGATGCAGACGGAACCGCGCAGCGTCATCAGCAATGAGGCATATTGCTTGGCGAAGGCTTCGCGGTCGGCGACCAGCGAACCCCAGCGGCTGACGTGGCGCATGACGTCGTGGTTGGAAAACGCCCAGCAGGCCCAGCCATCCGGCGCAGCAGCGGAGAAGTCTTCCATGACCTCCTCGACGCGTTCCGGCGACAGCGGATCCGGCGCCAGGAACTCGAAGGCGTAGCACATGTGCATCTTGTCGTTGCCCGATGTGTACTCGCCAACGATCTCCAGGCCGCGCTGGCTGTCGCCGACTTCGCCCACGGCGGCGATCGCCGGAAACTCCTCGAGCACGGCGCGGAACCGCTTCAGGAACTCGATGTTCTCAGGGCGGTTCTTGTCGTAGACGTGTTCCTGGAAATTGTAGGGGTTAACGGCCGGCGCGGTCGATGCGTTGCGCCGCTCAGGCGCGAGCGCCGGATTGTCGCGCAACTGCTTGTCGTGGAAATAGAAGTTGATGGTGTCGAGACGGAAGCCATCGACACCACGCTTCAGCCAGAAGCGCACGACGTCGAGCAGGCGATCCTGCACCTCGGGATTATGCAAGTTCATGTCCGGCTGCGAGGTCAGGAAGTTGTGCATGTAATATTGCATGCGCGTCGGATCCCACGCCCATGCGGAGCCGCCGAAGATCGACAGCCAGTTGTTTGGCGGTGTGCCGTCCGGCTTGGAATCCGCCCAAACGTACCAATCCGCCTTGGCGTTGGTCCGGCTGGACCGGCTCTCCACAAACCATGGGTGCTGATCCGAGCTGTGCGAGATGACAAGGTCGATCATCACGCGAATGCCGAGGCGATGCGCCTCGGCAATCATCGTGTCGAAATCCACCAGCGTGCCGAAGATGGCGTCGACATTCTCATAATCGGAGACGTCATAGCCGAAATCGCGCATCGGCGACGTGAAGAAGGGCGAAATCCAGATCGCGTCCGCGCCAAGCGACGCCACGTGCGGCAGGCGGGCGGTGATGCCCTTCAGGTCGCCGATGCCGTCGCCGTTCGAATCCTGGAAGGAGCGCGGGTAGATCTGATAGATCACCGCGCCACGCCACCAGTCCTTGTCCGCCGTCAAAATGGATTGAGATGCCATGCTCGTTTGGTCCTGTTGGATTTCGTCTTGGGATTTCTAGCCGCCCTTGACCGAGCCCGAGAGTAGGCCACGCACCAGATAGCGCTGCAAGGCGAAGAAGACGAGCAGCGGTACGATGATGGTGACGAATGCCGAGGCCGTCAGGATCTCCCAGTTGCCGCCGCGCGAACCGAGGAGCGCATTCAAGGCTCCTGTTAGCACGAGGTGGTCCCTGTCGGTGCCGAGGAAGACCATGGCGACAAGCAGGTCGTTCCACACCCAAAGGAACTGGAAGATCGCGAAGGACGCGAGCGCCGGGAAGGACAAGGGCAGTACGATACGGGTGAAGATTTCGAAGTCGCTCGCGCCATCGACGCGCGCCGATTCGATGATCTCTCTCGGCAAGCCCGCAATATAGGAGCGGAGCAGATAGATCGCGAGCGGCATGCCGAAGGCGGTGTGCGCAAGCCAGATGCCGGGGTAGGTCTTGGACGGCGCATCAAGCAGCATCCCGACGTGATTGTAGAGGCGCAGAAGTGGGATAAGCGACATCTGCAGCGGCACGACAATCAGTCCGACCACGAGCGCGATCAGCAGAGCACGACCTGGGAACTCCATCCAGCTCAATGCGTAGGCGGCAAAGGCAGCGATCAGGATCGGGATAATCGTTGCCGGGACCGTAACCGTGAGCGAGTTGATAAAGGACTGCCCGATGCCTTCGCTGGTGAGAACGTTCCGGTAGTTCTGCAACGTGAATTCCGGCGGCGTGGCAACTGAAATGTAGACGCGTCGGCCACCGTCATCCGGGCCGAAGGCGGCGGGTTTCGTATAGCGATAGCTGCCGTCCTCGTTGACTGTGAGCGAGAGGCCGTCGCCGAGATCAGCTGTCTCGCCGGCCTTGTAAGCGGACGGCTGTTGGACACGCGTGCCGAAGGCGCGGATCGAGCGACCCTGTTGCCCTTCGAGAACATTGCCTGAAATGACGTAGACGGCACCGTCCTGCTTCTGCAGGTCCGGCTGGCCAAGGCGCGACGCGACCGTACGGGAGGAGCCGGCGAATGCCGTCCACCAACCAGAGGAAACGAGCTGGTCCTTGTCTCGCAAGGCACTGACGAAAATGCCGAGCGTCGGTATCAGCCAGATGATGACGATGACGAGCACCGCGAAGTGAACGAAAAGACGGGCTGGGCCGATCTTGAAGAAACTACCTGACAGGGTCATCTCAATGGCCTCCCAGCTCGCGGTTCGCACGGCGAACGTTCCAGACCATGATCGGCGTCACGGCCAGCATGATGATCAGCGCGATCACAGCGCTTCGTCCGCTGTCGCCGCCGCCCCTGAACAGCCAGTTGAACATCAGGTTCGCGAGCACCATCGAATTCCACTGCCCGTTCGTCATGGTGAGCACGATGTCGAAGACCTTCAGCACGAGGATGGTGATCGTCGTCCAGACGACGGCGATCGTGCCCCATACCTGCGGCACCATGATGCGCCAGAAGATTTGCCAGCCGTTGGCGCCATCGATGACGGCAGCCTCGATCGTCTCCTCGGGAATGCCGCGCAAGGCCGCGGACAGGATGACCATGGCAAAGCCGGTCTGGATCCAGATGAGGATGATCATCAGGAAGAAGTTGTTCCAGAAAGGCACCGAAATCCACACCTGCGGGGTGCCGCCAAACAGCTGGACGATCGCGTTCAGAAGACCGATCTGCGTGTCGTTGCCGCCGCGGTATTCGTAGATGAACTTCCAGATGACCGAGGCACCGACGAAGGAGATCGCCATCGGCATGAAGACGATGCTCTTGGCGATGTTGCCCCACCAGATGCGGTCGGTCATGACGGCAATGACAAGACCGAAGAAGGTGCAGGCCGCCGGCACGACCGCCAGCCAGAGAATATTGTTGAAGATCGACTGGCGGAATTCGCGGTCACCCAAGGCCCACTTGTAGTTCGCGAGCCCGACGAATTCGGCGCCGGACCGATCATAGAAGGACAGGATCAGCGTCGCGACGACGGGATAGACGAGATAGACGATCAGGAGGAAGAGCGCGGGAAACAGAAACAGCCACGGCCGGATCACCGAGCGGCGGTTCAAGTTTTGCGACGCAGTGCGGATGTCGCCATCCTTCACCGGAAGCGCCAGATCCAGGATCTTGTTCGAGAAATAGAAATAGGCCGAGCATGCGAAAACCGCGACGACCACAACTCCCAAAGCGGAAACTATCTGCGATAGCATTCGTCCCTCCCCTGCTACCCTTGTCTATTCAGGGCCAATCCGCCGGTGCGCTTGCGAATGACTTTCGGCACATAAGGCGGCGATGGCCGGCGCTTGCGAGAGCGTCCGGCCAGGCATTGCGACCATGCCGCCGGAACCGGCGGCATGGATATTCAGGCGATGTTACTTGATGCCATCCCAGGCGCTCTGGATTTCCTTGGCGGTGTCTTCAGCAGACTTGCCACCAACGAAATCGACCATGCCGGTCCAGAAAGCACCCGCGCCGATCTTGCCCGGCATCAGGTCGGAACCGTCGAAGCGGAATGTGGTGGCGGTCGTCAGGATCTCGCCTTCCTTCTTCATCTGGTCATTGGCGTAAGCGGCCGTGTTGACACCCTTGTATGGCGTCAGGAAGCTCGACTGGGCCATCCAGACTTCATGGGCGATCGGCGTCTTCAGGAAGTCGACGAAGGCACGAGCAGACTTGGAATCCTTGGCGATCGTGACCAGCGTGCCTGCGCCGAGAACCGGCTTGCCCAGATCCGCGTGCGACGCGTAGGTCGGCATGTAGAAGAAGTCCGCATCCTGACCGAGCTTCGTGCCTTCAGGGAAGAAGGACGGAATGAACGATGCCTGGTGGTGCAGGTAGCACTTCGGCGGCACGCCGAAGAGACCCTTCGGGCTATCGCGGAAGTCGGTCGCCGCGACGGCTGCAACGCCACCGCTGACATACTTCTCGTTCTTGGCGAACGAGCCGAATTCCTCGATAGCGGCAACAACGGCCGGATCGGTGAACTTGACTTCGTTGGTGGTCCACTTGTCGTAGACATCAGGCTTCTGCTGACGCAGCATGATGTCTTCGATCCAGTCGGTTGCCGGCCAACCGGTCGCGCCGCCGGAACCAAGACCGATGCACCACGGAACGCCACCGTCCTTGACGATCTGGTCGGTCAGAGCATGAAGCTCTTCCATGGTCGTCGGAACCTTGTAGCCCGCTTCCTTGAAGTTCTCAGGAACGTACCAGACCAGCGACTTCACGTCAGCCTTGTAAGGGAAAGCGTAGAAGGCTTCCTTGCCATCCTTGCCCTTGTAGGTACCGTAGCCGACCCAGCTGTCGCCGGCGCCATAGTTATCCTTGACCCACTTGGATGTATCGTCGCCGAGCGGCGTCAGGAAGCCCTTGCTTGCAAGGTCCGCCAGAAGGCCAGGCTGCGGCAGGATCGCAATATTCGGCGGCGAGCCGGCCTGCGTATCGATGACGATCTGCTGCTCATAGTTTTCCGAAGACGAGTACTTGGCATCGATGCCGGTCGCTTCGGTGAAATAGGCGAGGATGCTGCGGAAGAATGCTTCGTCTTCGCCGCGCCACGGTCCGAAGATCGTCAGCTGCTCGCCCTTGAGATCGGCGTGAGCGGCCTTGAACTCGTCGTAGCTCTTCCAGTTGAACTTCGAATCTTCGCCCGGCGCGAACTTCAAATCAGCAGCGGAAGCGGCACCGGCAAAAAGCGCCGCAACGGCGACGCTCACCAAGAATGACTTTTTCATGTGATCAACCTCCCATCACAATCCTAATCACGCCCTGCAACTATTCGAATATAATTCCAAAGCGCTTTGACACCTCACTCATTTCACCGTCGGCGGAAAAGAGTCAAGCCATTTCGCAAAAACTGCCTTATCACGCCCAATTATCGCAGCGCAGCAATGCTTCCATCGGAATATGGAGCGATTTTTCTTGAGTCAAGCGGCGCAACTGCTACATAATTAAAAGCGCTTTGGATGCATTTGGGAGAAGATGACACCCAAAGCGAGTGGGAGGAAGCATAACACGTGAACCTCAAACAGCTATCAGAATTGCTCGGTCTGTCGCAGACGACGGTGAGCCGTGCGTTGAACGGTTATCCCGAAGTCAACGAGGCGACGCGCGAACGCGTACTGCAGGCGGTGAAGGAAACGGGCTATAGGCCCAACAAGGCTGCTCAGCGGCTCGCGACCGGCAAGGCGGGCTCGATCGGGCTTGTCATGCCAACCGCCCCCGACCACTATTCCGACGTTCATTTCGGCGAGTTTCTGACGGGGCTCGGGGAGGAGGCGGTTCGGCACGATTTTCACTTCGTCATCATGCCGGCTGATCCCAATGACGAGGTCGGCGCCTTGCGACGACTGGCCATCAGCGGCAACGTCGACGCCTTGTTCGTCGCCTATATGCGCGGCCACGATCCGCGCCTGCCGATGCTGAAGTCGCTTTCCATGCCGTTTCTGGTACACGGGCGCTCTTTCGGCTCCGAGCCCGATTACCCTTATCTCGACATCGACAACGAGGGCGCCTTCTATGACGCCGCGCGGCTGCTGCTCCAGCTCGGACACACGCGGTTCGCACTTCTGAACGGCCCGGCGCATCTCGATTTTGCCATCCGTCGCAAGAACGGTCTGGTGGCGGCGCTCGCCGAGCGAGGCCTCGACCTGCCCGAAGACTGCGCCAGCCACACGACGATGACCGACGAGCACGGGCAATTCGCAACGGAACGCTTTCTGCAATTGCCGGATCGTCCGACAGCAATCCTCTGTTCAAGCACGGTTCTGGCGCTCGGCGCCATTCGCGCCGTCAATCAGGCCGGACTGAAGCTCGGGGAAGACATTTCGCTGATCGCGCACGACGACGTGCTGCCGCATCTGAGGCCGGAAAACTTCTCGGTGCCGTTGACCACCACGCGCTCATCGCTGCGCGCCGCCGGCATACGGATTGCCCAGCGACTGATCGCAACGGTGAAGCAAGACGCCCCCTACCCCGAGCAGGAGCTTTGGAAAACCGAGCTGATCGTCAGGGCCTCGACGGGCCCTGTCCCGCGGCAGGATCAGAACTTGGGTGGCGTCTGACCGGCTGAACGGTGAGCCGCAACGACGGTATTGGCCATCAGCATCGCGATGGTCATCGGCCCGACGCCACCGGGAACGGGAGTGATGACTTCCGCGACCCTTGCAGCCTCGTCGAACGCGACATCGCCGACCAGGCGGGTCTTGCCCTCGCCCTTTTCAGGCGCTGGAATGCGATTGATGCCGACATCGATGACCGTTGCACCGGGCTTTACCCAATCCGCCTTGACCATTTCGGGACGACCGACGGCGGCTACCAGAATGTCGGCGTTGCGGCAGACCGCCGGCAAGTCCCTGGTGCGGGAATGGGCAACGGTTACGGTGGCGTTCGCGTTCAGCAGGAGCTGCGCCATCGGCTTGCCGAAAAGGTTCGATCGGCCGATCACGACGGCATTCAGCCCCGACAGGTCTTCGCCATGCGTGCGACGCACGAAAACCATGGCGCCGGCGGGCGTGCAAGACACAAGACCGGTCTCCAGATCGCCGGTCGCAAGCTTGCCGGCGTTGACGACATGCAAGCCGTCCACGTCTTTCTCCGGCAAGATCGACTGGATGATCGGCTCAGATTTCAGGTGCTTCGGCAGCGGCAGCTGGACAAGGATGCCGTGAATCGAGGGATCAGCGTTAAGCGTCGCAACGAGCGCCGCCAGTTCCTCCTGGGTCGTCTCGACCGGCAAGGTATGCTGTATCGACTTGAAGCCGCATTCCTTGGCCATCTTGCTCTTGGAATTGACATAGGCGTGGCTGGCCGGATCGTCACCGACGATCACGACTGCAAGACCCGTCTGGACGCCACTTTGCTTGTGAAGGGCCGATGCGGACGCCTTGACCGTTTCAATTACGGAAGCCGCGACCTGTTTACCGTCGATTACTGTCGTCAAGACTGTCTCCTGCCCTTGCTTTCGCTCATCTTAGCCGGTGGCGTTCAGCGCTATTTGCCTGTCCACGCCCTATCCTGCTTAAAACGACAAATGCAAGAACAATCGTGCCGCAGCCAAGACGGAATTCACGATGCCGCAGCGTAGGATTTCAGCTTTTCCCGCATGACCGAGAGCTCCGTGCGGAGGACCTCAATTTCGTCAGGAGTGCCGGTTTCCAGGCTTGGTGCCGGCATGTCGAGATATGGCTCGGTAACGACAGCGTCGGTGATCGGCTTCGCCGTCGGCTTGTTCTTTGCCTGGCGCCAGGTCGCGGCGATGCCGAAGACCAGGCCAGCCAGGGCGCCAAGAACAGGCGCCGTCCACGGGCCGCGGCCGGACGATACCGCGGTGATCTGCGGCGCCCCGGCAAGCGAGAGGTGCCCGGCTTCGGACGAGAGGCTACCCGTCTGAATATTGTCTTCCATGCGCGTGTGCGCGGCGTTGGCCTTGTCGCGCAGTTCGGTCAATTTCGCGACGTCGACGCCCGTATCGCGGCTCTGTGCGATCAGCGTGTTGCGACGATCGTTCAGGGCTCGCTTTGCCGCTGCCGCGGATTTCGCGTCGTTGCCGGCGTCCCGCTGCAAGCGGCCAAGCTCGGCCGTGATCGCCGTCGTCAGCCCATCCACCTCGGCCTGCTGAGCCAGCAGCCGCGGATGCCTTGGGCCCAGGCTCGCGGAGAGCTGAGCCAGCGTGCTTTTTGCAAGCGCATACTTGCTGCGCTGTCCTTCGAGCGAGGGCGACATGGTTTCAGGCGGCAATGCACCGGCCAGGACATCGCCCAGTTTGGCGCCACCGAGGCGATCCGCCCTGCTCTTGGCGTCCAGCAGCCGTTGATCTGCCGCCTTGAGCTCCGCGTCGGCATCGGCAATCTGCTGCTGCAGGCTGACGGCGACTTTGACATTGCCTTCGCCGCTGCTCTGCGTAAAGGCGGCGAGCGCTTGCTGTGCCTCGTCATTTGCCTTCTTCAGCGCACCGTCTTCCGTGTGGTTGGCATCGACGGGCCGAGCGATCGTCGACGCGAAGTAAGCCGCGATCTTCGAGGACTTGACGGCAGAATCTGTGACGACATTGAAACCGATCGTTTGTCCGGTCGCATCCGTCGTGGCTTGAACAGCGGCGGCGAGCGATGCCTCAGCGCGCGAGAGCGGATCGGACGCGGCGCCACTGGCAGAGAGGAGGTCGACCGCCACGGTCAGCGCATCCGAACCAGAGGCGGCGAATTCCGGATCGCGTTCGAGCTGCAGCGCAGTCACAGCAGCGGCAATCGCCCGTCGGGACAGGAGTGCCTTCTCGGCTGACCGGGCGAACGCCATACGCGTATCAGCGGGCGCGTCGACCTTGAAGACGGCGTCGGCCTGGTACCGAGATGGCTCGACCGGCATCAGCGCACCGCCGGCAGCACCCGCGGCACACAGAAGGCCGACGATCGCGCACGACCTCGCATAAGCCGAACGCCCTGTTGTCTTCGGCCGTGCGACGGCGGGGGTCCGAAGGTCCATCGCGTGCGTTTCTTGAATGACGGCTGGTGGCTCGACGGTGAGCGGCTCGGCCGTTGTGCCGACATCATTTGCCGCTTCGATGCGCTTACCCAGGATGGTCTCGATTCGGCTGACCAATGGCTGTTGATCGGCCGCAAGCTCCTGTTGTTCGCGCTGGGCCTGCAATGTCTTCTCGATGACGCGAAGCAACTCCGCCTCCGGAGAGGCGACCGACCAACCCTTGTCTTCAGAAGCCGGCGCGCCAGCGTGCTCCTGCCCGCGGGATACCGCAGCCTTTGAAAGAGGCAGCCGTTTCGAATGGTGGTCGCGCATCGCCAGATCTCATGCGTAGAACGATAGATCCCCAGCCGCGATTGCGGATGGTTAAGCGAGCTTAAACATTCTTGGCAAAGAAATGGTTAACCGGCGATCAGCGGCGATAGGTGGGCGATTGCCCCAGAATGCGGCCGCGACGGGTGAAGCGGTACTGCAGGACAAAGTACAGGAAGAGCGGAATGCCGAGAACATATCGCCGCCACAGACGGGTCGGCTCCTGCATCAACCGATAGGCCCACTCCATGCGCATCATCCGCACAGCCTTCGGGGCGCGCGGAATGCTGCCGGAGACGAAGTCGAACAGGGCGCCGACTGTGAGAACCAGACGGGCGTGATCGGCACGGATATGCCGTGCCGCCCATTTTTCCTGGAGCGGCGTACCCATGCCGACAATGATGATGTCGAACTTCTGGCGATCAAGCTCGCTGGTGATGGCGACAGGGTTGTCCTTGTCGAAGAAGCCGTCAGAGACGACCACAAACTCGTGCCAGGGCGCATGGCGGTGGAAGTTTGCAGCGGCGGCTTCGACGACCTCGCGCCGACCGCCGATCAAGCCGATACGGCGTGGCTGCTCCATGAACGTCAGCAGCGCCGGCACGAAATCCGTCCCGTTCAGGTTGGCCGGGAACGGAGAACCGTGCTCGATCTGCGAAGCGATGTTGAGACCGATGCCATCAGGGAGCACGAGGTTTTGCGCGAGAATGCCGCGATACTCGCTATCGCGCAGCGTCATCAGAATATTGTGGGCGTTCACGAATGAAATCGACGTCTGTCCGACCGGCATCGAGATCAGCTCGTTGATGAAGACCAGCGCGTCATCCCATCCAAGGTCGCAAACCGGCAGATCGAAAATCGTGCGACGCGACGACAGGACGGCGAAGTTCGCAATCAGATTCATGCCTGCATCCTGACGATAGTGCTTCATGCGTTCAGCTTCCCGGGCAACAAAGGACTTGATCCACGCCGGGAAGCTCCCGAGCGTGTCCGCCTGGGATTGTGTGAGTCCACGCCAGAAGCGCACACGTCAGCCCATCAAGGGAGCTTATAGCAACGGAAATTCAAACAACCTTTAGGAAAACCCATTGAATTCGCTGGCGTTATTCAAGGAAGTGTTAACCATCCGAGGAAGACAGAAACGCAAAACGGCGCCAGAGGCGCCGTTCACGTCAAAAGCCATTGCCACTATTCCGTGGCGGGATCCTTGACCGCTTGGGGAGCAACGACGTTGACCGGCTTGCCGGTCTTCTTCTGCTGGCCCGTTTCGCTGGCCTTGACGTCTTCCTTCGAGAGGTAGTCGAGCTGCTCCAGCATCACCTGCTCGATGTATTCGCCGCCGAGATGCTGGTTCAGGTCCTTCTTGATCATGTCGCGGAAGGCCTGCGGATCAAACTCCTTCATGTTCGAAACGTCGACCATCTTGTTGCCGACGAGCAGCGTAAACAGCTCATCGGTGGTCATTTCGGTCAGCGGCAGCGAAGCGTTCTTGACCAGATCCTTGTTGATCATGAACGAGACTTTTCCGAGGAAGTAGCCCGAAACCGCACCGTCATGGACGATGGGAACGGTGATACTCTCGCCCTTCACAAGCTCAAGCTGGCTCTGCTTGGACTCATCCGGCGCCGGCGCAGGGGCCGTCGCCAGGTGCACCGAAAAATAGACCGATGCCAGCGTAACCGCGCAGACCCAGACACCTGTGAGAACAAGCTTAATCATCAGGCATCACGCGCTACGAATTGCTCTTGCGAGTAGGTGCCGTCAGCATCCGCGTCCTGGACAGCATTCTTCAGCAGGTCGGCAACCGTGCGAACGGCTTCCAGATGAGCCTCGACGCGGCGTGCGTTCAGCACGAGCTTCTTCTTCAGGCCGTGCAGCTGATCGAGGTGCGAAGCGGCCAATTCCTTGGGATCGGTATCGCGGAACAGCATCGAGAGCTCGTAAAGGCAACGGCTCTTGTGTGCATTCGATACCTTGAGATCGAACTGCGGATCGTTGCCGATGCGCGTGTTCTCGTTCTCGATGATCATTTCCAGGCGTCCAAGAACCGATTTGATGCGGTATTCGTTCGAGATTATTTCCATGTCTTTTCCTCGATTTTCTTAGGCGTCGTTGGCGGACTTGTTGTCCGCAGTGGGTGTACCGAAAGTCTTGCGCTGGAATTCGTCGACCATGCTGAGCGCGACACTGCGATCGTTCTGGTCGGCGGAGGCGTTGACGACCCGGCCTTCCTGCTTCTTCAGCGCATCGTGATAAAGCTGCTTGGCGACGCCGATGCCTTCGCCCTTGGAGATCTCGTTGCCGAGCTGCTCGGCCATCATGCCCTTCCAGATATCTCCGGTGGCGCCTTTGCCGTAGACGTCCTCGCTGTCGCTGGGCAGCATGTTCTTGATGAAGTTCTGCAGGACCATCGCTTCGAACTTGCGATAGGTCTGCGGAATTTCTTCCGTCTTGGCGCGGTTCTTGGTGTCGCCGAGACCGGTCTTGCCTGTCGCGCGATCGAGTACGTCGACCGCCGACGTAAAGCCATTGCCTGCTTCGGCAAGGCTGTTGGCCGCAAACGCCGCCTGGTTCGCCTTCAGTTTTTCCTGGGCCGCCTGGACCTCTAGCGGGTCGGCAGCTTTGACAACATCCAGGACCAGATCACTCGGAGGTGAAATAGCCAAGTCACAATCCTCTTGATTTAAGATCGTGACGATTATGATTTTTGAAGCTTGCTGGAGGCTGGTGTACCGAATTTTTGATCGATGAGATCATATACCGCGTTGTCGTCGGACTCTCGCCGTTCGCCGTCGAGCGCCTCGCGCATGTTGTCCTCTAGGCGGTCGCCCTTGGCACGCTCCTGCCGGACGCGCATTTCGTGGACTTCCTGCATGCCGTTCAGCTGCTTGTCCTTGATGCCCAATCGGTTGAACCGATCCGCATAACTCTGGGAGAATGCGTGGTGCACGGGATCCATCGAGCCCAGCGCCAGAACGACGTTGTCGATCTGGTTATTGACCTCGGCGCGCTGGCGGCTGGTTTCGGCAAGATCATACTCCGCCATCTGTTCGAGATGACGCTGGACCGCTACCAACCGCTTGAGCTTTTGCGAGCGTGTTTTTTCCGCCATGGCCCCTACCTGCCGACAAAGACGCTGGCGAACGACTGGCCGAATTGGCTGATCAGCGCCGCTACGGAGAAATAGAACAGGAACAGACCGCCCATGAGCAGGTACGGCGTCGAGATGAAGTAGACAGGAATCTGCGGCGCGAGCTTGTTGATGAAGCCGATGGCGATGTTGAACAACAGGCCATAGATCAGGAACGGGCTACAGAGCCGCAACATGATGAAGGTCGTGGACGACAGCGTATCTGTGAACGATATCAGCGTGGCGCGCATCTGAATGAGGCCGCCGAAGGGCATCGATGTGTACGAATCGATCAGCGCCCGAAAGACGATGTGATGGAAATCCATCATGAACAGGATCATCATGCCTGCGAAGGTGACGAAGCCGGAAAGCGCGCTTTCTGCCGTGTCTTCGAAAATATCGCCGGCGCTCGGCTGGGTATAACCAACCATCATGCCCATGATGCTGGCCGCAAATTGCAGACCGAGCGTATAGAGGCGCGCAAGCATGCCGAACATCACACCGATGAGCGCTTCGCTGAAGATGAAGCCGATGTAGGTGGCGCTCGAGGTGTGTACGGCAGGATAGACCGTATCCCAGAGCACCGGCATGATCGCAAGCGACAGAGCCGCACCAATGAAAACCCGCAAGATCATGGGAACACGAGCCGACGAAAAGCCAGGCATCGCCAGGATGCAGCCGCCGATCCTGCAGAAAACCAGGAAAAGCGCCAGCACGGTCCCTTGCGGGTCAGTTATCATGAAATAGAGCCCAGAATCTTTATCTCGATGCCCTTGGCGAGCTCCACATGCGACAAGACGGGGAGCGTTGCGAACAGCCGTTCGATGATCATGCGCACATAGGATCGTGTTTCCGGCGACGTTACAAGGGCGAAAGGCAGTCCCCTGTCCATGAATTCACGGATAACTGTCGTCGCCTCTTCGCTGAATTCTTCCAAGAGCCGCGGATCGATGTCGAACTCGACCACTTCGCCCTTGTTGTCGCGCTTCAGCGCCTGGTGGAAGGCGAGATCCCACTTGCTGCCGAGTCGCAGGACGCGCAGCACGCCGTTGTCGGCAAGGTCGCCGCAAAGCTGCTGAGCCATGCGCACGCGAACGTGCTCGACGATCTGTTCGGTCTTGCGCACATGCGGCGCCAGTTCGGCGACGGCTTCGAGAATGAGATGCAGGTTGCGGATCGAGACGCGCTCGGCAAGCAGCAGCTTCAAGACCGCCTGCAGGCCGGAATAGGACATATGCGAGGAGCAGATTTCGTCCGCGAGCTTCTTGTACTCAGGATCGAGCCGATCGATCAGAACCTTGACGTCCTTGTAGGACAGCAGCGCCGGCAGGTTGTTGCGAATGACTTCGCTCATGTGCGTCAGGACGACCGAGACGTTGTCGATCGGCTGGAAGCCTTCGCGCTTGAGATCCTCGGTGAAGGCCTCGAGCACGGACACCGCGGGCATGCCGAACGCGGGTTCACGAATCTCGTCGCCCGGAATCCGCGGCTTGCGGCCGGAACCGGTCACGACAAGCACTTCGCCGACACGCAGCGCGTTCGAGGCAACCGTCGTGCCGTGGATACGGATCTGGTAGGACTTCTCGGAAATCGCGATGTCGTCGGTGACCTTGATCTCGGGAACGACGAAGCCGTACTGCGTCGCGAACTTCTTGCGCATCTTGCCGACACGGAAGGCGAGTTCCTGGTGGGCGCCGAGCAGGCGGGTGGAGACCATCTTGCCGAGCGCGAGTTCGATCTCGGAGGTGCGCAGCACCGACTTGACGGAGTCCTTCTCCAGTTCCTTGTTCTGGACGACGCTCTTTTCTTCCTGTTCGCGGCGCGCCTTGTTTTCAGCTTCGGCCTGGCGCGGGATGAACCAGCTACCGAAGGCGAGCAGACCGCCAAGGACCATGAAAGGCAGGAACGGCAGGCCGGGCATCAGGCCTAGGATAACCATGAGGACGGCCGAGACCGACAGAGCGCGCGGATAGCCGCTCAGCTGATCGACAACAGCCTTGTCGGTCGAACCGGTGTTGCCGCCGCGCGACACGAGAAGACCGGCTGCGAGCGACACGATAAGGGCCGGCATCTGCGAGACGAGGCCGTCGCCGACGGAGAGCTTGACGAAAACGTCGGCTGCTTCGCCGATCGGCATGCCATGGCGGAAGTAGCCGATGATGATGCCGCCGAAGACGTTGATG
This sequence comes from Rhizobium sp. S96, assembly GCF_030382195.1. Taxonomy (NCBI): domain Bacteria; kingdom Pseudomonadati; phylum Pseudomonadota; class Alphaproteobacteria; order Hyphomicrobiales; family Rhizobiaceae; genus Rhizobium; species Rhizobium sp. S96. The sequence goes on from NZ_JAUDRY010000003.1 coordinate 78,904, forward strand.
CAGGTGATCAGCAGGCCGGCGATCGCATCGCCTCGCACGAACTTGGACGCACCGTCCATGGCACCGAAGAAGGAGCTTTCTTCCTCGAGTTCCTTACGGCGGCGCTGGGCTTCCTTCTCGTCGATGATGCCGGCCGAGAGGTCAGCGTCGATCGACATCTGCTTGCCGGGGATGGCGTCGAGGGTGAAGCGCGCACCGACTTCCGCGATACGTGTCGCACCCTTGGTGATGACGATGAAGTTGATCGTGATCAGGATCAGGAAGACGATCAGACCGATGACGAAGTCGCCGGACATGACGAGGCTTGCAAAGCCCGCGATCACGCCGCCAGCGGCGTTATGTCCTTCGTTGCCGTGCGAAAGGATGACGCGCGTCGTCGCAATGTTCAGCGACAATCGCGTCATGGTCGCGATCAGCAGGATGGTCGGAAATGACGAGAAATCGAGAGGCTTCTGGATCCAGAGCGAGACCATCAGGATCAGCACCGAGAACGCGATCGAGAAGGCCAGGCCCATATCGATCAAGAACGGCGGGATCGGCAGGAAGAGCACGCAGATAATCAGGATGATGCCGAGGGCAAATCCGATATCGCGGAGGCTAGGTCCGGCTTTCGGGAGGGGAAGTGCAGGAGGTTGCGCCATTTCGATTCCGTCTCTTCATGAGAGGTGCGGGCATGATGCCCACCAATTCGGATCGAGAGTTAAATGGCGAAGCTTGCGCGAAGGTGGCTCAGAAGCCGGATTGAATGCGCGAAAACACCAGGTTCGTGAAGATCGAAATCTGCGATCCGACGAACGGTGCGGAGATGCCGATGGTAACCAGCACAGCTACGATCTTGGGAACGAAGGTGAGCGTCGCTTCCTGCACTTGCGTCAGCGCCTGGATCAGCGCGATGACAAGGCCCACGATCATTGCCGCGGCAACGGCAGGGCCGGCAGAAACAAGTACCGTCCAGATCGCCGCCTGGAACAGATCGAGTGCATCAGCTTCATTCATACTCAGGCAACCTCATATCGCCTTTCGGTCCGTCCCCATGCGGGCCGGACCGTTGTGTTCAGTCGTTTGCAGCTCAGCTCGACGTCGACGTGTCTGCCGGTGCGGAATCAGACAGAGTGATTCCCGCCTGTACGAGGATATTACCCCCATCCGTCGTCGTAGCAACGATGCCGTCGGAATAAACCTTGACCGAAGCGATCGTGCCTTTGACGGTGCCGTCGGCGCTGGTCATGTATTTCCCGATGTAGCTGCTGCCCTGCGTCAGGCTCGAGCTTGCCAGCAGGCTGTCCAGCTTGGTGTTCGTCTGGATCGTCTGCTCGACTTGGGAGAAGCTTGCCAGCTGCGACATCTGCTCGCTGGCATCGACCGGATCCGTCGGATCCTGGTTCTTCATCTGGGCGATGAGCAGCTGCAGGAAATTGTCGTAGTTGAGCGTTGCAGACTTTGCGGCGGTCGACGTCGTAGAGGTCGTCGATGTGGCCGAGCCTGTTGCGTCTACCGCCATGGTGCGATCTCCTTGCGAATCTGCTCGACCATGGTCGTCGGCATTTCGTGGTTGTTCAGGATGTTATCCTCGATGGCATAGAGCCCGCGGATCGCCTTGAGGGCATCAAAGGCGCGGCCGGTCGAGACGAGACCGTCGATGCGCTTCAGCTCGGCAAGAACTTCCTCGTTCCTGAAGCAGGTCAAGAGCATCGTCACCGACTTGCGGAACATCGCCGTCGACTGTTCCTTGCCTTCCGGATTGATGAGGATCATCTGCGCGATGAAGTAGAGCTGGCGCAGAGGCGTGGTGGCGTCCTCAGGCTGGAGAACATGGTTTTCAAGAAGGAACGTTACATCATTCAGGAATTCCAGCGCGACCTTGCGGTCAACGCGCAGAACAGCACCATTGATGAAGATCTTTTCCCCGGCCTTAAGAGAGATTCGAAGTGTACTTTTCATTTAAGTCCATCCCTGATGATGGTGGTAACGTCAATAATGCCTTGGTAATTCGTCGATAGCCGCCGCCTGATCCGATCGCACTCTTTCAAAATCCAGATGGCGATGGAGATGAGATTGGCCCGCAGCTGCACTTCAAGCTGGTTGTCGGGATGCTTGAGGTCCTCGATAAAGCTCACCCAAATTCGGCGGGTGTAGAACAATGCATCGATCGCCTCCCGACTATATTTCCCTCTGTCCCGCGCAACGGACAGCAGCTCGATCGACCGGTCGAGAACCTGACGTTCCCGCTCCTTCGCATCGGCCACCGAGTCCTGCATGACCTCGGCGTAAGAGAACTGATACATTCATGCATCCTTCTTTGTACTAAGCCCTTTGATCATCAAAGGTAATTCACGAGGCTCAACTGCTGGATTTTCGATACGATCGTGTAGGCGGTCTCCAGCTGCGTCTGGAGCGTGTTGACGAGTGTCGATGCTTCGGAGGTATCCACGCCCTGAAGATCGACGAGCTTGTTCTGGATGATGTTCGACTGTGCATCGAGGGCGTCGTTTGCCTTCTCGACGCGCTCCTGCGACAGACCGAGCTGGCTGGCCTGCGTGACGATGCCGCTCGTCGCCTGCGCAGCGTAACCGATCGCCTTCGAGGTGACCGAGCTGAGAGCGTCGGCACCAAGGTTCATGCTGAACAAGGCCGATGTCATCACGGACGCCATCGCGAAGTAGCGCATGCCCTCGGAGTTGGCGTTGGTCGATGACGTGATGACCTCGGAGCTGCTGATGCGGCTCGTCATGTCCTGGCTCGAGGCGCTCGACCAGCCGTTCGTCGGATCGGTCCAGTTGGCCTCGGAGAACATCGGCTCGACGGTATTGGTGATGAAGTCGTCCATCTCCGTGCCGGTCAGCTGGTCAACGGTCTTTCCAAGTCCGGTGGCATAGCTGGTCAGCGCCGTCGTGATATCGCTGGATGCGGCCGCCGACTTGTTCGTCAGCGGCTGGACATCCGTGTTGACGCCGGCAAACAGATATTCGCCGTTGACCATCGTGTTGGCGGTATCCATCAGCGAGGACAATGCATCGTTCGCCGACTGGATCGCAACGGTAATGCTGGTCGCGTCCTGGCTGCCCTGCAGCGCCGTCAGCTTGGAGACCAGCGCGTCACCGGCGTCCTTCATGCTCGTGAGGCCGAGCTGGGAGGATTCCAGGCGCATGTTAACGACCGAGTTGCTGCTTTTCAGCGCGGCAATACGGCTGATTTCGCTCGTGAAGTTGACGCTCTTTGCGGCGCCGGAGCCCAGCGAGACACCAATGTCGGCATAAACGCCAGTCGTCGCCTCCAGGGAGGAGGTGACCAGCTGCTGCTGCGACTGACGGATCGTCAACCGCATGGCATTCTGAATTGCCGAACTAGAAATGAATGAGCTCTTCATGGCTTAACTCGCTATATCCAGCAACGACTTCAACATCTCGTCGATGGCGTTCAGTATCTTCGTGGCAGCTTTGTAGGACTGCTCGATATCGAGCAGCAGCGTCAGTTCTTCGTCGAGGTTGACGCCCGTTTCGTTGGAATAAGCTTCGTTCGAGCGGGACAGCGCAGCGGAAGTATTCTCCGAAGCGGTCGTCGCGTCGCTGCGATACTGCTCAAGCCAGCCGATCGAGTTCGTCGCATAGGTCATGAGGTTGACGTTCGACGAAATGCCGGCGTCGGACGAGAAGCTCTGAGCGGTTCCGAGTGCGGAGTAGAGTGCATCGAGGTTCGAAGAGAAACCGCTGCTGCCGTCCGTATTCAGATTGGTCAGGCCGCTGATCGATCCATCGCGAAGCTTCATCGGATCGCCGCCCTGGCTCGTGATGACGCTCGTGTTCACCGAAATGGTGGCCGAGATGCCGTCGATCACGTTACCGGTCGTCGGCGTTCCGCCGACTGCGCCCGTCGACGTCGTCCAGACGAAGAGGCCAGGCGCGGTCGTCGTGCCATCCGTCTCCGAGAACATCGAAACGAGGGTCTTCGCAATTTCGTCGAGCTGCGACTGGAAGGTCGGCGCAATTTCGTCGCGGATCTGGAGTTCAGCCTGGATGCTGCCCTGCGCTGTGGTGCTTGAGCCGTCGCCGGCCTTCAGCGCCACGCCGTCGATGTAGACGGCGTTGCCGGACATCCCCGCCACATACGTATTGGTGGACTGGAACGTGACGCTGCGCGCCGTCGTTTCGAAAAGGGTCGTTCCGTCCGTTGTGTAGAGCGCCATGTCGTTGTTGTCGCGGGTGACCGCGTTAACGCCGATGATGGAGGAAATCTGCTTCAGGACCTTGTCGCGCTCGTCGAGCGCAGCGGAAGTATCCGTACCCGTCGCTGTCGCCTGCTTGACCGCGTCGTTGGCCGTCTGGAACTGCGCCAGCAAGCTGTTCAGCGAAGCAACATCGGTCGCGATCTGGCTGTCAGCGTCGGCGCGGATCTTCTGAACGGAGGCCGAAGCGTTGTTCAGCGAATTGGCGACGTCGGTGGCAGCGGTGACCGCGGCCTGCGCGGCGGTCGTGCTGCTCGGAGACGCGCTGAAAGTCTGCAGCGCGTCCCGAAATGCCGAAAGGTAGGTTGCAGGGGACGTTTCGTAGTCGTTGCCGCCCATCAGCGACTTCAGGTCTTCGAGACCGCTCAGCAAGGTCTGCTGCGCGGTGTCCTGAGAGTTGCTCTTCAGATACTGCTTCAGCAGCGCATCTTCCTGGGCCCGGTCGATCTTGACGACCTGCGCGCCGTTCAGCGATGTCGTGACCGACGCCTGACGGCGCACATAGTCCGAGTTCCCGGAGTTCGAGATATTCGTCGATACGACACTGCTCTGAATGCCGGTATTGTTGAATATGCTCTGTACGCTGTTGAGTGCGGATGAAAGCGACATGGACTACGGTATTCCCTTGTTATCTCTTCAGATTCACGAGGACATCCATGATGTCAGAACCAGTCTGGAACACCTTGGAATTAGCCGTGTAGCTGCGCTGTGATTCAATCATCTCGGTCAGTTCGCCAGCGAGGTCGACGTTCGAGCTCTCAAGCGCACCCGACTGGATGTAGCCAAGGCCGTTGCTCTGCGGGAAGCCGGTAACGGTCACGCCGGACGCGCCGTTGGCGCTGTAGACGTTGCCGCTGAGCAGGGTCAGGTTGTCCGGGCTGGCGACGTTTGCGAGCGGGATCTGATAGAGCGACTTCGTGGTGCCGTTCGAATAGGAAACCGTGACGGTGCCGTCCTTGCCGATGCTGACGGAGTTGACCGTGCTTGCCGCCTGGCCGTCCGATGCGCCTGTTGCGGCGAAATCGGATGCCAGCTGCGTAAAGCCGGAGTAGTCCATCGTGATCGTCTGTGCCGTGACCGGATCGACGATGTCGGTACCCGTCGAGCTGGTGAGCTGACCGCTGGCGTCGAAGTTCAGCGTGGCAACGCTGACTGCGCCTGGCGGATCGGCGTATGGGAACGAGGTCGTGCCGCCGGTCGTCGCATCATCCTTGCGGTAAACCGCGACTTCCCAGGTGCTGCCCGTGACGGCGCCGCTGGCGTCGGTGGTGACACCGGTCTTGGTGTAGTAGTAGTCGTACTGAACCGTATTGCCGACCTTGTCGTATGCCACGAGCGACATCTTCTTGGTGTCGCTGGTCAAGGTCGTCGCATCGTTGGCGCTCGGCAGCGTGGTCGGATCCGAGACGACCGTCGCGTTCGAGTTCAGGTTACCGGTGAAGTAAGCCGAGGTGGACGCAACAGCGGTCAAACCGGACTGCGCGACATTGATCGGAACGAGGCCATCGAAGCCGTTGACGACAACAGCAGGAGTACCGGCGCTGTAGGAGTAACCCATCAGCGTGAAGCCGGCGCTGTTGACCAGGTTGCCGCTCGAGTCGACGGAGAAGTCACCTGCGCGGGTCAGAACCGGAACGCCGTCGCCGCCCTGGACGATGAAGAAGCCGTCGCCGGAGATCGCCAGATTGTAGTTCGACGTCGTGTAGGAGATGTCGCCCTGCTCGGAAACAGCCTGGCGAACCGAGGTCTGAACGCCACCAGAATTGTAGTTACCGGACGTGGAAGGCAGGACCAGCGAGGAGAAAGCAGTCGAGACTGCCTTGTAGCCGGTCGTGTTCACGTTCGCGATGTTGTCCGCGACGGTGCTGAGCCGGTTCGCCTGAGCGCTCATACCGGACACGGCCGTCTTCATGCTGCCAAAAATGCTCATCTGAAAACCTCGATTCCCTTAGTAGGCTTGAGAGTATTTGGTGGGCCTTGCGTGAAGCTGTATGGAGTTGGCGCATCTGCCGAAAGCAATTCCAGGCAAGCCGAGCCCATCAGGCCCATCTGAAAAAACTATTCCCAATCAATGCAATAGCCGAGGAACCGCTTCGAATCGACCGGATCGACGCCAAGCTTCTTGCGCAGCTTCTTGCGCAGCTTGGAGATGTGGCTTTCAACGACGTTTTCTTCGACTTCTTCGTCGAAGATCCCGTAGATCGCGTTGAAGATCTGCGTCTTCGTGACGCGACGACCACGGTTTGCAATCAAGTATTCCAGGATGCGACGCTCACGACGGGGAAGCGCGAAGACCTCTCCGTTGATTTCTGGATCGCGGCCGTCGGAGAAGACGCGGATCGCGCCGATGTCCGTGTGGCTGGAAATTGCCTTGAGGCGGCGCCGGATAGCGGCTGCACGCGCAAGAATTTCGCGGGGATGCACCGGCTTGCGGACGACATCGTCGACGCCACAATCAAAAAGTGCAAGGGTGTTTTCCAGGGAGGGCTGGTCGCTGACCGCAATCACCGGAGCCTGCGTGCGATCACGGATCGCGCGCGGCAGCTCGTAAGCCTGCTGCCCCTGTCCAATCAGGAACGCTTCGACAGCTGCGATATCCGCATCTGCCGCAGTCTGAACCCATTCCCCGAATTCGCCAGGATCGAACCCCGTTGAAGGGATGCCTTCCCGACCAAATAATGAAGTGTAACCATCCTTCACGAGCTCACGCTCATCAACCACTACGATCATTCGTCCGCCTCCGAATCAGTTGTGGCACATCGATGATCTATGGGTACGAATCGCACGATTCTGGGACAAGCTGTAGGAACTTACAGGCAGAAATTAATAATTGATTAAGAATTGGGTCCCGATTTGACCTACATCTAGTGGGTCTTCGGAATTATGCACACAATTATTTCGTGGAAAAGTTAACGAAATATAAATCGTGACTTGCCTTGCCACATTGAGACAGATTCCTGCCACAATATGACACATTTCTGTTTTGTTCTATTTTTGCTCTTTTTGATTGAGTCAGCCGCGGCAAAAATTGCTCGCATTGGGAGTCCACTTGCCGTACCCGGTCGCGACCAGATTCGCAATGACTCGGCAAACATATTGCTTCTGTGCCGGGTCGTTGTTCGGTCCGGCATGATATCGGGCGACGGCCATCGTCCACGTTTCGTGGCGGTCGTGCAGGTTGCGCAGGAATTTCGCGGCGTATTCCACGTTCCGGCGCGGGTCAAACATCTCCTCCGGCGAGCGGAAGTTCTCACCGTGGTAGTACTGGTTGATCTGCATGCAGCCGATATCGATGAGCTTCGCGCCGGCGTGACGGGCGACATCGAACTGCCGCAAGGCATCCCGCTCGGACGGCGGGAAGACCGGCTTGCCCTCGATGTTCAGCGCGTAGGGGTAGAGCGATCCCTTCCGCCCCGTCTCCGTCAGTCCGACGGAATAGAGGATGCCCTCGGGGATGCCGTATTTCAGTGCGGCCGACTGGATCTCCTGTTCACACGCGCCGTCAGCGGCCTGCGCGCTAGAGGTAAACGTCGCCTGTGCCGCTGCTACCAGCGTTCCCAGAAGAAGCGCTCTCAACACCGGTTTCAACATTGAAGCCTCCAGCGTTTCGCTGTCCCGATTGGTTCTGACGTTCGCGCGCCTCGCCGCCCTGGTTCTGGGCGAAGGCCTGCTGCTGCGACTGCCCCTGCGTGTTGGTCTGGTTGCTCGTGTCCGACGTGGCGACTGGAGCCATGCTGATCGTGATGTTGTCGACCGTATAGCCCTGGCTTCGCAAAGACTCGAGGATCCTGCTGTGGTCTTCCTTGAGCTGCCTGTAGGCCGCCCCCGTCTCCACCTTGAGATCGACGTTGAGCGCATCGCCCTGAAGACGCATCGTGGCGGTCACCAAGCCTAGGTCGATCGGGTTCATCTGGATCTTGAGCGTGTTGACCACCTTGCCGGTGCTCGTCCACTCCGCAGCGTTCGACAGCGCCGAACTTGCCTGCATCGCATGCGCCCACTCAGAGTCCCCTGAAATGGCGGCGGTGACGGCTGCGGAGTTGGTGTTCTGCGCGAGGCCGATATAGCGGCGGGAATCGAGGATGGTCACCGACTCGACGTCGGCCTTTCCGCTCGCCGTCGTGTCCTTGTCGTTGCCCAGGTGAATGTCCATCGAGACGCTGCGGCCATCGGCGCGGGTCAGCCTGAAGGTCTGGCCATTGCTGCTGTCGGTCGCCTCGGTGGCCGGCATCTCGACATCCGTTTCGGCCGTGCTCCGCGCTGTCAGAGCGCTCGCTACGTCGGAAACGGCATCGTTCGTCGATTTGCCGTTGCCGGAGGACTTGTCCTTGGCATCGGGAACCGCGTTGCCGGCCTGCTTTTGCGCTGCCAGGGCTGCCGCCGCGGCCGCAGCCGAAGAGGTGTCGACAGGCGCCTGCTTGAGAAGGCTCAGCACATCGGAGGCAGCCGTGCCGTCGCTGGCAACGTCGGCCGCCATCTCCGTCTTGTCTGTCTTCGACGGCTTCGGGTTCTTGGTGCCATGAGCCGCCAGTTCATCGTCAACCTTGTCGGCGTCGGCATCCGACGTCTTGCCGCTGATCTTCTTGCGGACGTTCTTGAGGTCGACATCAGCCGTTTTCTGGATGACCTCGTCGGTGGCACTGACGTCTGCTTCAACCTGGGCTACCAGGGAGGCATCGCTGACATCCACGATCGGTTTCGCGGTCGTCTTGTGGGGGGCGGTCGGCGCAGCGGTGCTTGCGCTCGTGGCCGCGCCATCCGACTGATCGCCGGCGGAACCGGCACCCTGGCGGTTAGAGCCGTTGGCCTTGTTCAGGACGTCGGCAAATCCCCCATTGCCGCTTGCATCGCCCTTACCTGCTTGACGACCGGACTTTGCAACTGCGACAGCATCCGTAGCGGGCGCGCCCGCTGAAACGTTAATATCCATCATCAATAGCTTTCTTTGTTCAACAGGCCATCGATCTCATCCAACTTCGATCGGCTTGACGTGACAAACGAACTAAATGAAGGGTCAGCATCCTGTTGCCCCCCCGCATCGGCTACCGGCACTTGCGCCTCGGCTCCGACAGCAGGCTCGGGCGTGGTATTGGGTACCATCCCCTCCTCCGCCGCATTATTTGCGGCAGCCTGCTCAGAAGTAATTTCTTGGTCACTAGATTTAGGGGTCGAGGCTTGCGTCAGGCTTGCAGAGTCCGGTTCGCGAAGAACCTGGTCCGCGACCGCCTTGGCTGCAGCCCTCAGGGCCTTGTCGCGCGGCGACAGGTCAGCGTCCGGAATCGTGCTGATGCTCTTTGCCGCGCTGTCGATCTTGTCCGTCGGAATTCCAGCCATTCCGCCATAGAAGTCGGCCAGGGCGCCAAAGGCATTACCGGAATCGCCGGATAGCGATTGCGCCTTGCCCGCGGCCATCTGGGCAAGCTTGCCCTTGCCGGCAATGGCAGCAGCGCGTGCTATCCTGAGATAGATTTCCCGCTGCCGAGGCTCATCCATGAACGACAGGATGTCGACCACGTCGTCCGGCTTGACCTCGTGGTCATGCTCGACCAGCAGTTTTACGAAAAGATCCGCGAACTGGCTGGCATAAGGCGAGTGCAGGAAGCGACGGACATAGCGCTGGGAGTATTCCAGGCCCTTGTCGAGCATGCCCGCATCAACGCAGATGGCCACGGAGCGGCGCAACGCCGCCTCTTCTACAATGGTTCCCGGCGCGTTGAGGCGAGCCTGATCGTAGAGTTTCAGCGCTTCGGCAGGGCTCTTGGCGATCGTCACGTTGCCGCCGACCAACGCAAGATAAGGACCGATCTTCTTGTCCTTGTATTCATTGGCGGTATCGACCAGCGTCTTGGCTACCAGCAGGCCCTTGCCGCTCAGGTACTTACGCAGGACGTCAGTTACGCGATTGTCGAAATAGCCGTTCACATCGCGCGAGACGAGATACTCGAGCGTTTGCGGATTGCCGCCGCTCATTGCGTAAATCAGAGCAGCGTCAACGTTCCGGTCATCATCGAACACCGATGGATCGACCGACCGAAGCCGCTTGTCGATGGTGCCGAGCATGAAACGCTGCATCTCGGCGGCCGAATGATCGCCGAGCACGACGGAATCCTGCACGAACTGCAGCGACCGCAGCATCTTGTAAGGAACGAGGTCTTCCTGCTCCTCGGCGCGGACTGCGCCAGGCGCAGCCACCGCGAGGCCGATCAGCAAAAGAAGAAGATCACGACGCTGCCGACGAGCCATCAATTACCCCTGATCCGCCTGGACGAGGATTTCGATACGCCGGTTGGACGCATTGAAGGGATCGGCGCTGTCCTTGAGCTTGCGATCGGCAAAGCCGGAAACCTGCGAGATACGCTTCTCGTCGAGGCCGCCGTGCACGACCATGTAGTAGGCTGCCTGCGCGCGATCCATGGACAAGCGCCAGTTCCCGTTCTCGCCCTTGTACTGGCGTCCATCGGTATGGCCTCGAATGACGACCGTGCCCGGCCGTCCCTTCAGGATCTCGCCAATCTTCTCCATGGCCAGGACCATTTCCTTGCGCGGAACAGCCGAGCCGACGTTGAACATGGAATCGTCGTTCTGGTCGGAAATGCTGACCAGCAACCCGCCCTCCGCAGGCGTTACCGTGAGGCCTTCGGCGAGTTTGCCGGCAACACCGCTGATCTGCTGGGCGATTTCCTTCTGCAGGTCCTGGGCCTGCTTCTCTTCCATCACCTTCTTGATTTCCGGCGTGGGTTGGCTCTCGATGCCGTCCTTGTCGCTTGCCTTGTCGGCAGTCGCCTTTGCAGCGGCTTCACCGGACTTGGCGTCCTGGTTCTCCGCCTTGGTCAGCTCATCCGGCTTCTGCAGCTCCGCCTTGGCGAATTCGGTATTGTCGACAGGCGTGTCGGCTGCCGTGTCGCTTGCCGCCGGCTGCTGTTTGTTTGCGCTGGATACCTGAACCTGCTTCGTCCAGAAGTCGGGATCGAAGGGATCACGATACGCCTCACCGCCATCGGCACCGGTAGCCGGTCCGGAATCGGCGGCACCGCCCTCGCCCTTGGCGCTGACGTTGGCCTGCTGGCCGACTTCCTGGGCAATCTCGGCCAGAACCGAATACGGGTTCTCGAAGAAATCCGCTTCCGAATAGTTCGTCTGGTCGCCCGAGGTGGAGGTCTGATCTTCCCCGGTCGCCGCGGCGGCGCCCTTGTTGGGCTGATCTTCCTTCTCTTTCGACTTGTCCTGCTTTTCTTCGCCGTCGGCCTGATCGACCGGCTTCTTCAAGCCCTTCTGCGTCGGCTTCTCGTCAGCGAGCTTGATCGGGTTGAAATAGGTCGCGACGGACGCCTTGGTCTCCTCGTTGGCGGCGTTGACCAGCCACATGACGAGGAAGAAGGCCATCATTGCCGTCATGAAGTCGGCGTACGCAATCTTCCAGGCACCCCCGTGAGCGCCATCGTGATCGCCACCACCATGTCGCTTGACGATGATGATTTCGTTCTTGCCGTGGTGATGGTTCTCGCTGTCACTCATTCCAGAACTTTCTTCAGGCTCGCCGTCCAGGCAGACATGCGGGTCACAAGCACCGCGTCGCCGAATTCAACCGTCAAATCGATATCGGCCGTTTCTTGATGACGCAGAAGGCCTGCCTTCTCGCCAAGCTGGTTCTTCAGAACATCGAACAGGTGGGTCGGTCCCCGCACTGTGATCGTTCCGGCATCACCCTCCTGCAGCGCCTGCCGCAGTGTTGCCGCGAGTTCAACGGCGGCCCTTTGCGACAGAACGTCCGTCATCACGGGCGCGAGCGCCTTTGCCACCGTCGCGCTGACGAGATCGGCCATCTCGGCGGAAATCGCCTCGATGCGGGCGGCGATATGCGCCGCAAGCTCGGTTTCGTAGCGCTCCCGAAGCTCCTCGATCTCACGCTGGTGCACCAGCGCAACCGTCTGCGCTTCGGACTCGTATTTCTCCGTCAGCGCGGCGGTCGCCTCGGCATAGCCTTGCGCATGTGCATCATGGCGCTCCGCCTCAACATCGACCACCGGCGCGGCGGGCATCTCGGGAAAGTCGCCGAAGTCGTCCGAAAAATCGTTCGCTTCGACAACCGGCGCCACCACAACGGGCTCGCCAAAGTCTTTCAGATAACGAGAAAGCTGCGCACTCACCGAAACCACCTCGTATCTGCAGACACCTGCAACATGCCCTGCCTCAATTTGCACCAGCCAACTCTTCCGGCGCCGCTTCACACGACGCCCTCATGGTTCGACCCTAGGAAGTCAAACTTGTGCGAAAATGAAGCACACCGGCGGAAAGGTGCGCGGCAAGCGCCTCATGCAATCACTGCAGCAGAATCAGAACTTTGCTGGCCGCCGTGTTCAGAATGGAGATCGCCTGCACACCCATCTGCTGCTGCGTCTCCAAAGCCTTCTGACGGGTCGATGCCTCGTCCATATCCGTATCGACGAGAGAGCCGACACCCTTGTCGATCAAGTCAGAGAGGTTCGCGGTATAGTCGACGCGATCGCTGATCCGAGCGCTCATGGTGCCGAGGCCGGCAGCCGTCGTCGTCAGCGTGGAGAGCATCGTATCGACAGCGGACAGCATGTCGGCGATTTCTTCCGGCGTCGTCGTGCTATCCAGCTTGATTTCGGTGCCCGTCGAAGTCGCGGAGCCGGCGCCGAGCAGATAGTAGCTGCGCCCCGTCGAGGTGCCGTCGGCATTCAGCACGTCAGTCGCCTTTGTCAGCAGGCCACGGCTGGGGTCGACGGTATCGACCATCACTGTCTGTGTGGCCGGATAGCTGATCATCTGCGCCTGATATTCGCCGTTCGCACCGCGCGTGAACCCGCCGATCACCGATCGCGAGGTCGGCAAAGTGGGGTCCTGGTTATACAGCCAGTTTTCGCCGGCGATGCTGGTTGTCTGGACGGTCGTCTGGATCTGCGTCTTCATCTCGGTCAGCGAGGTGTTGAGCTTGTCCTTGTCGACGCCGCTTTCCTGGGCGGTCACAAGCGTCGCCCTTATATCACCGAGCTGGTCGATCAGGCTGTCCATTGCGGTATAGGCCGTATCAACCTTGGATGCGCCGACGCCGAGCGCATCGTGAATATTCGTCAACGAGCTGCTATCCGAACGGAGCACGCTCGCAAAGGACCAATAGGTCGCGTTGTCGGCTGCCGTTTCCACGCGATAGCCCGATGAGACCTGTTGCTGCGCGGTCGCGGCATCCTTGTTGATGATACGCAATGCGGCAAGGGCGTTTACCTGGGCGGCGCTCGTGATTTTATAGGTCATGTTCGGGCTCTGAGGTAGGGAACGGGACAGACCGGACTACCGGTAGCGACCGACTTGGCGTCATGCCCCGGCTCGTGGCCGGTTGTCGCTGAAACAAATCAATTGTTAAGGGAAGGTAACCAAGGCCTGCTGGTTGTGCAAGGGTCGTAAAACTGTCGCGCAAGCCTCGCGCAACCTTAAATCTCGTTTCAAAAACAAAGAGAAAGCCGTATCGGCGGATACGGCTCTCTCATAGTCCGGGCGGCGCCGAAAGCGCCTGCGCGTGGCTTTGCCGGCCTTAGCCCTTGAACAGGGTAAGCACGTTCTGAGCGCTGGAGTTCGCGATCGAGAGCGACTGGATTGCCAGCTGCTGCTGGGTCTGCAGAGCGGTGAGCTTGGACGATTCTTCTTCCATGTCCGCGTCGACGAGGCGGCCCACGCCGGAGTCGATCGAGTCGCTCAAGCTGGAGACGAAACTCTCCTGAAGGTCGATGCGGGTCGAGATCGAGCCGAGCTGGGAAGCCGCCTTAGTAAGGGCGCTGAGGCCACCTTCCACAGCGGTCAATGCATCGTTAATATCAGCCGGAGTGAAGGAGGTGATATCCATCTCGAAGATAGAACCGATCGTTCCGGTCGACGTTCCGATGATGCCGGTGGACGTGTCGATCCCGCCGGTGGAGTCCACGCCGAAGAGCACGTTGCCGTCCGAGGCGTCGTCCAGCACGTACTGCGTCGTCTGCACGGAGACCTGGCCGTTGGAGTCACGAACGAACGAGGAGACGACGCTCTTGGTGGTGTTGCCGGCGACCCAGTTTTCGCCGGAGAACGACGCGGACTGCGCAACGCTCAACAGCTGCTGCTGGAGCTGCGAGATTTCGTCCTGAATCTTCGTCTTGTCGACGCCGTTTTCGGTCGCGGCGACAAGCTTCGCCTTGATCTCGGAGACGATGTCGATGGCGCTGTCCATCGCCGAATAGGCTGTATCAACCTTGGCCGCACCCAGGCCGAGCGCGTCGGAGACGGCCGAAAGGGCCTTGTTGTCCGAGCGCATCGTGGTCGCGATCGACCAGTAGGCAGCATTGTCCTTGGCCTCTGCGACGCGGTAGCCGGACGAAACCCGGTTCTGCGTATCCTCTAGGCTGCCGCTGATGCTGCGCAGGGTCTGGAGTGCGGACATTGCCGCCACGTTGGTCAAAATGCTTGTCATGAAAAAGTCGCCCCTTGTTGGCAAATTTATAAAAGGGACATTCCGGACCGCCACCGGCAACGGACATTAGCGTCATGCCTGCTAACCGCTTCTTAAGCTTGGTTAACATACCGTTTCGTTGACGGCAGAAAACATGAGTTTGGTTAACGATGCGTTAACGGCCAAAATAAAAAAGCCGCCCTCGGTCGAGAGCGGCTTTCTTTTTGACCGCCGGCGAACCGGCGGATGTCTTTGCTGAACGCCTGGGGCGCCTGCTACTAGCGGAACAGCGTGAGGATGTTCTGCGAAGAAGAGTTAGCGATCGAGAGCGACTGGACTGCCAGCTGCTGCTGTGTCTGCAGAGCGCTCAACTTGGAGGATTCTTCTTCCATGTCGGCGTCGACGAGGCGACCAACGCCCGAATCGATTGCGTCGCTGAGCGAAGAAACGAAGTTGGTCTGCAGGTCGATGCGGGTCGAGATCGAACCGAGCTTCGAGCCCAGAGCCGTCATGCTGGTCAGAGCGGTTTCAACGTCCGTCAGGAGGTTGTCGATGTCGCCCTTGGTGCTGCTTGCGCCGATCGTGAAGCCAACGATCGAGTTGGTCGAAGCAGCGCCCGAAGCACCGAGGATACCGTCAGTGCCGGTGTCGTCGAGCAGCAGGTCGCTTGCCGTGGAAACGTACTGCGTCGTGTTGACCGCGATACCACCAGAGGAGTCACGAACGAACGAGGAGACAACGCTCATCGTGGTGCCGATCGTGTTCTGGACCCAGTTCTGGCCGTTGAACGAAGCCGAGCTTGCAATGCTCTTCAGCTGGTCCTGCAGCTGAGTGATTTCGTCCTGAACCTTGTCCTTGTCAACGCCTTCTTCGGTAGCGGCTACGAGCTTGGACTTGATTTCGCTGACGACGTCGATAGCGCTCTGAACAGCGGTGTAAGCGGTGTCAACCTTGGCAGCGCCCATGCCGAGAGCGTCGGAAACAGCAGACAGAGCGCCGTTGTCGGACTTCATCGTGGTCGCGATCGACCAGTACGCAGCATTGTCCTTGGCCTTCTCAACGCGCAGACCAGACGAGACGTGGTTCTGCGTCGTGGACAGGCTGCTGTTGACGTTCCGCAGCGTCTGGAGAGCTGCCATTGCGGAATTGTTGGTAAGAATGCTCGTCATGTAAAGTGCCCCTTGTTCGGCAATATGTAGACAGGGACATCCGGATCTTGACCGGGAACGGCGCTCAGCTTCATGCCTGTTGACCGCCTTCGTTTGTTGCGGGTCAACTCACCGTTTCGATGAGGACATATGACCGCAACATGGTTAAGAATTACTAAATTGGATAAGAAAATTTGTAAAAAAATCCGTGGGTTAGCGGCGAAAACATTAACTGCTTGTTAAAACATTTGCGGCCGGGGGATACCCGGCCGCAAAAAGCTTTGGTTTTGAACTAGCGCCTGTCTTAGCGGAACAGCGAGAGGATGTTCTGCGAAGAAGAGTTAGCGATCGAGAGCGACTGGATCGCCAGCTGCTGCTGCGTCTGCAGGGCGCTGAGCTTGGAGGATTCTTCTTCCATGTCGGCGTCGACGAGGCGGCCAACGCCGGTGTCGATTGCGTCGCTGAGCGAAGAAACGAAGTTCGACTGCAGGTCGATGCGAGTCGAGATCGAGCCGAGCTTCGAGCCCAGAGCCGTCATGCTGCTCAACGCAGATTCGACGTCCGTCAGCAGGTTGTCGATGTCACCCTTGGTGGTGCTGCTGCCGATGGAGAAACCGACGATCGACTGGGTCGAGGCAGCACCCGAGGCACCGAGGATACCGTCAGTGCCGGTGTCGTCGAGCAGCAGGTCGCTTGCCGTCGAAACGTAGGACGTCGTGTTGACCGCGATACCACCAGAGGAGTCACGAACGAACGAGGAGACAACGCTCATCGTGGTGCCGACCGTGTTCTGGACCCAGTTCTGGCCGTTGAACGAAGCCGAGCTTGCAATGCTCTTCAGCTGGTCCTGCAGCTGAGTGATTTCGTCCTGGACCTTGTCCTTGTCAACGCCTTCTTCGGTAGCGGCTACGAGCTTGGACTTGATCTGGTTGACGACGTCGATCGAGCTGTCGACGGCGGTGTAAGCGGTGTCAACCTTGGCAGCGCCCATGCCGAGAGCGTCGGAAACAGCAGACAGAGCGCCGTTGTCGGACTTCATCGTGGTTGCGATCGACCAGTACGCAGCGTTGTCGGAAGCCTTTTCAACGCGCAGACCAGACGAAACGTGGTTCTGCGTCTTGGACAGGTTGCTGTTGACATTCCGCAGCGTCTGGAGAGCTGCCATTGCGGAGTTGTTGGTGTTAATGCTTGTCATGGTTGTCCCCAAAACTAGATACAAAAGGAGGACATTACCGGACTTGAATACCGGTGATGACGGAACAGCCTCATGCCCCTCGGTCCGTTTTTCCTTGGAACCAAACCCGTCATGTGAGGGTGAATGTCGCAGGCAATGCTTGCGAACTACTTAACGCCGCGGCGAAATATCGAGCGGAAACAGTGCGATGGTTAACAGCAGCTTGCACCCTTGCGAACCACCTGTTTCATGCAAGGTTCGTCGGGCAATGTGGCATGAGCGAAGCTGCGTTCAGCGCTGAACGGTCTCCAAAAGGGCTCGGGCAAACGACGAAAGCCAGCGCGCAGCATTGCCACGGTTTTCTCCACGGAGTTCGTCTTGAACAGCAAAGTCTCATTCGCCACCGCATCGAAAGATTACCAAGGCGGTCGTTTTCTGCAGTCCCTGGAAACGCTGAATGTACTCCTCAGCGAACAGAAGGATGCCAAGACCTATGCCCTGATCGCGAAGAATCTTCTGCAGCTGGGGATGAAGGAAGACGCGGCCAAGGCATTTGCGCTGGCGGGCAATCTCGAAGGCAAGGCCGGTATCGAGCATGTGCGCCGTGCGGCGATGCTGCATTTCGAGTGCGGGAACGAAGACGAAGCGTTGCTTCTCGCGCTGCGGCTGATGACCAAGACCCCTCAAGACCGCGACATCGCATTCATCCTGACGTCAATCTATCTGAAGCGCGGGCGCATGGATCTGCTCAGCCCCTTCAGAAAGGTGCTCGCCGAGAGCGACAATCCGGAGCATGTGAAGCTTTCACTCTTCCTCCTGAGCAACGACCCGCACGACCGAAGCAACGACGAGCTCATTCGCGCCCTCTTCAGTCGCTTCCCCCAGATCGTCGCACTGCGCCTGCTCTATCTCATCATCAGCCGCGAAACCTGCGATTTCGAAGCGACCGACAGGTATCAGCCGATGATCGATGCGCTGGTCGCACAGGGCAATCTCTCGTTCTTCCGGCATGAGAGCGCTTTCTACAATCTGCAATGGTGCGAAGACGAAGCGCTCAACAAGCTTGCGGTCGCGGGCAAGCCGCCGATCACCGAAGAGCAGACCAAGGCTCGTCACGCCCGCGCCCACAGCTGGTCCGAAAAGCTTCGCATCGGGTACTTGTCCTCCGACTACTGGGACGGGCACGCAACGATGAAACTTCTGCAGCGCGTGCTGGAACAGCATGACCGCAAGCGTTTCGAGATCACACTCTATTGCCACACGCCGGCCGACCAGCTGGCTCGCAACACCGCCGACCGCTCACGCTGGGGTCGGGTCGTGGAAGTCGGCGGAATGTCGAACAGCGAGATCGGCGCGCTGATGCGGCGCGACGGCATCGACATCTTCGTCGATCTCAAGGGCCCCACCTCCGACAGCCGCTATGAGGTGCTCAACCATGACGCGGCACCCATCCAGGTTTCCTGGCTCGGTTACCCCGGCAGTACTGTCTGCATGGACGTCGACTATGTCATCGGTGACCGCTACGTGCTGCCCGAGATCGCAAAGCAGCACTACCACGAAAAATTCGTGCGCCTGCCAGACACCTACCAGCCGAACGATCCCGTTCACAGACCAGCTCCGAGCCCTGTCACGCGGACCCAGCTGGGGTTGCCGGAAGACAAGTTTGTCTTTGCCTCCTTCAACGCCAACCGCAAGGTCACGTCGACCGTCGTCGACGCCTGGTGCAACATCCTGAAGCGTGCACCTGACAGCGTCTTGTGGCTGATGGTCACGTCGGAGAAGAGCAAGGCCCATCTCTCGCTGCGTTTCCGTCAACGCGGCATTGCAGCCGCTCGCGTCATTTTCTGCGAGCGTGCCAAATACGCCGACCACATCAGCCGTCTGGCAGCTGCCGATCTTGCGCTCGACACCTGGCCCTATAACGGCCACACCACATCGTCCGAAGAGCTTTGGGCGGCGCTGCCGGTCCTGACCAAGAAGGGCACCAACTTTGCCTCGCGCGTCAGCGAGAGCCTGTTGAATGCGGTAGGCCTCCCGGAACTCGTGGCGGCGGATACCGCCGGCTACGAGGATATGGCGGTCGCACTTGCCAACGATCGCGAAACCGTTCGGGGTTACCGGACCCGGCTCGAAGCGAACCGCTTCATGTATCCGCTGTTCGACGCGGACCGCTTCACGGCGCATCTCGAAGACGCCTACGAAATGATGGCGGAACGGGCCAAGGCCGGTCTCGCGCCCGACCATATCGACGTGCCGGCGCGCGCACCACGCACCGGGCTGATGTCGGTAGAGGATACCCCAAGAGAACAGTTCGACGTCCTGCGGTAACGGACATCTGATTCGTTCCAAGCCGGTTGGCGTCACAGATCTTGAGCGCGACGCCAACCGATAAGACAAACGCCTTCGGGCCACGATCTTGTTTCGCGCAACACATTCACGATCTGCCGATGGCCGGCGCTTAACTGCCGGGGCCGTCAACAATTGGGCGGGGACCATCGCAGGTATTTCTCATACCCTTGCGCTCAAAGAGAACTGCGATCTTTATGAAACGATCGAGAACAAAGGCTATATCGCGCCGCGATACGCCAAGTCCAACCAATCCGATGCCGGCTTTACCACTCTCGTCGCGATCATGCTAGCGGCGCTACTTGTCCGAGATACGCGAATATGTGGCTGCGCCGCATTTCGACTACCAATCAGATCATGAATAATTTCTGCATTTTATACTTTATAAATTTTTACAATGCATGATATTTAAGAAATAAAGGTACTGCCGTCGACATTAACTCGGCTTTAATCGTTCGCCTGCTATGGCATCCAAGTCGCGAAAATTGTCAGGCGGCACTCGCACAAACTAGCGCGGAAAATCCGGGCCCTTTTCTCCGGCTCGTATTGCATGATGCCTTTTCCAGCGCAGGTTCACATGAGCCATGTTCCCCACCATTTCGCTTTATTTGCGGAAGTCGGATTGTTGCCAGCAATGGCGGTGTCTGGCGGCAGATAGGCGTGCTCCGTCGCTAACCGGTATCAAGGACACGTTCATGACTTCGATTCTTTCCTCACTATCCGCCGTACAGATCTCCAAGCTTTCTACCTCGACAATTGCTGGCCTGACGTCGGATGATGTGAATGCTCTGGGCAGCGCCCAGATCAAGGCGCTGAGCTCCTCGCAGATCGCTGCCCTGAGCACCGACAACCTCGCTCTTTTCAGCTCCGAAGACCTGCGCGCCATCTCGGTGACGGCCGTCAAGGGGCTGACGCTGTCTCAGATTGAGGTCTTGGACTCCGCCCAGATCAATAGCCTCTCCGCGGCCCAGGTTACGGCGCTGTACACCAGCCAGTTCGCCGGCCTGTCTACCGGACAGATTCAAGCCCTGACTTCGGATCAGATCGCCGGCCTCAGCTCCGGACAGGTCGCGACGCTGAGCAGCGACGAACTTGCGCTTTTTTCCACCGATGAGATCGCCGCCATCAGCGCAAAGGCTCTCGCAGGCCTTGGTACCGACGCCCTTGCAAGCCTCAGCACCGAAAACGCCGCGGCCCTGACGAAGACGCAGATCGCGGGTCTTTCCTCGGCACAGCTTAACTCGCTCTCCTCCGACGATCTCGCCACCTTCTCCTCCGACGAGATCGCTGCCATCAGCACCAAGGCTCTCGCAGGTCTCGATGTCAGCAAGCTGAGCACTGAAGGTGTTGCCTCTCTGACCAAGACACA
This sequence comes from Rhizobium sp. S96, assembly GCF_030382195.1. Classification (NCBI taxonomy): domain Bacteria; kingdom Pseudomonadati; phylum Pseudomonadota; class Alphaproteobacteria; order Hyphomicrobiales; family Rhizobiaceae; genus Rhizobium; species Rhizobium sp. S96. The sequence continues at coordinate 99,604 of NZ_JAUDRY010000003.1, forward strand.
GGTCGCGGCCCTCTCCTCGACTCAGTTCGCCGCCCTGTCAACCGACCAGATCCAGGCCCTGAATTCGGATCAGATCGCCAGCCTTAGCTCCGCACAGGTTGCAACGCTGAGCAGCGACGAACTCGCGCTTTTCTCGACGGACGAACTTGCAGCCATCAGCGCAAAGGCAATCGCAGGCCTCGGCACCGACGCCCTTGCAAACCTCAGCTCCGACAATGCAACGGCTCTGACGAAGACGCAGATCGCAGGTCTGTCCTCGGGACAGCTCAGCTCGCTGTCTTCTGAAAGCCTCGCTACCTTCTCCTCTGACGAAATCAAGGCCATCAGCACCAAGGCTCTTGCAGGTCTCGATGTCAGCAAGCTGAGCACTGACGGTGTTGCCGCCCTGAGCAAGACACAGGTCGCAGCCCTCTCTTCGACCCAGTTCGCTGCTCTGTCGACCGACCAGATCCAGGCCCTGAACTCGGATCAGATCGCCGGCCTCAGCTCCGCACAGGTTGCAACGCTGAGCAGCGACGAACTCGCGCTCTTCTCGACGGACGAACTTGCAGCCATCAGCGCAAAGGC